>CALVWX010000014.1 GCA_944368215.1 uncultured Clostridia bacterium | reverse complement strand
TGTGTTGCACTTAGTTTGACAATTCATCCGGCTTTGGTAACAAAGTCGTTTGCTGTATTATATTACGGCAATTTTCCTCGCCGGTAGTATAATCAAAAATATTGCCAAGTAGGGGGAGTGGTTTCTTTTTATCGTTCGCCGCTGTCGCTCCGGAATTTTTCGATTTCCGCCCGAATTGACAACGTGAAAGATTAACGGAAAGCCGCAAGCCGCCTCAAGGCGGGACTTTCGTTAAAAATCTTAATAATTTTCCTTTCTTACCTCAAAGTATGCCTGAGGATGAGCGCATACGGGGCAGACTGCGGGGGCGGAGGTGCCCACTACGATATGTCCGCAGTTGCGGCATTCCCATACCTGAACGCCGGCTTTTTCGAAGACGCTCTTGGTTTCAACGTTCTTCAAAAGTGCGCGGTAGCGCTCTTCGTGCGTCTTTTCGATTGCGGCAACCCCGCGGAACTGCGCGGCGAGCGCGGTGAAGCCTTCTTCTTCGGCTTCTTTTGCCATTCTGTCGTACATGTCCGTCCATTCGTAATTTTCGCCTTCAGCTGCGGCCAACAGGTTTTCTTCAACCGTTCCTATGCCGCCGAGGTGCTTGAACCAGAGCTTTGCGTGCTCCTTTTCATTGTCGGCCGTCTTCAAAAATAATTCGGCTATCTGTTCATAACCTGCCTTCTTTGCGACAGATGCAAAGTAGGTGTACTTATTTCTTGCCTGGCTTTCGCCCGCAAAAGCTTCCCAAAGATTTTTTTCTGTCTTTGTGCCTGCATAAATGTTTTTCTTTTCAGCCATGATTTTTCTCCTGAATTTAATAAGATTAAATCTTATTTACTGTATATATCATAACATTATTTATTGATAAAGTCAAGGGGTTGGGCAAAAATAATTTAAAAAAATATATTAAGGCTTAAAATACCAAAATTTCACAAAAAAAATTTGCACAAGACTATTGACAAATGCATATAATGATGTTAAAATATAATTAGTTTATCACTTTACTTCAATAAAGTAAAACCCGTGATGCAGAAAAAAGGCGGGCAAAGTTCCCTTCAGCGAGTGCGCGGCGGTGAAAGGCGCACGGGGATTTCCGAGTAATATGGACTGCGGAGGGCGGCATAAATTGCCGACGTAAATGCCTCGCGTAAGAGTGGCAGGGAATGACAGTTCCTTAAAAAGAGGGTCTGGTTTTCAGACTGAATCAAGGTGGCACCGCGTTAAGTTTTATACGCCCTTGGCTTATTTTAGCCAAGGGCGTTTTTTTTAACCCGATATATACTTCGCAATACTTTGTCAGGCTTGCGTCTGAATTTTTAAATTAACGTGTCATACTGAGCGGAGCGACGTGAACTTAGTGAACGGAGCGCAGTCGAATGTATCCTGCCGGCCGTAAAACACGGCAAGATTTTTCGGCTTCACTCGCTTCGTTCGTTTCGCTCAAGATGACAAAGGACCCGCCCGCCACCCAAGTATGTGCGCAGGCGCACGGAATAACACATTAAAATTTTCCGCCCTTTGGTCGCGGGGTAAAATATATAAAAAATCATGAAAGTCAATTACACGCTTGAACAACTTAAACAACTTCATTCATCGGGCTACGGCCGCGCGCCGCTCTATACAAAGGTCTTTGCCGACCTTGCAACGCCCATTCAGTGCCTCAACGTCATAAAGGAAAGGTTTTCAAGGTGCTTTTTATTCGAATCCATAGAGGGCGGCGAAAAGGTCGCGCGCTATTCGTTCATCGGCTTCGACCCCGTCGCCGAAATTTTCATAAGCGACGGCGCATTAACATTGACCCGCGGCGGCGAGGTGATAAAAAAGTTGACTGACGACCCCAACGCCGATATCCGCGGAGTGCTCGGCAAATGCCATCCGCCGGCGGAGGAGGGCCTGCCGCCTTTCACGGGCGGACTCGTGGGGTACTTTTCGTACGAATATTACAAGTATTACGAAAAAGCGCATTTCCTGCCTGCGGGCTCCTTCGGCGACTGTCGGCTGATGCTCTTCGATAAGGTAATCGCCTACGACAATTTCAGCCAGCAGATTTTTTTAATAGTCAATCTTTCATTGGATAATATAAACGAAGGTGTATACGAAACTGCGCTCGGAACACTCGCGGAGATGAGGGGGATTATATCTTCCGTAGGAGGCCGCGGCGGCAGTCCGGCCCGCATGCTTTCGCCCTTTGAAATGACTTTCAGCCGCGAAGAGTATGAGGATAAGGTGGAAAAAGCCAAACACTACGTCCGCGAAGGCGACATATTCCAGTGCGTTCCCTCCAACATATGGACGGCGCAATTCGAGGGCAGCCTTCTCAACGCCTACCGCGTTCTGCGCACCACAAACCCCTCGCCCTATATGATTTATATATCCATGGGCGACAGCGAAATCGCGGGCGCCTCGCCAGAAACTTTAGTTAAACTTTCGGGCGGCAGGGTGTGCACTTTCCCCATAGCCGGCAGCAGGCCGCGCGGCAGAACGGACGAGGAGGACAGGGCGCTCGAGGCCGATCTGTTAGCCGACGAAAAGGAAATTGCGGAACACAACATGCTCGTCGACCTCGGCCGCAACGACCTCGGAAAAATTTGTAAGTTCGGCACCGTAAGGGTGGAGGATTACAAAAAAATTTACCGCTTTTCGCACGTCATGCACATAACCTCGGCCGTGACGGGCGAGTTAAACGAAGGAAAGGACGTCCTCGACGCGCTCAGCGCAACCCTCCCCGCGGGCACCCTATCGGGCGCGCCCAAGCGCAGGGCTATGGAAATTATATCCGAACTCGAGGGAGGCAACGTCCGCGGCGTATACGGCGGCGCGGTGGGATATATCTCATTCGACGGCGACGGCGATTTCTGCATTGCCATACGCACGGCAACGCGCCTCGGCGATATCGTAACCGTCCGCGCGGGCGGCGGCATAGTCGCCGACAGCGTGCCCCAAAGCGAGTTTATGGAGACGGTCAACAAATCGGCCGCCATGCGCGAGGCCATAATAAAGAGCACAAAAATATCGGACTGAATTTTAAACATGAACAAGGTACTCATTGTCGACAACTACGACTCATTTTCATACAATCTCTACCAGTACATAGGCGAGTTTGCCGACGAAGTGCGCGTCGTAAAGAACGACGAATATACGTGCGAAGAGATTGAAAATAAATTCTCGCCCACGCATATAGTTTTATCTCCCGGGCCCGGCCGGCCCGAGGACGCGGGCATAACCCAAAAGGTTCCCGCGTATTTTGCCGGCAGGGTTAAAGTGCTGGGCGTATGCCTCGGCCATCAGGCTATATGCCGGGCCTTCGGGGGGCGGGTGACTTACGCAAAGACGCTCATGCACGGCAAGGCAGACACCGTGCGCATCGATACGGCATGTCCCCTTTTCAAGGGGCTGCCCGAACACATGAAGGTTGCGCGCTACCATTCGCTTGCGGCAGACAACCTGCCCGAATGTTTAAAGGTCACGGCGGTCGCCTCCGACGGCGAAATAATGGGCGTAAAACACGTTAGTTGCAGCATATACGGGGTGCAATTCCACCCCGAATCCATCCTCACCGAACGAGGCAAGGACATTATAAAAAATTTTCTGGATATTGAAGAGGCATAAATTATGATACAGCAAGCCATTAAAAAAATGATAGACGACGGAACATCATTGAGCTATAACGAAGCGGCCGAAAGCATGCGCGAGATTATGACCGGCGCGGCCGATAAAGCTCAGGTGGCGGGTTACCTCACCGCACTGCGTTTAAAGGGCGAAACTGTGGAAGAAATTGCGGCTTCGGCCAAAGTCATGCGCGAAGTCGCCCTGCCCGGCACGGTTACGGACGAGAGCATGGATATAGTCGGAACGGGCGGCGACAGGTCGTGTTCGTTCAACATTTCCACCTGTTCGTCCTTCGTGGTTGCGGCGGGCGGAGTAAAAGTTGCCAAGCACGGCAACTCCGGCGTGTCCTCCAAGTGCGGCGCGGCGGACGTTCTCGCCGCGCTCGGCGCAAACCTCAAAGTAGACCCCTCGAAGGGCGGCGCGATTATGGATAAATGCAACTTCATGTTCCTGCACGCGCAGGTATATCACCCCGCCATGAAGTATGCCGCGCCCGTGCGGAGAGCTTTGGGCGTGCGCACCATGTTCAATATCCTCGGACCCCTCGCCAACCCCGCGTCTGCAAAAATGCAGCTTCTGGGCGTGTATTCCAAAGATATGGTCGTGCCTCTGGCCCGCGTTTTAAGCCGCCTCGGAACAAACAGGGTGATAGCCGTCTACGGCTGCGACGGGCTGGACGAAGTGTCGCTTTCGGATAAAACTTACTGCTGCGAAATTATAGACGGCGTCGAGCGTGAATACTACGTCACACCCGAAGACTTCGGCCTTAAAAGGGTAAATAAAAGCGACATAGTCGGAGGCGAACCTGCCGATAACGCGCGCATCATGCTCGAGGTCCTCGGCGGCGCGCGCGGCGCCTGCCGCGACGCCGTAATCGCAAATTCGGCAATGTGTTTTTACCTCGCGGGCAAAGTCAAATCTCCCCGCGCCGGCGCGCTCATGGCGCAGTCGCTTATAGACAGCGGAGCCGCAAACGCCGTTTTCAATACCTTTGTCGAGGCCACCAACGCATGAAAAATATATTGCAGGAAATTTGCGAACGCACCCTCAAAAGGGTGGAGGAGGAGAGTAAACTTGTCCCCTTAAGCGAGGTTAAAAGGCAGGCGCTCAATGCAAAGGTCGGCACATACGGCTTTTTAAAGGCGCTTAAAGGGCGCAACCTCCGCGTCATCGCCGAAGTCAAAAAGGCCAGCCCTTCCAAGGGCGTGATAGATGAAGAGTTCGATTATCTTTCCATAGCCGACGATTATAAAAAGGGCGGCGCGGCGGCAATCTCCTGCCTGACGGAACCGCATTACTTTCTCGGTTCGGACAAAATTTTTGCCGATATCAGGCAAAGGGCAGACTTGCCCATGCTCCGCAAGGATTTTATTTTAACCGAGTATCAGGTTTACTCCAGCGCCCTTTTGAAGGCCGACTGCATATTGCTCATCATGACGGCGCTCGGCCGCGACAAAGCAAAGCGGCTTTACGAAATTGCCTTAAGCTTAGGCATGGACGCGCTGTTCGAATGCCGCAGCGAGGAGCAGATTGAAGACGCGCAAGGCCTCGGCGGCAGAATAATAGGCGTAAATAACCGCAATCTGGCCGATTTTTCGGTAGATATAAACAAGGCCGCGCGCTACCGCGCGCTCGTCGATAAAAATAATGTGTTCGTCAGCGAATCGGGCGTGATGTCCCTGTCCGACGCGCGCGCCCGGAGAGCGGCGGGCGCCGACGCAATTTTAGTGGGCGAATACCTCATGAAATCGACGGACAGGGCGGCGGCCTTAAGGGAACTTGCAAATGTGTAAAATCAAAATCTGCGGCATAACCGAATGCTCGGCACTCCCCGCAATAAACACGGCTCTCCCCGACTATGCGGGATTTATCATGACGGCGGGGTTTAAAAGGAGCGTGACGGAAGATTTCGTCCGCGAGTGTGCTAAAGTCCTCGACCCCCGGATAAAGCGCGTGGGCGTGTTCGTCAATGACGATGCGCGCCGCATCGCGCGCCTGGTGAAAGAGGGCGTCATAAACGTCGTGCAGCTGCACGGCGACGAGGACGGGGAGTATATAAAGAGATTGAAAAATCTCTGCCCCGTAACGGTAATCAAGGCCGTAGGGGTTGAGGGGGGAAGGGTGTTGCCTTATCCCGAAGAGTGCGATATAGTCCTGCTCGACGCAACTGACAAAAACGCGCGCGGCGGAACAGGAAAAAGGATAGAGTGGCGCAGATATAAATTTGATAAATCTTTTATTTTGGCGGGCGGAATTACCGACGGAAACGTACGGGAGGCCATAGCCGCGGTCGGGCCGTGGGGCGTGGACAGCTCCGGCGGGCTGGAGACTGACGGCAAAAAGGACGCCGAAAAAATTTATCGCTACGTTGCAAACGTAAGGGAGTGCAGACATATGGACAAAGAGAGCAAAAAGGGAAGGTTCGGCGCGTTCGGCGGGCAATATGTGCCCGAAACGCTGATGAGCGCGCTTGAAGAGCTTGAGCAGGCTTACAAAAAATACTCTGCCGACGAACAGTTCAATGCAGAGCTCAAATATCTTCTGGACGAATACGCGGGCAGGCCGTCGCGGCTGTACTTTGCGCGCAATTTAACCCGCTTCGTCGGCGGCTGCAAAATTTATTTGAAGCGCGAAGATTTAAATCACACGGGTGCGCATAAAATAAACAACGCCCTCGGTCAGGCGCTTCTGGCCAAAAAGATGGGCAAAAACCGCCTGATTGCCGAAACGGGCGCTGGACAGCACGGCGTTGCAACCGCTACGGCGGCCGCCCTTTTAGGCATGGAGTGCGAAATTTATATGGGCGAGGAGGACACGAAGCGTCAGGCGCTCAACGTCTACCGCATGAAACTGCTGGGCGCAAAGGTGCACGCCGTAACTTCGGGCACGCGCACTTTAAAGGACGCCGTAAACGAGTGCATGCGCGAATGGACCAACCGCATAGCCGACACGCATTATTGCCTCGGTTCGGTAATGGGCCCGCACCCCTTCCCCACCATAGTCAGGGATTTTCAGGCCGTCATTTCGGAAGAAGCCCGCGAACAGATTTTAAGCAAAGAAGGCAAACTTCCCGCGGCGGTAGTCGCCTGCGTGGGCGGCGGCAGCAACGCCATAGGCGCCTTTTATCACTTCATAGGCGATAAGGGCGTGCGTTTAATCGGCTGCGAAGCCGCGGGCCGCGGCATCGACACTTTGCAGACGGCCGCAACCGTGGCCACGGGCAAACCCGGCATATTTCACGGCATGTTTTCGCTGTTCTGTCAGGATTCGCACGGCCAGATTGCGCCCGTATATTCCATATCAGCGGGGCTCGACTATCCGGGAATAGGTCCCGAGCACGCTTACCTTCACGATATCGGCCGCGCCGAATACGTGCCCGTCACCGACGACGAGGCGGTGGAAGCGTTCGGGCTTTTGTCGCGCACAGAGGGAATAATTCCCGCAATCGAAAGCGCGCACGCCGTGTCCTATGCCCTTAAGGTCGCAAAGGAGTACGGCGCAGATGAAAATATTATAGTCTGCCTTTCGGGCAGGGGCGACAAGGACGTCGCCGCCATAGCCAGATACAAGGGGGAACAAATTTATGACTGAAATATCACAGGCGTTCGCAGGCGGCAAAAAGGCCTTCGTCGGTTTTATCACCGCGGGCGACCCTACCCTTTCCGACACAAAAAGATACCTTGAAATTATGCAGGACAGCGGCGTGGACATTATAGAAGTGGGAATACCCTTCTCCGACCCCATAGCCGAAGGGCCCGTCATTCAGAATGCCGACGCGCGCTCTCTCGCCGGCGGCGTCAACCTCGGCGATATCTTCGCCATGGTCGAATCGATAGATAAAAAAGTGCCCTTCCTGTTCATGACCTACGCCAACCCCGTTTACTTTTACGGTTACGCACGCTTCTTCGCGCGCTGCCGTCAGGCGGGCGTGTCGGGCGTCATCATTCCCGACATCCCCTTTGAGGAGAGCAGCGAGGTAAAGTCGGTCGCACTCGGCTACGGCGTCACCGTCATAGACATGGTTGCGCCCACTTCGGAAGAGCGCATAAAAAAGGTGTGCGCAAAAAGCCAAGGGTTTATATACCTCGTTTCGTCCATGGGCGTCACGGGCATGCGCGAAAAATTTGATACGGATATATTATCTGTTTACCGCAAAATCAGGGCAGTGACGGACACTCCCGTGTGTGTGGGGTTCGGCATATCCTCGCCCGAACAGGCAAAGACCATGGCGCAGATAAGCGACGGCGCGATAATGGGTTCGGCCATAGTAAAGATAATTGAAAGGTACGGCAATAAGGCCGACGAGCATTTAAAAGAATTTTTAACTTCGGTCGCCTCGGCCGTGCATTCGGCCTGACTACACACCCCCTTAAGCAGGGGTTTCTCCGAATCGGCCCGGACGGGCGGCATAACCGTCCGGGCCACATTTGTGTTTTGCAAGTTTCTCTGCCCTAAAATGCGGCTCAAAACTGCACTATAATTTTTTATTTTTATGCAATATGTTGCAATCGACATAAAATAGTGGTATAATGTCGCATATAAGAAATTTGGCGATATCATGGACGACAGACAAAAAATTGGCAATTTACCTATAGAAAAAAAGGCCGACCTTTTAACCGGTTCGGCATTCTGGCAATCGGCGGAATGCGCCGAAATAGGCATGGACGCCGTCACCCTTTCGGACGGTCCCCACGGGCTGAGGGTTCAGGACAAAATGCCCAACCACCTCGGCATGGGCACGTCATGCCCTTCAACCTGCTTTCCCACATCGGCCGCCATGGCATGCAGTTGGGATACCGAGCTCGGGGAGGAGATAGGCAAATATCTCGGCGCGGAGGCGGCGTATATGGGCGTCGCCATGGTTCTGGGGCCGGGGCTCAACATAAAGCGCAGCCCGAAATGCGGAAGAAATTTTGAATATTTTTCGGAAGACCCTTACCTTTCGGGCAAGTTCGCCGCGGCATATGTGCGGGGCATTCAGGCAAACGGCACGGCGTCGTGCATAAAGCACTTTGCCGTCAACTCGCGCGAGCGCGCCCGCATGGTCTACGACTGCCGCGTGGACGAAGCTGCTTTGCGCGAAACATATTTAACGGGCTTCGAAATAGCCGTAAAAGAGGGCAAACCCGCCGCCGTAATGACGGCTTACAACAAAGTAAACGGCGTTTACTGCAATTCAAACAAACACCTCGTCTCCGATATCCTGCGCGGCGAATGGGGCTTTGACGGCCTCGTCGTGTCCGACTGGGGCGGAACTTTTGATAAAGTTTCCTCCGTAAAAGCGGGCGTCGACCTTGAAATGCCGCGCTGCAAATTTTCCAAGGATGAGGTAATCGCCGCCGTAAAGGGAGGCGGGCTCGACGAAAAGCTCGTCGACGACGCCGTCGCCCGCCAGCTGGCATTTTCGCACGCGGCGCAAAAAGTAAAGTCCGAAGATGTAGACTGGATAGCCCATTCCCGCTTTGCCCGCCGCTGTGCCGAAAACAGCCTCGTCCTTTTAAAAAATGAAGGCGGCGTTCTGCCGCTCAAAAAGGGCGAGCGCGTGGCGCTCATAGGCGACTTCGCGCGCAGACCGCGCTATCAGGGCGCGGGCTCGTCCCTCGTCAATCCCACCTTTGTGGACAGCATTTTCGGCGAAATGCAGAAATCGGAGCTCAGTCTTACAGGTTTTGCAAGGGGGTTCGAGCGCAAGGGCGGCGAAAGCAAAAAACTGCGCAGTCAGGCGGTAAAACTTGCAAAGAACGCCGACGTCCTTGTCGTCTGCCTCGGCCTGCCCGAGGGTATGGAGCTTGAAAGCTGCGACCGCCGGCACATAGAACTTCCCCGAAACCAGCTCGATTTATTGAGCGCTTTGAGGCCGCTCGGCAAAAAAATTGTCGTCGTGCTCTCTTGCGGCGGCGTCGTCGACATGAGCTGGGACGAAAACTGCGACGCTTTAATCCACGCCTATCTTTCGGGACAGAGCGGCGGAGGGGCTGTAGTCAAGGCCCTTTCGGGCGAAATAAATCCCTCGGGGCGGCTGGCGGAGACATTCCCCTTAAGGGAAGAGGACGTGCCCTGCCACGAAATCTACAATAAATATCCCTACAAAATGGACTATGCCGAGGGCATATACGTCGGCTACAAATATTACAACGCCTTGGGCGTGCCCGTAAAATATCCCTTCGGCTACGGCCTTTCTTACACAACTTTTTGCTATTCTGACGCGGCGTTGGGAAGCGGCGGCGCATACGTCACCGTCTCCAATACGGGAAGCCGCGGCGGCGCGGCCGTCGTGCAGATGTACATAAAAGCTCCCCGCCCCGACCTCGAACATTCCCCCGCGGAGCTCAAGGGCTTCAAAAAGGTCTTCCTCGAAGCTGGGCAGAGCGTGCGCGTTTTCATTCCCTTCGACGAATATTCCTTCAGATTCTGGGACAAGTCCAAAGGCTGGGTGGAAGGGGGCGACTATACCGTCTTTCTCGGCGAAAACAGCCGCGATTTCTTTTTCGAAGGCACCGTAAACCGCGGCAAAGCTATTGAGGGGGAAGGTAAAAAACTCAGCTACGAACAATACTTTAATTCGCACATATCCCCCGTCGAACCCAAAAAATCGCATAAAAAGGGCGGGCTTGAAGCCACGCTCATGACGGAAATTTACGACCTCAAATATTGCAAAGGTTTTGTTGCGCGGCTGTTCGCGTGGATAGCGGGGCTGTATTCCCGTTCCAAGGACGAACTTTTATCAAATTCCATGACGCACCTGCCCATAAGGTTCATACTTCTCTTCATGAAGTACGACAGCATTCAGGTGCAGGGCTTTATCGACGCCTGCAACGGACATTTTTTTAGGGGCGTCCGCAAAATTTTATTCAAAAAATAAATCAATGCGCAATCTTTTGCGCTAAAGGAGTTTTGTATTCAATGAAATGGGTAACAGTGTGGGGCAGCGCGCCCTCTATAACAGAGCATAAGCCTGAAACCTATGCAAAGGATATAACTCTCCGTTACCCCGTAACGTGCGCCTTCGGCGGCGAAAGGGTGCGCCTGCATTTTTCCAACTTCTGCGGCACCGAGCCGGTAACTCTCACGCGCGTTACCCTCGCCCGGGCCATGGGCGACAGGGAAATCAGTCTCCACAACGCCCGCCTCGTCACCTTCGGTGGCGAGGAAAGCGTAACCATTCCCGCGGGGGAAGAGGTGCTTTCGGACGAAATAGTCTTCAGAATAAAGCCGCGCGGCGTTCTCGCCGTCAGCATTTACCTCGGCGGATTCACGCTCATGCGCACGGGCGTGGTCGCGCTCGGCCCCCTCTCCAAGGGCTTTTTCTCGGTGGGCGACTGCACTTTCTCGCAGGTGCTCCCTCTGGAGCGCACGCGCACCACAAACACCTTTTACTTTTTCTGCGGGCTCGATTTATACACCGACGACGACAAGCGCGCCGTCATTCTCTACGGCGACAGCATAACCGCGCAGAGCTGGGCGGATTACCTCGCTTTAAACTGCATGGACGACCCCTATAACGTCACGGCCGTCGTCCGCCGCGCGGCCAGCGGCACCCGCGTGCTGCGCGAATACAGCTGCATAACTTACGAAAGTTACGGTCTTTCGGGCCGCCACCGCTTCGAACGCGAAATTTCTACGGTCAGCGGCGCGGATGCCGTAATAATCCAGCAGGGCATAAACGATATAATCCACCCCGTCGGCACGGACGTCAACCCCTTCAGGCCCATGAGCGATCTGCCCACCGTCGGCGAGCTCGAAAAGGGAATAGAGGAATATTTCGATATAGCAAAAAAGCGCGGGCTGGATATTTACATAGGCACGCTTCTTCCCATAAAGGGCTGGCGCACGTATGCGCCCTTCCGCGAAGAACTGCGCTTATCCTTCAACGCCTGGGCGCGTTCGCTCGATAATATCAAGGGGTGTATCGACTTCGACAAAACTCTCCGTTCGCCGGCCGACCCCGCGGCTTTTGCCGAAGGTTACGACAGCGGCGACCATCTCCACCCCTCTGAGGAGGCTTACAAGGCCATGGCAAAACTGGCCTTCGGATACATAACCGGACAGGAGTGGTGATATGCGCGCATGTATTTACGGTGCGGGGGCTATGGGAACCGTCCTCGGCGCACTCGTCGCCCGCGCGGGCAGGCAGATAGATTTAATAACCAGAAATTCCGAACATGTGGCCGAGCTCAACGCAAACGGCGCGCGCGTCACCTTTTCGGCCGTCGGGAAAGAAATTGTTCAAAAAGTAACCGCGCTCACGCCCGATAAAATGACGGGCAAATACGACGTTATATTTTTAATGACAAAACAGCGCGGCAACGCACAGACCGTAACTTTTCTGAAAGATTACCTCGCCGAAGGCGGCGTCATCTGCACCACGCAGAACGGCCTGCCCGAATACTCCGTCGCAGAAATTATAGGCGAAGACAATACTCTCGGTTGCGCCGTCTCGTGGGGAGCCACATTTGTGTCGCCCGGACACGTTCTGGCCACTTCCTCGCCCGACGCCATGACCTTTTCCCTCGGTTCGCCCTTCGGGCGCAACCCCAAGGTTGAAATGGTAGAGTCTTACCTTTCGTGCGCGGGCAGGGTGGAGGTCGAAGACAATTTCGCGGGCGCGCGCTGGTCAAAGCTCATTGTCAACTCGGCCTTCTCGTCCCTTTCGGCAATAACCTCGCTCACCTTCGGGCAGATTGCAAAGGATAAAAAATGCCGCGCCGTCGCACAGGCGCTCTTAAAGGAGGGCATGGATACCGCCCTCGCCTGCGGCGTCACGCCCGCAAAAATTCAGGGGCACGACCTCGTCAAGCTACTTAACTATAACGGCCCAGTAAAGAAGGCGGTGTCCTTCGCGCTCATTCCCGTAGCCATGAAAAAGCACAAAAACCTCGTCTCGGGCATGTATTACGATCTTATAGCGGGCAGAAAGTGCGACATGCAGTTTGTCCTCGGCGTGGTTGCCGACAGCGCGCAAAAAGCCGGCAAAGACGTGCCCGTATCGCGAGCCGTTCTCGATATGACGGCTGCGATAGAGAAGGGTGAGAAAACAGTTTCACCCGATAATATGCTTGAATTAATCGCTCTCGTCCGCAAAAAATAACTGCGGCGGAGGCGGAAAAAGTGGAGGTATTAAAATGTACAGTCAGATAACATATCCCTCCGCGGATAAAAAAACGACAATTTACGCATACATATGGCGCCCCCGCGGCAGCGTTCGCGGCGTGGTGCAGATTATCCACGGCATGGCCGAATATGCCCTGAGGTACGCGCCGTTAGCCGAATACTTAAGCGGACGCGGCTATCTCGTCTGCGCCGAAGACCACCTCGGCCACGGCAAATCGGTGCTGTCTGCAAAGGAGCTCGGCTATTTCGACGGCGCCGACGGCACAAAGACCGTTCTTGCGGATATCCGCCGCTTAACCCTCACCGTGCGCGAAGAGACGGGCGGACTGCCTTACTTCGTCATGGGTCATTCCATGGGTTCGTTCTTCTGCAGAAAATACATAGCCGACTTCGGCGGCGAATTTTCGGGCGCAATAATCATGGGCACCGGCTTTCAGCCGTCGGTCGTAACGGGCTTCGGCAAGCTCGCGGCAGCGGCAATCGCCCTCTTTTGCGGCTGGAAGCACCGCTCAAAATTTATCGACAGGCTGGCTTTCGGCCCGTACAATAAAAGGTTCGAAGGCCGCACGCCGTACGACTGGCTCAGCGCCGACAAAGGCGACGTCGAAAGCTATATGGCCGACGAGCTCTGCGGCGTTACCTTTACCTGCGGCGGATTTTATACGCTCTTTTCAATAATAAATCAGGCCTGCTGCCCGTCGGCGATAAAATCTACTCCCAAAAATCTGCCCATATACCTCGTTTCGGGCGAAGACGACCCCGTCGGGGGCTACTCCAAAGGCGTCGTAAACCTCTACGATAAATACGTAAAGGCGGGCATGTCCGACGTGCAGATGACCATATATAAAGGCGGCCGCCACGAAATTTTAAACGATTTTTGCGCCCCTCAGGTAATGGAAGATATCGCATCCTTCCTTTCGGAACATATTTAAAAATGGGATAGGGCACAGGGAATAGGGTATAGGGGAGGTGAAAGTGTGTGCGGCTTCGCTGCCTGCAAGATGCTTCTTTCGGATACTATCTCGCCATCCCTATCCCCTAATCCATAATTCCTAATCCCTTTAACAACAGGAACACTTATGAAAAATTTTATATTTATCTCGCCCAACTTTCCCGAAAATTACTGGCACTTCTGCCGCCATTTAAAGGATAACGGCTTCAACGTTTTAGGCATAGGCGACTGCGAATACTTCAATCTGCTGCCCGAATTAAAGAGCAGCCTCACCGAATATTACAAGGTCTCCAGTCTTGAAAATTACGACGAAGTTTTTCGCGCCGTCGCATTTTACACCTTCCGCTACGGCAAGATAGACTGGCTTGAAAGCAACAACGAATACTGGCTCGAGCGCGACGCACACTTGAGGACGGAGTTCAACATTACCACGGGTTTTCACGACTGCGATATGCAGAAGGTCAAGTTGAAATCCGCCATGAAGCCCTGTTACCGTGCGGCGGGCATAAAAACGGCGCGCTATTGCCTCGCCTCCTCGCCCGAAGTCTGCAAACAGTTCATTGCCGAGGTCGGCTACCCCGTAATAGTCAAGCCCGATAACGGCGTGGGCGCAAGCGACACGCACAGGCTGTGCTCGGACGAGGATTTAAACAGGTTTTTCGCTATAAAACTGCCCATCAGTTACATAATGGAAGAATATATCGACGCCACCGTCAATTCCTACGACGCCATCGTCGACAGCAAGGGCAACCCCATCTTCGAAACGGGCAACGTCACCCTCGGTTCCCTTATGGATGTGGTCAACACGGGCGACAGCTCCATGTTCTACATAGTCAACCGCCCCTTCGACGATGTGCGCGACGCGGGGCGTAGGGCATTAAAGGCCTTCGGCGTAAAATCGCGCTTTATCCACTTTGAATTTTTCCGCCTCAACCGCGACCAGCCCATAGGCAAAAAGGGCGAAATCGTCGCGCTTGAAGTCAACATGCGCCCTTCGGGCGGCATCTCGCCCGAGATGATGAATTACGCCAATTCCACCGACGTCTACAAAATCTGGGCGGATATGATTGCGTTCGACAAATTGTACAAGGACACGGGCAGAAGGTATTACTGCGCATTCGTCGGCCGCAGGGACGGCAAGCCCTATGTTCACGGCGACGACGAAATTTACGGCCGCTACGCCTCTAACATGAAAATCGCCCAGCGCGTGGCAAAGGCGCTTTCGGGCGCGATGGGGGACAGAATGTTCGTCGCAAATTTCGATACGAAGGAAGAAGTAGACGAATTTTACGCCTTCACAACCGAGTGCAGATAATAATTTATTGCGATATATGCCGCGCGGCCGCATTTTAATGCGGCCGCGCAGCTTTTTTTGCGCATTAAGCCCGCCGCAAAAATCCGTCATAATTTTCCCTCCGCGCAAATATGCTATTATACACCAGCTCACAGGGAGGAAACTTATGCTAAACGACAGTATATATAATGATATAACCGAAAGGTGCGGCGGAAGGGCGCGCGTCGGGGTTGTGTGCGCCGACGGGGAAGCGCGCGCCGTTATTTTCAGCGATTTTGTCGGTGCGGAACAGTCGGGCCTTACATTTTGCGACGGCGCCGAAGACTGCAACGCCGCCGTTCTGGTCGACGGGGGTGCGCCCGGGCAGACTGCCGCTTTGGCGGACGGCTTGCGCAAAAAAGGCCTGCCTTTCGTAATCGTAACCGCATCGGACGATTCCGCGCTCTCTTCGGAATGCGGTGCGCCCGCCGTGCGGGCGGATGTTTCCGCCCTGTCGTCCGCCGGCTTCGACGGAGTAATGCGCGCGCTTCTGTTCGCCTTTCCCGTCGCGGCGATAGACGTGATAATTCCGTCGTGGGTGCGCGCTCTCCCCGCCGAAAATTCCGCCGTCGCGGAGCTCTGCGCCGCCGTGCGCGCCGCCGCGCCTTCGGTAAACACCATGGCCGATTGCCCGGCGCTGAGCGAACTGCTCGCACATAGCGACAACTGGCAGCCCGACGTTTCCCTCGAAATTTTTCCCGCCTCGGGCAGGGCGGTCGTCCGCGCAAAAATTAAGGACGGCGCCTTCTTTTCCATGCTTTCGGAGACGGCCGGAGAGGATATTTCTGACGAAAGCTCTCTCATGTCCTTTGTCGTCACGGCGTCGCAGGCGCGCAAAAATTATGACAAGGTAAAGGACGCGCTCGAATGCGCAAAGGTCACGGGCTACGGGGTGGTGCGGCCTTCCGATGACGATTTAAGCCTCGAAAAACCCGTCGTCGTGCGTCAGGGTTCCAATGTCGGGGTCAAATTAAAGGCCACCGCACCAAGCTATCACATAGTCAAAGTCGACGTCTGCGGAGAAGTCAGTCCCATAATGGGCTCGGCCGCGCAGTCCGAAGGAATGGTGGGGGAGATTATGAACGGGTTCGAAAGCGACCCGCAGGCTATGTGGAACACAAACCTTTTCGGCAAGTCGCTCCGCACAATGGTGCAGGAGGGGCTGGCGGGTAAGGTCAACAGCATGCAGGACGACACCCGCGCAAAGATGCGCAAGGCCATAACGCGCATTGTCAACGAGGGCAAGGGAGGGGTCATCTGCATATTATTGTAAATTTTGTCGGATAATGCAAAAATTTGCAGTTGCGCCTGCGCGCATATGCGTCCGGCAATGATATGAATAAAAAATAAAGTGGCGGCGGCGCATGTGCGCCGCCGCCACTTTATATGCGCATGCATATGTGTAAAAATTAATGTAGCGGCGGCACATATGTGCCGCCGCGCAGGTGTTTTAAAAGGTATGCCTCCGCCTCTTGAGTGCTTCGCGGCACATTCTTATGCCGCCTTGGCATGTGCCGCAAAACATATGCGCCGCCGCGCAGGTCAGTCGCCCTGTCTGCGCTTTTCGTCGTGCACGTCAAGCTCGTCGGGTACCACTCTGCTCCCGTCGGCGTTGTAAGAGGCCGCGTCGTATTTGAGCGAAGTGATATATGCATTGTACTGCTCATCCGTTAGTTTTTTTACCTTGCTTTTTTTGGACATATAAAAACCTCCGTAAAAATTATGTATCACCATAATTATGCCCCCGCCGTCGATTAATATTCAGACAACGTACCGTTGCATCTGTACTCCGCAACCGGGCCGGTTGCGATATAACGGGCTCGTCTTGCGGCCAACGGGGTGACCCCGCGGTCGGATTCCGCAATCTCGTCGGAGCAAACTGCGCTATATGCAAATCGTGCCTGCACAATTTGCAACTTTGCTGCGTTGCTCCTCCTCTTTCGCGCAAAAGCCACGGTTTTGCGCGAGAATCGGTGCGGGGTGGCGGAAACCATGTTGTAATACCGGGCGCAGAGTGTTGCGGCGTCGTAGCAAAAAATACCGCGGGCGCGCCTTTCGGCGCGCCCGCGGACAGGATAATTTGCCTTTTTAAGGAGTATGTTTATATTTTTAAAAGTCAGGGCGGTGCCTCACACGACGCGCACCCTTATTACGCCGTCAATCTTTTGGATATTGCCGACGACCTCTTCGTCGGCGTCGCCGTCGATATCGAGTAAGCAGTAGGCGTACTCGCCCTTGGCTTTATCCACCATGTTGGCTATGTTTATGCCCTTTGCCGAAACGGCGGCCGCAAACTGCGCTATCATGTTGGCCACGTTCATGTGGCATACGCATATGCGCGCTTTGCCTTCGCGCGCGGCGCTGACGGCGGGGTAGTTTACCGAATTTGTTATGTTGCCGTTTTCAATGTAATCGGTCAGCTGTCTCGCTGCCATCACGGCGCAGTTGTCCTCGGCTTCGGGCGTGCTCGCGCCCAGATGGGGCACGCATATTGCGCCGTCAACGCCTATAAGGTCGGCCGTGGGGAAGTCGGTTATATACCTCGCAATCTTGCCGCTTTCAAGCGCGGCTATAATGTCGGCCGTGTCTGCAAGCTCGCCGCGCGAATTGTTTATAATCACAACCCCGTCCTTGCACGAAGATATCGTCTGCTTGTTGAACATGCCCTTGGTCTGTGGGGTGAGGGGTACGTGCACGGTTATAAAATCCGCGCGCTTGTAAACTTCCGCGTTGTCCTGCACAACTTCGACTGCGGGGTCTATCAAAAGCGCGTTGTGCGTCGAAAGGAAGGGGTCTGCGCCCACAACCTTCATACCAAGCGCCTTGGCGGCGTTTGCAACCATAATGCCTATGGCGCCCAGACCTATCACGCCCAGCGTTTTGCCTGCAATTTCGGGGCCGGCAAATTTGCCCTTGCCTTTTTCCACGAGTTTGCCTACGGCGTCGCCTTCGCCCTTGAGCGTCTTTACCCAGTCGATGGCTTCGGTTATCTTCCTGCCGCCCAGAAACAGCTCGCATATAACAAGTTCTTTTACGGCGTTTGCGTTGGCGCCCGGCGTATTGAAAACGACTATGCCCTTTTTTGCGTATTCGGCCACGGGTATGTTATTTGTGCCCGCGCCTGCGCGCGCAACGGCGAGCAGATTGTCGCCGGCGGGGTAGTCGGCCATGGCCGCCGAGCGCACCATTATTCCTGCGGGATTTTTAACGTCGCCGCCGTATTCATAGCCCGCAAAAATGGGGTCCGCCAGCGGGCTTATGGCGTTTAATTTAAGTATTCCTTTCATGTCACGCGTTCTCCAGTTCGAATTTCTTCATAAACTCAATAAGCGCCTTCACGCCTTCCACGGGCATGGCGTTGTATATGGAAGCCCTCATGCCGCCGACCAGCCTGTGGCCTTTAAGCGAAACGAGGCCCGCCTTTTTGGCCTCCGCCACGAATTTTGCGTCCGTGTCAGCGTCGCCCGTAACAAAGGGCACGTTCATTATCGAACGGAACTCGGGTACGACGTTGTTTTTGTAGAAGGAGGAGTTGTCTATAAAGTCGTAAAGCAGCCCCGCCTTGTAGGTGTCAACCTCGTTCATGGCTTTTACGCCTCCCTTTTTCTTGAGGTCGCGCAGCACGAGATTGGCCATGTAAATGGAGAAAGCCGGGGGAGTATTGTACAGCGAACCGTTTTCGTCTTGCACCTTCCACCTGAGCATGGTTGGGCAAATCTTCAATGGATCCTGAATGAGGTCGCGCTTTGCAATGACAATCGTCACGCCCGCGGGGGCGAGGTTTTTCTGCGCGCCCGCATATATCACGCCGAACTTAGAAACGTCTATCTCGCGCGAAAAAATTTCGGACGACATGTCTGCAACCAGCGGCGCCTTGCATTCGGGGAATTTTGCATACCGCGTGCCGAATATGGTGTTGTTCGATGTTATGTGCACGTAATCGGCGCCGGGGCTGTAATTTAATTTATCCACGTCGGGTATGTAGGTGTAAACTTTGTCGGAAGAATCGCCTATCTTTACGGCCTCGCCGTAAATCTGTCCTTCCTGCCATGCCTTTTTTGCAAAGTTGCCGGTAACTATGTAATCGGCCTTGCCGCCGTGCATAAGGTTCAGGGGCACCGCGGCGAACTGGGTGGAAGCTCCGCCCTGCACAAAAATCACGGCGTAATCGTCGGGCACGCCCAAAAGTTCGCGCGTAAGGCTCTCCGCTTCGCGCACCACGGCTTCGAATGCTTTGTCTCTGTGTGAAATTTCGGTAACCGACATGCCCGTGCCCGCAAAATCCAGAAACTCTTCCTGCGCCTGTTTAAGCACGTCAAGGGGCAGGGTGGAAGGCCCCGCCGAAAAATTGTAAACTCTCATAATTCTCCTTTCAGACGGATTAAGCTTTTTTCTCCCGTCCGTCTGCCTATTTTATTCATAATAAATTTATAAAATGAGTGTCAAAAAGGTAAAGTTGGTATAATTATACAATATCAAACGAAAATATACAAGTGTTTTGAATAAAATAAAAAAATTTTTTATGCGGGCGTGCAAAGGCGTCGTCCGCCGTCCGGCGCCGCCTTTGCACGCCCGCGCCTCAAAAGCGCGTCGTTGTGGCATAGTGAACGGGCAACGGCGGGCGCAAAAGCTAAAAAAATCAAAAAAAATTTGTCATAAATCAAAAAAAATTGCCTCGAAGTATTTACAATTACGATTTTTTGTTGTAAACTAAATAAGAGAACAATATTATAGATAATCAAATTCTGTAAAAAATTTTCAAAAACAAACATACCGCGGCGCGCGCAGAAAAGCGCGCGGGCGGCGCGGGGCTATCCCCGACGACTACATTTATCGAGGTGTATTATGGGTGTAAACAACAACGGTTCGGGTCAGACCAAGGCCGACCTTCTCTTAACCAAGGTCGATAAGCTGGCTCAACAAAACAGAACGCTTGACGCAAAGGTCGAACAGCTCGCCAGGCAGAACCAGACCGTGGTGGCGCAGATCGCCCAGCAGTCAAACTCGGTAAGCGCCAATGTCGCTAAAATTTCCCAGGTCAACGATGCGGTAGGCAAGCGCATAGCCCAGCTGTCCGCGCAGGGTAAGGAGATTCAGCGCAATTTTGACGCGCTCTCCGCCCAGAACAAAGCCGTCGACGCAAAGGTGCAGGAAGTCATCGATTCGGCTATCGACAGGGACATGGACAGGGAAGCCATCATGCTCAAGATGGAGGCCGACAAAAAGGAGCTTAAAGAAGAGATTGAATATCTCTCCGCGCAGGTTCAGAGCATGTACCGCGACGCTACCAAAACGGCCGCCGAAGCCCGGCCCGCAGAGTTCAAAATCGACCTTGACGAACTCGCCGCAAAGGTTGCCGACAAAATAATCGTTCCCGGCAATAACGAAGTCGATTACGAAACACTCGCCGACGAAGTCGCAAAGCGCCTTCCCTCCCGGCAGGCCGTCGTCGACTACGACGAACTCGGCGCCAAAGTCGTCGAAAATATGTACATACCCTCCGCGATAGTCGAGGATATCGATTACGACGCCCTTGCAGACAAAGTCGCGTCAAAACTCATCGTCGGCACTCCCGAAATAGATTATGCCGACCTCGCGCAAAAAGTTGCCGAGCGCCTCTACATACCTCAGGCCATAGTCGAAGACCTCGACTATGAAGAACTCTCCAAAAAGCTCGCCGATAACCTTCCCGCACAGGAAATCGTTTCGGCAGATTACATAGCGTCCAAGGTTGCCGAACAGCTCACGGGCGCGCCTGCAGACGAGCAGGCGGTTGCCGACCGCATCGCGGAAAAGATTGTCATTCCCGAAAATGTCGGAGTGACCGTCGACGAGCAGGCCATTGCCGACAAGGTGGCAGACGCCCTCGCAGAGAGAATAGACATCAACGTAGACAGCGAAGAAATCGCCGACCGCATCGCAAAGCAGGTGGGAACCATCTCCCCCGAACAGTTCGACGTCATGGTCGACGAAGACGGCTGCGATTCGCTGGCCAAGGCTGTGGAAAGCAAGCTCGATTACGACGCCATTTCCTCCGCCGTCGCCGAAAAGCTCGCGGCAACTATCGGCGGTCAGGACGTAGACAGCGAAGAAATCGCCCGCCTCATTTCGGAAAAACTCAACGTCGAACACGTCAGCGAAGACGTCCTTGCAGACAAGGCCGCCGCGGTGCTCTCCAATTACCTTCCCGAAATAGATACCGACGAAATCGCAGAAAAGGTTGCGGCAGCCATCCCCGCAGCAGAGATAGACACCGACGGCATAGCTTCGGCCGTCGCGCAGAAGATAGTCGAAAACCAGAGCGACAGCGATTACGACATAGTAATCGATGAAGACGGCCTCGGCAAGATAAGCGAAGCCGTATCCGAAAGGCTGTGCGCAGAGCTCGCCGCCGACCGCGATATAGTAATCGACGAAGACGGCGTAACCGGCATAAGCGCCGCCGTATACGATAAACTCAAAGAAGAACTCGTTGCCGACCGCGAAATAGTCGTCGATGAGGACGGCGTAAACGCAATAAGCTCGGCCGTGGCCGAAAAGGTTTCCGCACCCGTTGCGGAGATAGACAGCGAGGCCATTGTCAACTCCATCGTCGAAAGGATTAAGGAAGAGATTGTTGCCGACCGCGACATTGTAACAGACAAGTTGAAGGAAGAGCTTGCGGCAGAGAGCGACGTGCTCCTCGACGAAGAGGGCATGAACGCCATCAGCTCAGCCATAGCCGAAAAAGTCGCCGCGGGCATACCCGCCGCAGAGGTCGACAGCGAGACGATAATAAATTCCATCGTTGAAAAGCTTAAGGAAGAACTCGCCGCCGACCGCGACATAGTCGTCGACGAAGAGGGTATGAACGCCGTAGCTTCCAACGTCACCGCGGGATATGAAGAATACTTTAACAAGCTCGAATGCGATATAGCCGAGCTCAAAGCTCTCGTCAGCGAGCCCGCGCCCGAAAAGGAAGAGGATATCGATATCGTCCTCGACGAAGACGGCGTAGAACATATCACAGACCGCGTTGCCGAAAAGGTTGCGGGTGAATATGACAAGCGCATAGAAGACATTCAGAAGCAGATAGAAGAAATAAAGGCAATGCTCGCCGCGGGCGTAATCACCAAGGTTGCCGAGGAAGAGCTCGCTCCCGCCGCGGCCGAAGCCTGCGAAGAGGAAGTTGCCGAAGAGCAGCCCGGGCAGATTGGCGAGGAAATCGTTGAGGAAACGCCCGAAGAAGTCGTCGAAGAGGTAACAGAAACTTACGGCGAAGACGAAGCCGGCGACCTCGCGGAATTTGCCGACGAACAGTCGGACGAAAACGCCGAAGAGCATCTGGAGGAGACCGCCGAAGAGTCCGAAGAGTATTCGGAAGAACCCGCAGAGGAGGCGGCCGAAGAAGAGCAACCTGAAGAAGTAGCCGAAGAAGCGGCAGAAGAGGTCGCAGAAGAGGTTGCGGAACAGCCTGCGGAAGAGGATGAAGAGCTCGTAACCGTAAGCGACATAGTTGAAGAGAGCGCCGAAGAGCCCGCCGAAGAGGACGAGGTTATAGGCGAGATAGTCGACGAAATAGACGAAACACCCTCCGAAGGCGAAATAATGCCCGACGGCATACCGGGAATATCCAACAGCGGCGTAGACTTCGCCAACATGATGAAGTACAACCGTTCGTTCATTGCAAGGATTATCCAGAGCACGGATGAACAGAAGACGTATTACGGACAGGTCAAGAACGCTCTGCTCGCATACAAGAAGGTAAATTCAAACATCGCATGGGGCGCCGAGCGCTTCAATAAGGGCCGCGAAACAATCGCGCGCTTCAAGATACGCGGCAAGACGCTGTGTCTGTACCTCGCTCTCGACCCCAACGAGTTTGCAACCAGCGTTTACCATCAGGTCGACGTATCGGATAACAAGTCCATGCACGGCACGCCCATGATGGTCAAAATCAAGAGCCCCCGCGGCGTGAAGAAGGCCATAAGGCTCATCGATATCATGCTCGCAAAGCGGGACGGCGTAAAGCGTGAAATTGCGGAGCGCGACTACGCTGCAATGTATCCTTACGAAACCATCGAAGAACTCATCGAAGAAGGCCTCGTAAAGGACGTAAGCAAAAAGTAATCGGGTCGTCGGCCCGCGCGGCATAAAAGCACGGCCGCATGCAAAACTTACATAAAAGGGGGTTTAAAACAAACCCCCTTTTACAATGCCTTTCAAAATCCGACATAAAAAACCATACCTCGCGCAAATCCGCGGTTCAAGGCATTCCGCGCGGCGCGAAATTTAAAGGAATTGTATTTTGGAACATCAGGACGAACTCAATAAAAAACAAAGAAAACCCCGCAGAAAAAAGGAAGAAAAGGGGTCTAAAAATTCTTCCGCGCCCTCCAAAAAGGATAAGAACGAGCAAAGACAGAAAAAGGGTCAGCCGGCTTCGCGCCGCGCACCCGTGCGCGTTCCCGCGGTGGCCATACTTCCCCCCGCTCAGTCGCAAAAGCGCTTGACCGCGCGCGCCGAAAGCTCGGCGCCCGCCAAGGGCAGGCGCGAGCGCCCGCCCAAAAACGCAGTAAAGGTCATCTTCATAGGCGGCGTGGGCGAAATAGGCAAGAACATGACCGCCCTCGAGTGCGGCGACGACATCATAATAATCGACGCGGGCGCAATCTTCCCCACCGAGGAAATGCCCGGCATCGACCTCGTCGTGCCCGATTTAACCTACCTCGTCGAAAACAAGCGCAAAGTGCGCGGTCTTATTCTGACGCACGGTCACGAAGACCATATCGGCGGCGTTCCCTACCTTTTAAAGGAAATGGATATCCCCGTCGCGGGCACTCAGCTCACCCTCGCCCTCGTCGACAACAAATTGCGCGAACACCGCCTCAACAACGTAAAGGAGATAACCGTCGCCCCCGGCGGACACCTTCAGTGGGGCTGCTTCAAAATTGACTTCATAAACGTCAACCACTCCATAGCCGGCGCGCTCGCCCTCGCAATCCACACTCCTCAGGGTGTAATTTTCCACAGCGGCGACTTCAAAATTGACCTCACTCCCGTCGCGGGCAGTCCCATAGATTTAAAGACCATAGCCGACCTCGGCGGCAAGGGCGTGCTTTTGTATATGGGCGAAAGCACCAATATCGAGCGCACGGGCTACACCATGTCCGAAGCCGTCGTAGGGCAGACGCTCGAACGCCTCGTCGGCGAAAATGCAACGCGCAGGGTCATCATCGCCACCTTTGCCTCCAACGTGCACAGGCTGCAGCAGATAATAGATCTGGCCGTGCGCCACAAGCGCAAAGTCGCGCTCAACGGCAGGAGCATGCTCAACGTGGTGGAAGCGGCGCAAAAGATAGGCGAGCTCACCATTCCCGACGGCGTCATTGTCGACATTTCGCGCACGCGCAGCCTGCGCGACGACGAAGTGCTCATCGTCTGCACGGGCAGCCAGGGCGAACCCATGAGCGCGCTGCACCGCATGGCCAACGGCGAAAATCCCGCCCTGTCAGTGGGCAGCAACGATACCATAATAATTTCCGCCTCGCCCATTCCCGGCAACGAGCGCGATGTTTACAGCGTAATAAACAAGCTTTATCGCCTCGGCGCGGACGTTGTGTATGAACAGCTCGAAAATATTCACGTTTCGGGCCACGCCTGCCGCGAAGAGCACAAAATCATGCACACGCTGTTAAAGCCCAAATTCTTCATACCCGTGCACGGCGAATACAGGCACCTCATGAAACATTCACAGCTCGCGCAGAGTCTCGGTATGAACGAGCGCAACATTCTCATTCCCGCACTCGGCAACTGCGTGGAGGTGACCTCGAAATCCATGCGCCGCCTGCCCGACGTTCCCTCGGGCTCCCGTCTCATCGACGGCGAGGGCATAGAGGACGAAAAGGCCTCTCTCGTCATGCAGGACAGGCGCCAGCTCGCTCAGGAGGGAATCTTCATCGTCTCCGTCGCCGTCTCGGGCGGGGAGGTAATAGGCGAGCCCGTAATCAATTCGCGCGGCTTCGTCTTCGATTTCCACCGCGACTACAACAAGGAAATGCGCGAGGTAATATACAGGGCCATCGCGGGCTACGACCTCGCCTCGGGCAGCGTGGACGAGCTGAAAAGGGTAATAAAGAAGGCGTTGCGCAATTACCTCGTGCGCAAGACCCACCAGTCGCCCATGGTTGTGCCCGTGGTGGTTGAACTTTAATGGACTTTTCCTATCCCCACAACGACACATCCGTCCCCGAGCGCCCCTCGCGCACGGGCAATATAAACAGGCTTAAGGTCAGCCCCCTTGTATCTTCTGTGCGGCAGAGCGCTTTTTCGCGCTCGATACCCGTCTCCTCGGACGAAACTTTGCAGTTTCTGTGCGTTCAGGCGGCGGCAATCGGGGCGGAAAACATACTCGAAATAGGCACGGCCGTAGGCGCGTCGGGCATAGCTCTTTTGGAAGTCTGCCCGCAGGCGAAGCTGGTAACCATCGAAAAGAATTGTCAGTTCGCCGCCGAGGCGCGCGCAAACTTTGCCGAAGCGGGGCTGGAGTACAGAGTTACTCTTCTTGAAGGGGACGCCGCCGAAATACTCGGGCAAGTTGAAGGTCGATTCGATTTTATTTTTCTCGACGGTCCCAAAGTCCAGTACGTAAAATGGCTGCCCCGCCTGAAGGGACTTTTAAGGCGCGGCGGATTGCTCGCCGCCGACGACGTGCTTTTATACGGCTGGGTTAACGGAGAGGTGGAAGCGCCCAAAAAGCGCACAATGCTCGTCAGGCACGTGCGCGAATATCTCGACGCGGTCATCGGTGATGACGAGCTGTTGACCTATGTGGCCGACATCGGCGACGGCATAGCCCTATCTGTAAAAAAATAAAATATTCATCGCGCCATGCTGTGTCGCGCGACTATTTCATTTTTAATCGATTCTATTGGAATATTTGAAAACTGACAAATGAAAGTTGAACTTTTAGCCCCCGCGGGCAACCGCGCAAAACTCAATACTGCGCTCTATTTCGGCGCGGATGCGGCATATGTGGGGGGCAAAAGCTTTTCGCTGCGCTCCTTTGCCGACAACTTCGGCGAAGAAGAGCTTAAAAGCGCAATAGCTTACGCCCATTCCCTCGGCAAAAAAATTTACGTCACCGTAAACATATTTGCAAAAAATGCCGACATGGCCGCCTTGGAGGACTACTTCGCCTTTCTGCAGTCCGCAGGGGCGGACGCAGCCATAATTTCCGACCCCGGCGTGTTCTATGCCTGCAAAAAAGCTGCTCCCGCCCTCGCCGTGCATATCTCCACGCAGGCCAACGTCACCAATAAATACGCCGTGAAGTTCTGGAAGGAGTTTGGCGCCTCGCGCGTAATACTCGCGCGCGAACTTTCGGTAAACGAAATTGCCGAAATCCATTCCTTCGTGCCCGATATCGAGCTTGAAGCCTTCGTCCACGGCGCAATGTGCATATCATATTCGGGCAGGTGCCTGTTATCAAACTACCTCGCGGGGAGGGATTCAAACCGCGGCGCGTGCGTTCAGGCCTGCCGCTGGAACTGGCAGGTCCGCAAAAACGAGGACGGCGCCGAAAGCGGCTGGATGAACGTGGAGGAGGATGATCGCGGCACATACATATTCAATTCAAAGGATCTGAACATGTCCGCACACCTCAAAGAGCTCGCCGGTGCCGGCGTGTGCTCGTTCAAAATAGAGGGCAGAATGAAGAGCGAATATTATCTCGCCACCGTGATAAACGCCTACAGGCGGTGCATAGACTCAGGTTTTACGCCTGTGGTAGAGCGCGAGCTTTTAACCGCCGCCCACCGCGACTATACAACGGCATATATGCTGGGCGCAAACGATAAAACTGTCAACTATACCGACAGCCAGACCAAGGGCGACTGCGACTATATCGCCAACGTTCTTTCGGGCGAAGAAGGTAAAGCCGTAGTTGAAATGCGCGGCAGATTTAAGGTGGGCGATACGCTTGAAATTCTTTCGCCTTCAGATAACTTCGTCAAGAGCTTTGTCGTGGAGGCGGCATATCTCCCCGACGGCGCCGCCGTCGACGACTGCAAGCGCGTGCAGGAACATTACACCATAAACTGCCCTTACATATTGCAAGAAGGCGACATTTTGAGGAGAAGGAAATGATTCATGAGATGAATCTTTCCGAAAGTGCCTTTAAGGCGATTTTCTGTGGCGATAAACGCGTCGAAATGCGCCTGTATGACCAAAAGCGCGCGGCGGTTAAGGTCAATGACAGCATTGTTTTCGCTAACTCCGGTAGCGGAGAACGTGGTATGGCCAAGGTGCGCGGGCTACATGTGTTTCAATCTTTCGCTCAATTATATGCGGCTTATAGCCCCGAAATCCTTGGCTACGCCGAAGGAGAAGAGGCAAATCCCGACGATATGTTGAAATATTACCCACTTGAAGAACAGAAAAAATATGGCGTTGTCGCCATAGAAATTGAGGTATAATGGCTACATGCAACAACGTTTTTACTTCGTTCATGTGTCATACTGAGCGAAGCAGGGTGTAACCCTGCGTAGTCGAATGTATCCTGTTGGGTGGCAACCGAGCCGGATCTTTCGACTTCGCCTACGGCTGCGCTCAAGATGACATGGAGCCCGCCCACCCGCCCGATATTGCGCGGCGGGCCGCGCATGAATTCTCGCGCTTTGCGCTCCGTTAAGGCAAAAATATTAAAAATAATGCTCACCGCAATGCAACTTTGCAAAAGTTGCAATTCATGCCGCCTTCAGACAAGTTGATTGAAATGATGAGATGAGGCGGCAATTCATGCACCATAGGTGCAATTCATGAATGCATTGCATTCAATTCATTTAATTTACCATGGATTACAAAGTACAAAACATTTACGGAAAAATTAAAAACCCCAAACAGTCGGTAACCGTCCCCGGCTCAAAGTCTATTACGGCGCGCGCCCTTTTAATCGCCGCCCTTGCGGAGGGTAAATCCACCCTGTACGGCGCACAGACGGAAGGCGACTGCGCGGAATTTATACAAGGTCTCCGCTCGCTCGGCATAAATGTCGGGGTGGACGGCACCACGGTCACCGTCGAAGGCTGCGGCGGTACTCTTCCCAAAAAGAAAGCCAATGTCTACGTCGGCTCGGCGGGTACGGCGGCGCGCTTTTTAACCGCCCTTGCGGCCTTTTCGGACGGCGAGTACACATTCGACTGTTCCGAGCAGATGAAACGCCGCCCTATAGCCCCTTTAATCGATTCTTTAAGGGATATAGGCGCCTCTTTCACCTTTTCGGGAGAGCAGAACTGCTTCCCCTTTACCGTAAATGGCGCAAAAAGCCCCGCGGCGCACGTCTCCGTTAATATAGATAAAAGCAGTCAGTATCTCTCCGCGCTCTTAATCTGCGCAGTCTGCGCTGGCCGTCTCTTCGCCGTAACGGTGGAGGGTACGCACGGCATGGATTACGTCAATATGACTGTGGATATGATGTGGTCGTTCGGTGTGGACGTAGAGCAGAGCGGCAACATTTACACGGTCAGCGGCGGATACGAAGCCAAGTGTTACGATATAGAACCCGACATCTCTGCCGCATGTTATTTTTACGCGGCAAACGCCATTCTCGGCACAAACATCTCGGTGCGAGGCGTAATGCCCCACACCATGCAGGGCGATTATAAATTTATAGAACTTGTCAAAAATTTCGACGGAGGCGAGGTGGACATGTCTGCCTTCTCCGACCAGGCTCTCACGCTCGCCGCAATCGCGCCTTACTTTTCTCAGTCCACAACCATAACGGGCATAGCCCACATACGCGGGCAGGAGTGCGACAGAATAAAGGCCATCGTTGTCAATTTAACCGCCCTCGGCGTAAAGGTCGAAGAGCGGGAGGACGGCGTAAAAATCTATCCATCGCAGCCGCAGGGCTGCGCGCTTGAAAGCTTCGGCGACCACCGCGTCGCCATGGCCTTTGCCATAACGGGGCTAAGGTGCGGCGGCGTGACAATAAAAAATGCCGAAGTCTGCCAAAAGACCTTCGCGCATTATTTTGAAGTTTTAAGCGACCTTATCGACAGACTTACGGCGTAATATTGCGCGCGTTGCCTTAGCTTGTTATACTGAGCGGAGCCCCGCGCGCTATGCGCGCGGGGCGCAGTCGAATGTATCCTGCAGGGTTAAATACCCAACAAGATCTTTTGACGCCGTTCGCTCCGCTCACTCTGCTCAGGATGGCAGTGAGCGCTTTTGAGCATAGCCTTTTTTTATACATAATCTGTTTCCGCGACAACAGCAACCCGCTGTAAGTCGCACGGAGCAAAGCGAGTACGACTTGAGCGAAAGAATTATCATTCACAGCGATTTAAATAATTTTTATGCCTCGGTCGAGCGCCTGCTCAATCCCGAACTTAAAGGCGTGCCCCTGGCCGTCTGCGGCAACGAGGAAGAGCGGCACGGCATAGTGCTCGCCAAGAGCGAGGAAGCCAAAAGGCGGGGCGTAAAAACGGGCGATACCATATGGCAGGCAAAGCGCAAGTGCCCCGGCATAGCCATAATTCCGCCACACTTCGACAGGTATATAGAATACTCGCGCAAAGCGCGGGCCATTTACGCGCGGTATACCGACCGCATCGAAGGTTACGGCATAGACGAATGCTGGCTGGATATCACCCAGTTTCTCGCCGTCTTTCCGCGCTTCGGCGGCATAAAGGAAGAGGACGGCTTTTACACCGACGAATATCTGCGCTTTCTCGGCGACACAATACGCTTCGCCGTGCGCGGCGAACTCGGTCTCACTGTGTCGGTCGGCGTGTCATTCAACAAAATTTTCGCCAAACTCGGTTCCGATTTAAAAAAGCCGGACGGCACATCGGTAATATCCGCCCGCAACTATAAAAACGTCATCTACGGTCTGCCCGTCGAAGATTTGCTCATGGTCGGCGGCGCCACTTCAAAAAAACTGCACGCCATGGGCTGCGACACGATAGGCGCGCTCGCCGCGGCCGACGACGGCCGCATAATAAAGGCTTTCGGCAAGTTCGGTTCCACCCTTTTAACCTACGCCCGCGGCCTCGACGACAGCCCCGTCGCCCATATGGACGAACATAGGGAGCTTAAGTCCATCGGCAATTCGCAAACGTTCGCTTACGACCTCACCGACTGCGACAGCGTGGAGCGCAACTTATACGTCCTTTCCGAAAGCGTCGCCGCGCGGTTGCGCGCGTCCGACCGCGGACTTGCGGATACCGTACAGCTGTGGGTGCGCTACTCGGATATGACCTCCTTCACCGCTCAGAAAAAAGTGCGCCACACCGCCTTATGCGGAGAAATTGCCAAAACGGCTATAGAACTTTTCAAATCAAACGTAAAAGCGCCCTTTGCCGTGCGCGCCCTGGGCGTTACGGTATCGGGCTTCGACGGCTCAAGTTCCCAGCTAACCCTCGACGAAACGTGCGGCACTTACTTCAGGCGCGAGCGCGCCGAGCGCGCCGTGGACGATATACGCAAAAAACACGGGTATGCTTCCATTCAGCGCGGCATACTCATCGGCGACGACAAAAGCATGCACAACGACATAAAAAATTCGCGCCTTAAAAGGCCTGCCGGCACGGACGGAGAGGAAAAAGGCGATACTTAAATTTTTTTGCAATGACCGCAAAAACAAAAGCGGCGGGCGCGCGCCCGCCGCTTTGCATAATGAGAGCTCAGAGCATTATAATAATTGGTAAAACAAAGCACACATAAAAGTTGAAAAATATATAAGTTCAGGTTATATTTCATATAAAAAGTTGTGAAAAACGGGCGGCCTTTTATTATTTGACTTATCAAATCATTTACTTTATAATTTATTTCGTAAATTGACAAGGGACCTCCGCATCCCTCAAAACGGGGCAGGAGAGAATATTTATAAATTAAAATCATTGAGTGACTGTGAGAGAGCCACTTGATAAATAAATAATCCGAGGAGTTATTAGCAATGAATGTACCCCAGATGTTCGGTGAAAACGTTTTCAACGACGCCGTCCAGAAAGAGACTTTGCCCAAGGAAGTTTACAAAGCTTTAAGGGCGACAATCGAATCGGGCAAACAGCTCGACGTATCGATAGCGGGCACCGTCGCCGCCGCAATGAAGGACTGGGCGGTGTCCAAGGGCGCCACTCACTACACCCACTGGTTCCAGCCCCTCACGGGTCTGACCGCAGAAAAGCACGACAGCTTCATCGAACCCGAGGGCGACAAAGTCATCATGCGCCTTACGGGCAAGAGCCTCATAGTCGGCGAACCCGACGCTTCGTCCTTCCCCTCCGGCGGTTCAAGGGCGACCTTCATGGCCCGCGGCTACACCGCATGGGACCCCACGTCCCCCGCGTTCGTAAAGGAAGGCACCCTTTACATTCCCACCGTATTCGTATCCTACACGGGCGAAACGCTCGATAAAAAATCGCCTCTGCTCCGCTCGATGAACGCCATCGACAAGCAGGCCAAGCGCATACTTTCGCTCTTCGGCATAACCTGCAAAAAGGTGTCCACCACCGTCGGACCCGAGCAGGAATATTTCCTCATCTCAGAGGAGATGTACGAAAAGAGGAAGGATTTGCGCCTGTGCGGCAGGACGCTCATAGGCGCCCCCGTCAGCCGCGGTCAGGAGCTTGAAGACCATTACTTCGGCGTGCTCAAACCCAAGATAGCCGAATTCATGGCCGACCTCGACAAAGAGCTCTGGTCGTACGGCATTCCCTCCAAAACCAAGCACAACGAAGTTGCCCCCGCCCAGCACGAAATGGCTCCCGTGTTCTCCACCACCAATACGGCCGTGGATATGAACATGCTCACCATGGAAATCATGCGCAAGGTGGCTAAAAAGCACGGTCTTATATGTCTTCTTCACGAAAAACCCTTCGAAGGCATTAACGGTTCGGGCAAACACAATAACTGGTCCATGTCCACCGACGCGGGATTCAACCTGCTCGATCCCGGCGCCTCTCCCGAACATAACACGCTCTTTAAGCTCATTTTAGCCGCAGTTGTAAAGGCGGTGGACGATTATCAGGGCATTTTAAGGGCTTCCGTCGCTTCGGCCGGCAACGATCACCGTCTCGGCGCAAACGAAGCTCCCCCCGCAATTATTTCAATTTACCTCGGCGACCAGCTCGGTGCGCTCGTCGATTCGATAGTAAAGGGCGAGGACTACGTTCCCCGCAAGGCCCTCGAAGGCTCCATCGGCGTTCCCGAATCGCCCATCTTCCCCAAGGACGCAACCGACAGAAACAGAACGTCGCCTTTTGCGTTCACTGGCAACAAGTTCGAGTTCCGCATGCTCGGCTCCCAGGCCAACGTGTCCGACCCCAACATCGTGCTCAACACCATAGTTGCCGACGCTTTCGAACAGTTTGCCGACGAACTCGATGGTGCGAAAGATATAGAAGCTGCAGCAAACGCCATAACCGAGCGCGAACTCAAGGCGCACTACCGCATAATCTTCAATCTCGACGGCTACGGCCCCGAATGGGAGCCCGAGGCAATGAGGAGAGGCCTCCTCAACAACAAGACCACCGCGGATGCCGTTCCCGTCTGCTTCGAGGACAAAAACATTCAGGTGTTCGTAAAGCAGGGCGTATATACAAAGGCGGAAGCCGTCGCCCGCGCAAATATCCAGCTTGAAAATTACACCAAGATAATCAACATCGAAGCGCTCACCCTGCTCGAGATGGTTAAGCAGGACATAATCCCCGCCGTTTCCGACTACGTGGCAGACCTCTGCACCAACGTCGCGGCAAAGCAGGCGGTAAACGATTCCATTCCCTGCAACACCGAAAGGGACATTATTATGAAGCTGTCCGAAGGCAACGACAAGCTCTCCTCGCTCGTCGTCAAGCTCGAAGACGAACTCGGCGCCATAGTCATGGACGAAGTCATTCCCGCATCTCAGGCAATGGCTCACGGCGTTATTCCCATTATGGAGGAGATGAGGGAGATAGTGGACGGAATGGAAAAGATTACTTCCTCCGAATACTGGCCTTATCCCACGTACTTCGACCTTCTTTACAGTGTGAAATGATTTAACGAAAATCTCGGCAGGTCGTGCCTGCGGTTTCCCGTTAGCTTTCATGCATTGTGGCGGAGCGCAGTTCGCCTGTAATAGACATACATCAGATTTTTCAGCTTTTTGAGTTTTTTCATTACCCCCCTTTATCTTAAGGCACGGCGCCTGTAAAGCCGCACCGCCGCAGGTGAAACTCCTGCGGCCATACCGCCCCGACGACCTTAAAGGGTAACAGAGGTGAATCATCAAAAAAGGCCTTTTTGATTAAAAATTTAAGAAGAATATTGGAGGCTTTTTATGGATTTCGCTATATGGTTTCTGATAGGCGCGGCTTTCGTCTTCTTTATGCAGGCAGGCTTCGCAATGGTGGAAACCGGATTTACGCGAGCTAAAAATGCCGGCAATATAATCATGAAAAACCTTATCGATTTCTGTGTCGGTACAGTTGTGTTTATGTTGCTCGGTTTTTCACTGCTCGTCGGGTTAGAGGCCGTGGGTCATTTTTGCGGCGTTCCCAATCTCGGGATGTTCTCAGACTTTAACGCATTTATAACCAATGAAAACGGACTTGCGTCCAATTTTGTATTCAATCTCGTATTCTGTGCAACTGCCGCAACAATCGTTTCGGGTGCTATGGCTGAACGCACAAGGTTTGCCGCTTACTGCGTATATTCTGCGCTCATATCCCTCGTGGTATATCCTATCGAAGCGGGCTGGATATGGGGCCTCGGCGATAATGCCTGGCTGACTTCCATGGGCTTTGTCGATTTCGCGGGCTCAACCGCCATACACATGGTCGGCGGTACGGCCGCGCTCATCGGCGCGGCAATGGAAGGCGCCCGCATCGGCAAGTACGAGCGCGACGAAAACGGCAAAGTAATCAAGGTAAATGCAATTCAGGGTCATTCGATTCCCCTCGGTGCGCTCGGCGTATTCATACTCTGGTTCGGCTGGTACGGCTTTAACGGTGCGGCGGCAACTTCAATCGAATCGCTTGCCATCATTTTCGTAAACACTACAATTTCTCCCGCACTTGCAGTCGTTTCCTGCATGATATTCACGTGGATAAGGAGCGGCAAGCCTGATGTAAGCATGTGCCTCAACGCTTCGCTTGCAGGGCTCGTCGGAATAACCGCCGGATGCCACATCGTCGACCCCATAGGCGCAACGTGCATAGGCATTGTTTCTGGCATACTCGTGGTCGTAGTAGCGGAAGTTCTCGACAAAGTGTTCCATGTCGACGACCCCGTCGGCGCCGTGGCTGTTCACTTTGCAAACGGTATCTGGGGAACGCTGGCCGTAGGTCTCTTTGCTTGCCAGAATTATCAGAGCGGCGCGCCCGGCGCGCTTACGGATCCAAGCCAGCTCGGGTTGTTTTACGGCGGCAACGGATATCTGCTCGGCATGCAGGTTGCCGGCATTGTCACCGTAATAACCTGGACGGCCGTATGGATGGTAGTAATATTCGGCGCAATAAAATATGTGCCCGTCATGATTAAGTTCAAGACCGTCAATCCCAAGCGCGTCATCGAGCTCGGAAAGAGCTGGAACGGTCTTCGTACAGGCGCTGAAGAGGAGATCATCGGCCTCGATATAATGGAGCACGGCCTTTCTTCGGCATATGCCGACTTCCAGCTTAACGTGCCCATTCTCGACGGCGAGGCTACCGAAGTAGACGTATCGGGCGTTGTTCCTGCAAATATCGAGCTCAATCCCGCAAAGACGGGCGGCAGATATACAAAGGTTACAATAATTACCGCTCAGGATAAATTCCTTACTCTCAAGGATGCGCTTGCACAGATAGGCGTCACCGGCATGACGGTATCGTCCGTCATGGGTTGCGGCGTTCAGGCGGGCAAAACCGGCCAGTATCGCGGCGTAAAGACGTCTATGCACCTCATTCCCAAGGTTCAGGTGGATATAGTCGTTTCCACCGTCGATCCAAAGCTTGTCGTTGCAGTCGCGCAGAAGGTGCTCGATGACGGCAAGGTCGGCGCGGGCAAGATATTCGTCAGCGACGTCGAAAACGTCATGAGGGTGCGCACGGGCGAAACGGGCTCGGCCGCTCTCGACAACGCAAAATAATCAATCAGCTCATTCTGCTCTCTCATAGATACTTTGGAAGGGGCGTCCGCTTTGTTGCGGGCGTCCCTTTCAGCGTTCATGCGCCGGGGCAAAGCGTTGTAAACCCGCCGGGTTCGCGGTGCGGTTTCTCACGGAAACAACAGGCGTAAATGGGTACAAAGTTTTTACCGCGGGTTGCAATTTGCATGTTTACCTGCTATAATACTGGCGTATGAAAAAGTGCCTCATTCTCGTCAACGCGTATTCGCGCCTTAAAAGCTCGCTCAACCAGTCCGCGCGTCTCAAAGAAGAATTTTCCTCGCTCGGAGTGCGGGCCGAAGTGCGCCCCAACGATTTCTTCGCCTGCGAAGTGTCCGAAGGCGGCGATATAGTGCGCACGGCGGAAGATTACGATTTCTGCGTATACTTGGATAAGGACAAGTATGTCGCGCGCATGCTCGAAAAATGCGGCCTGCGGCTCTTCAATCCGGCCGAAGCCATCGAAACATGCGACGACAAAATGCTCACGGCCATCGCGCTTTCGGGCTGCGGCGTAGCCATGCCCCGCACCCTGCCGGGCCTCCTCTGCTATAATCCCGAAGAGGAGGTAAAGGAGGGCGTGCTCGACGAAGTTGAACGCCGCCTCGGCTACCCCGTAATAATAAAAACGGCATACGGCTCGCTCGGCTCGGGCGTGTTCAAAGCCGACGGCCGCGCGGAGCTCAAAGTGATTGCCGAAAAGGTAAAGTGCATGCCCCATCTCTTCCAGCGCTGCGTCGCCGCGAGTGCGGGGACGGACGCCCGCGTAATAGTAGTTGGCGGCAGGGTGATTGCCGCCATGCGCAGGCAGTCGGCGGGCGATTTCCGCTCCAACCTCGAACTCGGTGGACAGGGATTTCCGCTCGTTCCCGATAAGGAGCTTACAAAGCTCTGTCAAAAGGTTGCGTCGCTGGTATGCCCCGATTACTGCGGCATAGACGTGCTGTTCGGCGAGGGCGGATACCTCGTCTGCGAGGTAAATTCCAACGCCTTTTTCGGCGGAATGGAGAAGGTGACGGGCATAAACGTTGCGGGCGCGTATGCGCGATACATGTACGGGGAGGTTTACGGCGCATGACAAAAAACAAGACTCTGGCGCGTTCGTGGCTGGCGTTTAAATACTACGGCATAAACATAGTCTTTCTTTCGGTTATCACGGGCATATTTGCCGGCGTGGTCGTTACTTTTTATACCATCTGCACGAGCTACGGCGAGCAGTATTCGCGGGAGCTGTACGAACTCATTCTTGCCAATCCCGCGTTTATTCCCCTGCTTTTTGTCGGCCTTGCGGCTGGTGCGGTGGCCGTCGGCACGCTGGTCAAATTCGTGCCCATGATACGCGGCAGCGGAATTCCTCAGATAGAGGGCGCGTGCCGCGGCAAATTTCCCTTCAACTGGTACTTAACTTTGTGCTCAATGTTCGCCGCGTCGCTCGCCTGCGTGTTTATGGGCTTTGCGGCGGGCAGCGAAGGCCCGTCGATTGAAATGGGCGGCTGCGTCGGCGAAGGCACGGGCAGAATTCTTCGCCGTTCGTTCATGGCAAGGCGGCTCCAGATAGCCGCGGGCGCTTCGGCGGGCTTTGCCGTAGCCTTCAACGCTCCCGTCACGGGCATGATTTTTGCAATGGAGGAGGCCTTCAAATCCTTCTCGCCCCAGATTTTCGTGAGTTCTGCCGTGGCGGTCATCTCCGCCCTCGCCGTGCGGACGGGCATAAGGCTGGCGCTCGGTTTTTCGGTCGGCTCGGCGTTCGAAGGTTTTGCCTTCAACAGCCCCGACATCGCGGGCTACGGCTATATAGCCCTCGCTTCGGTCATAGTCGCCCTCGCCGCCGTCGCCTTTTATTATTCCGTGCAGGGCGCGAAAAAACTCTTCAGGCGCATAACCTTTTTTAAAGGTACGGGCAAGTTTATCATCCCGTTCGTGCTTTCGGGCGCGTTCGGCCTCATCACGGTGTACGCCATGGGCGGCGGACACAGCTTTATACACTCCATTGCCACGGGCGGAACGGGCGCGTTCGGCGATATTTCGGTCTTCGGGCTTTCGCTTGCGGCTTCGCTCGCGGTAATCGTCGTTCTGCGCTACATTCTCATGACGCTGTATATGTCCTGCGGCGTGCCCTGCGGCGTGTTCATCCCCATGCTCGCCGTCGGCGCGGGGCTTGGCGCCCTGCTTTCGGTCGGCTTCACCGCCATGGGCATGGACGCGGCCTATTGCGATTACCTCGTCATAATCTGCATGTCCGTCTTTTTCACAACCTTCGTGCGCGCGCCCGTAACGGGGCTGTTTATGGTGTTCGAGTTGACGGGGCAGTTTACAAACGCCCTGCCCGCCCTCCTCGGCGTGGTAATAGCTTCGCTCGTCGCCGAAGTCTGCCGTCTGGAGCCGGGGTATGAAAACAATCTTCACGCCTTCATGCGCGACGAAGGCTTTGCCGGCCGCGAAAGGGAGGCAAAGTTCACCCTCGCCGTTCAGCCCGGCACGCTGGCCGACGGCGGAAAGATCAACAGGCTGCTCTGGCCTTCGGGCGGGCTGGTCGTCGCCATAACGGAGGCGGACGGTTCTTCTGTTATCCCCTCAGGCGGCACGCGCCTGCATGCGGGACAGACTATACAGTTCGAGTGCCGCACTTCCGACGAAAAAGAGGTGGAGGAATACCTTTTCGGCCTGCTCGGCAAGCCTCCCGAAAAATAATTGCAAACTTATCGGAAAAATGCGGCGGCGCGCGTAAATTTTACGCGCGCCGCCGCACCGTCGTTTTGTGCTGTATTTTGTCATGGGCCCGCGTGTTCATTCGCGCATATAAGCGCGGCAATTAATTAATTTTGCCAAAATATAAGCGCGGCTTATAGATTATATCATTTAATACGAAGCTTAATTGCCCCTTTTGCCGCGAGGCAAAAGAGCATTACGCTTGACTTAAAAGTGCGTTTATTTTATAATAGAAAAGTCTAATCGGGTGCGCCGCCGTGCAGGTTTTATTTGCTTTAGTGCAGTAAAGCGCGGACGCCCCATATCTACGGAGACAGGTATGTTTGTAAACGACTCACATTTCAAAAACGCGCCTTTGGAAGGCGAGGTAAGAATCCCTTCGGGCTGCGCCGTCAGCGCGATAATCGACAGAAGCGGCAAAAAGATGACGGGCGAAAACGTCATCCGCTCCATAGCTACCATGCACGACCGTTCCAACGGCTTGGGCGGCGGCTTTGCAGGCTACGGCATTTATCCCGACTATAAGGAATATTACGCCTTCCATCTTTTTTATAACGACTTCCAGTGCAAAAAGGAGACCGAAGATTTCCTCATTTCGCACTTCGAAATAGTATATTCTTCCGAAATGAAGACGCGCAAGACGAGGGGCATAACAAACGAGCCTATAATCTACCGCTATTTTCTTTCGCCCCTCTCAAAAAGGCTGGCAAATTCTCTTATGGACGAGGAGCAGTACGTCGTCAAATGCGTAAATAAAATCAATGCCGAAATAAAGGGCGCTTTTGTCTTTTCCAGCGGCAAAAACATGGGCATTTTCAAGGGCGTCGGCTATCCCGAGGATATAGGCAGATTCTACCTTTTAGACGAAGAGTACGAAGGCTACGCGTGGACGAGTCACGGCCGCTATCCCACAAATACCCCCGGCTGGTGGGGAGGCGCGCATCCCTTCGGCCTTCTCGATTATTCCGTAGTGCACAACGGCGAAATTTCTTCCTACGACGCCAACAGGCGCTACATAGAAATGTTCGGCTACAAGTGCTCGCTCCAGACGGATACCGAGGTAATAACTTATGTCATCGACTACCTCATCAGGGTCAAAAAACTCACCCTGCCCGAGATTGCAAAGGTAATTTCGGCGTCGTTCTGGTCTACCATAGAGGAGAAGAGCGAGGACGAGCGCCGCGAGGAAATATTTCTCCGCAAGGCCTTCCCGTCGCTGCTCATCAACGGCCCGTTCTCCATAATTTTCGGCTTTACGGGCGGCATCATGGCCCTCAACGACAGGCTCAAACTGCGCTCGATGGTCTGCGCCGAAAAGGGCGATCTGGCCTTTGTTTCGTCCGAAGAGTGCGGCATACGCGTAATCGCGCCCGAACTCGATAAAATTTACTCGCCCGCCGGCGGACAACCGGTAATATATACCCTCAAGGAAGGAGGCGCGCTTTAATGGATACGTTTATCCCCGCAGAATACGAGGTCGTGCGCAATGCCGAATTGTGCATAGATTGCCGCGTATGCGAAAGGCAGTGCTCCAACGAAGTACATAAATACGACAAAGACCTCGGCAAAATGATTGCCGATTCCACCAAGTGCGTCAACTGCCACCGTTGCGTATGTCTCTGCCCCACGCACGCATTGAAGATAGTCAAGAGCGACGATACATACAGGCTCAATTCCAACTGGTCGGTTCAGACCATGAACGAAGTTTACCGTCAGGCCAATTCGGGCGGCGTTCTGCTGTCCTCGATGGGCAACCCCAACGACTATCCCATATATTTCAATAAAATTTTAGTCAACGCCTCCCAGGTTACAAACCCTCCCATCGACCCCTTGCGCGAGCCTATGGAAACTACCGTCTATCTCGGCAAAAAGGACGTGGAGATAAAGAGGGATATCGAAGGCAGGCTGGTAGATACGCTCCCCCCTCAGCTCAAGCTCAGTACGCCCATAATGTTTTCGGCCATGAGCTACGGCTCTATCTCCTACAATGCGCACGAGAGTCTGGCGCGCGCCGCGGAGGAACTGGGCATTTTCTACAACACGGGCGAGGGCGGCCTTCACCGCGATTTTTATAAGTACAGCAAAAACACCATAGTGCAGGTGGCTTCGGGCCGTTTCGGCGTGCACGAGGAATACCTCAAGGCTGCCGCCGCAATAGAGATAAAAATGGGTCAGGGCGCAAAGCCCGGCATAGGCGGACACCTGCCCGGCATGAAAATTTCGGACGAGGTTTCGGCTACCCGCATGATACCCAAGGGTATCGACGCCATTTCGCCCGCTCCCCACCACGACATCTATTCGATAGAGGATTTGCGCCAGCTCATATATACCTTAAAGGAAGCCACGGCGTACACCAAGCCCGTCATCGTAAAGATTGCCGCCGTCCATAACGTCGCCGCCATCGCTTCGGGCGTGGCGCGCTCGGGCGCGGATATCATCGCAATCGACGGTTTCCGCGGCGGCACGGGCGCGGCTCCCACAAGAATACGCGACAACGTCGGCATTCCCATAGAACTCGCGCTCGCGCAGGTAGACGAACGCCTCCGTCAGGAGGGCATACGCGACAGCGTTTCCGTCGTCGTCGCCGGTTCCATTCACTCGTCTGCGGACGTGGTAAAGGCCATCGCGCTCGGCGCCGACGCATGCTATATCGGCACGGCCGCGCTTCTGGCGCTCGGCTGTCACCTCTGCCGCAGCTGCCACACGGGCAAATGCAACTGGGGCATAGCCACCCAGCGCCCCGACCTCGTAAAAAGGCTCAATCCCGATATCGGCTACAAGCGCCTCGTAAATCTGGTTACGGCGTGGAGCCACGAAATTCAGGAGATGATGGGCGGCATGGGCCTCAACTCTATAGAAGCCCTGCGCGGCAACAGGCTCATGCTCCGCGGCGTGGGACTCAATCAGACCGAATTGGATATTTTGGGAATAAAGCACGCGGGCGCGTAAGACAGTTAACGCAAGTTGTTTACTGGAGGGCGCAAACTAACTTGCGTCAGGTTTAGCGCCACGCGCTCTTGCCGCGACCTTAAATAGCCCACTTATTATATAGTCGCGGCAATTCACTGTGCTGAGGTTGCTGGCCGCAACAAATTGTGGCTTGCGGCGCGAAAGCGCGGTTTCGCTTGCAAACGTAAATTATTTAAGGAATTAACGCTCGTTGTGCATAAGATGATATGCAACAACTTGCTGACTATAACAGCGTTTCTTTTCCGCGGCGAAAGAGAGCCGCCGCGGACTAAAATAAAAATTATAAAGGGAAGTAAAAAATGCTTACAAGTATCTGTGGAATCAACTGGGGCGACGAAGGCAAGGGCAGAATGGTAGACCTGCTTTCGCGCGACTACGACATCGTCTGCCGCTATCAGGGCGGCAACAACGCCGGTCACACCGTCATCAACGACAAGGGCAA
>CALVWX010000013.1 GCA_944368215.1 uncultured Clostridia bacterium | reverse complement strand
AAGATAAAGGCCGCGGCGCGCGGGAGATACTCCCGCGCGCCGCGGCCTTTTATTTAATTATTTTGCAAACTTGCGCGCATATGCGTCTATGCACATATCTATTATGCGCACCGCCTCGTCGCGGCCGCATATTTCCTTTACTTCGGTTACCTTTTGTTCGAGAAACTTATAGACGGTGAAGAAATGCATCATCTCTTCGAATATGTGTTTTGGAAGCTCGCGGACGTCTTTATAATCCTTATATGTGGGGTCGCCCGTAGGCACCGCGATTATCTTTTCGTCGTATTCGCCGTTATCGAGCATCTTTATTACGCCTATGGGCGTACACGTGACGAGCGTCATGGGATATATAGAATCGGTGCAGAGTACCAGAACGTCCAGAGGGTCGCCGTCCTCGGCATAGGTTGCGGGGATAAACCCGTAATTTGCGGGGTAGACGGTTGAGGTATAGAGCACCCTGTCCATTTTGAGCATGCCTGTCTGCTTGTCGAGTTCGTACTTGGTTTTGCAACCCTTTGGAATTTCTATAAGAGCTTCGAAAAGTTGCGGCGTTATACGCGATTTATCTATATCGTGCCAGATATTCATATCTCGCTCCTTTGAAAAGAGTGTTATTTTTTGAGTTTGTTTTTAACGCACGCTTCGTATGTTAAAACGGTTGCGGCGACGCCGACATTAAGAGAATCGCACTTGCCGAGCATGGGAATGGCTATCATGGAGTAGTCGTCATCATACCATTCGCGCGAAATGCCGTAGCGCTCGCTGCCGACGACGAGAGCGGCGTTTTTGCCGAAGGGTTCGTCGTAATAGAATTTATCGGCGCGCGTATCGGCGAGGTAGACGGTGAAACCGAATTTTTTGAGCCACGCTCTGCACTCGGCCGCGGAGGCAAACTCAAACATGGGCACGGTTAACACGGCGCCCTGACTGGCCTTTATGAGTTTGGGGTGGGTTATGCGCACCTTGCGGTTGCAGAAGAACACGGCGTCCGCGCCCGCCCCGTCGGCCATGCGAAGCATGGTACCGGCGTTGCCGGGAATTTCCACGCCGTCGATGACTAAAATGACGGCCTTTTTGGGCGGAATAAAATCAGCAATGTCCCTTTGCGGCAGCGCGGCGAGCGCCATTATGCCGTCAGGCTGGCCTTTCTCGGAAATTTTTTCGTACGTTTTGGCAGAAACGCAGAACCTTTCCTGCGTGCGAGAGCAAAGGTTTTTTATGAGCTCGATAACTTCGGGCGTGCGCACGAAGTCGGGGCAGACGATTAAACTGTCGATATGCGTACCGAACTTAAAGCACATGGAAGCGAGCCATATACCCTCCGCCACGAAAAGTTTTTCGGGGTTGGGCTTTGAATTGGAAATTATGCCCTTAACGCGCTTGATTCTTCCGTTGGCTTCGCCGATGGGCTGAAAATTGAGTTGTTTTAAAAGCTCGTTTACGTCCATAAAATCAATCGAATTTAAACAGGTTGAGGCCGACCTCGTCACTGAATTCGCGCTCCACCATGCCTTTGACGATATCGATGACCATCTCGCATGTGGCGGAGACATGGGCTTCGTTCAAATGCCCGCCGAAAACGGAGCCGTATTCGTTGCCTGCACTCATGTGCAGATGAGCATAGAACCCGCCGTCCTTGGTTGTGACAGAGCCGAGAAGGGAGACAATTTCGTAGTCGCCCGTAAAATGGTTTGATTTATAAGTTTTGTTTTCGGGCGAGAACACGCCGACGGTAAAATCATTTACGGCGCCTATGGCCGAAACCGAAGCGAGCTTTATATTTTCTGCCTCGCAGATAGTTTTGAGGGAGGAAATAATTTCCTCCCCTTTATCTATCCTTGCAAAAATTTTATCATTAAATACGCGGTACTGCATATAATTTTTACTCCTTATTTGTAAGGAATTTCTTACAAAGACATTATTTTATAATATTAAGATTGCTTTTTTAAAGTTTTTACAGACGAAACAAGCATTCTGCGCAAATTTGTGCATTTCTCATTAAAGGATGAATAATCTTCATCCGAAAGACTGCCTGTTTCATGCAGCAGTTCTAACCAATATCCGCACTCGTTACATTCTTTTAATGCAATCTCGAATTTTGAAATAAAATCCTTCTTGCCCTGCGCGTACTGTGCCTCGTAAACGTTAGCTCCTACAGAAGTTCCGCAACGCAGTAATTGATTGAGCAGCGCTCCCTCCACGCAACTTTGCTTAAGTTTGCGGCAAAGGGTTATTATGTCTTTTGCAAACTCTTTAGACAAATCTCTTAACTGACTTTCCGCCATAATTTTTACCGAAGTATGCCGAAGGCAATCATAGTTTGGTTTGCAAAGCAAAACATTTATAACTTGCCGTAAGACAATCATAACTTGTTTCGCAGGCCGCCGCTTTTGCGGAAGCAAAACGGGTTTTAGTTACCAAACTTGCCGTCACAAAACGTTTTTGTACATCTTAAGTTATAAATTTTGCTAACGCAAAATGTCTACAGTTATGAGTTGTCGCTTTGCGACAACGTTATGATATGATTGTTCCTGCGAAACAATCATAGTTGATTTTGCGCATAGCGCAAAATCATTCCCACTCTATGGTTGCGGGAGGTTTTGAGGTTATATCATAAACAATTCTGTTGGCGTGACGCACTTCGTTGACTATCCGGGTGGAAATTTTTTCTAAGACATCGTAGGGGATGCGCGCCCAGTCTGCCGTCATTGCGTCGACAGAGGTTACGGCGCGGATGGCGATTACATTTTCGTATGTGCGGAAATCGCCCTGAACGCCCACCGTTTTGGAGTTGGTGATGACGGTGAAATACTGCCAGATTTTATCGTCGAGGCCGGCCTTTGCAATTTCGTCGCGGAGGATATAATCCGAATCGCGCAGAGTTTCGAGCTTTTCTTCCGTAACTTCGCCCATAATTCTTATGGCGAGGCCGGGGCCGGGGAATGGCTGTCGCATGACGACATTTTTGGGAAGGCCGAGTTCAAAGCCGACCTTTCTCACTTCGTCCTTGAAAAGGTCACGCAAGGGTTCGATGATTTCCCTGAAGTCAACCACCGAGGGAAGACCGCCCACGTTGTGGTGGGATTTTATTACGGCGGATTTGCCCTTGCCGCTTTCGATTACGTCGGGATAAATTGTGCCCTGAACGAGGAAATCCACTTTGCCGATTGCCTTTGCCTGCTTTTCGAATGAGCGGATGAACTGTTCGCCAATTATCTTCCTCTTGGTTTCGGGGTCGGTTACGCCCTTTAATTTTTCAAGGAAAATTGCGCCGTCGTCCGCCTTTATAAGGTTCATGCCGAGGCCGTCTTTGAATACGGACATAACCTCGTCGGCTTCGTATTTTCTTAAAAGTCCGTGGTCGACGAATACGCAGGTGAGCTGGTCGCCTACGGCTTTATGGATGAGCGTCGCCGCGACGGCCGAATCGACGCCGCCCGACATTGCGCATAAAACTTTTTTGTCCCCGATTTTTTCCTTTAAGGACGCGATGGAATTTGCCACGAAGTTAGACATCGTCCAGTCGCCGATGGCGCCGCAGACGTTGTATAAAAAGTTCTTTAAAATAACCGTGCCCTTGAAGGTGTGGTTTACTTCGGGGTGGAACTGCACGCCGTAGAGCTTGCGCTCTTCGTCGCCGAACGCGGCGTAAGGGCAGTTATCGCTTTTTGCAAGCATTCTGAAACCTTCGGGCAGGCGGGTTATCCTGTCCGTATGGCTCATCCAGCACACGGCCGTGGCGGGCATGTCCACCGTGAGATGGGAGGAAACGTAAGAAACTTCCGCCTTGCCGTATTCGGAAGTCGACGCGCGCTGAACCTCGCCGCCGAGGGTATACGCCATAAGCTGGCAGCCGTAGCATATGCCGAGGACGGGGATTCCGAGCTCGAACACACCCTTGTCGATTTTGGGCGAATCTTCGTCGTAGACGGAGTTGGGGCCGCCTGTGAAGATGATGCCTATGGGGTTGTATTCCTTGATTTTTTCAAGGCTCATATCGGAGGGCATGAGGTCGCAAAAGACGTTGAGTTCGCGCACGCGGCGGGCTATGAGCTGGTTGTATTGTCCGCCGAAATCGAGGATGAGTACTTTTTGATGCTGCATATTATGTATCCTTTGAAAAATATTTTATCTGTTTTGAAAGCATGGCGCGCCGACCAAAGCGGCGCGTGAAATTATTTACAACGTAAGATTTTTTACGCTCTTTGAAAGCGATTCGAGCATTGCCGCCTGCTCTTCGTCTTCAGGCGAAATGCTTTGAAGAACTTCGAGGAGCGCGGGGGCGTTTGTTTTATCCTGACTGCCGACGACTTCGGCCGTGAGCGACATCAAAGGACAGCCGTAGGCAAAGCTTGAAGTGCCGTTGTTGAGGTCGAGCGCGAGCGAAAGCGCACCCGAAAAATCGTCCTGCGAGTAACGCGCCCTGACGAGGCGGCCGCCGAAGAAATTGAAGTAATCGATATAATTTTGTGTGGACGGGTCGTAGCTTTCAAGCGAAAGTTCATACATGACCTGCGCGCGGTCTTCCTTTTGAAAGAATTCGTCGCCGTACCTGACTATTGAAGAATCGTCGTCGGCGAGGATGGCGTCTTCGAAGCATCTTGCAAGGTCGCGCGTGTCGCCAGTGTACGAATAGCGGAGCGAGGCATAGCTTAAAGCCATGTCATAGTTGCCTATCTGTTCGGCAAAGGACGCCATGTACTGGGGACAGGCGAAATTGAACACGCCGAACGCCACGACGGCGAGGACCAAAATTATTAAAAATGTTTTGACCGCAGTCTTTACAACAAAATTTTTCAAGCTGTATCCGCCGTTTGTGCAAGGCACATGGCACAAAGTGCCGGCCGCACGCTTATAATACTACATTATGATTTTACCACACCGCTTTATAAAAAGCAAGAAAATAACCAAAAGTATTGAAAGGCGCACGGCGGCAGACGGTTTAACGGACGGTTTTGCGGGGCGGCGGGACAGATTTTTGCGGCGGGCCGTTCTTTAAAAAATTGTGAACGGCAGGAATATTATTGCGCAAGCAAAATATCATTAAACTATGAAGAAATTTTTTTGCGCCGCGTTTCTGGCGATGACCGCCATGCTTGTTACTTTTACCGCCTGCGGCGGCGGGTTGGATTACGCCGACTACATATCGGAACGCAGAGCCCAGGTTTACCTTTACGAAGATGACAATATATCCGTAAAAGTGCATATATCCTCGCGCGAGACGCCCTATCTTTCCGACGGGTACAAGGGCGAAATGACAGACCTTTGCGAAATCTTTATAAAGTTTGCCCAAAGTCCCGAAAGCGTTACCGCCACTTTGAACGGGCACGGCGGCGAAATGAGCTATATGTCCGTGACCGACAGCTTTTATTTAAGCTTTTCGGGCGGGGCCGCGGGGCAAAGCGCGGACATAACGCTGACCTGCGACGGCGAAGAGAGAAAAATTGCCGCACCGAGCGTGCTTTACGACGGCGTGATATCGTGCGAGGACGCGCTGGAGAGCGCAAGGCAGTACGACGGCGAAACCTTTTCCGCCCTGACCGACGGAAATAATTTTGAGGGCGAAATTTACGTGCGGCTGCTCTCCGACGAGGGCAAGTGCTATTACTACGTGGGCGTCATCGACCGCGAAGGCGATACGAGCGCGTACCTTGTGGACGGCGAAAACGGCAACGTTATTGCGCAGAGAAAATTATAATCACGCGCGCATACATATCAAAAAAGCGCCCCGCCGCCGCGGCGAAATGCCGCGGCGGCGGGGTAAATTTTTATATTCGCGCGCACATATGTGCCTATCAACAAGTTTTACAATAACTTTTCGTACGCCAATCTGGGCTTGCCGCCGTAAAGGGTAATTTGCCCGCGCGGGCAGAAGCCGAGCGATTGCAGAAGGGAGCGCATGGGTGCATTCTTTTCATGCGTGTCTATGCGGAGACTGCGCTTTGAAAGGGCGCGGGCCATGTCTTCGGCCGCCGCGAAGATTGCGCGGGCACAGCCCTTGCCGCGGTATGCGTCGTTTACGGCAACGGTGTGCACGGCGAGATATTCGCCCTCCGCAGTCAGCCAGATATCTTTGCAGTTTTTATAATCTTCATCGCCGTCGAGCGCGGAAAATACAGCGGCGATATCGCCGCCGCAAGCAAGCTTATACATGCAGCCGCGCTCCACCCTCTCCTCTATGACTTCGGGATAGGGGTAACCGTCGGCCCACTGAGGGTTGCCCTGCCCGGCCATAAACGCGCGCGCACGCCCGAAAATTTCAAGCATCGCCGCGACGTCGCATGAAGTTGCGCGTTCAACTTTATATCCGTTCACATCAGGTCTCCAGAAAATCTATTATAATGGTATTCTGCACGAACAGGTATTCATCCTTTATGGCCACGCGGCCTTCGGAGATATCGAGATAGTTCTTATTTTTCTCAATGGCCGCGGCATATTCCGTTGCAAACGGCACATTGAAGAGACGCTCAAACCCGGCCGTATCCACCCCCTTTACCGTGCGCAGAGCGAGCATGACAAATTCGTCCTTCTGCTCGTCGGGGGAAATTTCCGTCCTGTCGATGACTGGCAGGTGGTTGGAAATTATGCACTTATAATATTCGTCGAGGTCGAACGTGTTGGTAAAGCGAACGTTTTTGATATGGCTGGAGGCCGAAACGCCGAAGCCGATATATTCGCCGCGCCGCCAGTAATTGAGGTTGTGGCGGCTCTCCTTGCCCTTTTTGCAGAAATTGGAAACTTCGTAACGCTCATAGCCGAGCTTTTTAAGCTTTTTTACGCCGAAGGCGTACTGTTCGGCAACCTCGTCGGAATCGGGCAGTTCGCCGTTTAAATAATCGGTATAGATAGGCGTGCCGTCCTCCGGGGTCAGGGCGTACATGGAAATATGGCTTGCGCCGTAGAGCGCGGCGACGTCGATTGACTGGGATATATCTTCCAGCGTTTGCCCCTTGAGGCCTATCATAATATCTACCGAAAAGTTTTCGCCCTTTAAAAGCTTTGCGCAGGTTATGAACTGATTTAAAGTGTGTATTCTGCCGAGGTCGGCGAGAATTTTGTCGTTTGCCGACTGAAGTCCCACCGAAAATCGGTTTATACCCACCTTTTTATACATATCTATTTTGGAAGCAGAAACCGTGCCGGGATTCATCTCTATGGTGATTTCGGCATTTTTATCGAGATTGTAATATTTTTTTGCCGCCGCGACGAGCATGGCGATGTAACTTTCGTCTATGACGGAGGGCGTGCCGCCGCCTATGTAGAGCGTATCGAACTTATAATCTTTAAGCTCTTCGGAGCGCATGGCCATTTCGCGGTAGACGCACGTCATGTAGCTTTCGGCGAGGCCGATTTTTTCGGGAAAAGACGCAAAGTCGCAATAGCGGCACTTCTGCTTGCAGAAGGGTATGTGAACGTAAATTCCTGCCATTTATACCTCCCATCTGTACTTTTTCATGTTTATTTTGAAGTTTTCAACCTCGACCCCCTCTTCCTTGAGGAGCGCGACCTGAACTTCGGGGCCGCCGAAGGCAAAGCCCGTGCAAACCGAACCGTTTTTGAACACCACCCTGTGGCAGGGTACTTCGCCGGGGCGGGGATTGCAGTGCAACGCCCAGCCGACCTGACGGGACATTTTGGGGTTGCCCGCAAGGCGCGCCACGTCGCCGTAGGAGAGCACATTACCGCGCGGAATGGACGACACTATTGAATATACTTTTTCAAAAAAGCCTTGTTCCATACAGATTGACCCTTATATATAGCGCCGCGGCCGCACTCAATATCCCGACAAATCAAATTCATCTTTATTGAATGCGCGAGGAGGCTGTGTGCAGGCTTCGCCACCGCAAAGTTCCTTTTCATACCACACGACATTCAGCCAGCGGCCGAATTTATAGCCCTGCTCCGGAAATTCAGCGACCTGCTCAAAACCAAGCGAGACATGAAAAACCCTGCTGCGAGCATTTTCCGCAGTAATCACGGAATATACCCTTCGGTAACCGAGGTCTTTTAAGATAGCGCAGACACACGAGACGAGGCGGCGGCCGATGCCATGCCGCACCGTTCCCTGTTTTACATACACCGAAATATCTGCGCACCAACAATAGGCTTGCCTTTCAAATGCGGGCGAAGCATAGGCATAACCGCAAACATCATCTCCGTCGCGGCAGACGATTACGGGAAACCGCCCGTCCAGCGTGCGCATGCGGTCGGCAAACTGTTCAGGCGACGGCGCCGTATATTCAAACGATATTGTCGTATCTTCGACATAAGGCCGATAAATTTCCGCCATAGCGGGATAGTCGCCGGCGCAGGCAAAACACAGTTTGAATGGCATATATATTGCGGTCAATCCTTATTTGTCTTAAGTATCTGCATAAAAACTTCGGACGGCACCTCGACCGAGCCGATGGAGCGCATGCGCTTTTTGCCTTCCTTCTGTTTTTCCAGGAGTTTTTTCTTGCGGGTTATATCGCCGCCGTAGCACTTGGCCAAAACGTCCTTGCGGACGGCCTTTACCGTTTCGCGCGCGATTATTTTGCCGCCTATGGCCGCCTGAACGGGCACCTCGAAGAGCTGGCGGGGGATAGCTTCCTTTAAATTTTCGCACAGCGTTCTACCGCGTGCATAGGCAGAATCTTCGTGCACTATCATGGAGAGCGCGTCGCAGATTTCGCCGTTCAGAAGAATGTCGAGGCGGACGAGCTTGCTCCTCTCGTAGCCGATAAGCTCGTAATCAAAGCTGGCGTAGCCGCGCGTGCGCGATTTAATCTGGTCGAAAAAGTCGAATATTATTTCGTTTAGGGGCAATCTGTAGACGAGCTGAACGCGGTTGGCGTCGAGGTAGTTCATCTCCACGAACACGCCGCGCTTATCGCGGCACAAGTCCATTATCTGTCCCAGATAATCTGGCGGGGAATATATATCCGCCTTGACGATGGGCTCTTCCATATAATCGATTTCGGACTGGGGCGGCAGGTGCGAAGGGTTGTCCACAAAAAGCTCCTCGCCGTCGGTCTTTACCACCTTATAGCTTACAGAAGGCGCGGTGGTTATTATGTCGAGGCCGAATTCGCGCTCTATGCGCTCCTGAATTATTTCCATGTGCAGAAGACCCAAAAATCCGCAGCGGAACCCGAAGCCGAGCGCAACGGACGTGTCGGGTTCGAATATGAGGGACGCGTCGTTCAGCTGGAGCTTTAAAAGGGCTTCCTTCAAATCGTTGAATTTGCTGCCGTCGAGGGGGTATATTCCGCAAAATACCACCGACTGCACCTTTTTATAGCCGGGCAGCGGCTCGGCCGCGGGGTTATCGGCATTGATTACCGTATCGCCGACGGCGACGTCCTGAATGGACTTGATAGAAGCGGCAATATAGCCGACTTCGCCCGCGAAAAGGCCGTCTTTGGGTGTGGTGTTAGGAGTAAAGACGCCCACTTCGACGACGTCGTAAATCTTGTCCGCGCGGAAGCCTTTGATTTTGTCGCCGACTTTGACCTTGCCGTCCTTTACGCGCACGAAGAGGATTACGCCCTTGTAGTTGTCGTAATAACTGTCGAATATGAGGGCGCGAAGAGGAGCGTCCTCGTCGCCGTCGGGGGCGGGGAAGTATTTTATGATATCTTCGAGCACTTCCTTTATGTTTGTGCCCTCCTTTGCGGAGACAAGGGGCGCATATGACGCATCGAGGCCGATGACCTCCTCTATCTCCTTTTTGGCCTCGTCGGGACGGGCGGAGGGAAGGTCGATTTTGTTGACGACGGGCAGAATTTCAAGGTTGTTTTCGAGCGCGAGGTAGACGTTTGCGAGCGTCTGCGCCTCAATACCCTGCGACGCGTCGACTACCAGAATCGCGCCCTCGCACGCGGCGAGAGAGCGCGAAACTTCGTAAGTGAAGTCGACGTGACCGGGGGTATCGATGAGGTTGAAGATATATTCCTCGCCGTCGTCGGCGCTGTAGAACATGCGCACGGGGGCGAGCTTTATGGTAATACCCCTCTCCCTTTCGATATCCATGGAGTCGAGGAGCTGTTCTTCCATTTCGCGCTTGGAGACCTGACCGGTCATCTCGATTAGCCTGTCGGCCAAAGTGCTCTTTCCGTGGTCGATATGTGCGATTATGCAGAAGTTGCGTATGTTTTTGTTGGGTTTTTTCATAAATTTTCCGTTGAGCGTTAATTTACTATATTATATAAAAAAGCTTACAAAAAGTAAATTATTTTTGCGCGCATTTGCAACGCACGCCTTAATGCCGAAAAATGACGGGACCCGCAAGCTATATTTACCGCCCGTTGTCGGCGCGGAACCGCGCCAGATACATTCGGCTGCGCTCAGTATGACAACGGGCGGAACGCCCCAACGTGTGACCAAAAGGTTTGAAGGACAAAAAAATGACCAAGCCCGCCGCGCACAGCATGCGCGGCGGGCTTGCTTCAATAATAAAAAACTTGTCGTGTTGGATAGAATTCGTAAAATACTATTCCGTCGTAATCATCTATAAACCCAGCACCCGGATAATTCAAAATATCCGACTTGATTTTTACAATATAGTATCCATTAGACTGCCCGTAATATGTCAAATATAGTATATCAGGGTCATAATTTTTTCCCTCAGCTTCAAATTCATTACTGTTTAATGCAAAGTATGAATTTTTAATGTCTCGCTCTGTCTGCTCATCAAGGGGAACAAGCTCTTGCGTCCGTGGGATATAATCAATCTTCTCCCAATTATCGCTATTAAAAGCATCCGTCCCGGTTAATCCTTCCGGTATTTTATACACTGCACCTAAGCTATAATAACTCATCTCCATTATATCATCTTTTGTGATATACCCACTATTATAAGCCTCGCGCAATGTCATAAATTCTCCAACTGCCTCTATATTCTCGCCCCCCCGCACATCCGCTAAACAAAACAGCAAGTATAATGCAAGATGTGCACAACGAAAGTAATTTAAAAATTTTTTTCAATCAGTTCTCCTCCTCAATATATCTAATAATAATATATCATGTATTGTTTTTTATGTCAATATCTGAATTTTTTAAATTGGGTATTGATTTATCGGTAATTTTAATTTATAATGGATATATGATGAGCTATAGGTTAACTATAGAGATATGTATAAGGAGGAAATGATATGTCTATTTCAGCACAGGACATACGCAACGTAGCCATAATAGGGCACAGCGGCGAAGGAAAAACGACGCTATGCGAGGCAATGCTGTTCAACGGTCATTCGCTTTCGAGAATGGGCAAGATTGAAAACGGCACGACCGTTTCGGACTTCGACGAGCAGGAAATTGCAAGAAAGATGTCCATCTCACTTTCGGTCACGCACACCTATTGGCGCGAAACAAAAATAAATATTTTAGACGTTCCCGGATTTCTGGACTTTGAAGGCGAACTCAACGAAGCCATGCGCGCGTGCGGCGCGGCGCTTATTGTTGCGGGCCCCAACGGCGGCGTTACCGTGGGCACCGAAAAGGCCATCAGCCTTTGCATGAAGCTGGAAAAGCCCATGGTCATTTTTATAAACGGCATGGACAAGGAAAACGCCGACTACCACGGCACGGTTGAAGCGTTAAGGCAGGCATACCCCGCCAAGATTGCGCCCATTCAGCTGCCCATTATGCAGGACGGCAAGATGGTGGGCATGATCAACGCGCTGACGGAAAGGGCGTTTAAATTCTCGCAGACGGGCACGGAGGAAATTGCCATTCCCGAAAACATGAGAGAAGAATTTGAGGCAATGAGGCTTGCCCTCACCGAGACGGCCGCCGAAAACGACGACGTTCTGCTTGAAAAATACTTTGAGACGGGCACGCTCACCCGCGACGAGTGCATACACGGCATACGCAAGGGCATTGCCAACATGAACGTTATACCCGTAATGGCGGGCAGCGCGCTCAACAACCGCGGCGTAATCAACCTTATGAGCGAAATTGTAAAGTACGTTCCGCAGGCGGCGGAACGCAGAGATTTGCTCGCCACCGACGTTGCGACGGGCAAGGTTATAAACGTTGAATGCACCGAAGACGGCCCCGTAGCCGCGCAGGTATTCAAGACGACGGTAGACCCCTTTGTGGGCAAGCTCAATTATTTAAGGGTTAACCGCGGCGTGCTTAAAGCCGGCTCCACGCTATACAACCCCAACACGGGCACGAGCGAGAGGATAGCCGCACTGTACGTCACCAACGGCAAGAAGCAGGAAGCCGTGAACGAGCTTACCGCAGGCGACATAGGCGCCGTTGCAAAACTCACGAACACGGGCACGGGCGACACGCTGTGCGACGAGGGCGCGCAGGTTATGTTCGACGCCATACCCTTCCCCCGCCCCACCCTGTTTATGGCCGTCTACGCCAAGACGCAGGGCACCGAGGACAAAGTTTTTGCAGGGCTCAACCGCCTCGCCGAAGAGGATAAGAGCTTTGTGGTTACAAAGTCGGCCGAAACGGGCGAATCGCTTTTAGGCGGTCAGGGCGAAGTGCACCTTGACGTTATATGCAAAAAATTAAAGTCCAAATTCGGCGCGGAGGCCGTGCTCAAGGCGCCCAAGATTGCCTACCGCGAAACCATACTCTCCACCTCCACCGCCGAGGGCAAATATAAAAAGCAGACGGGCGGACACGGACAGTACGGGCATTGCAAGATGAGATTTGAACCGAGCGACCAGCCCTTTGAATTTGCCGAAGAGGTTGTGGGCGGTTCGGTGCCCAAGCAGTACATACCAGCCGTTGAAAAGGGCATAACCGAATGCCTTTCTAACGGCGTGCTTGCGGGATATCCCGTAATGAATATAAAGGCCGTGCTGTACGACGGCAGTTATCACGACGTGGACAGCAGCGAGGCGGCGTTCAAGGCCGCGGCAGAAATTGCCTTTAAAGAGGGCATGAAGAACGCCAACCCCACCATACTCGAGCCCATATATAAGATGAAGATAGCCGTGCCCGAAAAGTACCTCGGCGACGTTTTGGGAGATCTGACAAAGCGCAGGGGCAGAATTATAGTTATGGATGCAAAGGACGATTTGCAGATAATTACGGCCGACGCGCCGCAGGCGGAGATTTTAACCTACGCCACCGCGCTCCGCTCCATGACGCAGGGCCGCGGCAAATTCACCGCCTCCTTCGACAGGTACGAACAGGCCCCCGAAAACGTAATTCAAAGCCTTGTGAAATAAATTAACGTGCATTGTGCATTAGAGGACATGCACTAATGCGCCGTTAGTTTGAGGAGCTCTGCTCCTCTGGGCGCAATTCTATTTCGCCCTACAGTTACAAAATTGCGCCCATTCACCACGCTGAGGCCGAGGTATCGACAAATTGGGGCCTTTGCCCCAAAAACGCGGTTTTGAGGCAAAACATTATTATTTTAGAATAGTGCAGGCAGGCGCAATTTTGGTTGCGCTGTGTGAGGGCGCGACTTCACTTGCAACGTAATTGTTTAGAAATACTTACTTCGCGACGAGAGCAGAGCTTCTTAATACCAGATACGCATATTGCTGCGGCAATATGCCCCGACGAACGCCGTTCGTCGGGGCATAAGTTTTTATTTTACCGCAAATAATCGTCATTGCCGAAATCGCCGCTCTGAAGTTACGAAAAGCGCGCGGACGGGAAACCCGTCCGCGCGCCGGTTTATTTTTTAATTTATTTATCCGATGACAGACTTGTTGTTTTCCTTTAAGAAGGCGATAAAATCTTCCTTGGGCAGGGGTTTGGAGTAGTAATAACCCTGAAGGTAGTCGCAACCGAGCTCGTTCAGCGCTTCAACCATCTCCTTGGTTTCCACGCCCTCCGCCACTATTTTTGTGCCGAGGCTGTGGAGCATGGGCATGTAGTGCTGAAGAATGGGTTCGTACTTGTGCGTGCTCATATACGCCCAGACGAGCGAACGGTCGAGCTTGACGATATCGAAGGGAAAATTGATTAAAAATTCCACCGACGAAAAGCCGGTGCCGAAGTCGTCCAGCGAGACTGTGAAGCCGTTTGAATGCAGTTCGTTGAGGTGTTCCTGAAGGAGCGCATACGACTTTGCCGAGGCGGTTTCGGTAATTTCGAGATTGACCATGCCGCGCGGCACGCCGTAGCCCCTTAATGTCTGCATTATGTCCTGAATGATATCGGGCTGGAGGCACTGGATTACCGAAAGGTTTACGTCGATAAATCTTATGCCGTAATCCTGCGGATTGCACTGCGTTATGAACCTGCACACTTCGTTAATAACTTCCTTGCCGACCTCGACTATCGTGCCGTTATCCTCGGATATGGGGATGAATTCATCGGGCGGAATGAAGCCCAGTTCGTCATCCTTAAGCCTTATCAAAGCTTCGCAGCAGTCAAAAGTTTTGGTTTTAAGGTCGTAAATCGGCTGATAATACACCTGAAAGGAATGAAGCTTCAACGCCTTCTGAATGGCGTAATCGACTTTTTCGCGGCGGCTGACGCTTTCCACCGCCTCCCTCGTCGCTTCGATAATTTCGCCGTCGGCGCTGTAGCGGTCGCGGTAAAATTTTAAAATGCTCTCTATATCGGAGTACTTTTGCGCGACTTCTGGAAAGCTAATGAGCACTGCCGCGCGGTCGACGGGCACGGCGGCGTCGCCGACCATAAAGTTTTCGCACATTGCGGCAATATATTTTTCTCTGAATTTTTCGTATTGTCCGCGCGTGTTGAAGATGACGCAAAAGCGGGCTTCTGCGGTACGGTAAACGTAAGTTGTTTTGTCTGTAATTTTATTGAGGCGGTCGGCCGTTTCCTTTATAACGTCTTCCGCCCTCTGTCCCCAGAGCGCGTTGATGGCCGTAAAATTCCTTATGCCCGTGACAAATAGCAGAAAGCTCCTGTGCGAAGATATCTGCAATCTTATAAAGTCCCTGAAGGCAGGTGCGTTGAAGGTTTGCGTGAGAGCGTCGATTTCGTCCTTGGGGTTGCGGAGAGTTGCAAAAATCATCATTATCGCAACCGACAGCGCAAAGGCTGTGACCTGCGCGCTGGTGAACGTCTGTATTATGGTCGATACTATATTGAAGGCAATGAAGATAAATATGTTTACCTGCTTGCGCAGGCTGAGCACCCTGCGGTTTGCAAATACGTACACCACGCCCGTGAGCAAAGCGACGTAATGGACCCCGTACATAAAAGCAATTATTATATCTACCGCACTGTCCGGCATCAGGTTATGGAAGCCGTATACGGCTATCGATATGCCCGTCATTGCTATGAGCGCGACGGCGATGATTGTAAAAGATTTGGGCAGAGGTCTGTTTTCGTAACATTCCGAAACGACGTAAAGCATGAAAATTATGCCCACGGCGTGCACGGCGATTACCATTATCATTACGGACAGATAGAACAGCCACTGCGGAATATTGCCGGCATAGATGAAAACGACGTAAATGAGGTTGGTCAGCGCCGAAAACAGCAGACTGCCCATTAAACCCTGAAAGAACTTTTCTGTGCGGGTATGTATCCGCCTGACGCTGTAATAATTTGCCATTATTACGGCGCAGATTATTATGGCGCAGACGTCGAAGCCCATTGAAAAATTTATGACGGAATCCATATAAGGAATCCTCCCGTTTTGCGCGCGAAAAGCCGCCGCGCGCGGCGCAAGGGTTTAATCGGTTGTGGCGAGAGCCGAACGGAGATAATCGCCGGAAAGTATCATACCGCCCCCTATTACCGTGCAGAGGGCAGGTTCTTCGTTTTCGTTGACGGTTATACCGAGTTTTTTGGATATGTAGCCGCCTATGCCGTCGAGCTTGGCAATCCCGCCCGAAAGATATATTCCGCCGTGCATTACCGCGGAGGCCACCTCGGCGGGCAGCTTTGACATTACGAGGCTTACATATTCGAGAATTTTATCTATATAGAGCGTTATTACCCCCTCTATCTGCGATGAATTGACTGCGACGGACGAAGGCGTGCCGTCTTCGAGCGAGCGGCCGTCGACGACCGTCATTTTGTTGTCGTCTTCCAGAAGGCTGCCTACGTTATTTTTGAGACGTTCGGCCGTTAAAGTTCCTATTTTAAGGCGGAAATTTTCGGCCATGAAGTCGATGAGTTCGATATCGATATTGCCCCCGCCGAGGTTGACGGAGAGGCCCGAAATTATGCCGTCGAGCGAGACCGCGGCTATGTTGGTTATGCCGTAGCCGATATCGAGGCAGAAAACGGGCGAAGTTTCCGAAAGCGTGACGTTCTGCCCGAGAATTGCCGCAAAAGGCGTCTGCGTGAAGTAAGTGCGGCCTATGTTGCAATCATATGCGACGTCGAGATACTTTTCCTTGAGCTCGTCCTTTGCTCCGCAGGGCAGAATAAACATTACTTCGCAGTTTTTTGCCTTGCGGCGGGGGACTTCTATCTTTTCAAGGAAGTACTCCAAAAGCGCGGACAAAAGCTCGGGATGGGCGATATCGCCCTCCTTTACCGGGTTGACTATGTGAGTGTTCTGCGCGGCTTTGCCCGAAAGAGCGCGCGCTCTGTCGCCGAAGGCCTTGCAGGTTATATTCTCCCCGTCGCTTTCGACGGCCACGCATGTGGCTTCCGACAGCACCACGCCGCAGCCGGGCATGTAGATTTTAGTTGTAAAAGAACCTATGTCTATTGCAAGTCTTATCATTGCGCGATACGCTCCAACATGTCTTTAACCAAACTCACGGGCAGACCGACGACGTTTGTGTAGCTGCCGAAATATTCCTTTACCACACCCTCGTCCTGAATGCCGTAACTGCCCGCTTTGTCAAGCGGCGAGCCGCCGTCGACGTAAATTTTAATAAAATCGTCTGAAAGCACGTTGAAGCGCACTTCAGTTTTGTCGTAATTTACAAGTTTTTTATCGCCGCGGCGCACGCACACGCCCGTTATCACGTAGTGCGTTTTGCCCGACAATCTTTTTAAAGTTTTTGCCGCGTCCTCTCTGTTTTTCGGCTTGCCGAGGACTTCGCCTTCGTAAACGACTATGGTGTCGCAGCCGATGACGGTTGCTCCCGCATGCGAGGAGAATACCTCGTCGCACTTGTGCTCGGCCAGCGAGCAGGCTATCTGCTCGGGAAAGAGCGAAAGGTTGACGCACTCCGCCCCCGTCGCGGGTATGACGTCGAAACGGGGCAATATCTGTTTCAATAATTCGCACCGCCTTGGCGATGCGCTGGCTAAAATATACTGCATTTTAATGATATCTGAAGCCGTAAAATAAATTTTATGCCGCCGTTTTTGCGGCGGCATTTTACGTTAAAGTATTTCGAGATTTTTGCGGAAAGCCTTTTTGAATTCGCTGCCCGCCGCCATGGCGTCGCGTATTTCGAGGCTTGCGTCGCCTTCGACTTCGGTCTTCATGATGACGGAGTCGCCGAGGATATCGCAGTTGATGCCCTTGATGGTGCCTGAATTTGACCTGTCGAGGCTTTCGGCTATGCGCAGCATGACGCCGAGGCGCTTGACGATTTCGATATCGTCGTCGTTTAAAATATCGCGGTAGCGGTTCCAGTCGTAGGGGTTGATGTCCTCCTTTTTATGGCAGCACGCGGTGAACGCGGCGAGGACTATTTCCCTGTGGCTGACGCCGTAGAGCGTTGAATTTAAAATCATATAGCAGCTGTGGCGCTGGTGGTTGTAATACTTTATGCGCATGCCGCAGTCGTGAAGCATAGCTGCGACCTTGAGCACTTTGAGATACTGGCGGGGGAACTTGTGCAGAACCCTGAGCTGCTTGAAGAGCTGGATTGAAAGGTTGACAACGTGCTCCACGTGCTTTTCGTCGCAGTCGTAATACTTTACAAGCGTGGTGAGCGAATAGTTCATTACGTCCGAAACGGGTTTTTCGATAGTTGAAGGCAGGGCCTGATTGAACATTATGCCCTCCCTCAGTCCCGAGCCGGATATGGTGAACGAAGGAAAATTGAGATAGGTTACGAAAGATTTGATTATGGCGAGCGCCGCGGGGAGAATGTCCGCGCGTTCGGCCGAAAGCCCCTTTATCTTCTTTTTCTTGTCGAGGTCCAAAACCTTTATCATATCGTACAGGGGCAGGAAATCTTCCGTCTGCATGTTGAAATTGTGCACGGTGTCCAAGGGATACTTGTGCACGATTTTGCTTATTTTGAACACGTTCCTGAACGAACCGCCCACGCCTATCATCTGGACGTCGGGGTCGAGCTGGGTGAGCCACTCCAAGCCTTTGAGCTGTTCGGTGAAGAACTCCTCCATCTTTGCGGCCTGTTCTTCGGGCTTTAAGCCGTCGCCGGAGAAAAGGTCGGTCAAAGTGACGGCGCCGAATGGCAGGGTTGCGTAGTTGAGCATGTTCCTGCGGTTGTAGTAGACGATTTTTGTTGCGCCGCCGCCTATTTCGAGAATGATGCCCTTGGGGATATCCATTGAATTTATCACGCCGCGATAGACCAGAGTAGCTTCTTCCTCGGCAGAGAGCACGCGCAGTTTTATGCCGCAGCTTGCCTGGATTTCATCGAGGAAGGAACGCTGGTTTTTGGCACGGCGGACAGCTTCGGTGGCAACGGCTATTATACGTGTAACGCCGCTTGCGTCGCAAAGCTTTTTGAACATCCTTAAAGTTTTAATTGTTTCTGCCACGCGCTGGGGCTTTAAAAAGCCGTCGCGCTCCATATCCTGACCGAGGCGGACGCTTTCTTTAAGTTCGTCCATAACCATAAAATAGCCGTCGGCGAACAGGTTGACTATTACCAGGCGCGCAGAGTTTGATCCGAGATCGATAATGCCGATTTTTTCCAAAATACACACTTCCTTGACAAATTATCTGTAGTACGGGCGCGCGCATGCGACGTTCGCCGCGGCGGGCCGAAAGGTTTATGCGGCGGAAAATCAGCGCCGGCCGCATAAAAAATACATTTTATCCACTATGTTGAATTATAGCACAAACGAGGAAGTTTGTATAGAGATTTTAAAAAAATTTGTGCAACTTGCACAAAGAAATTTTTTCTATTGTTAAAAAATTACGCAATAGAGCCCCCTTGCGGGGAAATTCACATATCTTTTACCGCCTTGTGCGCAAGCGGGCAGACCTTTTCGGGGCAGAGCTGTTTTAAAGGTTCTGTAACGAAACTGCGCCCCGGATACTGCGGATGAGGGATAGCGAGGCCGTCTTCGGCAATGACCTTGTCGCCGAAGAAAACTATATCGATATCAATAGTTCTGTCCCCCCAGCGCTCCTGCCTTACGCGGCCGAGGCGCGCTTCGATGACGTGTATTTTGTCGATCAGGGCGCGCGGCGTGAGGAAGCAATCTATTTCCGCGGCGCAGTTGACGAATTCGTTTTTGGCGACCCCGCCGACGGGGGCGGTTTTAACCATGGACGACGTGCGCACGACCTTTACGCCGCGCAGAGAACCAAGCATGTTTATGGCCGACTTTATGGTCCTTTCCCTTTCGCCGAGACTTGAACCGAGGGAGAGATAAACGGTGTTGCGCTCGGCCGCATATGTCACGGAAATATTGCCGAACCTGGCCTTTACCGGCGCCTGAGGCTTGCTTACCCTCACCGCAGCCGAAGTGACGCGACTGAAATTTTCGAGTATGGAAAAAACACATTCGCGCGCGAGGCTTTCGATTAAGTTGTAGCTTTTTGCCGTGGCAACTTTGGTTACGAGCTCGCACACGCGGGAATAGTTGACGGTTTTTGAAAGGTCGTCCTGCAAAGCGGCCTCCTCGCAGTCGGCTTCGAGCGAAATATCGAAAATGAAGGGTTTGGGGGTGACTTTTTCGAAATCATGCACGCCGTGCGTGGTTACGATTTCAAGCGACGAAATTTCAATTTTCATAAGCCTTTTGTATCTCCTCTTTATTTTGCTTAACGTCGTGCACGCGCACGAAAAGTATGCCCCTTTTTGCCGCCGCGCGCGTCGCGGCGAGCGTCTGCGGGAGCCTTTCCTCCGCCTCGCCGCCGAAGAGCGATTTGCGGCTGCAACCTAAAAGCAGGGGATAGCCGAGGGAGGATAGGCTGGAATAATTTTTCAGAAGGTCGAGGTTTTGCTGCCTGCTTTTGGCAAAGCCTATTCCGCCGTCCAGACATATCCTGTCGCGGTCGATGCCGCTGTCGAGCGCGAACTGCGCCTGTTTTTCGAGAAAGCGTTCGACGGGCGGAAAGACGTCGCCCTCTACGGGCGTCGGGCTGTTGTGCATTATGCATACCGAGGCGTTGTGCGCGGCTATTATCTTTGCCATGCCGTCGCCGCGGGAGAGCCCCCACACGTCGTTTATCATGTGCGCGCCCGCCGACAGGGCGAATTCGGCCGCCAGGGCGAAATATGTGTCTATCGAGACGGGAATATCGAACTCCCGCAGGATAGCCTGCAGGGGGCGTTCGAGGCGGGAAATCTCCTCCTCCGCGCTGACTTCGGTATAGCCGGGGCGGGTGGACTGCGCGCCGAGATCGAAGAGGTCAGCCCCCTCCCTTACGGCCTTTTCGGCGGCGAAGAGGGCCCGGTCGGCCGTGACGCGGCTGCCTTTCCAAAAGGAATCGGGGGTGAGATTGATTATGGCCATTACGTATGTGCGGCCTTGGAAAATTTTATTGCCTATTTTCATTTTATGAGTGCGAGAACTTCGGATTTTTTATCTTCGGGGAAGTCGCCCAAAGTTATATACGATATGGTTTTGCTGCCCGCCTTTTTTACTCCCCTGCAAGTCATGCAGGTGTGTTCGGCTTCGCAATAAACGAGCACGCCCTTGGGGGAAAGATAGCGCATTATAGCTTCGGCAACCTGTCGGGTGAGCTGTTCCTGAAGCTGGAGGCGTGCGGCGTAGACGTCTACGCAGCGCGCCAGTTTGGAAAGTCCCACGACCTTTTTATCGGGAATATATGCGACGGCCATTTTGCCGAAGAAGGGCATTAAATGGTGTTCACACATTGAAGAAAAGGCTATGTCCTTTTCTATGACTATGTCGCCGCCGTCGACTGAGAAAGTTTTGGAAAGCTCCTCTTCTGCCGTTCTGTCCATGCCCGAAAGCAGCTGGGCATACATGTCCGCCACGCGGCGGGGGGTATCCTTAAGGCCTTCGCGGCTCTTATCCTCGCCGAGGGCGTCCAACAAATCTTCTACGGCTTTTATCGCCTTTGCTCTATCCAATTTCTGGCCTCCTTTAATATGGTGAACGTGCCGCACACGACTACCGTTCCGCCGCCCGCGGCGCTCATCGCCGAGGGGATATCTTCAAATTTTTGCACGTCTTTGCCGCATTTGCAAAACGCCGCGCAGATTTTGTCTGCGTCCATGGCGCGGTACCCGGGCGCGGGGGCGATTAAAACCCTGCCGAACAGGGGAGAAAGAATGCCGGCGGCGGCGCTTACGTCCTTATCCGAAAGGCAGGAAAAGACGAGCGTTTTTTGGCCCCTCACCGCCTTTACGGCGCTTACAAGCGGGCCGAAGGACTGCGGATTGTGACTGCCGTCCAGAATGTACCTGACGCCGCGCGATTTTATTACCTCCACCCTGCCCGCAAAGCGGGTGCGCCTTAAGCCTTTTTTGGCCGCACTGCGGGGAATGCCCAGAATTTCCGCGCATTTTATGGCCGCGGCCGCGTTGTAAGCCTGTTCGTCGCCGTGCATGCGGATAAAATATTTTTTACCTCCGCACCAAAAGGTCTGTCCCCTTGCTGAGCGGCGGAGTATTTTCAAATCACCGCCCGCGACGACCACGCCGAGACCGGCAAAATATTGCGCCGCCTCCGCGCATAAGTTTGCGGGCACCACGGCGGGGCAGTTTCTGATTATTCCGCCCTTGTGGCGGCAGATATCGGCTATAGTACTCCCCAGCACGGCGGTGTGTTCGAGCGAAATGGAAGTTATGACGGCTATCTCCTTTTGCGATACGGCGTTGGTGGCGTCCTCAAGGCCGCCGAGGCCGCATTCGAGCACGCAGTATTCAAGCCCTTCCCCCGCGAACATGGCGAGGGCGGCGCAAGTCTGCACTTCGAACGACGAAGGCTTGTCGGCCATGCCATGCGAAGCGAGCGAGACTATGTTAAAGTAATCTTCTGTTAAATCGCGCGAAGCGGGTCTGCCGTTTATGCAGAACTGCTCTTCGAAGGAGTAAACTTCGGGCGAGGTGAAAGTGCCGACCGCGGCGCCCCGTGCGCGAAGAATACCCGTGAGATATGCGCAGACAGAGCCCTTGCCGTTTGTGCCTGCAACGTGGATTATTTTTAGCTTTTTATCGGGATTGCCGAGGCGGGATAAAAGCTCTTTTGTGCGCTCAAGGCCGAATTTACTGCCCTTTTCCTGCTCTTTTTTTACGCTTTGAATGATGTCCATATACAAAAAACGGGCGCTGATGCGCCCACGGGAATAAAACAAAACGGGCGCGCATGCGCCCGAATGAATAAACATTATTGGGACGCGCACAGCCACCGCGGTTTTTATCCTTCGTGCGCGGGCTGTCCGACCCGCGCCACTTTACGCAACTGTGCTATATTTAAATTATAACATGAACGGGCGGCGTTTGCAAGGATATTTAACACAAATTTATGCATACTGCAAATATATGGCACTCATTTTTATAAGGACGGCAATTATATTTTTAACGCTGCTTTTGTGCATGCGCCTTATGGGCAAGAGCCAGATAGGCGAAATGCAACCCTTTGAATTTGTTATAACCCTGCTTATAGCCGAGCTGGCCTGCATACCCATGGCCGACAGCTCCATTCCGCTCATGTACGGCATAGTTTCGATAATAACCATCTTCATCCTGCATCAGGTTGTATGGCTGCTCGATTTGTGGTTCAAACCCATGAAGACGGTGATATGCGGCAAGCCTTCATTGGTAATTACGCGCGAGGGCGTGGACAGCTACCAGCTGCGCAAGAACAATCTGGACGTTTCCGACCTGATAGAGAGCATGCGCGTGGCGGGATATTTTAATTTAGACGACGTATATTACGGGCTGTACGAGGCCAACGGGTCTTTTTCCGCCCTTGAAAAAGCCGAAAAGACAAACACTCTGCCCGTCATTATTATTGACAACGGGCGTGTGGATAAAACCAATCTGGGCATTGCGGGCATTTCGCCCGAGCAATTAAAGAACTTTTTAAAAGAGCGGGGCGCGAAGGCAAGACAGGTGCTTGTGATGACGGCGGACGGCAACGGACGGGTGTATTTTCAGAAAAAGGGCAAGCCGTATACCATAGAAAACATTGAGGTTAAAGGCAGATGGTAAAATCCATTATATACACGCTGGCCGCGATAGCGCTGTGCGCGGCGCTGTTTATATTCACCGAATACTACGTTGGCGAACAGTTCTACAGCCTGTACAGCGCGACGGAAATACTATATGACAAGGTAGAAGAAGGCAAGGCGACGGAAAACGACGCCAAAGCCGTGCGCGAGCTGTGGGAGGACAAAAAGAGCAGGCTGCATATTTTTATTCCACACAACGACATAGCACAGATAGATTTTTACCTCAGCGAAGCGAGCGGACACATACGCGAAGGCGAGGACGGCCTCGCCCTTGCTAAACTCGAAGTTGTCAGGCACATGGCTAAGTCCCTGCCTTCGGCATATTCCGTAAGGCTGGAAAATGTGTTCTGATTAAATTTTAACGGCGCGCTCCAAAATGCGGGCGGCCGTTAAAAAACGTTATAAATAAAAATTCGCGCGGGGATACCCCCGCGCGAAGAGTTTATTGATTATTGGTTGTCGTCCTGACTGTACACGTCGATATTCTTATCGTCGGTGATGTCGATGCAGGCGCGCGAACCGCCTTCGGGCGTTTCGCCCTTGTTCTTTTTGCGGCGTACAAGCCATACCGTGAGCACGGTTGCGCCTGCGATTACCGCGAGGCCGATTACGCACATTGCGACGATGAATACAATCTGCCACATCGTGCCCATCTTATCCCACCATGTGGAGGTATCTTCGGGATAAGCCTGCATGTAGCTCGAACGGAGGTCGTTGGTCAGCGACTCTTCGTCGGAAGAGGTCATCCTGCCGAAGAGCGCGTAGTAATACTGCTGTCTGTTGGCGTGAACTTCCTCTCCGTTTACCGTGCGCACGTCGGAGGCGTAGTCTGCCCAGTCGCCCGTGGCGTTGATGAATTCGAGGTAAATTTCGGCGCTGCGCCTTGAGTAGAGATATTCCTCGTCCTCGCCCTGAATGTCAACGTATGCCTGAATGAGTTCTGCAAGGTAACCTTCGTCGCCCGTATAGAAGGCGTAAGTCAGCGCGTTGGGAAGATTTTCATATGCGGCAGAACCGTCGGAGTTGGTCTCTTCGCCGTAGGCCTGAATTTCCTCGTCCACCGCCTCGTACTTATCGTTGTAATCGTTGAGCTCGGCATTGGACATCATATCGCCGTCGGAAGACGAAAGGTCGCAGGCCATGATGTAGTTATATGCGCTCATGCCCTCGGTTTCGGAGGAGAACAGAATGGTGTTGCCCACGAATTCGGGGAGATACCAGCTTGAATAAGCGTCGAGGTCGAGTATGCGCACTTCGGAGTAAGTGTAAACGTCCTCGTAGGGATACATGTTGGGGCGGTAATTATCGGGGTTGTCGCTCAAAGCTATGCGGTAGAATGTGTAACCGTTGCCGCCCGTCAGCGAATAATATACATAGAGGTGAGTTGCCGTACCCTCGCCGTTTTCGGCGGCGGTCGTCTCCTCCCTTATAGCGAGGATGGTAGCCGTTCCGCTGTCGGTCACGGCAAATTCGTTGGCACGTATGCCGTTTTCGAACTGCGTGAGTTCGAGGCCGTTATCGCCGTTATAGAGCGCCCATTCCTCTTCGCCGGCTGCGCCCTCGATGGTTACGAAGGTGTAATCGGTTTCGTCGTCGGCGATGAGAAGGCGGCGTTCGGACACGAGAGTATCGTTCTTTGTTATTGCGTTCCAGCCGTCGTCCACCCTGCCGTCGCCGTTCGCGTCGATTTCGGAGACGTTGAGTCGATAGAGGCCGGCGGAGGCGTCGAGCGTCTGCTGGGCCGTGAAGGTGACAAGGCCGTCCTTATAATAGGATATGCCGTAGGTTGTATCCGTGCGGTTGATGGAATACTGTGCATCGGGATAGCCGTAGTTAAACTGGCTGTATCTGTTTGCATAGGCGATATTGCCGATGCCGTCGTACACGAGGTCGCCGAGGTTGACGTAAAGGGGATTTGTTTCCGCGTCGTAATCTTCTACATACGAGAAATCCATATCCCTGCCCTCGGTATCGTCCGCCCTGACCATGTAGAGCTGGTTGTAACTTTCGGATACGGAATTATCCGAACCGAGGTTGTAAGTTACGGCCATGGTATAGAACACGTAAGGATTTTCGGGGTCCTGAGTGTCGAAAGCGTAGTCGGATACGTTGTATGCGAGCAAAGTATCTTCACCCGTGACCGTATTGACCGAATGGATATTGGTTACGGCCGAAGATTCCCCGTATAAACTTTCGGACAGAACATAGAGGAGATATACCGTATCGTTTACTTCGACATACCTGTATTCGAGGGAAGTCGAGTTGGAACGGTGGTAATAATCGGACATCGTCTCCCTGCCGTCGAGCGAGCTCGATTTGAACTCGAGGTTGGAATTCTGAACCTCGCCCGAGCTGTTGCGCGCCGTCGAAGGGGTTGCGTAATATATTCTGTCGCCATAGATATAAATGCCCGCCTGATAGTGCCCGGAATAGGCGATTAAGGGAACTACCGTCTGGCTGGCAGTGTAGTTGCGCGAAGAAATATCCTGCTTGGAAATGCGCTGGATGGAACCCTTGAGGGGTGTGCCGAATGTATTGTCGGCCGTGTTGACTTCGTAGCCGTTGACAAAATATACATAGTCGTCCGTCTGAACGGCGAAGCCGCCGTTGGAGGTGACGGAAGTATAATTGTCTGGCGAAACGCCCTCGGTAGTCCACGAAGCGCATCCTGCGGAAAGGGCAAGCCCTGCGGCGGAAATTGCGGCCGCCGCAACGCATATAATTTTAGTGATGGTTTTGCGCATATAAGTTAAAAATCCTTTAAAATTGCCTGTTGTAACCGTTTATACTTTTTAAAGCTCTAATAATTATACCCCAAATATAACTTTTACGCAATAAAAAATAACTTGATTTTAATGAAAATTTAATAAAAGGAGATTATTATTTACGGAAAAGTTTGCCCTTATGAACATACTTAAAGCCATAAACGCGCTCTCCTCCCCTTCCGCCGCCAAACCTGCCGAAAAAAGCGAAGAGAACGCGCCGGCCGCGCCGCCGGCCGAGTGCGCCGCCGACGACGGACACGCAAACATTATGGCGCAGGCGATAATGCGGCACGAGAGCATTGCAAACAGGGTGCATTCGCGGCAAAATAAGTAAATTTATTTTGCCGCGAAGTTATAAGTTGCGCTGGACGCAACGCTTACGGTTATGGTTGCGCCTGCGGCGCAAGCTATAAGCGCGCGGCTTTGCCGCGCGCACTATGGTAAAATTACCTCAACGCCTGCGCGAAAGCACCGGCTCATAACACGGACAAGCCTCTCATAACTTGCCGCCTGCGGCAATTATAACTTAAAAAAGGCGCGGAATTCCGCGCCTTTTTTATGCCAAGCATTTTTTCATCTTTCTAACTTTAAATGTCTGGGAAGACCGTCTACCCAGAGGGGAGTAATTTCCGACTGGATGAGCGGGCGTATGTAATGAATGAGTTCCGGGGTGACGTAGGTGCCGTCGGGGGTAATCCACTCGTCGGGAACCTTCTTTTCCACATTGGCGATTTTGGAGACTTCCGCAAGTTCGGTTATGCACATGTAGGGATCTTCCGAGACGCGCTTGAGGCAGGCGACCATGCCCGTTTTGCCCTCGAACGCGGCCTTGACTGCGGCGCCGGCCGAGTTGAAAGCTTCGGTTACGTCTATACGCGAGGTAATGTGCGCGGCGCAACGCTGGAGGGAAGAAAGCTCTATAGCCCTCGTCTTTACGCCGTACTTTTCAGCGACTTTGCCGGCGAGGAAGCGCGCGGTGCCGGCCAGCTGCTTGTGGCCGAATGCGTCGACATAGTCGACGTGGTCGGCGAGTTCGCACACGTATCTGCCGTCGGCCACCTTTACGCCTTCGGATACGGCGATGACGATTGAGCGGTTTTCCTTGAGCTTTTCGCCGACGTCCTTGAGGAATTTATCTATATCGAAAACTCTTTCGGGCAGATATATCATATCCACGCCTTCGCAGTCCTCGCCCTTTGCGAGAGCGGCGGCGGCCGTCAGCCAGCCCGCGTTGCGCCCCATCACTTCTATTACGGAGACGACGGGATAGTCGTAAACGAGGCCGTCGCGGATTATTTCCTTGGTGGTTGCGGCTATGTACTTTGCGGCCGAACCGTAGCCGGGAGTATGGTCGGTTATTGCAAGGTCGTTATCGATGGTTTTGGGGCAACCCATGAAGCGTATGGGACTGCCTATTTTTTCGCCGTACCTGGACAATTTATCTATGGTGTCCATGGAATCGTTGCCGCCAATATAGAAGAAAGCAAAAATATCGAGGTCCTTAAGAATTTTAAAAATTTTGTCGTAAGTGGCCTCGTTGCCTTCGATTGCGGGCAGCTTATAGCGGCAGGAGCCGAGGAACGACGAGGGCGTGCGCTTTAAAAGATCCATGTCAAGGTCGTTTTTTACCTGCGTGGACATATCGACGACGTCGCCGTCCAAAAGACCCTTTATGCCGTGCACCATACCATATACTTTATCCGCACCCCTGTCCTTGGCCGTTTTGAACACGCCGAGAAGGCTGGAATTGATGACGGCGGTAGGACCGCCTGACTGGCCCACAATAACGTTTTTCATAGAATAAAAATCCCCCTTACTTTGTATGTTTAGGTTTAATTTTGGTCTTATGCCTTGTTTTATTATAATACATGCTCATAAAAAAATCAATAGCGCAGTTAAAAATTTTTTTCAATAAATGAGAAAAGTTTTCAATCTGTCCGCGCAACGATTAAAATTACAGCAATAAGCCCGCGCCAAGCGCGGGCGTTATGAGTTTAGAGTCTACAGTTTAGAGTTATGAGCGCCGCAAGCGGCGCGTTATAATGCAAAAAACTCAAAGAGGTACTTCGATTTGTTTGCCGCGGCAGGGCACGGTGATGCAAGTGAAGCCGATGGACTTCAATGCGGAGACCACCTCCGCCCGCTTGTCGCATATGCGCGATGTGTTGTGCGCGTCCGAGCCGAAGGAAATTTTGCGGCCGCCGAGAGCGAAATACCTTTGAAGCACGTCGCAGTCCGGCAAAAAGCCGCTGCCCGCGCCGCGGGCGGACGAGTTGACTTCGAGTATTTTTCCTCGTTCGATTATTCCCGTGAGAATTTCGTCGTACAGCGGTGCAAAATCGGCATAATTCAACTTAGGTTCGGAATAGGGCGCGTTGCGCGAAACGTAGCCTATGTGGCCGACTATGTCGTAGTTATATGGCGTGGACAGGCTTTGGAGAACGCGCTGAAGGTAGCGCGCGTAAGCGTAATTTTTGTCCTTGCCGCCGAAATATTCGCCGAACCAGCAGTCGGCGCCGTCGCAGGTATGCACGCTGTTGATTATAAAATCGGGCGAATATCTGCCGATTACCGAGGCATAGCGCGCCTGCGCGGACGAATCGTCCGTATAGCCGAACTCCGCGCCGACGAGCAATTCAAAATTATCATCGCCGAACTCCTTCTGCAAAAGGCGTGCGTGGGCGAAATAGGCCTCCTCGTCCGTGTGCGCGGGCGAGCCGTCGGCGTATTTAAGCCCCGCGGGGGGATAATCGTAATCGAAATGTTCGGAAATGCCGAAGTACCTGAGCCCCTTGTCGCGCGCGGCGACTATCATGTCGTAAAGGGGGCTATCGCCGTCGGCGGAATAAGTTGAATGGGCGTGCATATCTGTAAGTTTCATGCCTACATTGTAACGCCGCTCATTGCCTTTGTCAAGGGGGAAAATTAAAGCCGCCCGCGTTTTGCGCGGGCGGCCGTTGAGCCTGATTTAAATTCTTACAAGCTGTCGGTTATTACCAAAGGCACCTCTATACCCTCGGTGGTAAGGGTGAGGATATAGCGATGATCATTTTCATCATCACGCTCGAGGCTGTTCGTCGCCTGACTACCGACGACGCCTTGGCCTACCCACTCGTTAAGATACAGACTAGTCATATCTTCATAGCGGCCCTCGTTCTCGTTATATACGGCATATGAACATGTGACGCGGTATGAATGACCTACAGCGTATTCGAATGTATATTCGCCGTTTACAAAATCGCCCGTCTCAACAGCCATAATCTCGCCGCCGATGACATCGGTGATATTGAAGAAGATATTTTCCGTGGCATAGTCGGTGGTATTCTCAAAAGTAAACACGACGTCCATAATCTCCACTTCAATCTGTTCTTCAGGAACGACCGTAAGTTTGAACATAAGCGTTCCCTCACTCGACACGTTGCCGCTGCGAAGATAGAGCTCAATCCACGTAGTGCCTGCTGATATATTTGTGGTATCGATGCATATATCGACGCGCCTGATTTCATTGCTGCCCGAAGAACCGACAAGATCTATGCTCGTAATCTCATCCAGAGTAATGGCAGAATCCGGAATTACAGACTGATTTGATGAAGTGATATAGCTGCGGCTTGAAAGAGAAGTTGTATTGTTCCAGCTCGTCGCAACCTGAAGCTTCCACACGGGATCACCCCATGTTTCGGTGGAGCCATTCACAGCGATCGTCCGCTCCGCAGAGCTGCTGAGCGACAGAGCGCCGTCGGAGAGGACCTCAGAATAAGCGGTGGCCTCTACTGTTATTTCGACGGGGCTTGCAGGCATTGTGAATGTGCACGTGCCGTCGGCCGCGGGCGTGACTTCAAAGGCTAAATCGAAAGTAGGTTCGACAATTATATCGCCAAGAGAACTGTTTTCGGGGTCGTTGAGGACGACTTTGAACGTTACCGTGTCGCCCTCGGCTGCGCTTTCGGGCAGACCAGTGAGCGTATACACATCAGACTGCGCTGGCGCCTGTATTGAATATGTTGTGGGGCCACTGACCTGCTCCTCGCCGCAAGCGGCGAGGCCAAGCGTAAGTCCCACAACTGAAACACAGGCCAGAAGGCCGGCAAACAGGCGTTTATGTAGCTTTTTCATGGTTTTGCTCCTATAAATGCAGGGGCTGTATTTTTGTACCCCTGTACAATTATATTATAAACGAAAATTCAGTCTTGTCAACGGGGTAATTTGTGAAATGTTTATCACCCCGGGCCGCCGTTTGGCAAACGCAACATATCGGCAATAATTATAAAAAAGCGGCGCGCAGGGTCTTTAAGTCCTGCGCGCCGCGCGTTGCATATGCTTATTTGAATGACAGCACGCCCCGTTTAAGCCTTTGCAGGCCGTCGCGCAACCGTTCGCGGGGGCAGGCGATGTTGAGGCGCAGAAAATGCGCCCCGTCGCCGCGGTACTGTTTGCCCGCCGTCAGCCACAGCCCGGTTTGCTTGCGGATATGGTTGGCAAGCGCGGACGCGTCGGCAGTCACTGCCGAACAGTTTATCCACAGAAGGTAGCACGCGTCGCCCCTGACGAGCTTTAACTGCGGGAGCTCTTTTTGAAGAAAGGCGCGCACCTCCTCCCTGTTGCCCGCTATATATGCGCGGAGTTCGTCAAGCCATCCGCCGCCTCCACCGAACGCGGCGGCCGTGGCGACGGCCGCAAAACAGTTGGGTTCGGCGACTTCGTCGGAGTTTAAACCCCTTTCGATTTTAGCCTTTAAAAGGGTATTGGGCACGACTACGGCGGCGCACTGCAGACCTGCGATATTGAAGGCCTTGGTTGCCGAAAGGCAGACGGCGCAATGCTGCGCGTACTGCCCGCCGAGCGAGGCATACGGAGTGTAGCCCGTGCCCGGCGCGGTTATGTCGCAATGAATTTCGTCGGAAATGAGCGTGACGCCGTGCTTTAAGCACAGGTCGCCTATCTTTTTGAGCTCTTCGGCGCTCCATATCCTGCCCACCGGGTTGTGCGGATTGCAAAGTACCATCAGGCTTGCGTTGGGACGGGCGAGCTGCCGTTCGAGGTCGGCAAAGTCTATGTCGTAGCTCTCTCCGTTATATATAAGGGCGTTTTCGACGACGTGCCTGCCCGTATTTTCGATTGAATGGAAAAAGATATCGTAGACGGGCGTCTGGACGATTACATCGTCGCCCGTTTCGGACAGCCTTTTGACCATTGATGTTATGGCGGGAATTACGCCCGTGGTGAATATCAACCAGTCCTTTTGAATATTCCAGCCGTGGCGGACGCTCCACCAATTACAGATGGAGTTGTACCACTCCTCGCCCACGACGGTATAGCCGAATATGCCGCGGCGGGCGCGTTCGGCTACGGCTTCGTTTATGCAGGGCGCGTTTTCAAAATCCATGTCGGCGACCCACATGGGAAGTTCGCCTGCGGCGCAGTCCCACTTTAAGGAGTTTACGCCGCGCCTGTCGGTAAGTTTATCGAAGTTGTATTTCATAACAAATAAATGAATTGCGCATATATGCGCATGAATTAAATAGAAGCCTCACTTTGTCATCTTGAGCACAGTGAGCGACGCGAACGAAGCCGAAAGATCTTGCAGGATTACATATCGGGCAAGATACGTTCGACTGCGCATGGCCGCCGCCATGCTCCGCTCAGTATGACACTGTATCAGCATATTAATAAGTGATTAGGATGTTAGGGAATAATTTATGCCGAGCGGCGTAGGCGGAATTGATTTCTGCCGTTAAACGCCGCCGACAAAAGCAACCTCACTGCAATTCGCACGGAGCCGCTTGCGGCGAGTACGAATTGAGCGAAAAGCTTTATGCCGTTTTTTCTTCGCTCCGGCTGCGCACCTCTATACGCGTGGCTTCTACATCGACTTTGTCGGGCTCCATTATGATTTCGACGTAACCGTCGGCGATGATATAGCCCGACGAAGGGTTCTTGACGCTGTCTACGGAGCCGTCGATATCGGCCTCCACGTCAGAATATTCGAACGCGAGGTTAGTGTTGACGAGGCGGCAGTTTTTAAGCTTTAAGCCCTTTATGTAGCACAGACCCTGAAGGCTTTCTATCGTGCAGTTTTCAAGCGTTAAGTTGCGGGCGTTCCAGCCTAAATATTCGCCTGCGATATAGGAATTTTTAACGGTGACGTTTACGCTGTTCCAGAAGGCGTCCTTGGCGAGAATTCTGCAGTTTTCTATAATGATATCCTGCGCGCCGTCGAAACAGTAATTGGAAAGCAGCGTGCAGTCCCTGACCGTAAACCTTTTGCCGTTCATGGCGAGGTAATCGCCGTGGGCGTTGACGCGCGTCATTTCCACGTCCTCGCAGCCCCACAGAGTTTCCTGCGCGTTGGGAATGGAAACGTCCGTAAGCTTTATGCCCGTGCTGCGGCGGAAAGTTTTGGGGGCTTCTATGATGCAGTTGGTCATCTCGATGCCCTGCGTGTACCATATGCCCGCGCGGGCGGTGTCGAAGAGGGTGCTGTCCTTGACCTTTACGCCGCGGCAGTACCACAGGGGATACTTCCACCTGAAGGCGCAGCTGTCGGCAATGATTTCCTGCCCCTCCTTTAAGGGCGATTCGCCGTCCTCGAAGGTGCATTCGTAAAGTTTTATGTCTTTAGCGCAGAACAGGGCGCGCTCGCCCGTAAAAATTTGCCTTGAATATTCTTTCATACCTGTCTCCAACCAAACTTTTATATTTACGTTATTTATATAAACGCATACGGCGGTGTTATAAACACCGCTGAACGCCGACTTTGATTTATATGATTATACCTGCGGAAAAAGCCTGCGTCAAATGCTTATATTCTATGGTCCGCCATAGCTTTAAGGCATGCAGCCAAAGGGCGCGCCGCGGCGAAATGCCGCGGCGCGCCCTTTGTGCCCTGCATGAAAAAGGATACCCATTTTTTCGGGTATCCTTTTGAAAAATTATCTCTTTGAGAACTGGGGAGCGCGGCGTGCTTTTTTGAGACCGTACTTCTTTCTTTCCTTGACGCGGGGGTCGCGGGTTAAGAAGCCTTCCTTCTTTAAAGCGGCGCGGCAATCGGGTTCTGCCTGAAGGAGCGCGCGGGCAATGCCGAGGCGGATGGCGTTAGCCTGACCAGTGTAGCCGCCGCCGTATACGTTGACCATTACGTCGTATTTGCCTTCAACGCCCAAAAGAGCTAAGGGCTGCTTTACGACGTACTGCAAAACCGACTGAGGGAAATAATCTTCGAAAGTTCTGTCGTTGATAACTATAGTGCCCGTTCCTGCGGGAATGAGGCGAACGCGGGCGATAGCCTTCTTTCTTCTGCCTGTTCCCCAAAACTGCAACTTTTTCTTTAAATTTGCCTTTGCCATATTAATTCATCGACCCCTTTTTAGAATAACTTAAGCTCTTCAGGCTTCTGTGCGGCGTGATTGTGTTCTGCGCCCTTGTATACCCTTAACTTCTTTATCATATCCCTGCCGAGCGAGTTCTTGGGAAGCATGCCCCTTACCGCTTCGTAAACGGCGAGGTCGCTCTTTTCGGCGAGCATCTTTTTGTAAGATACTTCCTTTAAGCCGCCGATATAGCCGGTATGATAGCGATAGTACTTATCGGTAAGCTTTTTGCCGGTGAGCACTACCTTATCGGTGTTTATTACTATTACAAAGTCACCCGTGTCGACGTTGGGGGTGAATGTGGGCTTGTTTTTGCCGCGAAGGATAGCCGCAACCTTGGAAGCGAGTCTTCCCAAAGGAACGCCTGCCGCATCGACAACGTACCACTTTCTTTCAACTGTCTGGGCATTTGCCATATACGTTTTCATTGTTTACTCCTTAACTTATTTTCTCTGCAAAACTTGAGTGTTTTTCGTATTTTCGGGACTCTTTTTATCAATGTAAAACTATTTTATTATTAAATGAAATTTATGTCAAGCCGTTTTATATTGCGTTTTCAAAGTTTTTTGAAAATTTAAAAATTATTTTTTTTGTGCTTTTTTGCGCTGTTTTATAGCAAAAAGTGCCCGATAGCAGTCAAATTGCAAAATCCCTCTTTCCTTTCCGCCGCAGACGGCGACAACTTTTGGCAGGACACGGTCTAAGCGTTGCCGGACGAGCCGAAAAATAATAAAAAGATAATAAACAGTATTGTCGCATGCGTTGAAAAAACGCACTTTAAAACGCCTTTTGGCGGACATGAAACATATCGGGCGGCAATAAACCGCAGTCGGGGTGAAGCACGGGATAAAGCGGCGGCGCGAATAAAGCGGGCGGCGCAAAATGCGCCGCCCGCTTCTATATTTGTATATATATTATTACTTAATAAGCACAGCCTTGATTCTCTTTACTCCTGCGGAAACGTTTTCCTGCTTGACGATTTTAAAGGTACCCAGCTGCCCCGTGTGCTCGGCATGGGGGCCGCCGCAGATTTCCTTGGAAAAATCGCCTATGGAGTAGGTTTTTACCCTTTCGCCGTACTTACTTTCAAAGAGGCCCGTGAAGTGTTCGGCCTTGGCTTCTTCCAAAGACATTTCCTTCATTGCCACGGGGATATCCGCCTTTATAACGTCGTTTACTTCCTTTTCGACGGCGGCTACCTCTTCGGGAGTGAGCTTGCGGGGGAAGTTGAAGTCGAAGCGCAACCTCTCCTCGGTTATGTTGGAGCCACGCTGTTCGATATCGGGCGAGCAGACCTTTTTTAAAGCGGCGTGCAGAAGGTGGGTTGCGGTGTGGAGATAGGTCGTCTCCTCCTTGTGGTCGGCGAGGCCGCAGGCAAACTTCTGCTCGCTGCCCGCACGGGACTTGGCCTGATGCTCTGCAAAGGCTTTATTGTATCCCTCGACGTCGACGGAAAGGCCCTTTTCGCGCGCCATTTCCTGCGTGATTTCGACGGGGAAGCCGTAAGTGTCGTACAGATGGAAGGCAGTGACGCCGTCTATCGTGTCGCCCTGAGCTTTGGAGGAAGTTACTTTTTCGAACTCCTTTAAACCCTGCGCAAGAGTTTTGGAGAACTTGTTCTCTTCCTTGTTGAGCTCCTCCTCTATCCTGGCGGCGTTCTTTACGAGTTCGGGGTATACGTCGGCGTATTTATTTATTATGGTTTTGGAAACTTCGTTTAAAGCGCCCTGAGGCAGGCCTATGTTGCGGCCGAAGCGGACGGCGCGGCGGATTATTCTTCTTAAAATGTAGCCTTGGTCGGTGTTGGAAGGAACAATGCCCTTTGTATCGCCGAGCATGAAAGTTGCCGTGCGGACGTGGTCCAGAACGACGCGGAAAGCCTTTGTGGTTGCCTCGTCCTGACCGTATTTAAGGCCTGTGAGCTCTTCGATTTTGGCGATTGCGTTTTCGAAGATATCCGTCTCGTACACGCTGTCCTTGTTGTTGAGAATGCAGAGTGTGCGCTCGAGCCCCATGCCGGTATCGACGTTGCGCTGCTTTAAGGGCTCGTAAGTGCCGTCGGCAGTCTTGTTGTACTGCATGAACACGTCGTTCCAGATTTCGAGGAAGGTGCCCGAGGGGGCTTTGTCGAAATCGTAGGGGCCGAGCTTATCTGCTTCGGCATGGTTGCGGATTATGTGCATTTCGGTATCGGGACCGCAGGGACCGGTTGTGCCAGCGGGGCCCCACCAGTTGCCGCTCTTGGGCAGGAAGAAGATGTGTTTGGGGTCTATGCCGCACTCTATCCACTTGTTTGCCGATTCGTCGTCGCGGGGGCAGTCACTATCGCCCGCAAAGCAGGTGATGGCAATATCTTCCACGGGGATTCCGAGGTAATCGGGCGAAGTTAAAAATTCGAAGCTCCAAGGAATCATCTGCTCCTTGAAGTAATCGCCGAGCGACCAGTTGCCCAGCATTTCGAAGAAAGTACAGTGCGAAGCGTCGCCCACTTCGTCGATATCGCCCGTGCGGACGCACTTCTGCACGTCGGTAAGCCTTTTGCCTGCGGGGTGCTTTTCGCCGAGGAGATAGGGCACCAGCGGGTGCATGCCGGCCGTGGTGAAGAGCACGGTGGGGTCGTTTTCGGGAATGAGGGACGCCGAAGGGATAATGGCGTGACCCCTTTCCTTAAAAAAGCCGAGATATAAATTGCGTAAACTTTCGCTTGTCAACTCTTTCATAACTTTATCCTTAATATTAATACCCGTTAATTATACTATGCGCAAACACTTTCGTCAAATAAGCGGGCGGGAATTTGAAAAAAATTTTAGGTATTAGGGCGGGCGGCACCCTCTGTCATCCTGAGCTCGTCGCGGCTGGCTTTAATTACTACAATGCCAGCAAGCGGGCATTGTATGGTAATACGCCGCCGCTCCTCTTCGCGCAAAAGCCACGGTTTTGCGCGATAATAGAATATTCAAAGCGGAGCCGAAGGATCTTGTTCGGTTACATATCCGACAAGATACATTCGACTACGCATGGCCGTCGCCATGCTCCGCTCAGTATGACACTATGGGTAAGATTAATCCCGCCACAACTATTCATTCCTATCTTTTACTTCTTAATAACCGTATATCCTTCTTTACTGTCCTTTACGGCATAGCCGAGAGCGTCTATCTTCGTGCGCAGCTCGTCGGCCAAAGGCCAGTCTTTTACCTTTTTGGCCTGCCAGCGCTGTTCGGCGAGAGCCTTTACCTCTTCGGGCACTTCCTCTTCGGGACTCTTTGCTTTTACTTCGGTAAGGTAATCCTTACATTCCTTTTTAAACAGGCCGAGAAGCGAGTAGGTTTTTCTTACCTGATAGGCGTCCTCCACGCAGGAGGCGTCGCCAGCGTTGTATTTGGCCGCAATGTTTTTGAATATGGAGAACAGATTTGAAAGGGCTAAAGCGGTGTTGAAGTCGTCGTCCATGGCCCCGTCGAACTGTTCGTCTATCTTTGCATTGCCCGCGCCCCCCTTGCCGTACTTTGTTTCGACCTCGTCCAAAATCTTATAAAATGACGTGAGGTGCTTTTCGGCTTCGGGGAAGAGCGTATCGGTTATGTTTATGTCGTTGCGGTAATTGGTCTGTAGAAGGGCAAACTTGATGGCTTCGTTGGTGTATTTTTTTAAAAGGTCTTCCAAAAGCAGGGAATTGCCGAGCGATTTGGACATCTTTTGCCCGTTGACCTTTATGAGGCCGTTGTGCGTCCAGTACTTTACAAAGCGCTTGCCCGTTAAACTTTCGGTCTGCGCGATTTCGTTTTCGTGATGGGGGAAAATTAAATCCCTGCCGCCGCCGTGAATGTCTATCTGGTCGCCGAAAGCGGCGCGGTTCATGGCCGAGCACTCTATGTGCCAGCCCGGACGGCCCTTGCCCCACGGCGAATCCCAGCTTATCTCGCCGGGTTTTGCGGCCTTCCAAAGGGCGAAGTCGGCGGGATTTCTTTTATCTTCGGCATTTTCCACGCGGACGCCGTCGAGCATGTCCTCAACCGTTCTGTTGGAAAGGCAGCCGTAAGCGGGGAAGGACGATACGTCGAAATATACGTCGCCCGAGGGGACGGCATAGGCATGTCCGCTTGCAATCAGCTTTGAAATAAAGTCCTGAATGTTGCCGATATTCTGCGTGGCCTTGAGCCAGACGGTGGGGTCGTCGATATCCATTTCGCGCATCACTCTGTCGATGCGCTCTATCATCTGAGCCGCGTATTCGTCTGCAGGCACGCCTTCCTGCTTTGCGCGCGCGATAATTTTGTCGTCAACGTCCGTATAGTTGCGGGCATAAGTTACCTTGTATCCTTTTTTTTCGAGATACTTGCGCATTATGTCGTAGATGAGCGCCTGAAAACCGTGGCCTATGTGGGCCTCGCCCGAAACGGTTATTCCGCAGGCGTACATTTTAACTTTGCCCTCCTCCAAGGGCACAAATTCTTCCTTTGTACGCGTAAGAGTATTGTATATACGCATTTTATTTATCCTCTTTATGATTATTTTCCTTACTATCCTTACTTTTATTAAGTTCTTCCCTTTGCTCCTCTAAGGCAAACATCCTTTCGCGCAGGGCGCACACTTCGTCGCGGACGGGGTCGAAATTAAATTAACGCTCGTTGTGCATATGCGGATATGCACCAACTCGCCGTTATTTGAGGGCGCTGCCCTCGCGGGCGCAATCTTATTTCGCCCTGCATTTAATTAATTGCGCCCGCTTCACCCGCCGAGGCGAAAGGGTTCGCAAATCGTGGCCTTTCACCCGAAAGCGTGGTTTCGGGTAAAAACGTATTTATTCTTAAATTATTATTCCTTTTTCTGCTTTAATTCTTCCATTTGCGCCTCTAAGGCAAACATCCTTTCGCGCAGGGCGCACACTTCGTCGCGGACGGGATCGGAATTGTCCTGATAGAGGTCTACCCCCTCCTTGCTGCCGCGTATGCGCACTATGCGCGCGGGCACGCCGACAACGGTTGCGTGGGCGGGAACGTCGCGCAGCACTACGGCGCCGGCGCCTACTTTTGCGTAATCGCCGATGGTTATGTCGCCGAGCACTTTGGCCCCCGCCGAAATGACGCAATGTTCTCCTACGGTGGGGTGGCGCTTGCCCGTCTGTTTGCCCGTGCCGCCCAGAGTGCAATTCTGGTAAATAACCGTACCCGTGCCGACAACGGTAGTTTCGCCGATGACGACGCCCATGCCGTGGTCGATGAACACGCCCGGGGCGATTTGCGCCGCGGGGTGAATTTCAATGCCCGTGCGGCGGCGCGAATACTGGCTGACGATGCGCGCCAGAAGCTTTAAGTGCATTCTGTACAGGCGGTTTGCAAAGCGGTGATGCGAGAGCGCCTTTACGCCCGAGTATGTAAGCCATACTTCGAACTTGCTTCGGGCGGCGGGGTCGTTTTCCATCGCCGCATTTATATCCATGCGAAGTCTTTTAAAAAACAAAATAAATCTCCTAAACGCAAGTTGAGACCGCTGGCGGCGAAATGATTTCGCCTTGCGACATTATTATTTTTTAAATGGTTGAGCAATAAATATGTGCTGAAACGCCGGAATTTTCGTACAACAGATGCGAGCAAGACAAGGCGGGCGCGGATTGTCCCGACTGGAGCATACAATGACGTATGTGACCGAGGGCAAACGCAAGGCCAACGCAGTATTGCGACGCATATGTTGTACGAAAAAAAGCGCCTTTACATAGCATTGTATGTAAAGGCGCTTTACCGCTGTTCCACTTTACTTTATCCCCGCAAAAAATGCGGGAACCTTTTTTCTCTCTTTCGGGGAGCGTCCGCGGGGCATTAACCCGACCTTGCCGCAAAAAACGCGGTGGGCAGCGCATACCTTAACCCCGCCTTCACGGAAACTTTCAGCCGGTGATTTCCGCTCTCTTTTAAGACTTAAAGCCAAGATTTTCTGCCATGAGGCTTTCGATTTTTAATAAGTATAAACTATTTTTATGCAAAACGCAACTGTTTGACGGCCGCAATTTTTGCTGCAGAACTACCGTTGGCCGCAAAACATGTAAGAAATATCTACAAAATAAGATTGCGGAGCCAGCCTGCGGGGTCACCCCGACCGCTCAGGTTTTGACGGACATTTTGAACACGTCGCGCGACTGCCCGAGGACGAAAATATGGTCGTCCCCCTTAAAGCAATAATCGGGCATGGGCGAAGGATTTATGCTGTTGCCGTTTTTGATGGCGATTATATTTATTTTATACTTTTTGCGCACGTCGAGTTCGGCAATCGTTTTGCCCTTCCATTCCTTTATTATGGGCACTTCGAAAATTGCGTAACCGCCGGCAAGAGCGACATAATCGAAAATGTTGTTGCCGTTGTGGCGTATGGCGAGCTTATCTGCCACTTCGCCGTCGGCGTAGATAATTTCATCTGCCCCGGCGCGCTTTAAAAGTTCACACTGCACGTCGTCGCGGGCGCGGGCCGCCACATACTTTGCACCCAGCTTTTTGAGCGTTAAAGTGGTAATCATGGAAGCTTCGAGGTCGTCGCCGACGGTTAAAAAACAGAGATCGAATGAAGGAATGTCGAGCGTACGCAGCACGTCTTCGGACGTGTAGTCGGCAATCCTTGCGTCTGCAAAGTGGCTGGCTATCTTTTTTATGCTCTCCTCCTTGCTGTCCAGAACCATTACGTCGTGACCGAGGTCCTGCATTTTTTCGGCGAGGTGACTGCCTAATCTTCCTATACCTATTATAAGAACAGATTTTTTCATATTATTTTCCTTGTTTTATTTTGTCGGGGCGGTCAGCCTATTATAAGGTTATCCGAAACCCTCGATATAGTTACGGGTTTGCGTTCGTTGGAGAACACGAGAATGAGCGTGAAGCCGCCGACGCGGCCGAGAAACATGAGGAATATGAGTATGAGCTGCGAAGCGGGCGCGAGCAGACCCGTGAGCGTGGGGTTCAACGCGTCGGGGCCGCAGGAAAGACCCACCGTACCAACTGCGGAGACGACTTCGAAGACTATCTGGTGGGACGTGAATCCCGAATCCGCCTCTATCGCGCAGATTATCATCGAGCAGATTATCACTGCGGCGATATAAATCGAAAACACCGTTCCGGCCTGAGGAAGGGCATCATCGTCGAATCGGCGGCCAAATATATGGCTTTCCGTGCGGCGGCGGGAGGTTGACACGGCGGAGATGACGAGCACTGCGAGAGTTGTGGTTTTTATGCCGCCCGCAGTGGAACCGGGACTGCCGCCTATGAACATGAGCACTATGGTAAGCATGCCGCCCGCCGCGGACAGCGTGCCCGACGAGACCGTGTTGAAGCCCGCCGTGCGGGGACAGACGGACATTACTAACGCGGCAAGAATTTTTGTGCCAGCGCTCTGGTTGCCGATGCTTGCGGGATTGTTCCATTCAAATGCCATAAACAGCGCCCAGCCGACTATTATAAGACAAGCCGTAGTCGTTAACACGACTTTTGAATGAAAGGAATAGCGCTTGAAATGTATGCCGTTTTTTATAACGTCGCCCCAGACGAAAAAGCCTATGCCGCCTATTATTATGAGCGCGCACACCGTCAGGCATACGACGGGGTCGGATATATACGCGTTGAGAGAATCCTGACCGTACCAGCCCGTAAGGGTGAATCCGCAGTTGCAGAAGGCCGAAACGCCCGTAAATACAGACTGCCATATCCCCCTGCCCCATCCCATGACGGGCACGAACGATGTGGCGAGCAACACGGCGCCTATAAATTCGCATGCAAGCGTTACTATAATTATATATTTGACGAGCTTTTTGATTCCCTCCAAGCTGACGGAACCCGCGGACTGCATTACGAGTTTGCGCTGGGAGAGCGAAACGCGCTTTTGCATATAGAGAAAGAACACCGAAAGGATAGTGATGAGACCGAGGCCGCCTATCTGCATGAGGACGAGAATTATCGCCTGCCCGAAGTAAGACCAATGAGTAGCCGTGTCCACCGCAGAAAGCCCGGTGACGCACGTGGCGCTGGTAGCCGTGAACAGGGCTGCAAGAAAATCGACCTCACCCGAGTTTGACGCCGCCGGTATGCAGAGCAGCGCGGTGCCGACTAAAATGACCGCAAAAGTACTGATAGCAATAATTGCGGCAGGCGGAAGCCTGAGTTTTTTTGTTCGTACCATGCACCCATTATATATGATATTAATTAAAAAATCAACAGATTATCCGGCCTTGCCGCTATTAGGGCAGCTCAACTATAATTTGAAAATTTTTCACATTTTTTACACATTGTCTGTTATTTTGTGTTTCCATTCCCTTGACTTCGGGGCGGATATGTATTACAATATTGATGATATAGATTAATTTTGAAAAATTTTAACAAAGGAGGGTTCACATGAAAAGGGAACGCATTGAAGAAATTGCCGAGATTTTAGACAAGCGCGGCAAGATGACGCTGGAACAGCTTGAAGAAGTTTTCCCCAACGTTTCGCAGATGACGCTGCGCCGCGACCTTTTCCAGCTCGAAGAAGACGGGCGCATAATACGCATACGCGGCGGCGCCATGTCGGTAAAGGAAGTTCAGAAAGTTTCGGGCGAGGCGTACACCAAAAAGACGACCATCAACACCGACGCCAAAATAGTAATCGCGCAGAAAGCCGCTACCCTCATCGACGAAGGGGTATCTATATTTTTAGACGGCGGCACGACCGCGATGTATTTATCCAAGGAAATGCCCGATATCAACTGCAATGTCTTCACGAACGGCATAGCCGTCGCCATGGAGCTTGCACAGAAAAAGAATATTGCAATCACGGTTGTCGGCGGACAGCTGATGAAGGATAATCTTTCCACCGCCTCCCCTGCGGCCAAGGAATATTTTGCCCTGACCAACTTTGAAATAGCCATAGTTTCCGCAACGGCATTCACGCCAGAAAACGGATTCAGCTGCAACAGTCAGGTAGAAGCCGACCTTTTGAAGCAGGTTTTCAAAAAGGCGCGCCATGTCTACATGATGCTCGACAGCTCGAAGATAGGCAAAATCAATTCCTACACCTTCGCGCACATAGAGGACATAAACGTGCTGATAACCGACGACACCTTCCCCAAGGACTACAAAAAACTTTTCGAAGACCACAATATCGTTGTAATGTAACGGGTTAACGCAAGAGACGGCTTTCAAAAGCCGCCTCTTTTAATCAATAAACATATAATTAATAAACATGGCGCGGAGCGGGCTTTGCCCGCGCCGCGCCTTATTGATTTTGCTTTATACTGTTTTACCCATCATTATGTGCGGGCAGGACTCTTCAAGGAATTGTTCGCCGAAGGCGGTATAACCCTGCTTTCTGTAAAATTCTTTTGCCTGCAACTGTGCGGCGACAACTATTCTTCCGCCTCCTCCGCTTCGTATCTGACGCTCGGCCTCACCCAGCATTGCGGCGCCGCAGTGATTGCCGCGGTAATCCTTTAAAACGGCGATTCGGCCGATACTATATGCGTTGTAATCTCGGTTGAAATAGTACCTGCATGCAGCCATCGGGTTGCCGCTGTCGTCGAACATAACTATGTGCTTAGTCGTTTTGTCGATATCGTCGAACTCGTCCGAAAAACCCTGTTCTTCGACGAATACTTTTGTGCGTATAGACGCCGCCTCCCCGGGCAGCGCGCTGTAAATTTTAAAATAGCTCATATTTTTCACAAAGCAAAAGATACGAAAAACCGCCATGCATGTCAGACCGCACTTAGTACAACAAAAAAAGCGGAGCTTGGTTTAAAGCTATGAGTTGCGCTGAGCGCAACGTTATGAGCGCCGCGGCAGGCGGCGCGTTATGATTACTGCGCCGCCTGCCGCGCAGTAAGTTAAGCGGTACATTGTACCGCTTAATCGCTCCACTTATGGTGGGCGAGAGTCCTGTCCTTTATGTCGTCATAAAACTCGAAGTAGCGGCGGCGCATCTCGTCCATAGTCATATCGTCGTCTATATACCCCGCGAGCTCTTCAAGCTCCTCCACGGTATAGTCGGCGGGGTCAAACTCCCCGTCGGTCGCCTGCGCGAGGCGCATTAAATCCAAATTGGAAACTTTCATTATTTTCTGCTTAAATACTCCTTTAAAGGCGGGAACGTGGTGAAAGCGTCGAAAATCATCTGCACGCCGAAAACGATTATATGCAGGTAAATATGGTGCGAATCGCCCGGTTCGTATAATAAAAGAAAGGCAAGTATGAGCTCAATTATACCCTTGCCGAGATAATATATGCAGCGCTCCGAGCGCGCGATTCTGCTGAATGCGTGGTTGAAGGCGTGCGCGCCCTCCATCAGGCCCAGAAAGCCCCACGCCACGGTAATTATGGTGAACGCGGCAGAGTGCTCGACCATAATCAGCAAGCCGAGCGCCATCATCACGAGGGATGACGCCGTTTTGTTGGAATGGGTGTGAACGTATTCGCGCTGGATGACGGCAATTATAAACTGCACGAGGCCGAAGCCCGCCGCCATGCCGCCGACTATGTAGGGGAAAGCGTACTGAATGTATTCCGTTATGGACACACACAACACACCGACAATAAGATACACCGCCGAAAGGGCAAATTTTATCTTTCGTTCGGATATATGCGTGGCCAAAGCTATTTTGTGCGCGCTCGATTCGGCTGAGAACTCTTCTATGATAAAATCGCCGTAACCCATGCGTTCAACTGATTCGGAAACGCCTTCGGCAGCGGCCTGTTCCGAAAAACCGCCGAAGGAATACTCCTCCTCGTCGCCCGTGACAAACCCGCCTCCGTAAATTTGTCCGCCGTTTAAGGACGCACGGGAATCTTCTGCCCTGCGCTCATCCATTTATGCCCCCTCCTCGCCTTTTTGCGAGGGGCGCGCCTTTTAAGGCGCGCCCCGTTTTTAATATTTTACCATATATTGCCGGTTATGTCAATATCCGCCAGACGAAGGGAGCGCCCGAAAAAGCGTTTATTTGTATACCCTTGTCATCTTGAGCGGAAGGCGAAGCCTGAAGTCAAAAGATCCGGTCGGATAAATAATCCGGCAAGATACATTCGACTGCGTTCGTCACCATCGTTCCTCACTCCGCTCAGTATGACGCTGCGGAGATATTATTCGCAATATGCCCCTTCGGGAACCGCAAAGCGCAGTCAGTCGCAGACAAACGCCGTTTCCCACAGATTTTTTCCGAAACGTTCGGCCATATGGTTACATTTACACATGAACATATAAAACGCGCCGTTCAAATCGCCGTAAAGCGTTTCAAGATTGCCCAGTCCTTTGGAGATTATGACGTCGGCGTTTTTAAGAAATGCCCGCGTGAGCGCGTTTGTTTCGGGCAGGTACGTGCCGGGAATGGCCGCGCCGCTGTCGACAACCATTGCCAATTTACCGAGACCCGCCTCCTCTGCGTCGGCGCGGGTTACATCGTTGATAATGGGCCCTCCGCGCACGACCGAAATTACTTTGATACGCGGATATGCGGCCTTTATCGCGCGGATGAGGAGTTTATCGAGCACGATTTCTCCGCAGTTGTCGTGAAGGTATGCAAGCGTGCTGGCGCCCTCAAGCTTTTTGGTGAACAGGGCGTAAACCTCTTCGTCCACAACCGAGCGGGCGGCCGCATCCATGACCTCGTTTATGCTGTTTTTGTCGAGGTCGGATATGCGGGCGTAATCGATATAGTTTGCCGCCATGGCGTACTTTATGCCCTCCTTCACAGGGGCGTCGGCGGCGGATATGCGGGAATATATATCATCCTCAAGCGCCAGCAGGGCCTGATTGAAAGCGTGTTTCTGCTCCGAGTAATCGATTATCCCCCCAAATATGGCGCGGTGAACGCCGTCTATGCCGCGCATCAGAAGGGGTGCGCAGGAAGTTTGGGGGGCGCCGTCGCACAGGGCGAGCGCGGCCTCTTTAAAACTCTGAAGGCGTTCGTCGCCTTGGTGCATGGCCTCGACTTTTTTCATCTGACTGTTGTACAGACAGTCTCTGCATTCGTCGTACAGTTTCATGGCTACATTATATCACGCCTTGATTAAATTTTCAATACGAACAAGCAAAAACCCCGCGCGGAAAAATTTCCGCGCGGGGAAAACTCACGTTTAACCTATGCTTTAAACTGCGAGTTATATTAAAAAATTTCACTCTGCTTCAACGGGAATAATGGAAAGAGATATATTGCTGAAAGCAGGCATATTGACATTTGAGATACTTATAATATCTCCCGCTTTAAGGAACACACCACTCACACCCGCACCGATCTGGCCGGCAAACTCGGTACTATCTATTTCTACCAGCGTTTCAGTATTATAGCTATCGTCACCAACAGTGATATCAAAATTATAATTTTTACCAAGCTGAACAGTACCAGTAATCGTAAGTATGTAATGACCTTCAGGGACATCATCGCCCACAAGTATGCTTACGGGAGCACTGCCCTCACCGGTACGATAATTTACCGCCGCATCGATCGAGAACGTAGCAGAAACTTCCGTAGTCACTGTAGGAATTGTCGTTTGCTCGATAGTATATGCTATCGATTCTGTTTCAGTGCCTGCACTATGAAGAACAATAATATAGCGTGTAGCAGACTCCAATTCAAAGATATTCGAAAGATTATCTGATGAAGTAATTATATCCCTTATGGTACCATCATCACCTAAAAGTGTTGCCACCACATCAACATCGGCAGTGGTTATTGTAAATTTATACCACCCGCTTACCTGACGCGCTAACCCTATGCCATATTGAACTTCATCAAGCGAAAGGGTAAAATCTATTGTGCGCGTAGCTGTGGATTTAATCGTACCTGAAACAGAAGTCTTGTTAAGCTGTACCGACGATGCAGATGTTAAACATGTATCAGTTTTAACTTCAAAAATCATTTCATCTGCATTGACGATAGCCGGATCTGTTTGCGCCAGATTATATGCATAAATATTATAACGATAAAATCTTGCACTTTCATATTTATATGTAAGCGAAAGATTATATGTACCGTTTTCAACGTTTTCTTCTGTGAGGGCGGGAAGAGTCAGTGTATCGGAATAATCACATTTTTCGCATGATACTGTAGCAGAGCCGGCGGTTGTGGCAGAAGGTTCGGTATCAACTGTTGCCGAAAGGGTATGCCCCGTCGATTTTATCGTAAGCGTTGAAACATCAACCGGCGTTTTGCCTTCCACATCGGAGAAGGTTTCGCCGCATGCCGAACACTTATAATATGCCTCACACCCGTCTTTTTCGCATGTCGCAGAAACTTCCGCAACAAGGTCAATGTCGTGACCTTCCGACTTTATTACGAGTGTTGAAGGGGCTACCGGCATTTTGCCTTCCGCATCGGAGAAGGTTTCGCCGCATGCCGAACACTTATAATATGCTTCGCAACCGTCCGTCGTGCAGGTTGCGGAAACTTCCGAAACAAGGTCAAGGTCATGACTTGCAGGAATGACTAATGTTGAAACATCTACCGCCGTTTTGCCTTCCGCATCGGAGAAGGTTTCGCCGCATGCCGAACACTTATAATATGCTTCGCAACCGTCTGTCGTGCAGGTTGCGGGACTCTCCTCGACAAGGTCAAGGTCGTGGCCTTCCGCTTCTACCACAAGCGTTGAAGGGTCTACCGCCGTTTTGCCTTCCGCATCGGAGAAGGTCGCTTCGCAGACAGAGCATTCATAATA
>CALVWX010000012.1 GCA_944368215.1 uncultured Clostridia bacterium | reverse complement strand
ATACATAATTTGCGCCTTTGGTCATGCTTATGCGCGATAATCTGTCGCCGTCATATTCAAAGTTTACGTTTCGGCCGTTTATAGTATCTCTTATCGTCTTAACATAGTCGCATCCGTCATCTTCAAGGTTATAAAAATCAAAAATGCAACATGATTTGCGCTCGTCCCCGCTGATTTCTTCTATCTCCGATAGGCTGTTATACTTTTCTGAGCGATATAAACGATATAAAAGTTTTCTTTTCGGCTCCACAATGAAGACCAGATAACCGTCGGAATTAAAACCCTTTAAGGGTTCTCCCGTGGTGTTGGTGAGCCAGCGTATAGGGCCTGTTTGGGATTGTGCATTACTAAAAAGCGGCAGTGCGGATATCCAGCCTGCAGTGTCTTCGGTAATAAACATGCCGTTTACCATTTTTTTATTGTTGGGTGTTTCGTGCTCTTCGTATTTGTCGCCCAATGCGTCAAAATAGCAAGAAATTCCGTTTTCCTGAATCAGGCGTTCGGAAATATTCAGGCGTATGTTGCTGCCAAAGATTTTTATTTCGGCGTCGTCTATTTCATTTTTTCTTACGATAAATTCAATAGGGACGCCATAGCGCATGTTTTTAGGAGATAAAATGTCTATTATCCATGTGGTCGTTTTGTATGCCAGATCTTCTGAGATGTTTATATTCCCGAATACGGGAAAGGTTTTGTAAGCGTGTTGTTTTTCTAAATTTGCCATGTTTTGTATCTCCTGAATTTATTTTACAAACGTTTGTATTTAGATTGTAAACTACAAAATATGACAAAAAGGGATTAATTAAAAAAATAAAGAGCGGCTTTTTGATAAAAAAACTGTGCTGTTTTCGTCGAGTGGAAAAAGCGCGGGACGGAACTTTTTTATTTTTAAAGCAACTTTTATGGCGCGGCGCATAACATTATACTATGGAACTTTCTTTCAATGCCGTTAAAAAATTGCAGGTTATATGCTTGAACGACGGAAAAAACCTCGGGCGGGTGTGCGATATGCTCTTTTTTTATCCGGAAAATAAAATAAAGGGCTTTACCGTCACGGGCGGCAGGGGCTTTAAATTCATGCGCGACGAGCAATTTATATCGTGGGGCCAGATTGTTAAGATAGGCGAGGACGTAATACTTGTAAAACTCGAGGAAAAGGGCAAAAAGGACTGCCCGCCCGAAAAACCGCCCTGTCCGCCAAACCCGTTTTGCCCGCCTCCGCGCGGCGACGGACGGCGCGACATGGGCGATTATGAATAGCGATTTTGTTCTATGACGCGTATAGGTTTACAGCTTTGGCATATTTTTTTTGAAAATAGCAAATTATTTTGTTAAAACAGTTTACAAACGGGGTAAATATTAATATAATGATACGCGTAAAAAAATAAGCGCGTTTTAGTGATGCGTTATATTTATATATGAACGGGAGAAAATCGTATGGTAAGATATATCAAATGCCCCAGGTGCGAACTTAACTACATCGACGCCGACAAACAGGAATACTGCGACGTGTGCATTGCCGAAATGAAGGGCAACAAACTTCAGTTTGCCGACCTCGACGACGAGGAAATGGACGAAGCTCTCGATACCGAAAACACCGAGCTTTGCCCCGTATGCGGCGTCAACCGCATTCAGTTCGGCGAGACTATGTGCGAATCGTGCCGCCGCAAAGCCGAATATGAGGAGGAAGAGGAAGTCGACCCCGAAAAGGACGAAGAGTGGAAGAGCTATCTCGACGACGATATGGACGACCTGACCATCGACGACGAAGAACTTGAAGAAGAGTTCAAAGCCGAAGAGGAAGAGGACGATTCCGAAAGCGACAGCGAACACGATGACTTTGACGACGACCCCCTCGCCGACCTTGCCGACGACGATTTCGACGATGAAGACGACGAAGATGACGATGAGGACGACGATGACGATCTGTTCTGATTTAATCGCGCCTGAGATGTGTAAGTAATATTTAAATACAATAATAAAAAGGTTTGCCGCCGCGGGAAAAGCCCGCGGCGGCATTTTTTTTGTATTAAAACCACGTTGTCATGCTGAGCATTGAGCAAGGATGGCCTTCTGCCCGACGAGCGCAGTCGAACGCATATGGCCGTATTGCGGCCGACAATGGGGCGGTATGCGCTGTTTGTAAAGTGTCCTGCATTATATAAAACTTTGCGAGTTCCTTCGACTTCGCCTGCGGCTCCGCTCAGGATGACAGGGAGGGGGAGTCGTTGGCCGCAAGAGGAGTATGTGTTTTATATAAAGCCTGATTGCGGAGCACAGATGCAACGGTACGTTGCCGGATTAATATTTTTCAAAAATTAGGGCAATAATAAGTGGTATGATTAAAACGGCAACTTCCATAAATACAATAAAACAGAACATAATGGACTGCAACAACTGCGACGTGACGGTCAAACTCAATCTCGGGCGGAATAAATTCGTCACCTTCCCCGCAACATTGTCGGGGGTATATCCTTCGATTTTTACCGTAAAACCTCACGATAAAAATTTTCTCGGTAAGACCGCATATTCGTATTCGGAAATTTTGTGCGGGCGAGTAAAAATCAGTAAGGGTATTTAAGTCATATTGCGCGGCCTTGCGGCATATTATATCTTGTAATAAAACGAACGGTGCGGCGCACGGCAGGCTTAACCTGCGGATAGCGCGGCCGTGTTTACGGATATTTTTATGGCAGAGGAGGTCATGGTCATAAATATGATAAAACCCCAAACAAGCTCTCTTTCATACACCCGCGCGGTTACTTCTTTAAGCGCCCAGACGGTGGCGCAGACGCGCTTCACCCAGTCGGACGGCATATCCGAAGTGCTCGCCGCCTGCCCGCAGGTCAGTCTTTTAAGCTGCGAGGTCTCGTCGGGCAGGGTCAATTACAGCGGCAGAATAATCTTCACCATAGTTTACAGCGACGAGGAGGGCAAGCTCTGCCGCATGCAGAAGGGGGCCGAGTTTTCGCACTATTGCGACGACGAAGCTTTAGCTCCCGCGCAGACCGCCGTCTGCCGCCTGACCTGCGAGCGCGTGTCTACCCGCCGCGACGGCTCGGCGATAGTCGTATCTGCCATAGTATGTGCCGACGTAGACGTTTTTGCCCTCGCCGAGCGCACATTCATAACGGCGTGCGAGGGCGCTTATTTAAAGACTCAGACAAAAGAATTTTTCTCCTTCATAACCTTTTCGGGCGAGTGCGAGGTGGAGGACGATTTTGAAGCCGACGGCGTCGACGACATTCTCGTTCCTTCCGCCTGCGCGCTCGTCACCTCCGCAGAGTGCGGCACGGGCGAAGTTGCGGCCTCCGGCGAAATTAATTTAAGCCTTCTCGCCATGCGCCGTTCGGGGCCTGCCAGCTTCGAAAGGGTAATACCCTTCAGGTGCGTCATACCCTGCGAGGACAGTTTTGCGGGCGCTCTGCCGCGCGTCAATGCCGAAATCCGCGACATGAACGTCAACGCCACCGTAGACGACGAGCGCGGCAAGTGCAGGGTGGAATTCTCGTGTACGCTTGCGGCGAGCGGCTGGTTTGCACAGCGTTCCGAACAGGCCGCGGCCGCGGATGCATTCAGCTGCACAAACGCGCTCTCACTTTCAAAGTCGGAGGAAAATTTCTGTGTTCCGGCCGAGCGCAAACTCTATTCCGAGCGCATATCTTCGCCCGCGTCGGCAAAAGCCAAGCTCGATTTTACATGTAGGTTCCTCGCCGTAGCTCTGCCCAAGGCCGAATATGAATATGTGGCTGGCACCGGCGCCGTTGAGGGCGCTGTGACGGCCGTATTGATGTACGAACAGGGCGGCGACGTAAAATCTACAGAAATATCACTGCCTTTTTCGGTAAAGATAAGCGCGGACGACGGGGCGAAGGCGGCGTGCTCGGTGTGCGGCGTCAGCGTAAAACAGCCCTCCGAGGGTCAGATTGAGGGCGAAGCGCTTATAAAGGTGTGCGCCGAATATCCCAAAACTTCGTGCGTGACATATCTGACGGCCATAGAGGAAGGCGAAGCTCTGCCTCCCGAGGACAGCGCCGTAACGGTTATAATCCCCTCATCGGGCGACGGGCTGTGGGACGCCGCAAGAAAGCTCAACTGCCCGCCCGAACAGGTAGCCGCCGTCAATCCCGATTTAAAGTATCCGTTATCGGGAAGGGAGCGCGTGCTTATCTACAGAAAAAAATAAAACTGACATGACAGGGTGCTGTCGCCCGCCGCTTTAAGCGGCGGGCGACAGCAATTTTTATTGCCAAAATCATTGAAAAGCACGCCTCGGTGTGTTATAATATCTGTATGGAAAGCGTCACCGTTAAGGCATATGCAAAAATTAATCTCAGCCTCGACGTAACCGGCGCGCGCGGCGGCTATCATTGTATAGACAGCGTCGTCGCCTCGGTAAACATTTTCGACGCAGTCACCGCGTCGCCCCGTGCGGACAACCTGATATCGGTGACCATGCGCGGCATGGGCAGCGAGGGTATTCCCGCCGATAAAAACAATGCGGTAATTGCGGCCCGCGCGTTTGTGGAGAAGTTCGGAACGCGCGGCGCGGATATCTTCGTTGAGAAAAGCATTCCCATGGGCGCCGGGCTGGGCGGTTCCTCGGCCGACGTCGCGGGCGTGCTCAACGCCATGGCTCACCTTTACGGCATAACCGATTATGATGGTTTAAAGGCCGTCGCAGACAAGGTGGGAAGCGACTGCGGCTATATGCTCCGCGGCGGATACGCGCGCATTACGGGCAGGGGCGAAAGGGTCAGCCCGATAGACTGCGCGGCGACTTTTTACCTCATTCTGGCCCTGCCCGAAGAGGGCGTCTCAACCGGCAGGTGCTATGCGCTTTCCGACGTTTATCCCGAAAAACGCCGCACGTCATCGGCCGTTCACCGCGCCATATGTGCGGGGCAATTAGGCAATGTGGGTAATAGCCTTTCAAACGGCCTGTATCCCGCAGCGGCCGTTATAAATGCGCAGGTAAGGGAGGCGGCGGACGACTTGTCGTCGCTCGGCGCAGACGGCGTGAATATGACGGGTTCGGGCAGCTGCGTGTATGCGCTGTTCACCGATAAGGACGCGCGCGACCGCGCGTTTGAAAAATACAGGGGCTCGTGCCGCGCTTTAAAGGCGCAGACAATAGTCCCCGAGAGGTATATCTGATATGGCAGAAGAAAGACTTATCGACGACGACAAAGACAAAAAATACCGCTTCCGCATCAACGCCGACGGCGAGGAAGAGCTGATAATCGACGACGGCGAAAAACCTGCCGCCGACGGCGAAGAGGCCGAACTATCCTTCGACCACGCTCCCGACATAGACGAGGGCTACGCCTACGACGCGGAAGAGGCCAACCATTACGAGGCGAGCGAAGAGCAGAACGTCGTCCAATCCCTGCTCGAAAAGGCGAGGGGAGAGGTTGAGGCGGAAAGATTTTCCACCGCGCTCGAATATCTCGCGCAGGCAAAGGAAATTTTGCCCGAGGACGGCGAAGTCGCCGCGCTCGAACTGATGATTTATACAAGGCGCCTCACCGACTTTTCGCAGGGCGTTCTCGGCGACGCCGTAGCCGCGGCGCGCAATGTGGAAAAGTTCTCATCTCAGGAGCGCAGACAGGAGCTGCGCGAAGAGGGAGCCGAGAGGCTTCATGGCATGATATCTGCCCTCCAACCGCAGGTTGAAGAGCTGGACGAACGCAACGAAAAGGCCAAGGCCGGGCGCGCCGTGCGCTTTTCCGCCGACAACAGAAAGTCGGTTATAATCTGCCTCGCTCTGCTCGCGCCATTTATAATTTTCGGCGCGCTCGCAATCTATTTTTCAACCGTAATGTTCGCCGATACGAGCGGCGCGTTCATTTGGCTTACCGTCATATTCGGCGTGCTCGCCGCGCTTTGTTTTGTCGCCGTGCTTTTTGCCGCGCGCAGGCTTTCCACCACTTGGCGCAGGGTGCGCATGAACCGCGACAATTCGCGTACGCAGCTCGGCCGCGACTACGAGGCGGCTAAATCCCGGCTCGAAGCCTTAAGGACAATTTACAATGTCATCGCAAATTAAAAAAATTTATCTCGACCACGCCGCCACGACTCCGCTCGACGGCGGCGTATTCAATTTAATGGCGCCGTATTTTACCGACGTTTTCGGCAACGCGTCCTCCCAGCATTCTTTCGGGCGGGAGGCAGCCAACGCCGTCACTTCCGCGCGCGATAAAATAGCCGTTGAATCGGGCATATCCCCCGCCGAATTGTACTTTACGTGCGGCGGAACGGAAGCCGACAACCTCGGCATAAAGGGCATAAGCCTCGCCAATGCGGACAGGGGGAAACACCTCGTCATATCCGCCGTTGAGCACCCCGCCGTCATAGAGAGCGCGCTCGATTTGCGCGCTTTCGGGTTCGAAGTGACTTTCGTCAATCCCGACGGCAACGGGGTTATACGCGCTGAAGACGTTGCGCGGGCGATGCGCGGAGATACAATTCTCGTCGCCGTTATGTCGGCCAACAACGAAACGGGCGTCATTCAGCCGATATCGGAAATTTATGACGAGGTGTACAAGCGCGGGGCGTATCTCTGGTGCGACTGTGTTCAGTCGGCGGGGGTAATGCCTCTGTCTCAATTTCCCGCAGACGGGTACGCGCTTTCGGCGCACAAATTTTACGGCCCCAAGGGCGTGGGCGCGGCCTGTATAAAAAAGGGCGTGCGCTTTACGCGGCAGATGTCCGGCGGACATCAGGAGAGGGGTTTGCGCGGCGGAACGCTCAACACCCCCGCGATAGTCGGCATGGCCGAAAGTCTGGCTTTAAGCCATAAGCGCGCGCAGGAAGAGGCAAAGCGGGTCGAAGATTTGCGCGACATGTTCGAAAATCTCGTCCTTTGCCAAATCGACGGCGTCGCCGTCAACGGCGGAGGAGCGCGGCGCTTGCCTTCGCACTCCAATTTAAGCTTTTCCGGCTGTGACGGGCAGAACATAATTTTCCTGCTCGACTTAAACGGCGTCGCGGCTTCTACGGGCGCGGCGTGCTCTTCGGGGGCGACGACCACTTCGCACGTGCTGACCTCAATGGGGCTGGACGAAGACAGAGTAAAATCGGCCGTGCGCTTTTCATTCGGCCGTGACAATACCAAAGACGAGGTTCTCGCCGCCGTGGAAATATTGAAAAAAGTAATTTCGGCAATCCGCAGCCGCTGAAAAGCAGCAGCTTTAAAATATTATAAACAAATAGCGCGGGAGCATTACATATCGCAATGCTCCCGCGCTTTTAAATTCAGGCGATAAAATTCAGACGGTGGGGGTGTCTGCAAATACGGCGCCCAATGCCGCAGCAATTTCTTCCCTCGTGTAGCCGAGGCTTTTGAGTTCAGCAATTTTGGATAAAAGCATCTGTCCTCTGTCGGGGCGGGGACGGCGCGCGCTCGAAACAAAAACGCCCTTCTTTGCGATGGTGAACACTATGCCTTCGTCCTCAAGCTGGGTGTAGGCCCTCTGCACGGTGTTGGGGTTAACGCCCAACTCTTCGGCAAAGTCGCGGCAGCTGGGCAGTTTGTCGCCTTCCTTAAGCGCGCCTGCGGCTATTCTGCGCTTTATGTTTTCTCCTATTACCTGGTATAAACTCAGCTTCGGTGCCTTCATATGTCTTTCTCCCTCGTGATAAACTGTACTTACTGTACCTACTGTATTAATTGTACTACAGATATTTAGTACAGTCAATACAATTTACATAAATTTTTCAATATAATTAAACGCGGCGCCCCGCATGAGGGGCGCCGCGTTAATATCTTAATGTCAGACAATACAGTAATTGAAAATTTCTGTTATAAAACAGAAACAGCACGAACCGGAGTCCGTGCTGTCTCTATATGATAAGGGGGAAAATGATGAGCTTTTTAACGTAAACGATTTTTATGAAGCGGTTGAATCAAGTAGATGAGCTACTTATCGTTTACATATATCATTATATCCAACTTTAAAAAAAAGTAAAATATTTTGGCGAAAAATTTTTTCGGGTAACTTATTTTGTCGCATCAATCAATTTTTGATATCTTTTTTCATTTGTATAAAAAATGTACTTTATAAAACTCTGCATAGCATGCACGAAAGGCATGTGCTTAAAATTGTCGAAAGCAGAACTACCGCAAGGGGCAGGGCGCGCCCCTTTTTATCCGTGCCGGCAAAATACAGCGCAAACACGTAAAATACCGTTTCGCTCGACGCATATATAGTGCAGGCGCACCGCGAAACATAGCTGTCCGCGCCGTACTTTTCCAATACTTCTGTAAGGAGGGATAAGGAGCCGCTGCCCGAAAAGGGTTTTATAAGTGCAAGTTTGGCAAGCTCTCCGGGCACCCCGAGTGCGCGCATTGCAGGCGAAAGCGCCGCGGCCAAAGCGTCGGCGATGCCCGAAATTTCGAACAGCTTGCACATCATGAACACCGCCGCGAGAACGGGCACGAGGGAAAGGGTAAACTTCAGTCCTTCCTCCGCGCCAGCGCAGAATGAGGAAAATACGTTCACCTTTCTCGCCGCGGCGATTGTTATTACTATTATGAAGACCGACGGGATAATGAGCGACATATTTTATCGGTAAAAAAATACAGCGCAACCGCCGTGCCCGTGCAGATTGCGGTGGTTATCAGCGCGGGCGCGAACACGTCGGCGGGGGATGCGCTTGAAAAGGATGCGCGCAGGGCAATGACGGTGGAGGGGATAATCTGCACCGAGGTTGCGTTGAGGATGAATAAAAGGTTGCGGCCGAAGAGGTTTCCTTCGCCGTCGAACTGCTTCATGGCCTTTATGCCGAACGGCGTTGCCGCGCCGCCGAGGCCGAGCACGTTGCAGGTTATGTTCATTGCGGCATATTGTGCCCCCAATGCACTTTTTGTTCTGAAAAATTTAAAGCACAGCGGCTGCATTTTTTTAGCTATCGCGCCGTTTATTCCGCTGTCCGCCGCCACGCGCGAAAGGCCCATCCACACGGTATATATGCAAAATAATGTCAGAAAAGTCGTCGCCGCCTGCTCTGCTCCGTCCAAAAGCGCGGGCAGAAAAGCATTCGGGTCGGCAAAGCATAAAAGTATGGCCGAGGCGATAAATACGGCCGTAAAAATAGCGTTCATTGCTTATTAATATTTTTTTGCGGCCGCAAATATGCCTGTAAATAATTTACAATCGCCTTAAAATATGTTATATTTTAAAAGAATCAATCATATGCTCGGCGCGAGTTTTTACGCGCCTTCAGGGAGAGTGCAATCTATGGCTGAAAAATTTTATGTAACTACGGCAATAACCTATACATCTGGCAAGCCCCACATCGGCAACACTTACGAAATTATCTTAACCGACGCCATCGCCCGCATGAAGAGGATGGAAGGCTATGACGTGTTCTTTATGACCGGCACGGACGAACACGGCCAGAAGGTTGAACTTAAAGCCGCCGAAAAAGGCGTTTCGCCAAAGCAGTTTGTCGACGAAATTGCTGCTCAGATAAAGGATATATGGGGGCTTATGAACATTTCCTACGATAAGTTCATACGCACCACCGACGATTATCACGAGCGTCAGGTTCAGAAAATTTTCAAAAAATTCTACGAGCAGGGCGACATTTACAAGAGCTCGTACAAGGGCATGTACTGCACCCCGTGCGAAAGCTTCTGGACGGAAAGCCAGCTTGTAAACGGCAAATGCCCCGACTGCGGCAGGGAAGTAAAACCCGCCGAAGAGGAGGCCTACTTCTTCAAAATGGGCAAGTATGCCGACAGGCTCGTAAAACATATAGTCACCCACCCCGAATTCATTCAGCCCGTGGCGAGAAAGAACGAGATGATGAATAATTTCCTCCTCGCCGACGAGTTCATAGGAAAGTCCGACGAGGAGCTTCTGGCCGCCATAGAGGCGGGTACGCTCAAGACCAAGCTTCAGGACCTCTGTGTTTCGCGCACATCGTTCAAATGGGGCGTGCCCGTCGATTTCGACCCCAGACACGTCGTCTACGTGTGGCTGGACGCGCTGACAAACTATATCACGGGCATAGGTTACGACGTGGGTGCGCCCGACGAAAGGTTCAATAAATACTGGCCCGCCGACGTACACGTCATCGGCAAGGATATTATAAGATTCCACACCATTTACTGGCCCATCTTTTTAATGGCCCTCGGCCGTCCCCTGCCCAAAAAGGTATTCGGTCATCCCTGGCTTTTGCAGGGCGGCGACAAAATGTCAAAGTCCAAGGGCAACGTAATGTATGCCGACGACCTCGCTTCCGTCTACGGCGTGGACAGCGTGCGCTATTTCGTTCTGCACGAAATGCCCTATTTAAACGACGGCATAATAACGTGGGAACTCATGACCGACAGGCACAATTCCGACCTTGCAAATACGCTCGGCAACCTTGTAAAGCGCACCGTCGCCATGACAAACCAGTACTTCGGCGGAAAGGTTGCGCCCTTATCTCCCGCGGAAGGCGTCGATGAGGAGCTCAGGCAGGTCGCTTCAACATCGCGCGACCGCGTGTCTGCAAAGATGGACGAATGCAAAGTGGCCGACGCCCTCGACGAGCTGTGGCAGCTCTTCCGCAGGGCCAATAAATATATCGACGAAACCACCCCGTGGGTGCTCGCCAAGGACGAAGCGCAGAGGGGCAGGCTAAGCCGCGTTCTTTACAACCTGCTCGAGGCCATAACCATAGGCGCAAACCTGTTAAAGCCCTTTATGCCCGATACGGCCGATAAAATCCTCGCCCAGACGGGCGGTTCGGCAAGGCTCTATTGCGACCTCGATAAATTCGGATTGACCCCCGAATATGTTGTAACCAATGAGCCCCAAACGCTGTTTGAGCGCCTTAAACAGGCCGACCTTGAACCGGTGATAAAGGCCATCTCCGACAAGCAGAAGGCCGAAGCCGCGCCCGCGCAGAAGGTAGAGGAAGCGCCGCTCATTACCATAGACGACTTTGCCAAGGTGCGCATGCACGTAGGTACGGTAATCGCCTGCGAGGCCGTAAAAAAGAGCAAACTTCTTCACGAAACCGTGCGCGTAGGCGATAAAACGCTGTCCATTCTTTCGGGTATAGCCAAATATTATACGCCCGAGGAAATGGTCGGCAAAAAAGTTATCGTCGTCACCAACCTTCCTCCCCGCGAAATGAAGGGCATAAAGAGCGAGGGCATGATAGTCTGCGCCGAAGGCCCCGACGGCACCCTTTCGCTCGTCTCCCCCGAAAAGGACATTCCCGACGGCAGCCTGCTTAGTTAACGCAAATCTCGGCAGGCTTTCTCGCCAACAGTAAGGAAAACTGTTGGCTCGGTCACCGTTTGCGCATGGATAGGCGCTCACTCATCTCACAACGCTCAAACAGTGGGCGACCACTGTTTGAAGAACAGCGTTGTTCGTCCTGCGATTTCAAATTGCGCGCAACGGAGAAAGTACGGTCCGAACGAAAAATACTGTAATATAAAATAAAAAAGACGGAAATCGCAAGGCGGAATTTATTTCTGTCGTTAAGCGATTTTGCGACCGCTGCAACTCGTTGCGCGTCGCGCTGCCGCACGACGCGAGCGGAAAAGATTATGTATACAGACATCCATTGCCATCTGAATCACAAGGACTATGGTTCTATGGACGACCTCGTCCGCAACTGCATAAAAGACGGCGTCGACCGCATCGTCACCGTCGGATATGACCTGCCCTCGTCCGAGGAGTGCAGGCAGATATCTGAGTGGTACAAAGAGGTATATTTCTGCGCCGGGCTGCACCCCACCGAGCTGTCGCACTGCACGTTTGCCGACCTTGCGGGGATTGAAAAACTGTGCGCGCACCCCAAGTGTATAGCCGTCGGCGAAATAGGCTTCGATTATCACTATCCCGATACCGACAAAGCCCGCCAGCGCCAGTTCTTCAAGGCTCAGCTCGAGCTCGCCGAAAAGCTCGGCCTGCCCGTGCAGATACACTCGCGCGACTGCGCGGAGGACACATTAAATTTTTTAAGGGAAAACCGCGCACTGTTAAAGCGCGGGTTTCTGTTGCATTGCTATTCGTATTCGCCCGAAATGGTCCCCGACTTTTTGGAACTGGGCGCATATTTTTCATTCGGCGGCACTTCAACCTACCGCCGCAGCAAAAAGCCGAGGCGTGCCATTCAGGCCGTGCCCGTCGACAGGCTTCTCACCGAAACGGACAGCCCCTATCTTTCGCCGTCGTCGCTATACGGTCAATTTCCCAATACGCCCGGCAGTATCCCCGAAATAACGCGCAACATGGCCGAAATCAAGGGCGTGGGTGAAATGGAGATGTGTTATGCCGTGCGCGACAATGCCGAGCGGCTTTTTCCTAAACTCAAACATTCGGGCTTTGAACAATAAAAAAGAGATTGCAAAAAAATACTTTCTGCAATCTCCCTTCTTTTGTGAGGCGAAGGCGGAGAACTTCCGCGTTCACGATAACAGTATGGGCAGGGCGGCGGACTTTATCCGCGCGCGGCGTTGACAGATTATGGAAGATAACAATATAAAGAGCGTGCTTGCCCGCGCGGGCTTCAGCTTCAAAAAACAATACGGGCAGAATTTTCTCACGGACGAAAGTCTGCTCGATAAAATAGTCGCGCTTTCGGGTGCGGATGAACATTGCGACGTCGTCGAAATAGGCTGCGGCGCGGGAACGTTGACGCGCGCCCTCGCAAAAAAGGCGGCGTTCGTGCACGCGTACGAAATAGATAAAACCCTTCAGCCCGTGCTCTCCCAGACTCTGGCGGGGCTGGACAATGTGGAAGTCGTCTTCCGCGACTTTTTAAAAACCCGCCTCGACATTACCGAATGTAACCTTCCGCCCTACCGCGTAGTGGCCAATCTGCCGTACTATATCACAACGCCCCTCATAATGATGATTTTAGAGCATTCCCAAAAGTGCCTGTCCTTAACCGTAATGGTGCAGGAGGAGGTGGCCGACAGGCTGTGCGCTCAGCCAAACACCCCCGAATATGGCGCAATTACCGCCAATATCGCCTTCTGGGGCAGTTGCAGAAAGGTTGCCCGCGTCGGGCGCGAAATGTTCTATCCCAGCCCCAACGTCGACAGCGCCGTCGTGCGCATAGACATAGAGCGGGGCAGGCTGGGAGACGTGGACGGAGGACTGTATAAAAAGGTTGTGCAGGCGGCTTTTTCCGCCCGAAGAAAGACGCTCGAAAATAACCTCTGCCGCGCTTTCGGGCTCTCGCGCGAAAAGGCGCAGGGCGCATTGATTGCCTGCGGCATCGATTTAAAGGCGCGCGGCGAAACGCTTTCTCCCGAAATTTTCGTAAAGCTCAGCAGTTGCATTAAGGACATTAAATAATATAGTATAGTAAAAGGCGCGGCCGCCCGAAATTTTTCGGGCGGCCGCGCCTTTTTTGCGGTGTATGCACAATTTTTCCGGGCTTGTCCTTTTTTTTATTCAATGTTGTTCTATTTCGGCCGCGCCGACAGTATAATGGAATATAACTTCATCGGAGGCTTATCAATGGATAATCTGGAATACGCCGAAATGCTTGAAATTCCCGTAAATACTGTAAACGTTGTCAAAAAGAAGAGTCTGTTCAGGCGCAAGGGCGCGCCTAAGGAGGACCTGAAGGACGACGTCCTCGCCAGCGTAAACAGCCGCGCGGACGGAGAGGACTACTCCGCGCGCGCCGACTATATACAGACCGAAGATTTAACCGAACCCGTCCCCGCAAAGACAAAGGTGCGCGACGGCTGGGGCGGCGTGCTCATCGCAGAAGCGGTGGCGGCATGCCTTCTGGCGGGCGGAATTTTCATAACCAACGCCCTGGTAGACAACACAGCCATAAACAATCTCGTGGCCGGCCTTTCGCAGCCCGCCGAACAGGAGGCGGCGTATACCGACTTTGAACTTTCCCCCGTCGTCAGCGAACTTTCCGACGCGGAAGTTACGCAGACTGCGGGCGTAATCTCCTTCACGGGTCAGACTGCCGTCTATCCCGTGTGCGACGGCACTGTGTCTTCCGTCAGCTCGGCCGACGGCCTGTATACGGTGGAAATCGCGTACACGTCAACCTTCTCCGCCGTGTTCACGGGGCTGACCACCGTATACGCCAACCCCGGCGAGGAGGTAAAGGCCAACATTCCCTTTGCATATTCGGACGGACAGAACGAAGTGCACGTCAGCATGTACGACGGTGAAAACATAATCAGCGGCTACACACTTTCAGGCGCGGTGCCCGTCTGGAATTCATGAAAATAACAGTTCACCCGCTGTTCTTCGCGGTTATAATTTTCTGCGCCTTCTTCGGCGGGTTTTTTGTAGCTGTAATTTTTGCGTTGACCGCCCTCCTGCACGAGTGCGGTCACGTTTTTTGTGCGGCGCGTTTGGGCTATGAATGCAGGCAAATCAAACTCATGCCCTACGGCGCGGCGGCAGTGTGCGATATAGACGGAATAAGTCCCAAGGACGAAATAATGCTCGCCCTCGCGGGACCCGCCGTCAACGCGGCGATATGCGTGGCCGTTGCCGGGCTGTGGTGGTTTTTCCCCTCCGCATATGCCTTTACGGATACAATAATGTACGCATCGCTCGCCATGCTGATTATAAACCTTCTGCCCGCGTATCCGCTCGACGGCGGCAGAGTGGCCAAGTGCGCGCTTTTGCGCATGTTTTCGGAAAAAGCCGCAAGAATAATCCTGCGCGTAACCAACGGCATCATTGCGGCGGCGCTGATCGCCGCATTCTTTATAAGCGGCTACAATATAACTTTTCTGTTCTTTGCGCTGTTTTTGGCGTGCTCGATATTTGAAAAAAGCGCGACCGCGGTAAAAATAAATTTCGCCACGCGCGCGGCCATAAGGCGGGGAGTGGAGGTAAAGACCATTCTTGTGGACGACGGCCTTACGATAAAGCGCGCCCTGCGCCATCTGGACGATAAATATTACGTCGTTTTCCGCGCCCCCGACGGCCGCGAAATCACTCAGGATAGGCTTTATGACATTATGGCCGATAAAACCATTTACGATAAAGTGTTTGAATAAATAAAGCGCTTTTGCCCGGCAAAATGAACGCAAAAGGCGGCGCGGCCATAGGCCACGCCGCTTTATTATCTGCGGCAATATGATTATGCGGGGTGGTTTTCGTCCTCTTCGCGCTGCAAAAAACTGCGCGCAAACAGGTCTTTGTCGATGTCGCCTTTTATTATGCAGGCTGCGCACTTTACGCCCTTCTCTATTCCCTGCTCGATGAGCGGAGCGAGGGAAGAATAGTCGTAGTCGAATTTATAGGTCTGGCGTTTGCGCATATATACCGCGCGCGTATATGCAAAATACCTTTTAAGACAACGCTCCACGCCCGTAAGGGTAATGCCGTCGTCCAACCGCTTTACGGCGTCGTATATGGCCGAAGCACAGCCGCAAACGTCATCCCTCGGCATGATTTTGCGCGGGGTGGAGTACTTGCGCGAGACGTAAAGTCCTATGTCCTTTTCAAAGGCGAGGTGGGCGAAAGGCGCGCGCGAAGTCTCTTCAAAAGCGTATACTGCGGGGTGCAGGGTGCTGTCCAGCGCATAGTGCGTGGCAAAACCTGCGGCGTAGGATATGTTGCCCTGTATGAGATTTTCAAAGACGAACTGCGCGTCCAGACTGTGCAGCCGCCGTCCCGCGTTATTGGAACGTTTTAAATTGTACATAAAAAATACGTCGCCGCCCTGCGCGCCCATGTAATACAGTTTGCGGTCGCAAATACTGTCGCGCACGTCCTTTTCCGAACGTTCAAAAATTATCTGTGCGGTTATAGCGTGAGTAAAATAGTCGGGCATATTACAAGTTTGCGCGTTTTGCGTAAAATAAATACTGTTGCACATACCCAGAAAACCCGCCGAAAAGAGAGGTAAAGTATGCGTTGATTTTTTTTCTGTCGGTCAGCGTGCCGCCGAAATCTTCGCGGTACAGCTTTTCTATCCATGTATCCACGGGAAAGGCGTCGCGCTTGCCGAAGCCGAAAAGGCATATGCAGTCGGCAACCTTGGGTCCTATGCCCTTATAGGTCAGGAGTTCGCGCTTTAAATCGTCGTACCCCAAATTTTCCAGACGGGAGATTCCCTCTTGGGCAATTCTCGCCGAAGTCTCGCTCAGAAAAATGTCGCGGTAGCCCGCTCCCAAAGCTTTGTAATATTCGGGGCCTTTTGAAGAGAGCGCGGCCGACGCGGGGAAGGCGTAAAAATCGCCGAAGGGCGAGCTCATTTTTTGGCCTAAACCCTCGCATATGCGCGAAATAATGCCCTTTATGCGCGGGATATTGTTGTTCTGCGAAATGATGAAGGAGTATATCATCTCCTCGCGGTTCTGGTTTAAAAGGCGCAGGCCCTTTGCTTTGTCGCAGGCCCGGGATAAAACGGGCACGCCGAAACTTTTGGCTTTGGCTATAATCTCGCCATAGTCGCGCCCGAGGTCGAAAAAGTTATAAAAATAATCGGGGTGTTGGCTCTCGACAACCGTCTTTGCGCCGTCCGTATAAACGTAGCAGTCCTTATCGGCGGAAAACACCCTGTAGCCGTTCTGAAAGGGTTCGTAGCGGAATATCTGCCCGCAGTCCAGAACGTCCGTCGGGTTGAAATATGTAGCGTCGTAATCAAATTTCATCTTATGTTGCTCCGCGCACGTGCACACGTGCGCATATATTATTTTAGCACCGCAGATATGCGATGTCAACTTTGAAGTGCAAAAAAGGCGTGGCGCAAAGTCTTGCGCCAAGCCGCAATTATCTGTATTTGCATATGCGTAAAGCAATAAACGCTTTTGCATAAGTTTTACGTTGCTTGTGTAAAGTTCACCGTCAGCGACCCTAGCGAAACTTCGGCCTTTACCGAGCGTTCGCAGTTTACCGAGCGGCTGTCGAGATTGCACGAAGACAACACTTTTTTGACTTCAGCGTCGTAATCTTCTTTTGCGCCGCAAAGTGTTATTTCCGCTTTGCCCGCGCTCACGCAAATTTCCGTGCGTTTGCAGTCGGCTTCGTCCACGTTCAGCTTGCCGGCGTTTACCCTTATATCCGCCGTCGAACCGTATATGCTGCCCGCGTGCAGTTTGCCCGCATTTATTTCGGCGTGCATTCTGTGGCAGACCGCGCCGCCTATTTCTATCTTGCCCGCGTCGGTTATAAACTGCGCGTCCGAACAGTTGAATTGCCCTGTCGTCAGAGCTCCGCCTTCAACATAAGCTTTTATGTTTCCGTAGTCGCCGCCGTCCAGCTTAATGGCGCCCGCCGCAAGGTTAATTTCCACATCGGGCGTGAGGTGGCGGGGGATCTGAATAATCATGTCGGGGATGATTTTATTCTTTAAATTTACCCCTTTAAATTTTATTTTTTTATGCGTGATTACCACCTTGCCGCCCTGTTGGCCTACCTTGTAGTCGATGAGCGAAGTGGCGGGATAGTCCACATTTACTCCTTCCCCGTCGTAAAAATTTAAAATAATGTTGCCCAGCGCCCCGTTTATCTCAAGCGCGTCCACGGCGCCTTCCGATGAAAAGTGCGCCCGCTCTTCTTTTTCCTGCGTGTCGTCGGTCTTAGCGTCATCACATTTTTTTGCACCCTCGCCGTCGAGGATTTTCTGCGCCGCGTCGTAGGGCGCGCCGAACTGCGCCACGGCTTCGTCCTCCGAAAGCCCGCTGTCGCGCTTGTCGGCATACATTTCGGCGTAGTACGAAAGCACCCGCCTGCGCTCGGCCTCGTCAAGACCGCTTAAATATCCTTCAAATTCGTCCCGCCATTCAATGTACTTCATTGTTTTTCTCCAAATATCTTTTTATAAATAAGTATAACCGCTTCGAAGTCAAATTTGTATTCACCCAGTTTTTGTTCGCCGAGGGGCGTTAAGGTGTAATACCTTCTCAGCCTACCGTTGAACTGCCTGCTGTATGTTTCAAGCGCGCCGCTTTGTTCAAGCCGCTTTAAAATGGGGTAGAGCGTGCTCTCCGATATTTCTATTATGCCCTTTAAATCGTTTATTATCTTATAGCCGTAGCTTTCGCCGCCTTTAAGCGCGTATAAAACGCAGGCGTCCAGCACGCCTTTTTTTATCTGCACGTCCAAAATGAATACCTCGTTACACGTTATACTATATATAACATAGTATAACTTGTCAAGTATTTTTTATAAATTTCTGCCGAAAATACTTTTGATAATATCTATTTTAAAAGAAAATTCTGATTTTCAAAGAGAGGAGGCGGCTTTGAGCGATAAAAAAGGCGCGTTAAAAAAACTTGGCGACAATATTGAAAAAATTAAGGAAATCCTTACCTCGCCCGATATACTGACTTTCGAATTTTGCTCGCTTTTGGGCAAAAAGTTTGCGGCCGTCTATCTCGACGGACTGGCAGATAAAAATTTATTGGGCGAACTGGTGGTAAAACCTTTAAACAATGCAAAAATCAGCGACGACGGGGAGGAAATTGCCCGGCTCCTCGCTCTGCCCGAAGTTAAGAAAGGTAAGAATTTACAGGACGCTGTTTCGGGCGTGCTCGACGGCAACGCCGCGCTGTATATTGACGGGTCTGAAGACTTTTATATAATCGGCTTGAAAAATCCGCCCGGCCGCGCGGTTATGGAGCCGCCCACGCAGATTACGGTAAAGGGTCCGAGGGAGGGGTTTACCGAAGATATAAAAACCAATTTGGGCCTTGTGAGAAAGCGCCTTAAAAGTCCTAAGCTGCAGGTAAAAATGCTCTCCTCCGGCGAGCAGAGCGCAACCGCCGTCGCGCTCTGCTATTTAAAGGGTATATGCAAAGACGAAATCCCCGAGCAGATAGAAGAGCAGATAAAGGCCAACAAAATTGACCTTGTGCCGGACTCTTCTTACATTTCGTCGTTCATCGCAAAGCACCCGCGTTCGCTCTTCAAGCACTGCGCATCGTGCGAAAAGCCCGATATTTTCTGCGCAAAGCTGTGCGAAGGCAGGGCGGGCATAATAGTCGACGGCTCGCCGATAGCGCTGACGGCTCCGTATATGATAGTCGAGGACTTCCAGTCGGCCGAGGACTATTATATTACAAGCTACCGCGCCACCATAATAAGGGCGCTGCGCGTGGCTGCCGTCCTCGTCGGTGTGTTGCTGCCCGCGCTGTATATCTGCGCGCAGCTCTTCAAAATTCAGCTCATCCCCGTTAAACTGCTGTTTAAAATTGCCAGCTCGGTTTCGGGTATTCCCTTTTCGCCGAGCGTAGAAATGTTTTTAACGCTCATGGTTCTGGAAGTTTTAAACGAAGCGTCCATCCGCATGCCCAAGTACGTCGGACTGGCGCTTTCGGTTGTGGGCGCGCTCGTGCTGGGCGATACGGCCGTAAAAGCCGGAATAATTTCTACGCCCGCAATTATCATCATCGCCTTTTCGGCTATATGCCTTTACACCGTGCCCGACTTGGTCGAAACTACCACTACGCTCAGACTGCTATTTTTAATAGTGGCGGGCTCTGTGGGCCTTTACGGAATAGCTTTACTCACGGCCTTTCTTTTGTGCTACCTCGCGTCCGAACAGTCGTACGGCGTGCCTCTGCTCGCGCCATTCGCGCCGCTCAAGGAGCGCGATTTGAAGGACGCATTTTATAAAAGCAATCTGTATTCCATGAAAAGGCGCCCGAGATCTCTCGGCAGTTCCAATAAAGTGAGGCTTAAAAGTGATAAAAAATAACTTAAGCGTCAGGCAGATATGCATAATTATGTGCGTATTCAACGCCGCAATAAAACTCATGCTTTACCCCACGACCATGGCGGCGGCCTGCGGCAATTCGCTGTGGCTGCCCGTAATAGCCGACACCGCCGTGCAGACGGCTTTCGTCTGGGCTGTGTGCATGCTGTGCTCAAAGACGGATAAAACCTTTTTCAGGCTGTTGCAGGACGCCTTCGGGAGCGTCGTTGCCCGTATAATATATGCCGCCTTTGCGCTGTATTTCGCGCTTTCTGCCGTCGTGCCCATGACCGAACAGCAGGCAATGGTCCACGAAGTCTTTTACGACACGATTCCCTCGCTTTTAGTCTTTCTGCCATTTTTTTTCTTTGCAATATATGCGGGTTCAAAGGGATTGACGAACGCGGGCCGCACGGCCGAAGTCTGCCTGCCGATATTCGTCGTCACTGCGGCTACGCTCGTCATAATGGGCATGCTCGAGTGCGAGTTCTCCGCCCTGCTGCCCTTCGTCACGCAACCGCCCGCACAGCTCTTCGGCGGCTGCGCAAGGGGATTTTTCCGCTTCAACGAGGGCGCTCTTATGCTCATGTTTATGGGCAATTTCAAATACAAGCGTGGTGACGCGCTTAAAATTTCGCTCTCCTGCGCGCTCGGCGGGCTGATAGTCGCCCTCGTCTGCGCCGTGTTCTACGCGGTGTATTCCGACCTCGCCGTCGTCCAGTACTTTGCCATAACCAAAATTTCAATATTCTTTTCGGCCATAAGTTTAATAGGCCGCACCGACCTTCTGGCCGTGTATGCGCTGGATATCGCCATGCTTTTCGCCATCGTCTTAAATATTCAGATGGCCGCGTATTGCCTGTACAAAGCCACGGGCAGGCAGTGGCACCCTGCGTTTTCGCTGGCAGTAAACGCCGTTCTCATCGCTCTAACTTTTATTTTCAACAACAAGTTCGCGCTCGTACAGAACCTCGGCACGAGCGTCATGGGTTGGGCCGGGCTGGTGTTTGCCTACGCCATGCCCGCGCTCGCATGGATAGTCTACGCCGCGGGAGGAAAAAGACGTGAAAAAAATTAATTTAAAGCGCGTTGCTTCGATAATATATGCCGTCGTAATCATTGCAATGAGCTTTTTGTTCTTTACAAACGACTTCGGCCTCGTCGACATAAGAAAGACGGCCGTCATCATCGGCGCGGGCATAGACCTCAAGGACGGCGGAGTAAGCGTGACGGCGCAGGTTGCCATTCCCCAGCCCTCCGAAAACGGCGAAAACACGCAGTATATCGAGGTGGAGGGGGAAGGGGTGACCGTCGCCGACGCCCTCAACGAAATCAACAAAAAAACGGGCTTTTATCCGAAGCTCGTCTTCTGCAAACTGCTCATCCTCGGCGAAAGCTGCGGCGGTGGTGACATATTCGAGATACTCGACTATTTCTACCGCGACGACTATACACAGCTCACCCCGGTAATCGCCATGTGCAAGGGCAGTGCGGGTCAGCTTCTGGCCTCAAAAATGCGCTTCGGCAACACGGCCACCGTGTCGATAGAACGCCTTTTGTCCGACGAGGCCAAAAAGAGCGGAAACGTTTCCACCGTCAATTTAAAGATAATAGGCATTCAGGATTATTCTCCTTCAAAATCATGCTACATGCCCTATATACGCGCCCAGTCGCAGTCAGCGGAAGGCGGTTCGTCGGGGGATAGTCAGGGGTCAACGGGCGGCGAAAACAGTTCGGGCGGGCAGTCTGGCTCGTCCTCCGGCGGCGGACAAAACGGAGGGCAGCAGGGCGGCACGCAGGAATTTTTGTGCGACCGCACGGCCATATTCCGCGACGGAACATTGGCGGGCGTGCTGACCGAAGAGGAGACATTCGCCCTCAATCTCATTAAAAACAATGTGCGCCACGTGTTCGTCCCGTGCGAAGCCGACGGCGCAACGTATACCCTCGGCATGCGCAACTGTAACGGGGGAGTAAGGGTTACGGTTGAAAACGGCGCGCCGAAGGTCAGAATATCGTTTTCCGCCGTCGTGCAGGTAAGCGACGTCGACCGCACGGAAGACCCGCAGTCGGTTTCGGAGGGCGTAGTGCCGCAGGCTGTGCTGAACGGCGGCGCGGCGGCAATAGAGCAAAGATTTTCCGACCTCGTCTCCGCGCTCCGCGCCGCCGAATGCGACGCACTGGAATTCAGAACGCTGCTCCACAGGTTCAACTACAAATATTTTGACGAATTCCGGGACACCATATTGCGCGACGCCGAAGTGTCCTTCGATATCAACCTGCGTTCTGCGGGTTAAGCGGGTATTAATTGCGGCATAGTGCAAGGGTTATTAGAATATGCGGAAAAAGGGGCGGGGCAATGCCCCGTCCCTTTCCGCAGACTTAACTGCTTTTTACTGCGCGGCGCGCACGTTTATGTGTGCAAGCGTTTCGATTATGAGCTTGGCAAGCAGGGTTATGTCCTTTTGCGTGACGCCCTCGCCCATGCTTTGGCTGAGTATCTCGGCCGTGCGCTTTGCGCCGTCGCCCGTTACGTCGCGTTCGATTGCCTCGGCAATGCTTTTGGCGGTGCTTTCCACCTCGTCCGTGGGCACATATCCCTCGATGAGCGTGGCTATCACTTCCTCCGTGGCGCTCGCGCCGTCCTTTTGGCGGATGAACTGTTCATACCACACGTATATCACCGTGGATAAAGAACCTATGGTAAATCCGCGCTCGCAGACGTACGGCAGTTCGCGTACCAGATAGCCAAAACTCAGATTGGTTGCCGCCGCAAAGACGGCGTAAAGAATGGTGCCGAGAACAAAGGGAAGAAAGGTTAAAACTTTCTTCTGGCAGTTCTTTAAAAGGGTGCGCTTTAAAACCTGCACTATCGCGCAGGTTGCAACCGAAATGAACGCAATGTCCGCGCCGTAACCGGTCAGGATGTCGATAATGTTTAAAATATCCATTTTTTACTCCTCCTTAAAAGTTTTCCGCCCCTCCCGACGCGCGAAAGATGGGCCGCACCGCGGCGGCATAATCTCTTTCAGGAACGGAGTGTTTACCCGACGCTTTATTTTTAATGCGCCGCCGCTTTGTTAAAACGCATTATGCAAAAATAAAGTTGAAATAAAAGTGTGCCGGAAAAAATTCTCTTCTCGCGCAAAGCTTTGGCGGCCGCGCCTGCAGCTTTGCGCGACTTTGAAAAGCTCTGCTTCTCTTGTTGCGATATATAAGGGCCCGCGGATATATAATCGCAACAATTCACTTCGCCGAGGTTGCTATCGCAACAAATTGTGGCCTGCAGCTTTGCGCGACTTTGAAAAGGGCCGCACATGCGGCCCTGCACTCTGCGGTTGCGGAGGGGGGGTGCCGCGGCTGAAAAGTCGGTGACAGAATGTGTCGCCAAAGTGCAAAAAAACATAAATTATAAAAAAATGTGTCGCGTATGAATGTATAAACACTTGCGCTCAGTTGTAAGGATATGGTAAAATTTATCTATGAGAATGCACAAGAAAAGTCACCTCGAGGAAAGGCTGGCGGAGTGCGGCACCATCCTCACGGTGGCCGACCTTTCCCAAAAAAATATGAAGCTCGCCGCAAAAGAGCGGGCAATATTGTCCTTTGAAGGCATATTCGGCAACTTGAATCCCGTCCATCTGGAAGTGGGTTGCGGCAAGGGTGGCTTTGTCAACAAAATGGCTCAGCTTCATCCCGATACAAATTTCGTGGCCGTCGAAAAAATTTCCAACGTCATGATAGAAGCGTGCGAAAGCGCGCTCGCCCTCGGCCTTAAAAACGTGCATTTTCTCATCTGCGCGGCGGAAGTGCTGCCCAAATATATAGGCGAACACAGCATTGAGCGCATATATCTCAATTTTTCCAATCCCCTGCCAAAACTGGGATATGTAAAACAGCGCCTCACCAATCCGCGTTTTTTGGAAATTTACAAAAATCTGCTCATCCCCGGCGGGGATATATGGCAAAAGACGGACGACGAAGCCTTTTTCGATTACTCGTTGCAGAGCTATGAGGAGGCGGGCATGCACGTTCTGTCTGTCTGCCGCGACCTCGAGGCCGCGCCATTTGAAGGCAATGTAATTACAGAACATGAACGCAGGTTCATGGACGAAGGCAAAAAAATCTTCAGGGCGGTGGTGCGTTCATGAGTCCCGCCGGCATTGCAATAACAATAGCCGCCTGCATAGGCGCGGCGGCGGCGATAGTATTCTTCTGCTGGTATTCCAACAGCAAATTAGGTGTAAGCAAGTACGAAATCGATAGTTCCAAAATTACTTTGCCCTTCAGGATTGTCCAGCTTTCCGACCTGCACGCAAAGCGCTTCGGCAAAAAAAATTGCCGCCTCGTAAAGACTGTCGTAAAGCTGAAACCCGATATTATTGTCTTCACGGGCGACATAATTCACCTCTACCGCAAACCGGGGGAGGATGCGGCCATCGAGCTCGTCGAACAGCTCGCAAAGGTCGCGCCTTTTTATTATGTTTCGGGCAACCATGAAATGCGCTATAAAAACTACCGCGAATTTTCCAAAAAACTGGCGGACGCGGGCGCGATAGTGCTTGAAAACGAATATGTCATGACGCACGGCGTCGCGCTTGTAGGGCTCGGCTGCGCGCATCTTAAAAACAATAAAATTTTTGAAATCACCCCCGATTTCGACACTTATAAAATCCTCCTCGCGCACGAGCCGCAGTTTTTAAGGCGGTACGCAAGGGCGGGGTACGACCTCGTTTTAAGCGGTCACGCCCACGGCGGGCAATGGCGCTTTCCCTTCACCGATCAGGGAGTGTACGCTCCCGGTCAGGGGCTGCTCCCTGAGCTGACTTCGGGCGAGCATATATTGGGGTCTACGCACATGGTAATCTCGCGCGGGCTGGGCAATTCTGAATTCCCTCTGCGCATAAATAACCGCCCGGAAGTGGTGGTAATCGATTTAAAACACGGCGATAAATAAATTAAAGCGGCGGGCGCAACCTGTTTGGTTGCGCCCGCCGCGCGTCGTCGGGGTAAACTTCGCCTTTTTTCGCGTGAATGCTACAGCTTTGCGCGATTTTAAATAAATTATGTTTTGAGCCGAAATGACACTTTCGGCTCAAAGGCCTCAATTTGCGAACCCTTTCGGCTCACCGGGGTGAATTGCCGCGACTATATAAATGTAGGGCTATTTAGGGTCGCGGCAAGCGGGGCTGGCCCCGCAACTAACGGCAAGTTGGTGCATATCCTCTTATGCACAACTTGCGTTAATCAATAAGCAGCGCCAGTATTCCCTTTATCGAGTGCAGTTTGTTTTCTGCCTGTTCCATTACCACGGAGTGTTTTCCGTCTATAATGTCGGCCGTAACTTCCACCCCGCGGGAGGCGGGCAGGGGGTGCATGAATATGGCGTCGGGTTTGGCCGTGGACATGAGCGAGTTATTCACCTTATACGGCGCCATTATGTGCATTTCTTCGTCCGAAGGCTTGCTGTGGTAGCGGTAGCTGTCGGTGTAGATTATATCTGCGTCCTTGGCGGCGTAGTAGGGGTCGTCCGTCAGCGTTATCGTGCCGTACTGTTCGGCGCGCAGGATATGTTCGCGCTTTATCCTGAACTCGGTGGGGGTAGCCACGGCAACTTCCATGCTGCACTTAATCGCGCCCATTATAAGGGAGGAAGCCACGTGCGAGCCCTTGCCTATATAGGCGATTTTAAGCCCTTCAAGCCTCCTTTTTGTTTCCCATATGGTGAACAGGTCGCACACCGTCTGAATGGGGTCGAAATCGTCGTTGGTCGAATTTATTATGGGAATGGGCGAAACGGAGACGTAATCGTCCAGCTCGCGCTGTTTTATGCCGCGCGTAACCAGAGCGCCCACGCCGAAGCGTGCCAGAACGGTTACAATGTCCTTTATGTTTTCGCCCGCGCGCATGTCGCGTTCGCTGTATGGCAGGTTGATGCAGTTGCCGCCCAGCTGGTGTATGCCTATCTCCAGAGCTGAGCGCGTGCGCAGCGAAGTGTCGCCGAACAGCAGAGCGAGCGTTATGTCGCTGAAAATTTTTGTATCCTCGTGCGCGATGAATTTGTCCTTCATGGCTCTTGTCGCATACAGAAATTCAAAAATTTCCTCGGTCGAAAAGTCGGCGAGTTTGGTCATGTGTTTGTAGGTCACGCCGTATCTGGGCGAATAGCGGTTTATATCCATAATCTACCTTTTCCTTATCGTAGTTGCGGGCATTAAATTCTCCGCTGAAAATATTATATCATATAAAAGAGTTTTTATCAAGAGCCTTTGGAAAATAAGGTGTTTAAGAAAGCGTGCATTTCAAATAATTCCTTATGTGTCATACTGAGCGAAGCAGGGTGAAACCCTGCGCAGTCGAATGTATCTTGCGGGGGCAGACACCAAGCAAGATCTTTTGACTCCGCCTGCGGCTTTCTCGGCGGCAGTAAGGATATACTACCGCCTCGGTCACCGCTCGGGCTTTCTTGTGCCCTCGCTCATTTCGCAAGGCAAAACGGTATACTATACCGTTTTGAGAAAACCTTGCTCAACGCTCAAGATGACAATAGCGGAAAAAAATTAAATACCTTTAATGTATTCTCTTGAAAATACGCACCCGCAAAAATTCTGCCTGTATAAACCGTGCTCTTGCGAAAGCTGACAGCTCCTTAAATACCCGTTTGCCTTTTTAAAGTCGCTCGGCAGCCACTTTACGCCGCAGCTTTGCGCGGCGGCTTCACCTATGGAATTTATAAGTGCGGCATTCTTCAGGGGGCTGACGGTGAGGGTGGTAGCGCAGTAATCAAACCCGTTTTCTGCCGCCGTGCGGGCGGTGAAACTGAGGCGCAGTTTAAAACACTCGGTGCACCTCGCGCCGCCTTCCCTCTCGCCTTCAAGGCCATTCACTGCGGCATAGTAGGCCTCTTTTTGGTGGTCGCGGTCCAAAAACTTCGCCCATCCCGTCTCGGCAATAAAGCGCAGAAGTTCCTCTTTGCGCTTTAAATATTCGCCCGTCTCTATGTTGGGATTATAAAAGAGCACGGTCACGTCCATGAGCCCCAAAAGCCTTTCAAGGCATGCCGAAGAACAGGGGGCGCAGCATGCGTGCAGCAGCAGTTTTTTGCCCTTCGCGCCGCCCTTTTCAATCTCTTCATACATTTTTTTGTTGTAGTCTGTAGCGTTCATATATAACTACTTTACCACCGCGCGCGCCTTTTTTCAAGAAAAAAATTATGAAAATTTACAAAATAGCCCCCAAAGGCTTTTGTAAAAGCGCGCCCTGTGTGTTATTATTATAATGGTATGGTGTTTAAGCACAGCATATCAGCATATAAAAAACGGAGCAAATAAATGGCAAGTTTGGTTTTGAAGGACGTTAGCAAACTTTATCCTTCGGGCGCGCTCGCGCTGTGCAAAGTAAATCTGGAACTGTCCGACAAGGAGTTCGTGGCCGTGGTCGGCGCCGAAAAGAGCGGCAAAACGACCCTTCTCCGCGTTATCGCGGGGCTGGAAGAGGTCACTTCGGGCAATATATATATCGACGGGAAGGATGTATCCGATGTTCCCCCCAAGGACAGGGACGTGGCGATGATTTTCCGCAACGACACTCTCTATCCATCAATAAACGTGTACGAGAACATGGCCTACGGCCTCAGAATGCGCAAGGCGCCCCAGGCCGCAATCGAAGCGCGCGTCAAAGCCGCCGCGGAAATTCTCAATCTCTCCGACGTGCTCACGCGTAAGCCAAAAACGCTCACCGCCGCCCAGCGCCAGCGCGTCGCTCTCGGCAGGGCAATCGCAAGGGAGCCCAAACTCTATCTCCTCGACGACCCTATCGCCGGCCTCGACGACAATTTAAAGGCGCAGATGCGCAACGTCATCGTCAATCTTCAGGCGCGCATGGAGGGTACTTTCATCTATGCTACGAAGAACGTCAACGAAGCCCTCTCCATGGCTACCCGCGTCATAGTTCTGCGCGAAGGCGTCGTTCAGCAGATAGATGCGCCCGCAAACCTGTACGATTATCCCGCCAACGCATATGTGGCGCTTCTCATCGGTTCGCCTTCCATAAATCTTTTGAACGGTGCAACGCTGGAAGAAGAGGACGGCACGCTCGTCGCGGCATATAAGGGGGTTAAAATTAAAATAGCTCCTTCCGTCGCCGCGAGGATAGAAGATAAGGAAGCTTATGTGGGCACGGGCAGAAAGGTTATAATAGGCGTCCGCCCCGAAGATATAAAGTGGGGCGAAGGTCTTTCGGCGACCGTCGCCGCGACCGAGGAGGCCGACGGCAAGCTTTACGCCGAGTGTGAAGTAAATAAGGGCGTGTCCTTCCTCGCGCTCGCGCCCGAAAATACCCAGAAGGGCGCGCAGGTTTCGCTCATGCCCGACGGCGAACATATCTACATTTTCGACGGACAGACGCGCATAACCCTTTTAAAGCGCGACGAAGGCTATGCGGCGACCGGTTATGCCGACGCCGACGTAAAGCCCATGGCTTACGAGGAAGAGGAGGGGCTCAAAAAATCGCTCAAACCCCAGCCCGAAGCCAAGTCCAAAAAGAAGAGATAATTTTTACTTGAAGAACGCTCCCGTCTGCGGGAGCGTTAATTTGCAATTTCCGCCCTCTCTCGGCGGGGAAAGCAATAAAATTTCAGAGGGAAGTATTTTTGCCCCTACTGCTTAAAATGCGGACTTGGTGGCGGCCCGCCTTCGCGGGCGGAATTTGTTCATGGAAGTTTTTTTAGATTCTCTTTTAGACACCTTAAAGGTGTTCCCGTTTATACTCATAATATATATTCTCATCGAGTTTTTAGACCATAAAACGTCGTTCACCCAAAACCACCGCCTGCTTCAGGGCAAGCTCGCGCCGCTCATCGGTACGGTCACGGGCATAGTGCCGCAGTGCGGATTTTCGGTGATGGCCGCAAAGCTTTACGACAAGGGTTATATCCGCACGGGCACGCTGCTGGCCGTTTTCCTCGCCACCAGCGACGAAGCGCTGATAATTTTAATAACCAACCCTTCGGGCGCAATCGCCGTTGCACCCCTCATTGCGGTAAAGGTGCTCGTCGGGCTCATTGTCGGCTACGCCGTAAACTTTATTCTGCGCAACGAACAGCTCGCTCAGCCCGAGCCGGACGACCGCGATGATATCCACGCTTATTCCTGCGGGCGCGAGCACGAAGGCAAAAGCAATGTTCGCGTGTATTTCGTCGCGCCCCTTCTGCATTCGCTCAAAATCGCGCTGTATATATTCATCGTCACATTGATTTTCGGCTACATTTTTGAATATAACGAGAACGCCATAATCTCCGCCATGGTCGGCGGGCCGTATGTCGAACCGCTCATAACCGCGGCAATCGGCCTCATCCCCAACTGCGCCTCGTCCGCCGTCATCGCGCAGACATTCTGCGAAGGCGGAATTCTCTTCGGCAGCATGGTGGCGGGGCTGTGCTGTAATGCGGGTTTAGGTTTTGTCGTATTGCTGAAGAATACCAAAAAGATAAAGCGCAACCTCCTGCTCATTGTTACTTTGTATGTCATCTCCGTGCTCGTCGGCATAGCCGTAAACGGCATTATGATAGCCGCAGGCCTTGTCTGATTTTTTGTGGATGTGGGTGCGCGGCGGAAATGTAGGAGTAACGCAGATTGCAACAGGTGATAAAAATTTGATTAAAACCTGCGCGCAAAAAGTTGACTTTGGGGGCGCGGTTTTGTATAATAAACAGGTATTGAAAATAACTGCGTAGGCGAAGGAGGGTTGTGAAAGGTATGTCCACTATCAGAGTAGGCGAAAACGAATCGGTCGAAAGCGCGCTCAGAAGATTCAAGAGAAAGTGCTCGCGCGACGGCATCATCGGCGATCTCAGAAAGAAAGAGTTTTACGAATCTCCTTCCGTAAAGAGACGCAAGAAGAGCGAAGCTGCAAGAAAGCGCAGCCGCAACTAAATTAAAAAATAAAATCCTGCTGAATTACCAAAGAAATTCGGTAGGATTTTTTATTTATCATTTTTGTCGAATCAGGGGGTAAAATGGAAGATTTAAAATCGGTCGCCCGCCGCGCAAAGCGGCGGCTTAAAACTGACTATTGGAAAAAATGCAAGGAAAACGCCGACAGGACGGCGGCAATGGCTAAGAGCATGGGTCTCAACGAAGGCAAGGTCAAGTCGGGCATATACTACAAAGTGCGCTCGGATATCCGCGGCGAAAAGCCGGACGAATTCTATCTGCGCGTAAAACAGCTCCTCGACACCTGCGGCGAAGTCTCCGACGCGATAGGCAGGCTGACGGACGAAAAGTATTATTCAACCCTTTCTTACGAGGAGAAGCAGAGGTATAATCTCGAGCTTTCGGCAAAATATCTCGCCGCGCTCGAAAAGTACCGCGCCGAAAAGGAAAGGGGCGTTTAAGCTGTTGTCAAACGTCCGCCGTTGTGGTATAATGTGCGGGTAGAAATATACCTTAAAAGATAAAACAATGGACAATTTACTTTCATCACTCAATTCCGAACAGATAAAACCCGTAACCGATACCGAAGGCCCCGTCCTTGTTCTCGCGGGCGCGGGCAGCGGCAAGACGCGCGTTCTCACTTCCCGCATCGCGTACATACTCGAACAGAGCCTTTCCGCCCCTCAGGGCATACTTGCCATAACCTTCACGAACAAGGCCGCGGGCGAAATGCGCGAAAGGCTCGAAGGCATGCTCGGCGACACTTCGGGCATGTGGATATGCACCATTCACTCCATGTGCGTGCGAATCCTGCGCCAGTTTTCGGCTGAAGCGGGCATAAAGAGCAACTTTTCAATTTATTCAGAAACCGAGCGTTCAAACATCATAAAAAAGTCATTCAAAGAGCTTGATTTCGACGACGAAAAACTTTTAAAGGACGCCAAGTATCACATAGGCAACGCCAAGATGCTCGGCCTCGACCCCGATACTTACGGCACGCGCTTTGCCGACATTCCGCGCATGGACGATATCGTATGTATATACGAAAAGTACGACAAGCACCTCGCTTCCAACAACGCGCTCGACTTCGACGACCTGCTTATAAGGACGCTCCGCCTTCTGCGCGGCAACGAGGAAGTGCGCGACTTTCTTTCGGACAAGTTCCGCTATATCCTCGTCGACGAGTTTCAGGACACCAACGCCGTGCAGTACAACATAGTAAAACTGCTCGCTTCAAAGCACCGCAACCTCTTTGCCGTCGGCGATGACGACCAGTCCATCTACGGCTGGCGCGGCGCGGAAATAGAAAATATTCTGCGCTTCGACAAGGACTATCCCGACGCCAAAATCTTTAAATTGGAGCGCAACTATCGCTCGACAAAAAACATTTTAAACCTCGCCAACACCATAATTAAGAACAACGGCGCGCGCCATAAAAAGACGCTGTGGACGGAGGCGGAAGAGGGGCAGAAGCCCGTTTACTTTCAGGCCGAAGAGGAGGCCGACGAGGCGCTTTTCGCCGCCCGCGCCATAAATCAGGCCGTTGCCGTCGGCGAAAAATATTCTTCCTTCGCCGTTTTAATGCGCATAAACGCGCTCACCCGCTCATACGAACAGGAATTCACCAAATATGGCATTCCCTACAAGGTGTTCGGCGGCTTCCGCTTCTTCGAGCGCAGGGAGATAAAGGACATTCTGGCGTATCTCCGCCTCATTTCCAATCCCTTTGACGACGAAGCCCTGACCCGCATAATCAACGTGCCCAAACGCGGCATAGGCGGCAAAACGCTCGAGGCCATGGACGCGTACGCCGCGCAGTCGGGGCTGTCGCTCTACGACGCCTGTCTCGACGCCGAGTACCTGCCCTTAACTGCGGGCGCAAAGAGCAAGATTGAAGATTTCGCCTCGACCATAAAAGATTTTGTCATAGACGCGCAGTCGGTAAACGTCGCCCAGCTCGTGCGCGACATAATCTCGCGCACTGAACTGCGCCTCGCCTACGACGACGGTACCGACGAGGGCGATTCCAAACTCGCCAACCTTGACGAATATATCGCCTCCGTCGATGACTTCGTCCGCCTCAATCCCGACGCGACGCTCGACGAATACCTCAATCAGGTGACGCTGGCCTCCGACACGGACGACATGGACGACGGCAACTATGTAACTCTCGCCACCATTCATTCGGTAAAGGGCCTCGAATTCGACGACGTAATAATCTGCGGGCTGGAGGACGGCATAATGCCTTCCTCGCGCTCGGAGAGCGACCCCAAAATGCTCGAAGAGGAGCGCAGGCTCATGTACGTCGCCATAACGCGCGCCCGCAAAAAGCTGTATTTAACGCGCTCAAAGTCGCGCTATCTTTACGGCCGGCGCGACCGTACCATGCCGTCCCGCTTTATCGGCGAGCTCGCCTCCGAACTCGGCGCCGATGCCGTAAAGCCCGCTTCCGGCGGCTATTCGGGCTACGGCGGAAACTCGTTCGGCGGCACATATTCGCGGGGGTACGGCTCTTTCGGCTATTCCAATTCCCGCGGCTACGGCTCGTCGTTTTCTTCGCAGCGCGGCGAAAGCAGCAGGGGAAGGGGAGTGTATTCCTCCGACGAGGGCTACGAAAGTGACCTCCCTCCCGCGCAGCCGAAGCGCACTGAGAGCGTAACCTTTTCTGCCGCGGCTACGTTCGGCAGAACGCAGGCCAAGGCCAAAAGCTATTCTGTAGGTACAAAGGTAAAGCACCCTAAATTCGGCCTCGGCACGATAATCGCCGTCAAAAACGGCGGCAACACCATAAACGTCGCCTTCGAAGGTCAGGGTATTAAGGAACTTTCGGCGGCGCTCGCCCCTCTGGAGATTTTACAATGAGCAGAATGAGAGAACTTATCGACACGCTCAACAAGTGGGCGTACGAATATTACGTGCTCGACAAGCCCTCGGTTTCAGACTCGGAGTACGACAAGCTGTACGACGAGCTCGTCGGGCTCGAGGTGCAGACGGGCATTGTCGAACCCGACAGCCCCACGCGCAGGGTGGGCGGCGAACCTTTGAAAGCTTTCGAGCGGCACACTCATATCGCGCGGCTCTATTCGCTCGATAAATGTGTGACTTACGACCGCCTTTCGGCATTTATAACGCGCGTCAAAAAGGTCGACGAAGACGCTGATTTCACCGTCGAATACAAGTACGACGGCCTCACCATGTGCCTCACTTATAACGACGGGCAGTTCGTCCGCGCCACCACGCGCGGCAACGGCGTCGTCGGCGAGGACGTCACGGCACAGTGCCTTACAATAAAATCCGTGCCGCTCAAAATTCCTTTCACGGGACTTATGGAAGTGCAGGGCGAGGCGGTAATTCCCCTCTCTGCGCTCGAAAAATACAACAGCACGGCTACGGAAAAATTAAAAAACGCCCGCAACGCCGCCGCAGGGGCCATACGCAACCTCGACCCCGCGGTTACGGCCTCGCGCGGGGTGGAAATTTTGTTTTACAACGTCAACTATATCGAGGGCAAAAACTTTGCAACTCAGGTTGAAATGTTCAACTTTTTAAAGGACAACCGCTTCAAGGTCTATCCCTATTTAAAGGTCTGCTCCACCGAAGAGGACATCATAGAAGCTCTGCAGGAGATTGAAATAGAGCGCAAAAAGATTGACGTTTTAACCGACGGCGCCGTAATAAAATTAGACGACGTGCCCGCGAGGGAGGGCCTCGGATATACCGATAAATTCCCGCGCTGGGCCATAGCCTTCAAGTTCGAAGCAGAGGAGGCGCAGACGGTCGTAAAGGACGTGATATGGCAGGTCGGCCGCACGGGCAAACTTACGCCGCTTGCCATTGTCGAACCCGTCGAACTCGCAGGCGCAACCGTGCGCAAGGCTACGCTCAACAACTTCGGCGACATAAGCCGCAAGGATATCCGCATAGGCTCGGTTGTCGCCATCCGCCGCTCCAACGAGGTCATTCCCGAAATTTTGGGCTGCATAGAACATACGGGTAAGAGCGTGGACATAAAAAAGCCGACTGTCTGTCCCTATTGCGGCAGTCCCGTGGTCGAGGACGGCGCAAACCTGTTTTGCACCAACCGCCTGTGCGCGCCGAGGATTGCGGCGAAGTTCGAACACTTCGCCCAGAAGGACGCAATGGATATAGAGGGCTTTTCGGAAGCCACCGCCGTCCAGCTCAACAAAGTGTTGGGCTTCACGCGCCCTTCCCAGCTCTATACGCTGACGGCCGAACAGGCCGCAAAGCTCGAAGGTTTCAAGGATAAAAAAATAAATAACCTGCTTTCGGCCATACAAAAAAGCCGCGTCGTGCCCTTGGAGAGGTTTATATTCGCCCTCGGCATAGACGGCGTCGGCAAAGTCGCCGCGCGCGACCTTGCAAATGCCTTCAAGAGTATGAAAAATCTTTCCGCCGCTACGGTTGAACAGCTGGTGGAACTTGAAAATATCGGCGAAATAACCGCCCGCGCCATAGTCGGCTGGTTTGCCGACGATGACAATAAAAAGGAGCTTGAAGACCTGCTTTCGTTTGTCACTCCCGAGTACGAGCAAAGACGGGTTGATTCGGGCATATTCGCGGGGCAAACTGTAGTTCTGACGGGCACGCTTTCAACCTATACGCGCAGTCAGGCGCAAAAAATTATCGAGGACGAAGGCGGCACGTGCTCGTCTTCCGTAACCAAAAAAACTACGCTCGTCATTGCGGGGGAGGAGGCGGGCTCAAAGCTCGAAAAAGCCCGCTCGCTCGGCATAAACGTAATCGACGAACAGGCCTTCCTCGCCATGCTCAAGGGCAACGATTGAAAATTTTTTTAAGGGGTAACATATGATGAAAACGCAAATCAAGCTCGCCTATATCGGCGGCGGTTCAAAACAATGGGCAAGGGTGTTCATGTCCGACCTCGCCTGCGCGGAGGGCCTCGGCGGAGAGATAGCTCTCTACGATATCGATATCCCCGCGGCAAAGCGCAACGCGGCCATCGGCGGATATATCAACGCCGACCCCGCAACAAAATCGCAGTTTAACTATGTAGTTTACGAAGATCTGGCGGGTGCGCTCGAAGGGGCGGACTTTGTGGTGATTTCCATTCTGCCAGGCACCTTCAGGGAGATGCGCAGCGACGTTCACGTTCCGGAGGAGTACGGCATTTACCAGTCGGTCGGCGACACCGTCGGCCCCGGCGGCGTGCTGCGCGCCATGCGCACCGTGCCCATCTATGAAGGTTTTGCTCGGGCAATCGCGCGCACCTGTCCGAATGCGTGGGTCATAAACTTTACAAATCCCATGACCATCTGCACCAAAACGCTTTACGACGTCTTCCCGCAGATAAAGGCCTTCGGGTGCTGTCACGAAGTTTTCCACGCTCAGGAATTTCTCTGCCGCGTTTTAAAGGAGGAAAAGGGGATAGATGCAAAGCGCACCGACCTTTACACCGACGCCTGCGGCATAAACCACTTCACGTGGATAACTTCCGCGTACTACAACGATATCGACGTGTTGTCGCTCATACCTTCCTTTTACAACAAGTATTTCGAGGAAGGCTTTTACGAATATGCCGACCGCTTCGCCTTCAGGTACGATCCGTTTGCCTACGGCAACAAGGTGAAGATGGATTTGTACATGCGTTACGGCGCGCTTGGCGCGGCGGGGGACAGGCACCTCGCCGAGTTCATGCCCAACACGTGGTACCTCAAAGACAGGCAGACGGTCAAGGACTGGGCGTTCAACCTCACCTCTGTCGACTTCCGCGAAAAACAGCAGGCAGACCGCATCGCCGAGAGCATTGAAATGGCCGAAGGCCGCAAAAAATTCCCCGTAGTAAAATCTGCGGAGGAGGCGGTCGACTTAATCGGCGCCATTCTCGGCCGCGGACGCATAGTTTCAAACGTAAACATGCCCAACCGCGGGCAGATGCCGCAGATGCCTGCGGGCGCCATCGTCGAAACCAACTGCGTCTTTGCCGATAACACGGTAAAACCCGTCGTGTCGTCTCCGCTGCCGCCCGCCGTTTTAAGCTTAGTCATGCGCAACCACCTCAATATCGAAACGTGCTACGAGGGCATAAAGAGGAGGGACTTGGGCGAAATTTTCGCATCCTTCGTCAACCAGCCGCTGTGCTCCACGCTGATGGTGGCCGAGGCCCGCGCGCTCTTCAAAAAGATGTGCTTAAACACCCGCGCATATCTCGACGAATACTTCGACCTCGACGGTTATTTCAAATAAAAAATGCCCTTCGTCGGGCAATAGTAAGGGGGCAACGGCCTAAAAGGCCGTTGCCCCCTTTGTGTATTTAATCGATTGCGCCGCACTTGCCGCGCGTTTAAAGCGGATTGTCGTATTCCACCGACGCGGCCGCGGCAAAATACACGTGCGCGGCGCCCTTGCGCTTTAAAAGGTGCGCGGCCTCTTCGGCGGTCGCGCCCGTAGTCATGACGTCGTCTGCCACAATAAAACTTTTGCCCTCAACGTCGCGCTTGTGCGCCGAAAAACAACCCTTAAGATTGCTTTCGCGCTCCTTTTTGGTCAGCGATTTCTGCTCGGCGGTGTCTTTTACCTTTTCAAGCACGCGCACGAGCGGCAAATTCAGCCTTCGGGCCAGCTCTTTTGCGAGCAGCTCGGCCTGATTATATCCGCGTTTGCGCTCGGCTTTTGCCGTCATGGGTATAAAGCATACGGCGTCTGCCCCTTCAAAAGTGCGGCACTTCGGCGCGAGCAGGTCGGCAAAATAATTTTTCAGGTACGCGCCGCCGCGCTTGAACTTCATCACGAGCGCCGCTCCGCCGTCTTTATAGACCAGCGCCGAAACCGCCCTGTCGAACGCGGGCGCATGCGCCTTGCATTCAAGGCATAGCCCGTCAGATTTAGTCTTTCTTCCGCATACGGGACAGGTTGCGCCGTCGTTCAAAGTTACCGTCTTTGCGCAGGACGGGCAAAGGTTGGCGTCGTCAAATGTCTCGCGGCCGCATATGTCGCACGTAAAATTGTGCGGAAATATGCTCTCTTTAAGTTCGCTTAAAAATGCGCCCATCACTTAAGATACTTTTTGAGCTCTTCGGCGCGGTCGCATTTTTCCCAAGGCAGATTTTCCTTGCCGAAGTGCCCGTATGCCGACGTCTGCGAATATATGGGCGCGCGCAGCCCCAAAGTCTTTATTATCGCGTAGGGGCGCAGGTCAAAATTTTCTGCGATGATGTCGGCTATGCGGCCGTCCGGAAGTTTGCCCGTGCCGAACGTATCGACGAATATGGAAAGGGGGTGGCTGACGCCTATCGCGTAAGAAACCTGCAGTTCAATCTCGTCGCACAGTCCCGCCGCGACTAAGTTTTTGCAGATATACCTTGTCATATACGCTGCCGAACGGTCTACCTTTGTGGGGTCCTTGCCCGAAAAAGCTCCGCCGCCGTGCGCGCATTTGCCGCCGTAAGTGTCTACAATTATCTTTCTGCCCGTAAGTCCGCTGTCGCCCTCGGGGCCGCCTATTTCAAACCTGCCCGTGGGGTTTATATAAAATTTTGTGTCGCCGTCAATGAGTTCGGCGGGGATTACGTATCTGATTACGTGCTTTAAAAGGTCGGCGCGGAGTTTGTCCTGCGTTACCTTTTCGTCGTGCTGGGAGGAGACGACAACGGCTTCAATCCTCTTTGCCTTTTTGCCGTCGTACTCAACCGTCACCTGCGTCTTGCCGTCGGGGCGGAGGTAGCTTAAAAGTCCGCTCTTTCTCACCTCTGTAAGCCTCTTTGCAAGCCTGTGCGCAAGCGAAATGGGCAGGGGCATAAGTTCGTCCGTTTCGCGGCAGGCATAGCCGAACATCATGCCCTGATCGCCCGCGCCTATCTCGGCCTCCTTGTCGCTCTCGCCGTCCTTTGCCTCCAGCGACTTGTCCACGCCCAAGGCAATGTCGGCGCTCTGTCCGTGAATGGCCACGGTAATTTTGCACTTGTCATATGCAAAGTTGCCGAAGTCGTATCCTATATTTTTAATCGTCCTGCGGGCGACCTGTTCATAATCCACCTTTGCAAAAGTCGTCACTTCGCCCATAATAAGCAGTCTGTCGTATGCCGCACAGCATTCCACCGCGCAACGGGCCATGGGGTCGACGGCAAGAATTTCGTCGACTATCGCGTCTGAAATGCTGTCGCAAAGTTTGTCGGGGTGTCCTTCGGTCACGCTTTCGCTTGTAAAAAATTTTTTCATGTTACTCCTTAAAAATGTGTGCGCGCATTTTGCGCGGCCGCCTGAAAAAATGCAAAATAAAACCGCCCGGCGTACCGGGCGGAACTTTTGTTGAATTTTCCCATCGGTACGGCATTAGCACCTTGCTTTTAGCAGGTTGCTGTGTGGTCGCAGGGCCGATCCCTCGCACACTCTTGATGTTTACTACATTATTATACATGCCGCGCGCTTATTGTCAAGGCATTGAACGGCAAAGTTCAAAAATTTACAAAATTAATTTACCGCCGTTTTTAAGGCAACGGGAGTGAGTGCGCTTTGCCAATGTTTGCACCCGCCTTCAACTTAAGTCAAATTAATTGCCTTTGCGCCCTTTTTATTATATAATGTATGCATGAACTGCACTCTCTGTCCCGTAAGCTGTGGCGCCGACCGCAATGAAAAAAGCGGCTACTGCGGCGTTTCGGGCGTTAAAATAGCAAAATATTATCTCCACCCCTTCGAGGAACCGCCAATCTCTTTCAAAAAGGGCAGCGGCTGTGTATTCTTCTGCGGCTGTTCGCTTAAGTGCGTGTTCTGCCAGAACTACGAACTTTCGCGCACCATGCGCGGGAGGGACATAACCGTTCAGGAGCTCGCGCGCATCTTCAAAGAGCTCGAAGAGCAGGGGGCGGACAACATAAACCTCGTCAATCCCACGCATTACGCGGCGCATATTGCCGAGGCAATGTCAATCTACAGGCCCAAAATTCCCGTAGTGTACAACACCCACGGCTACGAAAAACTTTCAACTTTGAAGATAGCCGACACATTCACGGACATATACCTTCCCGACTTCAAGTTCATGGACCCCGCGCTTGCAAAGCGCTACACGGGCAGGGCCGACTATGCCGACTTTACGCGCCCAGCCATAGAGTTCATGGCGCAAAAACCGCTGGTCATGCGCGGAGACGGAAAAATGCTTTCGGGCTGCATAGTGCGCCACCTCATTTTACCCCTTGCCGCGTACGACAGCGTCGAAATCGTAAAATTCATCTCAACTCTGCCCAAAAGCGTGTATTTCAGCCTGATGAGCCAGTATACGCCCTTCGGCGACATAAAAGATTTTGCCGAACTTCAGCGCCCCATAACTGCCCGCGAGTATAAAAAGGTGCTCGCCGCGGTGCGCGAATATAACCTTACAAACGTATTTTTGCAGGATAAAGACAGCTCGGGCCAAAGCTTTATCCCCGACTGGGATTATTAAATGTTAGTTTCATTCGAAGGCGTTGCCTTTTCTTACGGCGACAATTTAATATTTTCAGGCGTCTCGTTCGCCATAAACGAGGGCGAAAAAGTCGCGCTCGTCGGCTCCAACGGCGAGGGCAAAACTACGCTTATAAAACTGCTCATCGGACAGTTGACCCCTGACTATGGCACAGTTACCCGCAAAAACGGCATGCGCATCGGCTACCTTGAACAGAACGGCGGACTGCAGTCGGACTCTACAGTATACGGCGAAATGTTAAAGGTTTTTTCATCCGACATCGCCGCTGTGGAAAAACTTTCGTCCCTCTCGCGCGCGCTTGCCGAATGCGACCCGTCCTCGCACGATTACGCCGTTCTGTCGGCAAAGCTCGAATCCACGCAAAAGCTTGTAGACGCGCGCGATGCGTTCAACGTCGACGTAAAAATCAAGCGCGTACTTAACGGCATGGGCTTTGAAAAGTTTTACGAGCGCAAAATCGAGGGCATGTCGGGCGGAGAAAAAACGCGCTTGAAGCTTGCAAGACTTCTTCTGGAAGAGCCCGACCTTTTAATTTTAGACGAGCCGACCAACCACCTCGATATCGACACGCTGTACTGGCTGGAAGATTATTTAAAGGACTTCAAGGGCGCGGTATTTATAGTCTCGCACGACAGATACTTCCTCGACAGGGTGTGCTCGCGCACGCTTGAAATTGAAAACAAAAGCCTTTCCGTTTACCCCGGCAACTACTCAAAATACAAAATTTTAAAGGCCGAGCGCTACGCCCTCGCCCTGAAGGAATACGAAAAACAGCAGGAGGAGAGGGCAAAGCTGCAGGCGTTTGTCGATAAAAATATCGTCCGCGCCACCACGGCCAAATCTGCGCAGAGCCGTGTAAAACAGCTCGAACGCATGGAAATTCTGCAAAAACCCTACACGCCGCCCGCCCCGCCGCGCTTTAACTTCACTTACACGCAGCAGCCTTACGAGCGCGTGCTTGCGGTAAAAAATCTCAACCTCGAAATAGGCGGCAAAAGGCTCATTTCGGGCGGCAATCTCGATGTCGTCCGCGGCCGGAAACTGGCAATCGTCGGCCCCAACGGCGCAGGAAAATCTACTTTTTTAAAGCGCATAATTTCGGGCGGGGATGGGATTGAAGTCGGCAGATACGTGCATTTTGCCGTATACGATCAGGAAAACGCCAACCTCGACCCCGAAAACACCGTGCTCGCCGAACTTTGGGAAAGGCACGTCGCCTACGGCCAGACCGAAGTGCGCGCATCGCTTGCCCGGTGCGGCCTCGTGCCCGAGGATATGGATAAAAAGATAAAATCGCTTTCGGGCGGAGAGCGGGCAAAACTCGCCCTCTGCGTGTTCGAAAACGAGCACGGCAACGTCCTTGTCATGGACGAGCCTACAAACCATCTCGACCTTCCCGCGCGCGAAAGTTTGGAGCAGGCCCTCAAAAAATTCGACGGCACCGTAATTTTTGTTTCGCACGACAGATACTTCATATCCGCGATAGCCGACTCCGTAGCTCAGATAGAAGACGGCTTGCTTACGGCATATTCGGGGGGATACGAAGGTTTTATCGCCGCAAAACAGGCCGCCGCGGCCGAACAGCGGCGCATGGAGGAGGCGGCCGAACGCGAAAAATACGACCGCGAAAGAAAGGAAAGTTACCGCTCAAAAAAAGACCGCGCGGCCGAGGCGGCGCGCAAGGCCGAAATCAAGAAGATAGAGGGCGATATCGCCGCCGCCGAGCAGGAGGAGGCCGAGCTCAACGCACTGCTCGTCAGTCCTGAAGTTTTGGCCGATTACAAAAAATCGGCGTCAGTCGCCGCCAAGCTTGATAAAGTGCGCGCGAGGATAGAGGAGCTGTACGCACGCTACGAACAATATCTTTAAATTATAATCCCGCGCGTAGCTTAGCGCGGGGGAGGCATTTATGAAGGAAGATAAAAACGCAAAGTCGCAGTTGGCCGCGGCCGACGCCTCGCCGGAGACGGGCGAAGAGCGCGAGGTCCGCGAAGTCCGCCACACCATATCCAGCGAGGAAACGTTTACCCTCGCCAAGGACATATACGACCTGCGCTGTGTAATCAAAAAAATTTATTCCAACCGCGCGCAGATAGCGCGCAGGCTCAACATATTGTCGCTCGGCTTTTCGCTCGCGTTCACTGCGGCATATGTGGCGCTCATTTTATATCTCGGCATAACAAACAACCTGTCGCAGGGCTGGCAGGTTGCCGTGTATACCATACTCGGCGTGTACGCCGCCCTCGTCGTTGCAATGGGCGTATGCGCGGCCGTGTTCAGCCGCGGAACAACCAAAAGCTATAAGCGCAACGGCAAAATCTTAAAAATTTTCCGTTACGCCGTGCGCGTCGCCTCGCTCGTAATGTCCATCGTCGCGGTGGCGGTCGCCTTTTCGGACGGCGCGGCAGACAGCCTCAATTTAGCGCTGAGAACGGTTGCGCTCATCGTCTCGATAATTTCCATAATTCTCGCGCTCATTCCCCTCATTTTCGGCGGCCTCGGCGGCGTTGCGCGCTGGCTTCTTTCGCCCACAAAGGTAAATAAAAGGTTTTCGGCCGTCGTGCTCGAATGGTACGGGTTCGCTTCGGCGCCCGCTTCGGCCTTTGCCTCTACAAACAGGATTGAAAAATCCAAGCTCGACGACATAGGCAGATGCGTCGACGCGTACATACTCCCCGCCCTCGGCAAGCGCAAACTTGCCTCCATAGGCACAAACCAGATTTTCGCCGCCATAGAAATCGCCCCTCAGGCCGACCGCTCCATAGTCGAAGGTATCTTGAAAAATATTTTCGATTACGCCGTGGAATGCAAATACGTCGCCGAAAATCCCTGCAAGGATTTAAAGCTCGAAGGCACAATCGAAGTGCGCGAAAAGCCCAAAAAGGAACCTTTAAAGGTGCGCATAGGCAAAAAAATCGGCTCGTCCATAATAAAGCAATTTCTGGGCGAAACGGACGACAAAAAATAAAATTGCGGCTAATATAAAAGCAAAATTGAGGCGGCGCCTTCACGATTGAAGGCGCCGCCTCGATTTTTAATTTAAAATATCGTAATCGAATAATTCATTCGCGTCTATATCAAACACCCAAAGCAAATTGTAAATGTCATATATGCCCGGCTCTGTCCGTCCCTGTTCCCAGTTTGCGTATGTGCTGACTGCTGTGCCGAGCTTGTCCGCCATCTGTCTTTGCGAAAGTTGCCTTTCCTGCCGCAGTTCCTTCAGCTTTTTGCTGAAAATTGTTTTAAGTGCATTAATGCGGTCATTGTCATTTTGTTTCATTATAATAAACTCTATTGTAGGTCAATGTTCTGGCAGAGAATGTAATTTGTATCCGCGTCAAGCACCTTGCAAAGGTTTGCAAGCGTGTCAACGGACGGCATTTTTCTGCCGGTTATATAGCAAGAAATCTGTGAACGGTTGATGTGCAGTTTGTCTGCTATTTCCTGTTGAGTCATTCCGCTCTGTTTTATCGCTTCCGCCAATCTTTCCTGTATCTGCTGTATGGTAATCATTTTTTACCCCAACTGTATTAATTTATAAAAATTATAGTGTCTATCAGGCACATTTTGCTTGACATGTGTCTATTGGACACGATAAAATGCTCATTGTGTCTATTGGACACGTTTAAAAATTACTTAAAATCCGGAGGAAAGCAATGGAAAACAAGCAATGTTATATGTGCGGAAGGTTCAGCAGGTATTATACAAAGGGCGTAAAAAGTTTTGAACAGACAAAATGCGGCCTTTGCCTTGAAAGCAAAAGCAGCGTAAACATTCATGAAAGTTGCCAAAATTTTGTGCTTAAAGCGCGGACCGATTCGCGCAGGGGTAAGCTTATAAAATATTATTTAAGCGACCTTCTGACGCAACTTACAGAAATTCGTAAACTTATAGAGGCGGAAAATAAAGGGCATGACAACAAAGATATGTAAAACGTGCAATTACGGACAAACGGTTTACAGAAAATATATTCTGTACGGGAGAGAAAGGTTGCGCTACTGCACATTATGCGGGCGCATGACGGAAAACGACGAGAATTGCGACGGCTGGACGAAGCGCGTACGCGGGTACGATTTGTCTTTGCAACGCTTCGACAATGCCGAAGGCGATATAAAATACCTCATGCAATATTTCGGCGAAGAGTAGGCTATGATTCTAATGAAAACTGCCTGATTGCGGGACTGAGATGTAGCGTTACGCTGCCGGACGCAAGATACGAGCGTTTAAAGAATAATGTCTGATTGCGGAGTGTGACAACGGGGTCACCCCGATTGCGGAAATCAAATGCAACGTTACGTTGATACGCGCGCGACAAAATAATAAAACATAACCGCGTTTAATTTTTTTGAATGATTTTGCAGCGAACGCTTGACAAATATTAAGGAATATATTATCATATGAATAACAATTCATAAGATATTTTTCCGATGCGCCTGTTTAAGTCCGCGTTTTGCGCGGGGAGGCGGGTCGGAAGAGGAGGATAATATGTTTTCAGACAGTCCCGCCGATATGGCGTCGCACGAAGAACGCGTAAAGAGCGCGCTCGTTTCAATGCCTTCCTATGAAGAAATTTCCACCCTTGCCGCGCGGTTCAAAGCCATTTCCGAACCTTCGCGCCTCAAAATTCTTCTTGCGCTCTCCTGCGGGGAGCTGTGCGTCGAACACATAACGCAGGCCGTCGGCGGCAACCAGAGCGCCGTTTCGCATCAGCTCAAAACGCTCAAGGACAATAAAATAGTCAAGGCCCGCCGCAACGGCAAACAGGTTATGTACTCTGTCTCCGACGAACATATAATGACCATGATTTCTGTGGCGAAGGAGCACCTGAACTGCGATGAATAAGATTATTAAAATCGAGGGGCTCGACTGCGCCAACTGTGCGCGCGAGCTCGAGGAAGAGATTGCAAAAATAAGCGGCGTCTGCTCTGCCACGGTCGATTTCGTCGGTCAGAAGGTCATAGTCGACTGCGGAGAGGACGCGTTAAAGAGCGTCGTCGACGTCTGCAACAACTTCGAAGAAGTAAAAGTGGTAGACGAGGAAGAGCAGGTGCGTGTGCATTGCGGCGACTGCAAGCGCATAAAGATTAAAAATCTGTGCTGCGCCAACTGCGGCAGGGAGCTCGAGGAAGAGCTCAACGCCATAGACGGCGTGGAGGCCACCGTCGATTTCATGAACATGACGGTAATTTTAAAGGCCGCCACCCCCGAAGCGCACGATAAGGCCATATACGCCATTACCCACTTCGAGGACGTCGAAATAGACGACGGCAGACAAAAGGAGAAGGGCGTCGTACGTGCGCACCTGAAGGAAATTTTACAGATAGCAATTTCGGTAATTTTCTTTATTCCCGCGCTCATTGTCGACTACGTCGCGCATGGCAGCGTGTGGCAGTATGTCGATTACGCCCTCTATGCGCTGGCGTTCATACCCGTCGCCTATCCCGTAATATTCAGCACGGCCAAAAATCTGGCCTCGGGCAAAATTTTCGACGAAAACTTTTTAATGACCCTCGCCTCCGTCGGCGCAATCATACTCGGCGTATTCACCGGCGACGGACTGATGGAAGGCGTGGCCGTAATGCTGCTCTATCAGATAGGCGAACTGCTCCAGTCTGTAGCCGTCGGCTCCTCAAGGCGCTCGATAACGCGGCTCATGGATTTAAAGAGCGATTCGGCAACGCTTATAAAGGACGGCAAAACTATAGTCGTCGCGCCCGAAGACCTTGCCGCGGGCGATACCATTTTGATTAAGGCCGGTGAAAAAGTGCCCGTAGACTGCACTCTTACAAAAGGTTCCACCGCGCTCGACATGAAGTCGCTCAACGGCGAGGCCATTCCCCGCGAGGTGGGCGAGGGCGACGAAATTTTGTCCGGCTCCATAAACATATCCAAAGTTGTGGAAGCCCGCGTAGAGCGCACCTACAGCGACTCGGCCGTGGCCAAAATCCTCGAGCTTGTAGAAAATTCCACCGCCCGCAAGGCCAAGCCCGAAAAATTCATAACCAAGTTCGCCAAGTACTACACTCCCGCGGTTGTAATTGCCGCCGTGCTCGTCGCCGTGCTCGTTCCCACCATAATATGCGGCGTTCAGGGCGCATATGTCTGGGCAACCTATCGCGACTGGATTTACCGTTCGCTGTCCTTCCTCGTAATTTCCTGCCCCTGCGCTCTCGTCATATCCGTGCCCCTTTCATACTTCGGCGGCATAGGCCGCAGCGCAAAGTTCGGCATACTCGTAAAGGGTTCAACCTGCCTCGACGAACTCGCCCGCGCAACGGTCGCCGCGTTCGACAAAACTGGCACTCTTACGGAAGGCACTTTCGCCGTAAAGAGCTACACCTCTGAACAGGCCTTAAAACTCGCCGCCGCGGCGGAAAAGTACTCCTCTCATCCCATAGCCGCCGCATTTGCGGGAATAGATACGCCCTATTCGGCGCAGAGTGCCGAAGAAGTGGCGGGCCGAGGCGTAAAATGCACGGTGGAGGGAAAAACTCTCCTCTGCGGCAACGCCAAAATGATGGAGGAAGAGGGCATAGCATTCACGCCTGCGGACAGCGCGTCCACTACCATATATGTCGCGTTGGGCGGCGCATATGCCGGGGTTATCGAAGTTGACGACAAGATAAAAGACGGCGCAAAGGAGGCGCTTGCGCAGCTCAAGGCGCTGGGCATAAAGCGCACCGTAATGCTCACAGGCGACGGCGCCCGCAGGGCTCAGGCCGTGGCCGGCGAACTCGGCCTCGACGACTGCGCCGCCTCGCTCCTGCCCGACCAGAAGCTTGAAAAAGCCCAAAGCTTAAAGACCGAAGGCGGGCTCATATATGTGGGCGACGGCATAAACGACGCGCCCGTAATGACTGTGGCCGACTGCGCCGTGTCAATGGGTCAAGTCGGCTCCGACGCCGCCATAGAGGCGAGCGACATAGTCCTCGTATCCGACAATTTAGCCCTCCTTCCCAAGGCGAGGAGAATAGCAAAGGGCACGCGCTCGATAGTCTTCCAGAATATCGTCGGTTCGCTGATAATCAAGTTTGCCATCATGATTTTAAGCGTAACGCTGCCCGGGTTCCCCCTGATTGTCGCAATATTCGGCGACGTGGGCGTAATGCTTCTGGCAATCCTCAACGCCATGCGCACGTCGCTTATAAAATAAATATGTTCTGCAAAAATGCAGGCGCGCCGCGCGCCTGCATTTTTTTATTATGTTTTTCGTCAAATCTTGTTGCCTTTTGTCGGGGTGTATGGTAATATTTAGGTATATTTTGTGAAAAAGGCGTGAAAATTGCTTTTTTTTGCCATTCATACTAATGCATCGGAGGTTTAATATGTCAGAGCAGACACAGCAGCCGGAAGCGGTTGAACAGCCTTCACCCGAAAAACCCAAAAATTTCTGGGGAAAGGTGGACAACTGGTTCGGCATCACCAAAAGCGGCTCCAACTACCGCACGGAAATTGTTGCGGGCGTAACTACGTTCATGGCAATGGTCTACATTCTCATGGTCAATGCGGGAATGTTCTCGGGTGTCATCACGGACAGTTCCGACCCCTACGGCGCGGCTTACATAGCCACGGCAATCGGCGCAATAGTCGGTACGCTCCTTATGGCGTTCTTCGCAAAAATGCCCCTCGCGCAGGCTTCGGGTATGGGCATAAACGCCTTTATAGTCTACACGCTGATAGGAAGCGGCACGGGTTTAACTTACGCAAACTGCATGGTGTTCACCCTTCTTGACGGCGTAATCTTCCTTATTCTTACGGTAACCGGTCTCCGCAGGCAGATATTTGAAGCTATCCCCGCGGGCGTCCGTCACGCCATCCCCGTCGGTATAGGCATGTTCATCGCCTTCATCGGTCTTCAGCAGGCCGGCGTAGTCGTCAATGACGACAGCACGCTGACTACTTTCGTTTCGTTCAATCTCCTCGGCAGCAACGAGTTTGTAACCTACGCTGCCGGCACGGTGGGCGGCATGCTTCCCGCAATCGTTGCCATCGTCGGAGTGTTCGCAATCGCCATTCTCTCCAAAAAGAACGTTAAAGGCGCTATATTATGGGGCCTTTTGGGTTCGGCGGTGCTCTATTACGTGCTCGTCGCAATTGCATATGCATGCAACGTCGCGGCCGCTCAGGCAATATTTGCCGACGTAACTATTTCCAATCCCTTCAATGCGTTCGTCGCATGGGGCGAGGACTCCGTGGGCGCTGTGTTCTACGAAGGTTTCGATTTCTCCGCATACCTCGGCATGGAGGGCAACAACGGCGGTTCGCTCGCAGTCGTTTTAATTACTTCGGCGCTGTCTCTCTGCATGATAGACATGTTCGATACAATCGGCACGCTTTACGGCGCATGCTCAAAGGGCAACCTGCTCGATGAAAACGGCACGCCCATCCGCATGGAAAAAATGATGCTCGCCGACGCAATCGCAACCTGCACGGGTGCAATCGCCGGCACTTCCACCGTAACGACATTCGTCGAATCTTCTTCGGGCGTCGTCGCTGGCGGCAGAACGGGCTTCACCTCCATGGTTACGGGCATCTGCTTTATCATAGCAATGTTCCTTTCGCCCATAGCACAGCTTATACCCCGCTGCGCAACGGCCACGGCTTTAATCTGGGTCGGCGTACTCATGATGAGCTCGGTCGTAAAGGTAGACTGGGAGGATGCAACCGACGCCATCGTCGCATTCATGACGTTCATCGTAATGCTACTCGGCTACTCCATTTCCAAAGGTATCGGCATGGGCATCATCACGTTCATCATCGTCAAGGTATTCACGGGCAAGGTAAAGGAAATTTCCATCCCCACATGGGTAATCGGCGCAATCTTCCTTGCAACCTTCCTTCTGACCTGATGAGGTAAATCAAATATTTCGTGTCACTGCGATACGATAAAGTTTTATAAAAAAGTGGCGGCGCGGGCCTGAAGGCCCGCGCCGCTTTGCATTTTCCTGATATATTTTTCTTCTATAATCTGCCCAAAAGATAATCTACCGAACAGTCGAAAAATCCGGCAATTTTTATAAGATTGTCCGCCGAAGGGGAGGTTTTGCCTGTCAGCCAGCCGTGTAGAACGCTCCACGAAGTGTTTGACTGCTTTACAAACTGATACTGACTTTTCCTCGAATCGGCAAAGATTTGCCGCAATCTCTCACCGAATGGTTGTACAGGCTTATAATTTACATTTTCCTGCGGGTATTCTGTCAAGCCAAGCAAAAAGTCTGCCGAACAATTAAAATATTCAATAATCGATATGAATGTTTTGTAGTTCGGTGCATTTTTGGCGTTCAGGATATCGCAAAATTTTGTGCGGCCCGTTCCCAATTTTTCGGCGAGCGTCACCTGATTTAAATTGTGCTCCGCCATGAGTTCTTTAAGGCTTTCCGACAGTTTCGACAAATTATCCATAAATCAGACCTTTTTCTACATTTTATTCTCTTCTGTTTTGTGACATTTTTCTTGCCATATCGGAAATCAGAAGATATGAAGTATTTTATTGTCCGCAAAAATAAATTTGCCTTACATGTTGAAATTTGACTTCGGGTGGGTTATAATTGATATATACGCAAAAAGGATGAGGCAATGAAATACGTTCTCGCGCTCGATCAGGGCACAACAAGTTCCCGCGCCATACTCTTCGACCAAAACGGAAAAGTGGCCGGCAAGGCATATCAGGAATTCAGGCAAATCTATCCCAAGGCGGGGTGGGTCGAGCACGACCCCAAGGACATTTTAAGTTCGCAGGTCGGCGTCATCGCCCAGGCCCTCGTCCGCGCGGGTGCGAGCATAGCCGACGTGGAGGCGGTCGGCCTTTCAAACCAGCGCGAAACCACCTTGGTGTGGGATGCAAAGACGGGCGCGCCGGTATATAACGCCATAGTGTGGCAATGCCGCCGCACGGCCGATATGTGCGACGATTTAAAGGCCCGCGGGCTGGATAAAATGATTTACGCAAAGACGGGGCTCGTCGCCGACGCTTACTTCTCCGCCACAAAAATCAGGTGGATTCTGGACAACGTAGAAGGCGCCCGCGAAAAAGCAAGGCGCGGCGAACTGCGCTTCGGCACGGTCGATACATATTTAATGTATGCGCTCTCGGGCGGCAGAATATATGCCACCGATTACACCAACGCTGCGCGCACAATGCTCTTCAATATCCACACCCTCGACTGGGACGACGAACTTCTTTCGCTCTTCGATATTCCCCGCTCAATGCTGCCGGAGGTGCATCCTTCGGGGCATTTTTACGGCAAGACCGACGGCGACTTTCTGGGGCGCGAACTCAAAATCTGTGCCGTGGCCGGCGACCAGCAGGCGGCGCTCTTCGGGCATCTCTGCACGCGCAAGGGCGATATTAAAAATACATACGGCACGGGTTGCTTTTTGCTCATGAACACGGGAGATACGGCCGTGGAGAGCAACAACGGGCTGATAACCTCCCTCGCGGCTGGGTTCGGCAAGCCCGATTACATACTCGAAGGCTCCGTCTTTGTCGGAGGCGCGGCCGTGCAGTGGCTGCGCGACGAAATGAAGATAATAAATACCGCGGCGGAAAGCGAAGAGCTCGCAACCAAAGTGCCGTCGTCCGAAGGCGTCTACGTCGTTCCCGCATTCACGGGCCTCGGCGCGCCCTATTGGGACGCCCGCGCGCGCGGCGCCATAATAGGGCTGACGCGCGGGACGGGCAGGGAACATATAGTCCGCGCCACGCTCGAAGGCATTGCCTATCAGGTTGCCGATATCGTCCGCGCCATGGAGCTCGACGCGGGCGTAAAAATTTCCACGCTGCGCGTAGACGGCGGCGCTTCGGCAAACAACTTTTTAATGGCCTTCCAGTCGGATATCCTCGGCTGCACCGTGCTCCGCCCCGCAGTAATCGAAACCACCGCGCTCGGCGCGGCATACCTCGCGGGAATAACTTCGGGGCTGTGGTCGGACGTGGAGGAACTGCGCAAAAACGAACGCACGGAGCGCGCGTTCAGTCCTTCGATAGGGGAGGGGGAAAGGCGGCGACTGCTCGAAGGCTGGCGCTCTGCAGTGGACGCTTCGCGGTTGCGGTAAATGTATAAATATTGCGCGCCATCGGCGCACAGATTACGTTTTAACCCGAAACCGCGCTTTCGGGTTAAAGGCCACAATTTGCGAACCCTTTCTTCTCGGCGGCAGTAAGGATTTCTGTCGCCTCGGTCACCGCATCGGGCTTTCTTATGCCCTCGCTCACCTCGCAAGGCAAAACAGCACACTGTGCTGTTTTGAGAAAACCTTTCTCGCCCTCAGCGGGTGAAGCGGGCGCAATTATGAAATGTAGGGCGCTTAATATTGCGCCCGCGAGGGCAGCGCCCTAAAATAACGGCAAGTTAGTTTACCTCCTCCAGTAAACAACTTGCGTTAAGGAGTTTTTATGTACGATTGTATAATTATCGGCACGGGCGCCGCGGGCGTATCCGCAGCGCTCACATTAAAGGCGAGGGGCAAAAATTTTCTTCACCTCGGCAATCCCGCGTTGTCAGCAAAGATAGGCGCGGCGGAAAAAATCAACAACTATCCCGGTCTGCCCGCCATAGACGGGGAGGGATTGAAAAAGGCATTTTTAAATCACCTTGAAGAGGCCGGCATACAAATTACCCCCGCGCAGGTCACGGGAGTGTATGATATGGGCGGCTATTTCGGCGTGCTGTGCGGGCAGGAAAGTTATCAGACGACAACCGTAATTCTGGCCACGGGCGTGGAGGCCGTCAGACCCGCGCCCGGCGAGCTTGAATTTCTCGGCCGCGGCGTAAGTTACTGCGCCACGTGCGACGGCATGCTGTACAAGGGTAAAAAAATAGTCGTGGTCTGCACGTCAAAATCGATGGAGGAAGAGGCCGAATATCTTTCCTCTCTCGCCGCAGAAGTCGTGTACGCGCCCCTCTATAAAGGCGCGGAATTGAAGGGTGAAAACGTGCGTTGCATCAATGATATGCCGCGTGCAATCGAGGGCGACAAGCGCGCAGAGCGCGTCGTTTTCAAAAATGAAACCGTGCCCTGCGACGGCGTGTTCATGCTCAAGAGCGCGATAGCTCCCTCGGCGCTCGTTCCGGGGCTTAAGAGCGAGGATGGGCACGTCGCCACAGACAGGCAGTGCCGCACAAATCTTGCGGGTTTTTTTGCCGCCGGCGACTGCACGGGCAGGCCGTATCAGTATGCAAAGGCTGTCGGCGAAGGCAACGTCGCCGCGCATTCGGTCTGTGATTTTCTCGCCGAGAAAAAATAAATAATTTTGTAAAATCAGTGTTAAAAATGAGTTGACATAAAAAAAGCTATTTGATATAATCGTTTAGCATTGAGTTGTGCGTACGAACTCGCTCGTGCGTTTACGCACGCAACATGCGGGTGTAGTTCAATGGTAGAACACTAGCCTTCCAAGCTGGTTGCGTGGGTTCGATTCCCATCACCCGCTCCAG
>CALVWX010000011.1 GCA_944368215.1 uncultured Clostridia bacterium | reverse complement strand
GCTTCCGTCGGGGGAATATGCCACTCCTTTACCCCTGACGGAAGATGTATTTCCCTTTTGAAAATTTTAATGAGCAACGACTGCATTTACGACTGCGAATACTGCCCCAACAGGGCGAGCGCGGACGTAAGGCGCGCGACCGTCACGCCCGAAGAGATATGCGAGCTGACGGTTAATTTTTATAAGAGAAACTATATTGAAGGGCTCTTCCTCTCCTCCGCCGTGTTCGGCAATCCCAATAAGACGATGGAGATGCTGACGCGCACGGTTGAGCTTTTAAGAGGGAAATATAACTTTAACGGATATATCCACTTAAAGGGCATACCTCACGCCGACGAGGCGCTGTGCATGCGCGCGGCGCACCTTGCGGACAGAATGAGCTACAACATAGAGCTGCCGAGCGAGCAATCGCTTAAACTGCTCGCGCCGCAAAAGACGCGCGACAGCCTTATTGTACCCATGAAAAAACTGTACGCCGCAACGGTGTACGACCGCGAAAATAAGGTAAAGCGCGCCGCAAGGGCAATCCCCGCCGGGCAGACTACGCAGATGATAATAGGCGCGTCGCCCGAAAGCGACGGGCACATATTAAAGCTGACTCAGGCGCTGTACAGAAACATGGGGCTGAAGAGGGTTTACTATTCTTCGTATATACCCGTGGTGAGAAGTTCGCTTCTGCCCGACAAAGGCGCCGGGCTTTTGCGCGAACACAGACTGTATCAGGCCGACTGGCTGCTGCGATTTTACGGCTTTGACGTGGACGAGATTTGCGGCGAGGGCGAAAACCTTTCGGCAGAGTTCGACCCCAAGTGCGCGTGGGCGCTCAGGAATTTACACCTCTTCCCCATAGAAATCAACAAGGCGCCGCTGGAAATGCTGCTGCGCGTGCCGGGGATTGGCGCCCGCGGGGCTTACCGCATTACCGAAGCCAGAAAGTTTGCCCGCCTCGACTTTGATAATCTTAAAAAAATGCGCATAATACTCAAGAGGGCAAAGCACTTTATAACGTGCAACGGGAAATTTTACGGCGCGGACGGAGAACAAATGATAAAAGCTTCGCTTATGCTGGGCGACGGTTCGGACGACGGCGAGCAACTGAGCATGTTTTCTACCGCGCAGGAAGGGTTTTCGGCCCTGACGGGGGAATTATGACGTATTATCTGACCGACGGCGGCGAGGACAGTTTTTACACCGCCGTTTTTGATTGCTATGCGGACAAAAACGGCATCATCACGAGCCGCAGAGACTTGCAGCTTTCGCTCGACAGCGTCGTCAAAGAGATTGAGCCCGACGGCGAAAAGGCCGCGAGGGTCAAAAGAAAAATTGCGCAATACGACAGCGGGGCGGCCGAAGACATATCGTTGGTGCTGCGCTCGTGCAACGGCGGCAAAGAACAGGCCGCGCTTGAATATATCAGGATTTTAATGAGGCACCGGCGCCCCGTGCGTTCGATGGCCAACATTCCCGAAGTGCTGAAATTGGAGGATATCCGCCGCCGAGTTACCGGCGAGCTGCATAACCTTAAAGGGTTTTTGCGGTTTATGGAAAACGACAGGGGCGTGCTTTACGCCCCCTACTCCCCCGACAACGACATAACCGACCTGCTCGCCCCGCACTTTGCCGAGCGGCTGAAAAACCAGAAATTTGTCATTCACGACATAAAAAGAAAAATTGCCGCGCTGTATGACGGCAACGAAATTGTAATCTGCCATGCCGACGGCGCCGACGTATATCTGTCCGAATACGAAAAGACGTTTGAGGAACTTTGGAAACTTTATTATAAATCGGTAAATATTAAGGGACGCCCGCACGAAAGACAGATGAAGGGTTACATGCCCGTGCGGTACTGGAAATTTTTACCTGAAAAACATGACGGATAAAAGGCGGCTTTATGATGCCGCCTTTGTGTTAATTATGGTTATCTCATGAATAGTAAACTGACGCGCGGAGCGATTTTAAATCGCTCCGCGCGTCGGTTTATCTGTATAAGTCAATCGTCACTCTTCCACTCCACAAGTTCGTCCAAAGTTATGTCGAATATGTCGGCAAGCTTGCAGAGCGTAAAGATATCGGGGGTGCTGTATCCGTTTTCGTAATTGGATACAAGGCTCTTTTTGCCGTGCAGCATTTCGGCAAGCTGACCCTGCGTAAGCCCCATTTGTTTTCTATAAAATTTGATATTTTCCGCAATTTTTGTCTTCATTCACTTTACAAAAGTACAAGGTATTTGTATAATATAGTAAAAAGTACAAGATATTTGTACTTATCGCGGAGGAAAAATATGAAAAAATCAATCGTAAAATTACTTTTTACCATTACTTTATCCTCAACATTACTTATTACATCTTCATGTGCAAACGGCTGTAATGTTGTTGAATTGCTTGGTGGGTATACTTACTATACTATTAGCTATAGAGATGACGAGGGCTCCCATTCATTTACTGTTGAAAGCGGAAAGCCATTTTCAATAGAATCAATACCACAGCGTGAAGGTTACGATTTTGTTGGCTTATTCGATGCTGAAACCTGCGGCACACAATATGTTTCTTCCGACGGCAACTCTGTAATCACATTTTCAGACGAACCAGACAATTTTATTACTCTTTATCCCAGATTCACACCAAAGGAATATAAGGTCGTGCTAAACTACGAAGGTGCAACAAGTAGCGGCGTGAGCGAACTTACGGCATATTATGATAGTCAATTACCAATGTTACCCGTTGATCTCTCTTTAAATCATTATGAGTTTGAGGGCTGGTTTACGGAATCTAATTGTCAGGGCTTAAAAGTGGCTGATAAAAACGGACTTGCCCCCCTATCCTCCATAGTAAATTTTAGCAATTTTGAATTAAACACTTCTACAATTAATCTATATGCAGGATTTAGTCTGGAAAAATTCATTGTCACTTTTAACTTTGGCAATAATTTTCCTATTGAGACAATGGATATAGATTATAATACGCCCATTTCGCAGGTCGTACCAGAAACACGTGATTTAAATGGGTATGCGGTTTTAACATGGTCAACAAGCGAAGATGGGTCTAATATATTTAATGCGAACATAACAAGCGATATTACTCTATATGCAGTTGAATGGGCACCCGTAATTGAATTTGATGTAAATGGCGGAGATTATATTGCACCATTAGTAGCAAAAGAGGGCACTAATATAACGTTACCAACTCCTATACGTGATAACTTCAAGTTCATAGGCTGGAATACTTCAAACGGTAATAACGTAAATATAACACAAATGCCGGCAAATAGTTTAAGTTTAAAAGCAAGCTGGCTTCCTATCATTCAGCTTGATTCAAATGGCGGCAGCAGTGTTGAAGACATTTGCGAATCACAAGGAACTGCAATATCTCTTCCTGAACCCACACGTTCTGGGTACATGTTTGCAGGCTGGTTCACTGATGATAATAAACCTTATTATACGACGATAATGCCAGCAGTGGGCGTGAAACTAAAAGCAGGCTGGTGTAAAGCTAAAGAAGCAAATATTACTATCCTTGCCAGCGATGAGTCTGTAAGTTGTAGCAGCACCGACCTCAAATTTAACACAAGCCTAACAATCAATTTAAGAAATTATCTACCTGAAGAATTTTATGGTCATGTAGATATGACCATAAAATGGAAAGTGTCTCACGATTCTAATTTAGCAGATAAAACAACTGTAGTTTCATTTTATTCTAGGAATCAGTTATCAAATCAATATCTTCTTGCAAGCAAAAGCACAACTGTCGATTCCAGCGATTATACGAATGTAAGCATTGAAATACATGCACAATTACAAACTAACATGGTATATGTTGCAACAGCAAGTGACATGACGGGGAATCTTATGTTAGGCTCAAGATATTATGGTAGAGTAGCAGATATGAGTGTAGAGCTAATATATCCAGATATGTCCACTCTTTATCTGTAATTAAAAGGCGCCGACCGCATGAAAATGCGGTCGGCGCCTTTTAATTTACTTTTTGCTTTTTAACTGCTCGTCGATTTTTTCGAAGAACGGTTCGTAATAGTTGTGGTCGAAAGATTCTATCTTTCCGCTGTCGGCGGCCTCGGTGAGAGAGCGGTCGACGGGCACTTTTATAACATTTGTTATGCCGTGCTCGAGGGCGATTGAATCGACCTGACTTTCGCCGAATACGGAAATTTTGCGGCCGCAGTCGGGGCAGGTGATATAGCTCATGTTTTCGACGATGCCCAAGATGGGAACATTCATCAATCCAGCCATATTCACGGCCTTTTTGACTATCATGCTGACGAGATCCTGAGGCGTGGTTACAATGATTATGCCGTCAAGCGGGATGGACTGGAAGATGGTTAAAGGCACGTCTCCCGTTCCGGGGGGCATGTCGATAAACATATAGTCTACGTCCGTCCACACAACGTCCGTCCAGAACTGGAGGACGGTGCCTGAAATGAGCGAGCCGCGCCATACGACGGGGTCTTCCTCGTTATTCAAAAGAACGTTCATGGACATGACCTGCATGCCGCCGTCGGTAAGGACGGGGAGAATGCCCGATTCGTTGCCGGTTGCGCGCTCGTGAATACCGAATATTCTGGGAATGGACGGGCCGGTTATATCGGCGTCCATTATGGCGGTGTTGTAGCCCTTTGACTGCGAGGCGCACGCCAAAAGCGCGCTTGTCATGGACTTGCCCACGCCTCCTTTGCCGGAAACAACGGCGATTACTTTACGTATTTTGCTCAGTTTGTGCGGAGCCTTTAAAAGGCTTTTGGGGTCGCGCGAGGAGCACGACTGGCCGCATGAAGAGCAATCGTGATTGCAATTTTCTGCCATACAAAACTCCTTTTTTAGAAACACCTACATTTTATGGCATTAAAATGTAAAAGTCAAGTTATTTGCAAACGCGCTTAAATTTACTTGCAATCGGAAAGATATTTTGGTATAATACAGAAGCTGCGCTAAGTGGGGAGATAGCGGTGCCCTGTACCTGCAATCCGCTACAGCAGGACTGAATACCCTTCCCGACCGCCGAGGTGGAAGGCCGCGCCGTATAAGGGGTGTTGATTACAAGGTCTTATGCAACCGTCAACTGCGAACCGTGTCAGGATAGGGATATAGCAGCACTAAACAGTCCCGACGGTGTGCCATAAGGTTGCTTTGTCGGAGCTACCTGTACGGTTTACGCTTCGGCCTTTGCGGGCAAAAAGGGTTGCGCAGTAACATGAATTTTCAGCGACGGACAACATTTGTTGTCTGTCGCTTTTCATGTTGCTGCGCAAAACAGAATTTACCCGTCGGCAAGAAGGGCGAGCAAGGTATCTTCAAAAACAGTGGTCACCCACTGTTTTTGCCTTGCGAGGTGAGCGAGCACATAATTACGTGCGAGCGGTGACCGAGGCAACTGTTTCCTTTGCAGTTGCCGAGAAGCGCAGTAAAATGCAAATGAATTTTCAGCGACGGACAACATTTGTTGTCTGTCGCTTTTCATGTTACTGCGCAAAAATATTTTAGTACTTCCTCCCCCCACCCGTTGTCGGCGCGGAAACGCGCCGGATATTTCGACTACGCTCAAAATGACAACAAGAAATGTAAACGATGCGGGGCACGGCTGAAAGCCGCGCCCCGCACTATTTTGATAAATACTTTTATTATTTGTTGAACATGATTTTTTCGGAATTGAACATAACGCCGAGTAGCACGGACAGTAGTGCCGCAAAGACTATATTGACGCACATGGTTATGACGAACGGCATTACCGCAAACGTGCCCGCCATGAGCGCGGCAATGCACAGCGTGCTGTTTAAAACAGGAATGAAATACAGACCTATGGACGGCGACGTTATGAACATTGAGCACAGCGCGCAGACCATGGCGAGAATCATGACGGGGGCAATTAAGCCGTTGGCTTCCTTGGTCGATTTTGCGTACGCCGAAACTATTGCGAGCAACCCGACGAAAATGAGCACGGTAGAGATTACGACGAGGAATATGCCGATATAATCGAGCGCACCGTAGGCGGCGAGGGTGAATTCCACGCCGGAGCCGCTCATGAGGGCGGGCAGGGACAATATCAGGCCTACAAAGCTTGAAACGCCGCTTAAAACGGCTATGGCGGAAAGCGAAAGAATTTTGCCGACGGCGAGGTGGCTGCGCTTTACGGGAGTTACAAGCAAAGTCGCAATAGTCCCTCTCTCCTTTTCGCCCGCTATCGATTCGAGCACTACGGAAATACAGCCCGAAAGCATGAGCATGATCAGCACCATGGGAACCACCATGGACAACACATAGGCCGAAACCGAGCGGCTGTCGGCAAGGTCGTACTGCACGTCCTGTGCCGCATTTATATCAAAAATGTTGGCTATCTGCTGTTCATAAGAATTGAGTACGGAGACGACGACGGAATACGCGGAAGACGAAGTTGTATTGGCCGAATAGTAGTAAATACTGACTTCGGGCACATTCTGGCTTACGGTCAACCCGTCGAAGTTCTGAGGGAATATGACGAGGGCGTCGATGTCGCCGTTTATAATCTGCTCCTTTGCCTCTTCGTCCGACACCGTCTGTTCGCGCACTTCGAGAACGCTTTCAAGAACCGTTTCGAGGCTCTGCGGCATATTCTGCACATAGACAACCGGCTGTGCAGAGTCTTCAACCATAGACTGCGTTATAGCGCCGATGGCAGAATACACGACGTATATCAGAAGCCCTGGCATAAGTATGGTAGTGAGCACCATCCGCTTGTCGCGGAAAAAACGGGCAAATTCCTTTTTTATGATTGCGAGAACGGCTTTCATGCGCGGCCTCCAACTGCCTCGGAATAGAGGTCGAAAAATTTATCTTCGAGACTTTTTTGAGCCGTTAGCGCGGCGAGAGTATCGAGGGCGACGAGCCTGCCGTCAACAATTACCCCCACCCTGTCGCACAATTTTTCGGCGAGCGAAAATATGTGTGTTGAAAGAATTATGCTCTTGCCTGCGGCGCGGAGCTCGGCCAAGTAATCGGTGACCGTTTTGGCGGTGAGAACGTCGAGGCCGTTTGTAGGCTCGTCAAAAATTATAAAACCGGGGTCGTGCACGACGGAGACAACTATTGATACCTTCTGTTTCATGCCCGTAGAAAGATTTGCAAGTTTGACTTCGGCAAATTTATCTATGCCGAAGCGGGCAAAAAGCGTACGCTTGCGCTCATCGCGCACATCATGCGGAACTGAATGCAATTCGGAAAAAAAGTCGAAGAGATAGTTGGGCGTAAAGAAGTCTTCGAGTTTAAGTTCGCTCGTAAGAAAGCCGATTTTGCCGCGCACGCCGTAAGGATTACTTACGACGCTGACTCCGTCGATAAACGCGTCGCCGCCGTCAGGCCTTATGAGCGTTGCGAGTATGCGCAGCGTTGTCGTTTTGCCCGCGCCGTTGGGGCCGAGCAAGCCGAAAATTTCGCCCTTGAAGGCGGTGAACGAAAGATCGTTTACCGCCACTTTTATTTTGTTGCCGCCCTCGAGCTTTTGTTGTTTCAAAGGCAACTTAAAGGATTTTGTAAGGTGTTCTACCTTTAAAATGCAGTCGTCTTGCATGCGCCCTCCTACTGGTCGATGTTATCCGGCAGAAACTATAAATCTGCCTACGGATACATTGTACTATACGATCATGCCGTTTGTAAAGGGTATGACTGAAAACGTAACACAACTACGTGTTTCATTATTTTTATACCATGGCGACGGATAATCAGCGGCACCAAAAACGCGGCGCGCTTTGTATAAGCGCGCCGCGTTTAAATTTTTATACTTATTTAAATTACGCCCGTGCAATAGAGCACTATGCAGGCGATGGCAAGCAGAACGAGATATAAGCTGAACCACTTGTAATTGGCCTTTCTGATTGCGCCGAGCATAAGCTTTATGGCGAGCAGCCCCGAAATTGCAGAGACGATGAAGCCGAGGGCTATGCACCAGCCGGCGTTCGTACCCATGGCCGCAAACGAGGCCGAAAGTTCGCCGTCCGCCGCGCCCATTATGAGGGATACCGCAAAGCTGCCCAGAATTACGGGAATGCTCATGAGGAAGGAAAATTTGGACAGGTCTTCAGACCTGCCTCCCGCGAGCACGCCCGCGCAAATGGTTGAACCGCTGCGCGAAAGTCCGGGGAAGATGGCGGCTACAGCCTGTGCCAGACCCATGGGGACAGTTGTACGCCAGCCGAGAGGCAGCTCCTTTTCCTTTGCTCTGCGTTTTGCATAAACTTCTGTGACAAGCAACAAAATTGCCGTAAGAGTAAAGAACACGGCGAGCAGTATGCCGATATAGGGGCTGTTGTTTATTGCGTCTTCAGCATTGAGTGCGGCGAGCACAAGCCCCACAACGCCCGCAGGAATTGTTGCCACAATGAGATAAAGCAGAGTTTTGAAGGGCTTCTTGAACAGATCGATTATATCTCGCCAGAATATTGCGCAGACGGCCACCAGAGTACCGACGTGAAGTATTATGTTGAACAGGGTAAGATTTATTCCGCTGCCCGTAAGTCCCATGATGCCCTGCAATAGCACAAGATGGCCGCTGGACGACACGGGAAGAAATTCTGTAAGCCCCTGTACGATGCCCAACACTATTGCCTGCCAGATTTCCATATTGCTCTCCCTTTCCCCTTACTCTTCGTCGAGAGCGAGGAGATCGCTGTAGGTATCTTCGTACTTGGTTATGGTTGCATCTCCGCCGAAGAGCTGGTTGATTATCGAACGGCGGTTTGTCGTTATGTCAGTGAGAGTGCTGTCTTTCACCCAGTTGTAATAAAGATTCTGGAATGTGCCTTCCTTGAGGACATATTCTTCCGTCCACTGCACATTATCGCCGTATACGGGCGAACCGTCGGTGGGGAAGGTTGCCGTTACGTATATAATGTGCCAGCCGTAGTCTGCCGCGCAGACATATACGGAGCCGGGGCCTTCGTTTACGGCAGCCTGGGCAGCGTATTCGAATTCGGGAACGTAGCTTGTTTCGAACGCGGAGACGGAATAACCGACATACTGCGAAAGAACGGACGTATCCGTAGTGTAAGCATACTGAAGTTCGTTCACCGCGCTGAGAGCCTTGTAAGCAGCGCTGTCCTTATTGAACAGATTTGTAAGGTAGGACGAGAGCGCCGTATTATCGTTAGCGAAATCATAACCGAGGTCGACTTTGCCCGAGGCATAGACGAAACGGGAATAATCGATTTTGCTCTCGTCGGCGTTGCCGTCTTCATCCAGCTCGTAATAATCTTCGGCTTTTTCGACGTCGTATCTGTCGTTATGCGTGATGGTCACAGAATCTGTTGTGCCGAGGACATAATTTACATAATTTGTAAACTCGTCGAGCATCTGATCGATATCGAGCTTATTGGGGGAAAGACTGTATGAACCGTCGGCATTTTCGGTGACGGCGCCGTTGTAGGAATAACGGCCGTCATATTTGTCGAGAGACTGATACCTGTCAGTTCTCGTGAGATTATCTTCGAAGAAAAGATAATTTCTGCCGCTATCTTTGCCGTAATAGTCGAGACCGGCCTCGTTCGCGTCGAAAGAATAATCGGTCTGTCCGTTGAACCATGCCGCACGCTGGTCGGTAGTGGTGATATCGTCGAGAATGTCCTTCCTCATGAAGTAGTATTCCGCGGAAGTATCGGAGGTATCGATATTTACGTTCTGTGCCGCGTCGAAGGGAAGCAGAATGTTGTAAACATAGCCGTAAGTTCCGCCGTCCGTGCCGTCGGTTGAGGGCGCATAAAGAATGAAGGATGTGTCCGAAAGCGAACTCATGGAAGTTTCAAACGCGGTATACGTAGAGTTGGACTGTTGCTGGTCGGTGAAATCGCTTTGGTATCTTGCGGCGAGGAAGGTATAAACGCCGTCTTCGACATTTTCTATCAGAGCTTCCTGAGCGGCCTGGTAGCGTTCGTAATATTCGTTTATTACCTGCTGCTGAAGTTGCGACAGGTATTCGTCCTGAATGTAGGATACGGAGAGAACGTCGCGGACGTCGTCGTCATCGGAGATGAGGAAATTGTCGCGGAGGTTGGTGACAAAGGACGCATAAGCCCTGCGGCGGGTCGTCCTCGTGGAGCCTTCGAGCATGTCGTCTTCATAGGCGCCGCTGTCTTCGATAAGATATGAATACCCGTCTCCTTCGTAGCCTGTGTAAATGCCGTAATCGAGGGTGCCGTCGGCGTTGAGGGGAATATAATCCTCCTTCTCCTCACCCGCTCCGCCCGGGGTAGAACGGGTTTCGTCGGACGACGAGCTGTCGTCCTTTTCATCGAGAATGGACTGTTCGAGAGAATCTATCGAAGAGTTGATGCTCGAATAGAGAGAATAACGCGCGGCGAGAATGCGGCTGTAACCCTCGCTTCCGTCGTCATTGGTGCTCGTTTCTCCTTCGAGGAGGTATTCGTATTTTTCTACTTCGGTAGTCTTTGAAAGGTACTCGTCGAGGAATGACGAGTTATCTGCGCTCTTATCCTTTATGAGGCTTAAGGTTGCATACTGCGTTACGACTGCCGTGCTTGTCAGCGCGTCGACGAGCATGTTGAAAACTTCGGAATAGGTTGAACCGTTCTGCACATAGGAATAACCTACGTTGTAGAAGGAAGCCATGAGATCCCTTTTGAGGATGTTCTTTTCCGAGCTGATTGCCGAGGAATATGCGGAAAGGCCCTCGCTTTCGAGATTTTCGCTCTTTGTGATATCTACGGTGGCGATTACCTGATTCATGTCCTCCTCGTTTCTCGTGGCGCAACCCGAAGAGAAAACGACAGACATTGTGAGCGCAGCAGCAAGCGCTGTGCAGACGAGCAATTTACTTTTCATTAACAAAATCTCCGCCGGCGGAAGGATATTTATAGTCCGCCGTTTTTACAATACGCAAATATTATACGATATTTAAAATATTATAGCAAACAAATTTTATTGATTTTGCGTGAAACTTGCCGCGAATTTTAAAAAATTTGTCATGCCGAGCATGGTTTTGACGGGTGTTGACGACGGTTTGAATACGATGGACGGTACGCGCGCCATAGACAGAGTGACCTTGCCCGAATATTTTGAAAGCGCGCCCGAAAGCCTGCCGTCGCTTAAAGAGTTTACCGAGGGGAGCTCTAAGACGCCGCCATTGGAATTTACGCTTATCTTTTTTACGTTGAAGACCGAGGCATAAGCCTTGAGCACAGCGATTATAAGGAGATTGAAAACGCTGTCCGGCATGGGGCCGTAGTTTTCCTCTACTGAGTTGAGCACGCGCTTGTAATCGGCGACAGTGCGGATTTCGGCAATCTGCTTGTATGCGTCCAGCCTGCCCGCACTGCTTTCGATATAGCTTTCGGGAATATAAGCCGTGGCTTTGACGTCGAGTTCGGCCGAGAAGACGTTTTCGCCGGTGAGCTCTTCTTTTAAAAGCTTTGAGTAGAGCTCGTAACCCACCTTGTCCATGTGGCCGTGCTGTTCGGCGCCGAGCACGTTGCCAGCGCCCCTTATTTCGAGGTCGCGCATGGCTATTCTGAAGCCCGAGCCAAGCTCGGTAAACTGCATTATCGCCTTTAACCTTTCGGTGGCTTCGCTGGTCATGACCTTGTCGGGGCGGAAGGTGAAATATGCCGAGGCGAGGCGCGAGCCCCTCCCCACCCTGCCGCGCAGCTGATAGAGCTGGGATATGCCGAGGCGGTCGGAATCTATGACTATTATAGTGTTGGCGTTTGGCAGGTCTATGCCGTTTTCGATTATGGTTGTGGTGACGAGCACGTTTTTTTCGCCGCGGTAAAAGGCAAACACGTTGCCTTCGAGCGTGTTTTTATCCATTCGGCCGTGGGCGTAAGTTATGTTTGCTTCGGGCACGAGCTCGCACAGTTTGCCCGCAAAGGCGGAGATGGTTTCCACCCTGTTGTACAGCACGAAGACCTGACCGCCGCGCGAAATTTCGCGTAGTATCGCATCGCGGATAAGCGCGGGAGTTTCCTCCACAACGTAGGTCTGCACGGGCAGCCTTTTTTGCGGGGGAGTGGTTATGGTGCTTATGTCCCTTATGCCCGCCAGCGACATGTGCAGCGTGCGCGGAATGGGCGTGGCCGTCATTGTGAGGCAGTCGACGTCGTTTTTTATGTGTTTGATTTTTTCCTTGTGCTCTACGCCGAAGCGCTGTTCTTCGTCGAGAACGAGGAGGCCGAGGTCATAAAATTTTACGTCGTCGGACAGCAGGCGGTGAGTGCCTATTATGACGTCGATATCGCCGTCGGCCAGTTTTTTGAGAACTTTTTGCTGTTCCGCGGGGGTGCGGAAACGGTTGAGCTTTTCGACGCGCACGCCGAAGTCGTTGAAGCGGCGCAAGGCCGTCTGGTAATGCTGTTCGGAAAGTATGGTGCTGGGGCACATGAGCGCGGCCTGCTTGCCGCCGAGCACGCACAGATATATTGCGCGCAGAGCGACTTCGGTTTTGCCGTAGCCCACGTCGCCGCATAAAAGTCTGTCCATAACCTTATCCGAGCACATGTCGCGCTTGATTTCCTCTATGCTGGCCAGCTGGTCGGGCGTTTCCTCGTATTCGAAAGCGTTTTCGAACTCCTCCATCATGGCGGCGTGTTCGGGGAAACGGAAGCCCACTTTTTTCGAACGCTCGGCATACAGCTCCTTCAAATCGAAGGCGAGCTTTTTGATGGACTGGCGGACGCGCTCCTTCACCCTGTCGAACTCGGCGCCGCCTATTTTGGAGAGCGCGGGATTGCCTTCGCCCGTATATTTGGAGAGGATATCCATCTGCTCGACGGGGACGTACAACACGTCGCCGCCGCGGTATTCTATGGCTATATACTCCTTGATGCCGTCTGTCGTTTCAATCTTTTTTGTGCCCGTGATTTTGCCTATGCCGTGTTTTTCGTGCACGGCGTAATCGCCGATTTCGGGCGCGGTGAACATATCGCCCCTGCGGCGGCGCACGCGGCGCTGAACGGCCTTTGTGTAAATATCGCCGCTACCGACGACGGCGAGCTTTGCTTCGTGGAGCACAAATCCCTTATAGAGTTCTTCCGAACTGAGCGACACCCCCACCATCGCATCGAGGCGGTCGGGCAGAGGGTCGACGGAGATATATTGGTCGTTTAAAGAATTTGAAAGTTTTTCGAGGCGCTGGACGCTGCCCGTAAATATGAGCACGCGGTAGCCGCCGGCGCGCCAGTTTTTTATATCGGATATAAGGGCGGGCGCGCTGTTGAGATAGGACGGCGTGGGCGTTGAGTGCAGGTTATAAGTTTTAAGCGGCCTGAAAAACTGCGTGGACGAAGTGAAGGTCTGAAGGGCGAGATTGCGGAAGGACTGCACGCGCGAGACGAACTCTTCGGCAGTGATGAACTGATTAAAGGAGAAATCGAAGACCTCTCCCCCCTCTTTTAAGCTTTTAAATCTTTCGCGGTGTTCGTCCGAAACGGCCTTGAGCCTGTCGGAGATGCTTTTGCACTCGTCGAAGATGACAAGACTGTCCTGAGGAATGATGTCGAACACAGTGCGCGACGATGACAGAAGGGGCATTAAAAATGACGCGCCCGCAAAGGGAGCATCGGCAGAAAGCCTGGCTTCGATTTCGTCGGCGATGGCGCGCGAACGGTCGTAGGCCTTCTGATTGGCGCAACCTCTGAGGCCGTCCGAAAGGGCCCTTTTTATGGCCGGAAGGTCGCCGTCGTCGACTAAACTGTCGGTTGCGGAAATTATGGTGACCGAAGATATGTCGTTGAGGCGCTCGCCGCCGACTGGGTCGTAGGGGCGGATTCTTTCGACGGTGTCGCCGAAAAAGTCTATGCGCACGGGGTTGTCCGCGCCGACGGGATAAATATCGAGAATATCGCCGCGCACGGCGAACGAACCTGCGTTCTCGGCGGCATATTCGCGGGTATAGCCCATTTTTACGAGCTTTGCGGGCAGGGAAGTGAATTCGTATTCCTCCCCCTTTACAAGCGTTACCGACGGGAGCGAGGAGGGCACGAGCTGGAGCGCAGACTCGACGTCGCAGACTATGATTTCCGCGCCGTTGAAGATGCGATGCAGAGCAGTTATGCGACGGAAGAGCGCATCGCGCGAGACGGCGTCCTTATATAACAGCACGTCGTCCTTTGGCGAAAGATAGGCGCACTTTTTGCCCGAAAGGGTTTTTATAGCCCCGAATGCCTTTTCTGCGGCGACGGGGTCGGGCGCGATATACAGTGCGATACCTTCGAAAAGGGACGCCGTTAGATATTTTTGACTATCAGAAACGCCGAAAACCGCCGTCGGAGTACCGAGGCGGACGTCGTTTTGCAGGGCGGGATAATCGCCCTTTAAGTTGTAGCAGGTAAAAAAGTTTTTATTCATCGGACGGGTTTGCCGCTTTTGGCGGCGGGTGAAAGTCAGCCGTTGAATCTGGTCATGACAACTTCGGTCTTCTCCCCTTTGGCGAGCGCTAAAGCGGCGTCCGCCGCCCTGCCGCAGGCCGACACAAAGAGGTCGTAATCTTCGGGGCGGACGTTGGAGAGGACGTAATTTATGATGGGCACGTTTACTTCGGGGTCGCGTATGCCTATGCGGATGCGGACGAAGTCGGACGAGCCGATTTCGGCAATTACCGAGCGCATGCCATTGTGAGTGCCTGCGCTGCCCGAGGGGCGTATGCGCACATGGCCTTTGGGGATATCGTAATCGTCGTAGATGACTACGAGGTCGGCGGGGGTCGCCTTATATTTTGCGAGCAGCTGCTTTACCGCACGCCCCGAGCAGTTCATATAAGTGAGCGGGCGGGCGATTATGATTTTTTCGCCGCCGACGTTTGCTTCGGCGCAGATTGCTTCGCACTGGCGCTTTTTGAATTTTACGCCGAGGTTGGCGGCGAGGTCGCCTACGGCCAGCCAGCCCATGTTGTGGAAGGTTTTGAAATATTTTTCTTCGGGATTACCCAGACCAACTATTATCTTCATATATTTAAACGCGCGAAAGGCGCGCCAAACGCACCCTTCAATTTCAAAAACAAAGCCACAGACGCGCTGTGGCTTTGACATTGGCATAAAACTTATCAGTCGTAAATTTTGGACATGGACTTGTCCATGTATACGTTTTCGATAGCCGCGGCGAAGATGTTTGACGTTGAAATCATCTTGAAGATGGGAAGCATCTTTTCGGCGGGAATGTTTATGGTGTCGAGCATGGCGAGCTCGGTTATGGGAGACGCCGCCAGCCTTTCGACTGCGGGACCCGAAAGAACGCCGTGCGAGCAGCAGGCGTAAATTTCCTTGGCGCCCGCCTCCTTTAAAGCCTTGGCGCCCTGAACTATGGTGCCGGCGGTATCTATCATATCGTCGACCATGAGGCAGTTTTTACCTTCGACGTCGCCGATGATGTTCATGACTTCCATGACGTTGGCCTTGGGACGGCGCTTATCAATGATGGCCATTTTGGCGTCCATGCGGGCGGCGACTTTACGCGCCCTTGCAACCGAACCGATATCGGGCGAGACGACGACGAAATTTTCGTCTACCTTGGGTTTGAAATAATTATAGAGCGTGGGGCCGCCGACGAGATTGTCGAGCGGGATATCGAAGAAGCCCTGTATCTGGAGGCAGTGAAGGTCCATGGTGAGGACTCTGTCCGCCCCTGCGGAGGTAAGAAGATTTGCAACGAGCTTTGCGGTTATAGGCTCGCGCGAGCGGGCCTTTCTGTCCTGGCGGGCATAACCGAAATAAGGAATGACGGCCGTTATTCTGCCTGCGGACGCCCTTTTTGCGGCGTCTATCATGATGAGCAGTTCCATAAGGTTGGTGTTGACGGGATCGGACGTGGACTGGATGAGGAAAACATCCCTGCCGCGGATGGATTCGTCGTAGCGGACATAAATTTCGCCGTCGGAAAAGTGGGTGAGTTCCATTTCGCCGAGCGTGGTGTTGAGCTTTGCAGCAATCGCTTCGGCAAGTGGTCTGTTGGAATTGCCCGCAAAAAGCTTGATTTCGGTGCCGTGATTGATCATTGAAGTGCTATTCCTCCGAGTGTCTTCTTTTGTTGCGCCCGCTTTTCCGCAGGCGGCACGATTGGTTGTAATGTAATTGTAATTTAATTGTATAATTAAAGTCGCACAAAGTCAACACGAATGAACTAATTTTTGAATTATAAAATTTTATTGTGAAATTTTTTCCTTTTTTGCTTTTTCGCGCGCACGCATGGAGGAAAAAAAGTCGGACAGAATGCCCCTGCACTCTTCCTCCATCACCCCGCCTTCGACTTCTATTTTATGGTTTAAAAGATTGGCGTTTGCAATTTCGTTGGTCAGCGAGCGGCCCTTGTCTTCATATGCGCCGAAGTAAATTTTTTTTATACGGGCGTTGAGCGCCGCGCCCATGCACATGGGGCAGGGCTCGAGGGTGACGTACAGCTCGCATTCGGGAATGCGCCAGCTTTTGAGCTTTTTGCAGGCTTTTTCTATCGCTTCAATTTCGGCGTGGGCGGTAGCTATCTGTCTGCCCGTGCGGCGGTTGTGTCCGCGCGAGACTATTTTGCCGTCGAGCACGACGACGGCGCCGATGGGCACCTCGCCCTCTTCGTAGGCTTTCTGCGCGCACTTGAGCGCGCTTTTCATAAACTTATTTTTCATAATTTTCGGTAAAATACTTAAGCGCGCCGCGGCAGTTTTTTAGCGCGCGCACGTTTTTTATAGGGTGGGTGAGACTGTCGGAGCCGCATTCTATAGTGTAGGCGGGAATGCCGAGCTTGCAAATGCACCAGTCCTTGTAGCCGCCCGCGCTGCCGGCAATTTTTTTAACACTGTAGCCCGTAGCCTGCGCTAAGAGATGCGCGCCGCGCTCGTCCCCTTCGCCGTCGAACTGCCAGTAAATTTCTTCGCCCTTGGTGTGAAAGCTGAAGGTGACGTACGGGTGAATTTTTTGAGTGAAACGGGCGAGCGCCGAACTTTCACTTTCGGAAAACGGGCTGTCGCCTATGCAGTTTTCACTCCCGCGCACGCGCGTATTCAGCCTGCCCGAACCCCAGTCGGCGTCGAAATTGACGTTGAGGTCCACCCCGCGGGCGTTTGCTTTCCACATGGGGTCTGAAGTCTGGCTTATGACCGCGCCGTCGGGATTGACGAGGGGGATTATCCAGCCGCCTTTGGCCGTGGGATTTTTTATGTGATGCAGCGCAAGACGGGCGGTTATCCATTCCCTGCCGTGAATTGCATACGTTGAGATGTATTGACCGCCGAATTCGTCGCCGACGTGAAAGGCGACTATGGCGCGGCCGAGAAAGGAATGGCCTATTACGCACTTGCGTTTTTTGTAATTTTTATAAAAAGAGATGACCTGATTATATATCACAAAAATAATATATTCATGCGGCTATTTGTGATATTCTCCCCCGCCGTTTATCATAAAGGCGCGGTAAATCTGCTCGCATAAAATGACGCGCATGAGCTGGTGGGGAAAGGTCATGTCCGAAAAGGACAATCTGAAATCCGCCGCGTCTTTGACGGCTGCGGAAAGGCCTTCGGACGAGCCGATTATAAAGGTTATTTTTTCGCCCCTGTCGCACAATGCTTTGACTTGCGCGGCGAGGCCCTCGCTGGAGAGCTTTTTGCCCTCTACGCACAGCGCAATTTTGTAGCCCTGCGCCTGCCTTAAAATAGCCCTGCCCTCCTCTTCGAGGTTTTTGCCCTCGGGAAGTTCACATATCGTCAGCTTGCAGAAACGCGAAAGGCGTTTGGAATATTCGGCGATTGCCGCGCGGTAAAAATCTTCCTTAATTTTGCCTATGCAGACTATGTTAACCTGTATCATAACGAAAACAGCCCCAAAATCCATATCAGCGCCATGATAAATATGCCGACGCTCCCCCACAGGAACAGATTTCTGACCTCGCCTTTTTTGCAGCTTTCTGCGGGTTTTTTATCCAGAATAAGCAAAGCGAGCGCGGCGGCGAAGGACAGCGCGGCGAGCACGGTGACCGTTATGAAAGCCGACTGCGGCATTGAAACGTTGCCGCTTTCATCAATCAGCGACAGCGCGCCGAGGATTATTATTGTTGCATTGTTTAAAAAGTGGGCGAGCATTGCAGGCAGAATGCTGCCCGAACGGACAACTATCAGCGCGAATACGCAGCCGCAGATGAACTGATAAATTGTCTGCGCGGCCGAGCCGTGAAAGAGCGAAAAGAGAAAACCCGTTATGAATACCGCCCTTACCGTGCCGACGCCCGCGGAGGCGTTAGTTAAAATGTAGCCGCGGAAGAGCAGTTCCTCGCATACGGCGGGAAGGAGCGCGGCGACTATCAGCGCACCGACCACTCCTCCGCCTTCGAGCGGCGGAAGGCTTGTCTGCGGAGCGGAATAGCCGAGCTTTTCAAGCAGGCTTACGAACAGTTCGTTGAGGGGCGACAGCGCAAACAGCAGCCCGAAAACGGCGGCGATTGCAAGCGCGTAATATTTGGGACTGCACTTTACGGGCGCGGACGTGCGGAAAGAAATTTTATAGAGTTTTGAAGAGACGGCGAGCGAAAAGGCTATGGCGACGGGCGCGCACAAAAAGTTGAGATAACTTTCTGCCTGAGTGCCCTGAAGATTGGCTCCGCCGATTATGAGCGAAAATATGAGACTGACAACTATATAAAAGCAGACGGCGGTTGAATAGACCGCCCCCGCCCTGGCCCCGCTCGTCTTTTCGCCGAATAACTGGTTCATATGCGGTATTATACACTAAATCGGAATTTTAGTAAATTATTTGATTTACATTTGATAAAAAATGTACTAAAATTCTGCTTATGAGAAAGATCGATACTCAAGAAATTGAAAGCGTGATTTATAAAATGGCCCTTGACGCGGGCGTCAGCCTTACAGACAGCTGCAAGGCGGCGCTGTATGCGGCGAGGGACGAAGAGAGCGAAGGCGCGGCGAAGTTCGCTTTGGGCGCGCTGTGCGAAAACTTTGAACTGGCCGAAAGGGAAAAGATGCCCGTATGTCAGGACACGGGAATGGCCGTCGTAATGATGGATATAGGTCAGGAAGTCGTGCTTGAAGGCAAATTTTTGGGAGACGCCGTAAACGACGCCGTGCGCAGAGCCTATAAAGACGGCTACTTCAGAAAATCGGTGTGCGACCCCGTGACGAGAAAAAACACGGGCGACAACACCCCCGCCGTTCTGCACACCACTATAGTGCCGGGAGACAAGATACATATTACCTACATGCCCAAGGGATTCGGCAGCGAAAACATGAGCCGCATTTACATGCTTAAGCCCGCACAGGGCGTGGACGGCATTGTGGACGCCATAGTCGAGACGGTAAAGATTGCAGGTTCGCGCCCCTGCCCTCCCGTTATTGCAGGCGTCGGCATAGGCGGAAGTTTCGATACGTGCACCTATCTTGCAAAAAAAGCGCTTGCGCGCGATTTGGGAACGCACAACGCGCGCGACGATATAGCCAAAATAGAAAGGCGCGCATATGAAAAAATAAACGCCCTGAATATCGGCTGTCAGGGATTTCACGGCAATATAACGGCGCTGGGCGTAAATTGCGAATGGGCGCCCACGCACATTGCAGGCCTGCCCGTGGCGATAAATATTCAGTGCCACTGCATGCGCTGCCGCAAGGAGGTGCTTTAATGAAAAAGCTTACCCTTCCCCTTACAAGTAAGGATATTAAGGAACTGCATGCGGGCGACAGCATACAGCTTACTGGCGTCATACTCACCGCGCGCGACTGCGCGCACAAGCGCATTAAAGAAATTATGGAAAAGGGCGAGCCCCTCCCTTTTGAGCTTAAAGGCGCATACATATATTATGCGGGCCCCTGCCCTGCAAAGCCCGGCATGGCTTCGGGTAGCTGCGGGCCGACGACTTCGGCGAGAATGGATTCGTTTGCCCCCGCACTTTTGGACGCCGGCCTCGGCGGCATGATTGGCAAGGGCGAGATGAGCGACGAAGTGAGGCGCGCGGTTGTAAGAAATGAGCGCGTATACTTTGCGGCCATAGGCGGCGCGGGCGCGCTGTATGCCGAGGCCATAAAAAAGAGTGAATGCATAGCCTTCCCCGATTTGCTTTCGGAAGCTGTTTACAGGCTGGAGGTGGAAAACTTCCCCGCCGTGGTGTCCTTTGACAGTTACGGAAATTCGATATACGATTAATTAACGCAAATCCCGGCAGGCCTCAGAGCATTTCTAATATAACTGCCGGAAATTGAGTTGACAAGCAAATTTTTTAATTGTATAATCAAAATAACGGCTGTGACCGGGACAGACGCGCAAAAAAATTCTTTGAAAGAGAGAGCGACCCACGGGCTGAAAGGTTGCTTAAAAGGATGTGTGCGGTATTCACCCGCGAGCCGGTCGTGCGAAATGAAAAAAGTAGCGCGCCCCGCGACCCTGCGTAAACGGGTTTAAACAAGGCGGTAAGGAGCGCCTTACCGTGAAATCGGGTGGTACCGAGCAAGAAAGATAAACTTGCTCCCCGTGTCGGACGACGCGGGGATTTTTTTATGCCAAAAGCGAGATTTGACGAGGTTTTAATATGATTGAAGAAAGAATTGAAGAGCTGAAGCGCAAAATCGACGACATGGCCAAAGATATAAAAAGCAGCAAATCTTTGGCAGAACTCAAGACGGCGTTCTTCGGCAAGCAGGGAGAAATTTCCGAACTGATGAAGGGCATGCGCGACGTTCCCAAGGAAAAGAGGCCCGAAGTCGGAAAAATTATAAACGCGCTGCGCGACTGGGCAAACCAGAGGTTTGACGAGCTTGAAGAGAACGTTAAAAAAATTGAGCTTGAAGAGCTTTACAAGGCGCAGAAAATCGATGTGACCATGCCCGGGCGCAAACAGCCTTTGGGAGCATACCATCCCAACACGCTTGTAATACGCGAGCTTGTGGATATATTTTCGGGCATGGGATTCGAGGTTTTCGAAGGCCCCGAAATTGAAAACGATTATTATAACTTTACGGCCTTGAATACCCCCAAGGACCACCCCGCGCGCGACATGCAGGATACCTTTTATATAACCGAAGACCTGCTTTTGCGCACGCAGACTTCGGCGGGGCAGATAAGGGTAATGGAGAAAAAAAAGCCCCCCATCAAAATTCTTTCGCCCGGTAAGGTATACCGCAGCGACGACGACGCTACGCACTCGCCCATGTTCGGGCAGATGGAAGGACTGGTCGTGGACAAGGGCATTACTCTTTGCGACCTTAAAGGCATGCTTGACGAGTTTGCGAGAAAGATTTTCGGCAGCTCCGTCAAAACGAGGCTCCGCCCCTCCTACTTCCCCTTCACCGAGCCTTCGGTTGAAGTTGACGTAAGCTGTTTTGAATGCGGCGGAAAGGGCTGCAGGCTGTGCAAGGGCACGGGCTGGATAGAAGTTCTGGGCGCGGGCATGGTAAACAGGCGCGTGCTTGAGGGTTGCGGAATTGACCCTGACGAATACACGGGTTTTGCCTTCGGCATGGGCATAGAGAGGATTGCCATGCTTAAATACGGCATAAACAACATGAAGATGTTGTTCGAAGGCGACGTGAGATTTTTGAAACAGTTCAAGGATTAAGGAGTGAATTATGAAAGCACCTTTAAGCTGGTTGAAAGATTATGTTGACATTGACGTTACCGCGCAGGAACTGAGCGCGAAGCTGTTCGGCTGCGGTTTTGAAGTTGAAGAACTGACGGAAGTCGGAAAGGATATTTCGGGCGTGGTCGTCGGCGAAGTCAAAGAATGCGAGCCCGTTGAAGGCACACACCTGCACGTTTGCAAAGTGGACTGCGGCGAGCACGGCGTTTTGCAGATTTGCTGCGGCGCGGACAACGTTGCCGCAGGGATAAAGGCGCCCGTGGCTTTAATCGGCGCGACCGTTTACGCCACCGCAAAGGATCACGTGACGATAGAGGGCGTAGTTACCATAAAGAAAGGCAAGCTGCGCGGCATTGAATCTTACGGCATGCTGTGCTCGGGCGTGGAGATAGGCGTCAGCGGCGACATGTTTGACGGAGCCGATTACAACGGACTGCTCCTGCTCCCCTCCGACTGGGAAAACGGCGCGGACGTAAAGCCCCTTTTAGGCCTCGACGACTATATCTTCGACATAGGCGTTACAGCCAACAGACCCGACTGCCAGAGCATTTTAGGCATGGCGCGCGAAGTTGCGGCCGTACTCGGCAAGCCTTTGAAAATGCCCGCGCTGACATACGACTGCGTGCATTCGGACAACAGCGTGAAAGTTACAGACCTTGCGCCCGACCTTTGCCCGAGGTATATTGCGCACTACGTAAAGGACATTAAAATTGCCCCCTCCCCGCTGTGGATGAGAAAGAGGCTTGCGCTTTGCGGACTGCGTTCGATAAACAACGTGGTAGATATAACAAACTTTGTGCTCCTTGAGATGGGTCAGCCCATGCACGCGTTCGATCTTTCCACCCTTTCGGGCAGGGAAATAGTGGTGCGCCGCGCCAGGAACGGAGAGAGCATTACGACGCTCGACGACAAGACGTTCGAACTGAGCCGTGACAACCTTGTAATATGCGACGGCGACAAGCCTGCCGCGCTTGCGGGAATTATGGGCGGACTCAACAGTGAAATTGAAAACGACACTAAGGAGTTGCTGTTCGAAGCGGCCAAGTTTGCGCGCGACAGCGTGAGAAAGACTTCGCGCGCGCTTGGACAGCATTCCGATTCGTCCGCAATGTTCGAAAAGGGCGTCAACGAATACACCACCGAGCTTGCCATGAACAGGGCGCTGCACCTCATTGAAGAGCTGGGCTGCGGCACAATCACTGACGTGCGCTGTGACGTAAAAACGCCTTACTCGCACGACGGCGCCAAAACTATTACCGTAAGCATTTCCAAAATCAATGCTCTGCTCGGCATAACCGTGCCCACGGAGGTTATGTGCGATATCCTGAAGAAACTTGATTTCGGCGCGGAAGTTGACGGCGATAATATGACGCTCAATGTACCCCCCTACCGCGAGGACATAGACGGCTACCCAGACATTGCCGAAGAAATTATAAGAATGTACGGCTACGACCACATTCACGGCACGTTCATGCCGACGGCGGCAGTTACAAACGGCGGCTTCAACGACGAACAGAAGGCCGAATATGCGTTGAAGCGCACTCTTACCGAGCAGGGATTGTACGAAATTTCCACTTACTCCTTCTACTCCGAAAAAGACCTCGACCTTTTAAAAATCCCCGCCGACGCACCCGAGAGGAAATTTATAAAGATAAAGAATCCCATAGGCGAGGACCTTTCGGTCATGCGCACGACGCTTGCGCCCTCCATGCTCAATACCATCGTCCGCAACCTGCGCAGGGGCAACATGGAAGGCAAGCTTTATGAGATTGCAAAGGTTTACATTCCCAAGGACCTGCCCTTAAAGGACTTCCCCGAAGAGAAAAAACATATCTGCATTGGCATGTTCGGCAACTACGACTTCTTTGACCTGAAGGGCGCCGTTGAGGCCGTTGCAGACAGTCTGAACTGCAGGTTTGAGTACGAAAGCGCGCACATTTCCTACCTGCACCCCGGCGTGTGCGCAAAAATTACCTGCGGCGACAAAGTGCTGGGATATGCCGGAATGCTCGACCCCGCAATTTCGGAGGAGCTGTCCCTCGAGAGAAAGGCATTTATTGCCGAGCTCGACTATGAAGCGGTTATGAGCTGCGCACAGCCTTTCAGATACAAGCCCCTGCCCAAGTTCCCCGAAGTTACGCGCGACCTTGCCCTCGTTGCCGACGCAGACATTACCTGCGCGCAGATTGAAAAGGCGATACGCGCGGCATGCAAATATGTGACGGACGTAAGACTTTTCGACATTTACGTCGGCAAGCAGATAGGCGAAAACAAAAAGAGCATGGCGTTCACCGTGACATTTACGCCCGCCGACGAGGCCATCACGCCCGAAAAGTGCGACGGGTATGTAAAGAAAATTCTCGGCAATCTTTCGCACAATTTAAACGTAGTACTCAGATAATTTTAAATAAAAATTTGCGGGCGGCGGAAGCTTTTAAAAGCTTCCGCCGCCATTTTATTTTTTAATTTACCCGCATATATGCCCCGATTAACGCGTTTTTGGGGCGCGGTGCGGCGCAGAGCGGCTACGGAACGAGCGAACCCGAGCCCAAAAGTCCGCCCTGAAGATAAATCTGCGGCACTTCGCCGTTTATGATGCTTTCGCAGACGAGCACTTCCGCAGAGGCGAGCACGCTCTCCGCGCGGGCAGCAAGAACTATAGTTATTTGAGTTACGACTTCGATATAGATTGAGTGTATTGTCTGGTTTATGCCGGCGTGGGTGAAACGCGATACAAAACTGCATTCCGCCGAGGCGACGGGAATTATTTTTACGTTTACGGTTGCGCCGTAGCCCGCGAGCGCCTCTATGCCCGTGAATGCACCGACGGGAATTTCTATGCCTCCGCTGCTTAAATCGCCAAGTATCGTCTGCGTGAGATAGGCGGTGTTGCGAGCTATGGCGTTTATGCGCGAACTTTTGGCTGTTATGGCGGCCACGTCGCCATTATCGTCGTAAGTTATGGCGACGATATCTTCGTAAGAAGTATCGCCGAAGGCCTCCGCCGCCGCCTGCGTTACTGCCTGCGTATTGAGCGCGCGCAGCCTTGCCGAGCCGACAGACAGAATGACCGCCGTGGCGTTGTTGAAGAACACAGCGATTATAGTTATGATTGCGGCGACGACGATGCAGATTATTACCTTGGTCTTGAATTTCAGGCGGCGTTTTTTCATACCCCATTATATGATTGCGCGCGCATAAATATTAAGGCGGCGGACATACTGATTACGTATGCAGATACAGCAGACTTTACGGGGACACACCATTTTTTTTAAAAAACAACCCAAAATAATTTCATCGGGCACGATTGCGGGGCCCAAGGAGAGCGCCGGCATTGTAGGCAATTACGTTGACAAGGCGCTTAGCGACGACATGTTCGGCGAAAACACCTTTGAAAAAGCCGAGTGTAAAATGCTTTCCTACGCCATAGACCAGGCTATTTCAAACGCAGGCCTCAACCGCGAACAGATAGACGTTTTATTTTCGGGCGACCTTCTGAACCAGATAATTTCAGCTTCGTTTGCGGCGAGGGATTTTGCCATACCATTCTTGGGGGTATACAGCGCGTGCTCTACCATGTCGGAGAGCATAATGCTGGCTTCGGCCATGGTTGATGCGGGATATGTAAACACGGCTGTGGCGGCGACGGGCAGTCACTTTGCCTCGGCCGAGCGGCAATACCGCTACCCCCTCGAGCAGGGCACGACAAGGCCGCCGCAGTCGCAATGGACGGTTACGGGCGCGGGGGCGTGCGTCATTTCCGGCAAAGGCGAAGGAGTAAAAATTATCAATGCCACGATGGGAAAGGTAGTTGACTACGGGGTTACCGACGTAAACAACATGGGCGCGGCGATGGCCCCCGCCTGTGCACATACGCTCATTCAGCACTTCAGGGACACTGATACTCAGCCCGAAGATTACGATCTGATACTTTCGGGCGACCTCGGCGCGCTGGGGAGCAGAATTTTAAAGGACCTGTGCTGGGAAAAGGGCTTTGATATATCGAACAACCACGTAGACTGCGGCGAAATTGTTTACAAAGTCATTGAAGATGAATTTCAGGGCGGCAGCGGCGCGGGGTGCAGCGCGGTGGTATTCAATTCTTACGTTCTTTCCAAACTTAAGGGAAAACTATTCAAGCGCGTGTTGTTTGCGGCGACGGGCGCGCTGCTTTCGACGGTGTCGTCGGGACAGGGCGAATCGATACCGTGCATAAGCCATGCGGTACAGCTGGAGGTGTAAATTATGGCGGCTGAGATATGGGAAATTGTTTTTATGTTTATAAAGGCATTCGCCGTGGGCGGGACTATATGCCTGATAGCGCAGATTATTATAAATATAACCGACCTGACGGCAGGTAAAATTTTAGTATACTTTATGCTGGCGGGCGTTGTGCTGACGGCCTTTGGCGCGTACCAGCCGCTGGTTGATTTTGCGGGCGCGGGGGCGACGGTGCCGATAAGCGGATTCGGATATCTCCTCGCAAACGGCGCCATTAAAGGCGCGGAGCGGGGTTTCTTTTATGCGGTTACAGGGGCACTTTCGGCCGCGAGCGCGGGCGTCACCGCGGCGGTGGTGTTCTCATTCCTCGCCGCGCTGTTATTCAAAGCGCATACGAAACCAAACTGAAAAGTTTAACGCAAATCTTGGCGGCGTGCCGCCGCTGTCATACTCCGCAATCAGGGCGGCGCACTTTACCGGGCTCATCTTGCGGAAAAGTTATTGACGGCTGCGATTTGCCGTTAGCCTGAGCATAAGAATTCGGGGCGGCGCGGAAGTTTTTCCGCGCCGCCCCTCTTTATAGGACATATCAAATTTTAAGCAATCAGTCCCCAGAGCTGCAGCACCGCCATCAGGACGAGCGGCACAGTTATAATCGACAGCAAAGTGTTGGTTATAAAGGCAACCGTTGCGGTATGTTCACCCTTCTGATACTGTTCGGCCATGGCCACCACCGTTGCGGCGGGCGACATGCACATGGCGATGACGGGCGCGAGGTAGACATATTCGCCCTGCGGCGTCTGGCCGAGAAAGCCCGAACACATTACACAGAACAGTGCGGCCAGGGCGAACGTTACGACGGGCGCAACTATCAGGCGGAGAGCGCCTGCGATATATGTACCCGCGTCGGTAAACAGGCTCTTAAGCGGCAGTTCGGCCATGGAGATGCCGACAATTATCATTGACAGCGGCGACGTCATGGTGGAGAGATATTCGGGCAAAATGCGAATTTCGGAAATGCCGTCGAACATGAAAAAGTTTATCTGCGGCACGAAAAACAGCAGGAGCGCTATTACCATGGAGATTATGGAAGGATTTAAGAGAACCTTTTTAAGGCTTATGTTGCGCGCATCGCCCGTCAACAGCCAGACGCCGAGCGTCCACACGACGAGCGCAAACACGAGGTTGAAAATCATGAGATACATGACGGCGAGTATACTTCCGTCGGTGAGTATTTCGATAAAGGGCACTCCGAGGAAGCCGCAGTTGGAAAAGATTGCGATATAGGAATAAATATTTGCCTTGTCCCTGTCCTTATACTTTATAAACACGAGCTTGCACACGGCAAATATGGCCAGCATTGCCGCGAGAGAGATGACGGCGGCGATGAAAAAATTCTTTAACAGCGCAACGCTGCCTAGTTCGGAGATGACAGCCCACTCTTCATCGGAAAAGACGCAGAAGGAATTAATTATGAGCGCGGGCTGGCAGACATAGAGAAGTATGCTGCTTAAAGCGCGCTTGGAACTGCCGTCGACCAGCTTTACCTTTTTAAGAACATAGCCCGGCACGATAAACAAAAGAAGCACGGCTATCGCCAGAATTACCTTTATGAACATATCTAACATAATATGTACCTTTTAAACTATTTTCTCAACACGCAAAATTCGCGCGCAACAGCAGGCGTTGCACGCGAATTTTTGCATGTATTTATATGTTTTTTATAAAATTATTTTCTGTCGGCCGAGGCGTCCTTGCGGATGACGTCGTGCGCACCGCCTTCGACTATGCTGGTAGCCGAAACGAGCGTGATTTTAGCCTTTTCCTGTAATTCCTTGATAGTAAGGGCACCGCAGTTGCACATTGTGGATTTGATTTTGCTGGTAGTCATATCGACATTATCCTTTAAGGGACCTGCATAAGGTACATAGGAATCGACGCCTTCTTCAAAGGAGAGTTTGGACGCGCCGCCGAGGTCGTAACGCTGCCAGTTGCGGGCGCGGTTGCTGCCTTCGCCCCAGTATTCCTTGACATATGTGCCGCCGACAAAAAGCTTTTGCGTGGGGCTTTCGTCGAAGCGGGCGAAATAACGGCCGAGCATCACAAAATCTGCACCCATGGCGAGGGCGAGGGTTATGTGATGGTCGTGAACGATGCCGCCGTCGGAGCATACGGGGATGTATATACCCGTCTTTTTATAGTATTCGTCGCGGGCGGCGCACACTTCGATGAGCGCAGTGGCCTGCCCCCTGCCTATACCCTTTGTTTCGCGCGTGATGCAGATGGAACCGCCGCCGATGCCGACTTTTACAAAGTCTGCGCCGCACTCCGCGAGGAATAAAAAGCCGTCCTTATCGACTACGTTGCCCGCGCCGACCTTTACGGTATCGCCGTATTTTTTGCGGATGAAAGCGAGAGTCCTCTTCTGCCATTCGGAGAAACCTTCGGACGAGTCTATGCATAATACGTCCGCGCCTGCCTCTACGAGGGCGGGAACGCGCTCTTCATAGTCGCGGGTATTTATGCCGGCGCCGACAACGTATCTCTTTTTGGAATCGAGAAGTTCGTCGGGGTTGCCCTTATGGTCGTCGTAGTCCTTGCGGAAGACGAAATACTGCATGTTGCCCTTTTCGTCGACCAAAGGAAGAGCGTTGAGCTTATTGTCCCAGATAATATCGTTTGCTTCGGAGAGAGTTGTATTTGCGGGGGCGGTTATGAGTTCCGACAGCGGAGTCATGAAGTCATTGACCTTGGTGTCCCTGGACATGCGGCTGACGCGGTAGTCGCGGCTGGTTACGATGCCGACGAGTTTGCCGTTTGCCTTGCCGTCCTCTGTTACGGCGACGGTTGAATGACCTGTTTTAGCCTTGAGAGCAAGGATATCTGCAAGCGTTGCCGTGGGCGCAATGTTGGAATCGCTGACGACAAAGCCGGCCTTGTAAGCCTTGACCTTGGCGACCATGGCCGCTTCGTCCTCGACAGACTGCGAGCCGTAAATGAAAGACACGCCGCCGCAGCGCGCGAGCGCGAGGGCGAGGTCGGGGCCCGATACCGACTGCATTATAGCCGATATCATGGGGATGTTCATTTCGATTGCTGGTTTTTCGCCCTTTTTGAATTTTACGAGGGGAGTTTTGAGCGAAACGTTTGAAGGAATGTGTTCGCTTGAGGAATATCCCGGGATGAGGAGATATTCGTTGAAGGTGTGTGAAGGTTCATTGATGTAAGTTGCCATGTGTTCCTCTCCTTGACCACTGCGTTTGTAAATAGATTTCTTGTTGCTTTTAATTGTAATATATTTATTAATTATGAATTATAACATATATGTTTGCAAAAGACAAGCAATCGACGCAAATTGCACCGACTAATTTATTGAGCGAAAATTTTTGCCGCAAAAATGTGAAAACGGCACCTTTTACAATATATTAACAATTAATTTACAAAACACTTACCGCCCTTTATAAAAAATTTAACACGGGGCGGTTATACTTTAAGCACAAAACAAAGGGGAACACCCCGGTTAAAGGAGAAGACAATTATGGATAATATCAGACAAATGGACATGGTAAGGGACATAGCTGAAAGCTATGCGGAAAAGACGCCCGAGCAGAGCAAGTTTGAACAGCTGACCGCGCTCGACAGAAACGTGCGCAGACCCGCGGAAATATTTGCTTATACCTTCGGTTGCGCAGGCAGCCTTGTGCTGGGCGCGGGAATGTGCCTTGCGATGGGCGTAATCGGCGCGGGCGCAGGCTGGGCTATGCCAGTTGGAGTTGTGGTAGGCGTCGTCGGCATCGCCGCGGTGGCCGCAAACTACTTTATTTACAAGGCAATTTTAAAGAGACGCAAGGCAAAATATGCAAAGCAGGTGATAAACCTTTCGGACGAGTTGCTCAATAAATAATTTATCCGGAAAGGTCAGCCGCGCGCCGCGAATTATTCGCGGCGCGCGGCCGTTGTTTTCAGGAAAAATTATTTTTTCTCCTCTCCCTTTACTTTTAACTGGCAGACGGCGAAGATTATTAACAATAAGACTAACGTTGCAATTATTATTGCCGTGCCGGTTGTATACATATCGTCCGAAAGGTCGTTGTAAAATACGCTGACAAGATCATAGCCTTCGTCTGCCTTTAATATTTTGTAGCCGCCGAAGCCATCTCCATAATAAACTGAATCGTCTACGGCATAGCGCATGTTATAAGCGGACAGGCTGCCGTCGTCGGAAGTGAGAAGACTTCCGCGGAAATCCTGATTGGTGACAGTGTTGTGCAGGCGGCAAACGCTTTTATCGTCGGAGAAACTGACATAGAAACCGTTTTCGAGTTCGACACGTTCGCCGTCGGCCTGAACGTTCTGCGCGATAGACGACAGGTCGAAATGGACTGTTTCAAACTCCGTCTCGCCCGAGTCGCCGACGGGCACGAGCGCATCTACAGATTCAAGGCGGGCGCGAAACGCTTCAGCGTCGGAATTGTGGTAAAAATCTCTGTAAGTATATGGACTCCAGTAGGTGAATGTTATCATTACCACGGCGGCGAGGCAGAGCGGAATGAGCGCAAATAGACAGCATTTTTTAAAAATTTTGTCATTTTTTGCGAGGGAAGCGCGCTCGGCATCGCTGACGAGTTTTTTATATGCGCCGCGGCGCAATATGGTTGCAAAGACAAAAAATGCGAAAGTTAATATAATGAAGATTATAAAGAGCGCTAAATCGACGACGGTTATAAACATGCTTGCAAATGTCAGAGCGAGCGAAACAAGTGCGGCGACATATGCGCAGACGCTTACGCACTTGCGGAGACTTAAAATATAACTGCCAGCGCTCTCCTCCCCTGCGACGGAATTTTCGGCGCCGCGCCAGAGGGCAAAGAGCACTACGGACGAGGCGACAAAGATTATAAGGCCAAAATACAGCAAAAACAGCCACCAGCGCCAGCCCACCCACGCTATTGTGGTTACGTTGGCATGATAACCTATATAAAACAACAGCAGGCCGAGGCCGATTGCGCCCGTGAGGATATACGCCCAGATTGAAAAGCGGGCAAATTTGCTTTTGTAAATATTCTGTTCTGATTTTTGCGACAAATCGGGACGGGGCGATTGACTGCGTTCGCCGCGGAGGATTTCGTCGGCGGTCACGCCGTAGAGGTCGGCGAGGGCGGGCAGCAGCAAAATATCGGGCATGGCCGTGCCCCTCTCCCACGCGGAAAGCGTGCGGTTGGATATGCCCAGTTTATCGGCCACCTCCTGCTGGGTGAAGCCGTTGGCGCGGCGAAGCGTTGCCAGAAATTCGCCGATTGATTGTTTTGCCATGTGATATCTCCTTATGTTTTTTCTTTAATTCTACTGTTTGAAGAGGGAGAAAGCAATACGGCAGATATGGAATTTGTCTGTCATTTATGGAACAAGGAGGCAATATTCTCGGCAACACCCTTTTTTAAGCCGCCGTAATTGATTACGGCCACTTTTTCGTAGTCAGAAAGAGGCGCTATTAAATAATCGCTCAAACAGCGGACGTTTAACCCGCGCTCCCGCGCAATTTTTTTAATCTGCTCATCGGATAGAGCGTCGGGAAACCTGACGGTCATGTGCAGACCGCTGCCCGTATCGTTTATGCGCGAGGCAAACGGCAGGGCGGAAATTGCCTGAATCACTTCCTGACGGACGGTGCGGAAATAATTTTTGAGGCGGTTTATGTGGCGTTCGAAGTACCCTCCCCCTATCATTAAGGCGAGAGCCTTTTGCTCGAAGAGCGGCACGACGTTGGCGCTTGCGGAAAAAAGCTTTAAAAAGCGCGCGCAGAGCTCGGACGGAAGCACCATGTAGCCCATGCGCATTGACGGAGCGAGCGACTTTGAAAAAGTATTTATATATATTACTCTGTCGGGGCACAGCCCGAGCATAGACTGGAGGGGTTTGCCGACGAGACGGAATTCGCTGTCGTAATCGTCCTCAACTATGTATGCGTTTGTCGCGCGCGCCCATCTTATGATGCGCGCCCTGTTCGCAGCGGGCATTACTGCGCCCGTGGGGAACTGGTGGGATGGCGAAATATGCAGGATATGCGCATCTGAACGCTCAACTTCGACGGGATCCGCGCCGATATTGCGCACGGAGACGGGGACGCACTTCGCCCCGTACAGACTGTAGGTTGAATAAATTTTGCCGTAACCGGGATTTTCGACGGCGAAGAGTTTGTCGCGACCTACGAGCTGTACGATTATGCCGTAGAGGTATTCCGCGCCCGCGCCGACAACTATGCATTCGGGATCGACAGATACGCCGCGCATGCGGTAGAGGCAGGCCGAAATTTCGCGGCGCAAAGTTATATCGCCCCTGCAGGGCACGCGCTCGAGAAGGTGTTCGCCTTCATCAGAGAGGACGGTGCGCATAAGGCGCGCCCACACGGAAAAAGGGAAAAGTTCTGCCGGTGGCGAGCCTGAAACGAGGTCAGCGGCAAAATTTTTACTCTCTTTCCTTTGGGGTACTTGCGCAGGACGGCCTTCACCCATTGCCCCCTGAACGTCTGCGACAAAGTAGCCGCTGCGTTCCCTTGAAATTATGTAGCCTTCGGCGAGAAGCTGTTCATATGCCGTCTGCACGGTTATTACGCTGACGGAGAGATTGAAAGCTAAAGCGCGCTTCGAGGGAAGTTTGTCTCCGCACTTTAAATTGCCGCGCAGAATGTCGTCGCGGATGCAGCAATAGAGCGAGTAATATTTGTTTTTGGAGCCGAGATCGTAAGTAAGCATAAATTAAGTTTACCACGGCAACATTGCAATAGCAACTGATATTGACGAAAATCAATCTTTTATAATACCAGCCGGGTAAAAATATATGCGCCCCGCCTGAGCGGGGCGCATACCTGATGGGCTACTATACGATTTACGGTGGCGTAAACGGTATATGCATGGAGAAAAATGATTTCGTACTTTTATTTTAGCATTAAATTATTAAAAGGTCAATATCAAAGATAAAATTAACTAAGATTTTTTGCATAAATTTGGAAAAAAATGCACGCCGCGCCCCTTTTATGGGCGCGTCGCGCATTTTTAACATTAACTTTACACCGCGACAACGTTTATTTCATAAAAAATTTAATGAGTTTTGATTTGAACGACGTATAAGGCTGATAGCGCACGGGCATATCGAAGAATGTCGCTTTGTCGACTATGGATTTTTTATGGGTGAAGCAATCGAATCCGGCCTTGCCGTGATAGGCACCCATACCGCTTGCACCGACGCCGCCGAAACCCATTGCCGAAGTGGCGAGGTGAATGATGGTATCGTTTACGCAACCGCCGCCGAACAGACAACGGGTTGTAACCTCCTCCGCCGTTTTTTTATCTGCAAAAACATACAGCGCGAGGGGGTGCGGATGGGCGTTGACATCGTCTATCACGTCCGCGATTTTATCGTAAGTCATTACTGGAAGAACGGGGCCGAAAATTTCTTCGCCCATGACGGCGTCGTCGCGCGTCACTCCGTCCATCACAGTGGGTGCAATGCGGAGAGTATTGTCATCCCTCTGTCCGCCGACTACAACTTTTTTATCGTCGATTAAAGAACATATTCTTTCGTAATGTTTTTTGGAAATAATTTTTCCGTAAGCCGCATTTTCGAGGGGGTACTCGCCGAACTGTTTGGAAATTTCTGACTTTATACAGGAAATCAGCTTACCCTTTACCGAGGAGTGGACGAGGATATAATCGGGCGCGACGCAGGTCTGGCCGCAGTTCAAAAACTTCCCGAAGACGATGCGCTTTGCCGCAACTGGAATATTGGCGGATTTATCGACTATACAGGGGCTTTTGCCGCCAAGTTCTAATGTTATGGGGATGAGTTTTTCTGCCGCATGGCGCATTACTTCCTTGCCGACGGCGACAGAACCCGTGAAGAAAATTTTATCGAACGGCATGTCAAGGAGGGCGGAATTTTCCGCTCTGCCGCCGAGGACGGTGGTTGCAAGCTCGGGCGGAAAAGCTTCCTTAACTACCGCGGCGAGCACTTCGCTAGTCGCGGGCGAGTAAGCAGAAGGCTTTAAAATTACCGTGTTGCCTGCGGCGATTGCGTCTACGAGCGGCTCCAATGAGAGCATGAAGGGATAGTTCCACGGACTCATGACGAGCACACAGCCGTAGGGCGAACTTTTGACGTAGCTTTTGGCGATATACTGGGCGAGGGGCGTTTTTACGCGCCTGTCGCGCGCATAGTTTTTAATGTGCTTTATCATAAAATTAATTTCCGACAAAGTCATGCCCACTTCGCTCATATAACTTTCGGTACAGCTCTTACCCAGATCGCTTTTGAGCGCTTCATAAATTTGCTGTTCGTGCGCATATATGCTTGAACGAAGCCTCTTTAATGCGGCTATTCTGCCCCTTATGCCGAGCGTTTCGCCAGTTGAAAAATAAGCCCTTTGTTTATCTAATAGCTGTTGCATTTTGTCACTCCTTTATATCGTTATAGATTGCCTGAATGTGCTTGGCGTCCATTAGCGCGGGCACGGGATAAAGAGGATTTGCCTCCTTATCTGCGTGGCGGGAAAGTTCGGCAATGTCGCCCTCCTCTACGCGCAGTTTTGCAGGAATGTTCATCTTTGCATTGAGTTCTTCGACGAAAGCGATGAACTGTTCTGCGGCAGTTTGGTCGTCGGTCATTGCGTCGGACACACCGCTTTTGCGGGAAAGCATTGCGAGGCGCTTGCGCGCGGACACGCCGTAGCGCTTTAATACGTATGGAAGAATTACGGCGTTCGCAAGGCCGTGGGGAGTGTTGTATTTTCCGCCCAGCGAGTGGGCGACGGCATGAACGTAACCGACGTATGAAATGGTGAAAGCCAGTCCCGCGCAATATGCGGCGTACTGCATGCGGCGGCGGGCATATTGATTTTTGCCGTCGGTATAGGCCGTCAACAGGTTGGCGCGTATTATACTGACCGCCTCCACCGCGAGGCGGCGCGTCATACGTGTGGTTGACCTGCCTATGTAAGCTTCGACGGCGTGGGTCAATGCGTCCATACCCGTGGTGGCCGTGACCGAGGGCGGCAGGCCGATTGTCATTGCAGGGTCGAGTATGGCATAGTGCGGCGCGAGACAGAAGGAAATTATTGTAAATTTATCGCGCGTTTTGTCGTCTGTGATAACGGCGGCGATAGTCGTTTCGCTGCCCGTTCCAGCCGTTGTGGGCACTGCTATGAACAGCGGAAGCTTGCCGAAGACCTTTAATACGCCGCGCATTTTATATATGGATTTTTTGGGTTTGATTATGAGCGCGCCCGCCGCCTTGGCGCAGTCCATGGCGGAGCCGCCGCCGACGGCGATTAAACAATCGCACCCCTCTTTTCTGAACAAATCTGCCGCCGCCGTAACGTTGGAGACAGTGGGATTGGCGACGGTATCCGAATAAATTGCGCAATCTATACCTTGATTCCTGAGCGTGGAGACGAGATTGTCGCATAATCCGAGCTTATAGACGGTGGAGTCGGTTACGATAAGCGCCTTGCGCTTGCCCTTTGACGAGAGCAGTTCGGCCGCCTCGCCGCTGCCGCCGAGGGGTTTGGGCTGGCGATAGGGCAAAAGAGGCAGGGCGAGATAGAAAACTGCCTGATATGCTCGGCAGAAGAGGCGTTTGAATACATTCATGCGGGGTTTTACCCTGCTTTCGCCGCTCTGCGCGGAGAGAAGCACGCACATTGTGAGCAGGTATTGCGCGAGGTAATAGGTGACGAGACAGGCAACCGAATAACCCCTTCCTCCGCCCGCAAACATTCTTATGGTGAGGAAGAGATCGGAGATATAGAACAGGCTTGCGCCGAGGTATATGCAAAAGCGCAGTTTTTTATTGACCGCGCCGTCGAGCGCGACGCCTATCGCGCTGCCGAGCATGCAACAGATGACGACGGCGTAGATTATTATTGCGGGGGTGAGGTCGCCGAAGTCGTATGCGGGCCACAATAAAAGCCACAAAAGCGCGCCGACGATGAGCAATGCGGAAGTGCCGACGGTGCGCCAGCCGACCATGTTTATCGTGCGGAAGGCGGCGATATAAGCTATGTGTCCCACAGCGAACAGCGCCATTCCGGCTATGAAATTATAGCACAGGCCGATATCCCCCGCGAGGCAAAAAATAGCCGCGACGACCAGAAGATATTTGCTTGCGGGATAGCCTTTTGCTTTACAGCGCAGGGCTATGACGAGATTGATTATTCCGCCTACGGCAAAGACCGAGCTTGCCACGGCTTTCAATGCGTCGGTGTTGACGACAATGTATACTGCGGCCGCGGCGGCGAGCAATATGAAATATACGCCCGACCAGACAGCTGTTTTTTTGTTCATGTTACCTCCTTAGCCGGATATTTAAGGCAGTTTTGTAATTATATTGTAAACGCAAAGCGGCGGCGCGTCAATACGCCGCCGCAAAATTACATTTGTTTAACCTTGGGTGAGTTCGCCCGTTCCGAACGAATAGTGCCATGTGGCCGTGGAATCGCCGTAGTTTTCATTGGCGACCCAGTAGACCGTCTTTTGTGTGAGATTGTAAACGGCGCTGTGGACGGTCACGCCCCCTCCACCGTTCCACGTTCTTCTGCCGACTGCCTGCAAAATATCCATTGCTGCCTCTTCGTCAGCGACGACGCCGTCAACTTTGGCGAGCTCCGAGTTGATATACGTATAGCGGTCGTAGCCGGGGCCTTCCGCTTCAGCATCTTCATAATAACCGGGGGTAATTATGAAATTGGTTATGGCCTGATATTTAAAGGCAGACTGAGCGCGGACTTCGTCGTATATGGGGTCGTCGTTGTAGATGACGTTGAGCGTACGGGCAGTGCCGTCGTTATCTGTCGTGTCGGTCACGCCCGAGGCGGGCACCCACTCCAAAATCGCGCTGCGGCCCGATGCGTCGGCTATCATATAGTGGAAAGACGTATTGGCCGAGTCGTGAAGATTGTAATTGCGGACGAGCTCTACGGCTTCGTCCACGTCGTCGGCGTAGTCGAGTATCATGCGGAGCATTGTCGTAGAGGTAATGTTATCCTTTTCGGCGTCCTGCTGGTTGGTTGCTACCGTTTCGTTGCCCTGATAAGACATGAATATGCCGCAGCTTACGCCCGCGTCGTTTATGCCGTCGAGGGGCGCATAGGGCGCGGCGAGGCAGGTTATTTTGTTCATGAGGCCCTCTACATCCTTATTTATATCCATGCCGACGTAGTTGAGGTCTACCGTGGAGAAGGACGCATGGCGGCCGTCGCCGGGGTTGCAGAGAGTGAGGCAGACGTTGGTTTTATCGAAATCGTAATTGCGGCCGAAGAGCACATCGCCCGAAGGCGTCTTTGCGATAAAGGCCGAACAGCCGATATCCGTTTCCTTTATGGTCATGTCGATGAGGCCGCGGGTAATGTGGTCGGTGATGAAGCTGATGAGTTCGGAATCGCCGGACGCGCCGCCGGAGGCGAGGTAATCGTCGAAATAGAACCCTCCCTTTACGTCCATGCGGTATACGGAACCTTCTTCATTTTCGTCGTTGCGGCCGCGCAGGTGGGTGAAGCTTGCGACTGTAGAAATTTCGTTGCCCCAGATGCAGCATACGGTGATGCCGAGCGCTGCGGCGATAAGCACGATTGCGGCGAGCACTATGCATAGCACGCGCAACCATATGCGCTTTTTGGTTTGAGCTTTAACCATATATTCTCCTTTTAATAAAAATTTTAAACTGTTTAATCCGCACATTTCTGAGCACGGGCATAGTTGATTAATCAACCTCGTGTGATTATATACGCACGAGAGAAATTTGTCAACTAAATCTGTTGATTAATCAACAATAAATATTGAGATAACGAAACGGCACGGCCTAAAGGTCGCGCCGTTAAAGTGCATTGATTAAAGCATAGTACGGGGTGTTTTGAAAAATTTCCATATAAATGGCCCGCCGTGCGTATTGCGCGCGGCGGGCCGATATTTACTTTTTACAAGATAACCGACTGGTTTTACACCCTTGGTTGAATACCGCAAAACGCGGCATTTATCAGTACGCGCGGGCAAAAATTACGGTGTGTGCAGCCTTTTTGCCGCAGACGGCACATTTTTCGTGCGTGTTCTCTTCGGCGAAAACGCGGGCGGTTGCGGCTGTTTGGGCCTTGATTTCGTCCTCGCATTCGCGGCAGCCGCACCAGCCTGCTTTGACAAAGTTGCCCGTCTCCACTCCCTTCAATATTCCGGCGATATCGTCGGCGTCGATTATGCGGCCGTCGCGGCGGACGCGGGCGGCTTCGAGCATGTCTTTCTGAATGGTTTTAAGCAGATTTTCAACTTCCGTAACGGTGTTTTCGAGAGAATAAAAGTCCTTTGTGCAGGTATCCCTGCGGAAGAGGACGACTTTGCCTTCTTCGAGGTCGCGGGGGCCGACTTCGATTCTGACGGGCACGCCGCGCATTTCCCATTCGTTGAACTTCCAGCCGGGCGAGTTGTCGCCGTCGTCGAGTTTGACCCTTATGCCGGCGGCTTCGAGTTTTTCGCGAAGCTCGCCGCAAGCTTCCATAACTCCGCCCTTCTTGGCGGCGATGGGCACGATTACTACCTGAACGGGGGCGACGACGGGGGGCAGAACGAGGCCGCGCTGGTCGCCGTGAGCCATTATGATTGCGCCGATTAAGCGGGTTGAAACGCCCCAGCTTGAGGTATAGACATATTTTTGCGAACCGTCTTTATCGAGATATTTGATATCGAAGGCTTTGGCGAAATTTTGCCCGAAATAATGCGACGTGCCAGCCTGAAGGGACTTGCCGTCCTTCATCATGGCTTCCATGCCGAAGGTTGCAACGGCGCCGGCGAACTTTTCTTTTTCTGTCTTTCTGCCCGTGATTACGGGGATTGCGAGGCAGTTTTCGGCAAATTCCTTATACACGCCGAGCATCTTCATGGTTTCGGCGAGAGCCTCCTCCTCCGTGGCGTGGGCGGTGTGGCCTTCCTGCCATAAAAATTCGGAAGTGCGGAGGAAAGGACGGGTGGTCTTTTCCCAGCGCATAACGTTTGCCCACTGGTTGATGAGAACGGGCAAATCGCGGTAGGACTGTATCCACTTTGAATACATCGTTCCGAACATAGTCTCCGACGTGGGACGAACGGCGAGGGGTTCAGCCAGTTCACTGCCGCCGGCATGGGTTACGACGGCCACTTCGGGCGCGAAACCTTCGACGTGCTCTGCCTCTTTGGTGAAGAAGGACATGGGAATCAAAAGGGGGAAATAAGCATTCTGGTGGCCGGTGGCCTTGAAGCGCTTATCGAGCTCCTTCTGGATATTTTCCCAGATGGCGTAACCGTAAGGGCGTATTACCATGGTGCCCTTTACGGGGCCGTAATCGACGAGCTGTGTTTTGACTACCACATCGGTATACCATTGAGGAAAATTGGTGTTGATATCTGCAATCTGTTCAACGAAATTGCGGTTGTCGCTTTTAGACATAAATCTCTCCGTAAAATTTATTTACCGTAATATTATAACATAACGCTTTGACAAATTCAAAGTATTTAAAGGGGGTTTTGCAAACTTTGAACACTTAAAAATTGCGGCAAAATGCCGCGATATAGTTGTCAACGGGCGGTAAATAATGTATAATTTAAATTGTATGAACTACGAATTACTGAAAAAATTGAAGAGCGGCAGCGACGTAAGGGGCATTGCCAGCGAAATAACTTCGCCGGTGACGCTGACGGACGAGGCCGTTAACGCGATAGTGCGCGCCTTTATACAATGGTATAGCATCAAGTACGGGAAAAATCCTGAGGCCGTTGCCGTGGGACACGACGTACGCATTTCGGGAGACAGAATTTTAAAGCAGGTTTTAAACGCCGCGACCGACTGCGGCTGCGACGCGGTAAACTGCGGGCTGTGCTCCACCCCCTCCATGTTCATGCTCCTGAAGGTGCCGTTCGGCTGCGAGGCGTCCGTAATGATAACGGCTTCGCACCTGCCCAGCGACAGAAACGGGCTGAAGTTCTTTACGCCCGAAGGCGGCCTGAACGGCGAGGACATCGACGCAATTTTAAAGCTTGCGGCCGAGGGCAATTTCCCCGCGGCGGAAAAACTCGGCACGGTTTCATACCGTTCGTATTTGCCCTATTACTGCCGGTCGCTGGTGGAAAAAGTGCGCTCGGCATGCGGCGAAGAGAGGCCGCTTGAAGGAAAAAAAATTATTGTAGACGCCGGCAACGGCGCGGGCGGATTCTTCTGCGACATGGTTTTGAAGCCGCTCGGCGCGGACACGGACGGCAGCATTTACCTCGAGCCCGACGGAACATTCCCCAACCACATTCCCAACCCTGAGGACAAGACGGCCATGGAACACATAAAGCGCGCCGTTTTATCGAGCGGCGCGGATCTTGGCGTAATTTTTGACACGGACGTAGACAGAGCGGGCGCCGTGGACTGCGACGGCCGCGAAATCAACAGAAACGACCTCATCGCTTTGGCCTCTGTCATCGCCCTCGAGGGCAAAGGCGGAACCATAGTCACCGACAGTGTGACGAGCGACGGACTGACGGAGTTTATCGAAAGCCTCGGCGGAAAGCACGTGCGCTTTAAGCGCGGCTATAAAAACGTCATTGACGAGGCGATAAGGCGCAACGCCTCGGGCGAACACTGCCCCCTTGCGATTGAGACGAGCGGCCATGCCGCCTTTGAAGACAATTACTTTTTAGACGACGGCGCGTACCTTATCACCCGCATACTCACAGCGCTTGCGAAGCAAACTAAGAATGGCGGAAAGCTTGGCGACCTTATAAAAACGCTTAAGCACCCCGCAGAAGAAGACGAAGTAAGGATTTCCTTTAACTCCTCTTCAAAAGACTTTAAAGCCGAAGGCGCGCGTGTTATTGAGGATATAAAAAAGAGAGCTGAAAAAGATGAAACTATGCGCCTTGCGCCCGACAATTACGAGGGCGTAAAAGTAAGCTTTAAAAAAGATGACGGCGACGGTTGGTTTTTGGTACGCATGAGCGTTCACGACCCCGTAATGCCCATCAATTTTGAAAGCAATGCAAAAGGCGGCGACAAGATTATTGCCGCAAAACTATATGAACTTATAAAGAGCTATCCCTTCCTGAATGCGGAGAGCCTTGAAAAATTTATACAGACGACTGAAAGCCCAATTAAGTAAGGTTAGTAAGGAATTTTATTAAGGAGATTAAAACATGTCAGTTGAGCAGAAAAGCGTAGACACCATCAGAATCCTTTCGGCGGAAGCCATTGAAAGAGCAAAATCAGGCCACCCCGGCATATGTCTGGGTGCGGCGCCCATCGGGTATGAGCTCTTTGCCGAGCACCTTTCATTCAGCTGCCGCAACCCGCAGTGGCAGAACAGGGACAGGTTTGTTCTTTCGGCCGGACACGGTTCGATGCTTTTATATTCGCTTTTGCACCTCTTCGGTTACGACGTGACCAAAGAGGACTTAATCAATTTCCGCCAGCTCGGTTCGCGCACGCCCGGTCACCCCGAATACGGCAGAACGGCGGGCGTTGAAACTTCTACGGGCCCTCTCGGCCAAGGTCTCGCAAACGCCGTAGGTTTTGCCGTTGCCGAAGCGCACCTCGCCGCTCTGTTCAACAGGCCCGAATTCCCCATAGTCGACCACTACACATACGTGCTTACGGGCGACGGCTGCCTTGAAGAGGGTATAGGTTACGAAGCCTGTTCCTTTGCCGGCACGCAGAAGCTCGGCAAGCTTATTCTTTTGTACGACTGCAACGACACGACAATAGAAGGCAACATGAAAAACACCTTCTCCGAGGACGTTGCGACGAGATTTATAGCTCAGGGCTGGCAGGTTCTGCGCGTACACAACGCGAACAGCCTGTATTCGCTCAACGACGCCATCAAAAAGGCTAAAGCAGAAAAGACGAGGCCTACTATTATCATATGCAAATCGGTCATAGGCTACGGTTCCCCCCTTGCCGGAACGGCCGACTGCCACGGCGCGCCTTTGGGCGAGGCAAACCTGCAGGCCTTAAAGGAAAATCTCGGCTGGACCTGCGCGCCTTTCGAAGTGCCCGCCGACGTGAAAGAACATTGCCTTGCCATAGCCGAAGAGCGCGCCAAAAACGAAGAAGAATGGAACGAGCTGTTTGCGCGCTATGAGCAGACTTATCCCGAACTCGCCGCCGAATACAATAGATTTATGGACGGCATTACGCCCGACTGGGCAGAAGTTGAAAAGCAGTTGCCCGCATTCGACAAACCCGAAGCGACGCGTTCGTGCGGTGGAAAGGTGCTCAACGCCATTGCAAAGACACTGCCCAACATAATGAGCGGTTCGGCTGACCTTTCCCCTTCCACCAAGACGGAAATCAAGGGCGCGGAATACTTCTCGCCCGAGCACAGAGAGGGTTGCAACATACACTTCGGCATACGCGAGCACGCCATGGCGGCCATATGCAACGGCATTCAGCTGCACGGCGGACTTAAAGCGGTATGCTCCACCTTCTTCTCCTTCACCGATTACATGAAAGCGGGCATAAGAATGACCGCACTCATGAATATACCCGTTCTTTACGTAATGACGCATGATTCCATAGGCGTGGGCGAGGACGGCCCCACACACCAGCCCATGGAACAACTGATATCCCTCCGCTCCATACCCAACATCAACGTATTCCGCCCCTGCGACGGTACGGAAACGTATGCGGCGTTCAGGGCGGCATTCACCGACAAATGCCCTACCGTAATAGTTGAAACAAGGCAGAATCTGCCCGCTTACGAACACGGCCACGAGGGCGCTGAAAAGGGCGCCTACGTGCTTGCCGACTGCGAAGGCAGACCCGACGTGCTGCTGATTGCCAGCGGTTCGGAAGTAGAGCTGTGCATGCAGGCGAAAGATGACCTCGCCGCAGAGGGAATCAAAGCCAAAGTCGTCTCTATGGTAAGCATTGAAAAGTTTGAACAGCAGAGCATTGAGTACCGCAATTCGGTAATCAATATGGACGTAATGGCGAGGGTATGCGTAGAAGCGGCTTCGCACTACAGCTGGTACCGCTACAGCCGCGACTACGGCGAAGTTATAGCGATGAAGTCCTTCGGCGTATCCGGGCCTGCAAAGAAACTGTTCGAATATTTCGGCTTCACGAGGCAGAACGTAGTGAAAGCAGCAAAGCGCTCGATTGAAAACGTTAAACAAGGCAGGTTCAGCCATTGATACAAAATACGGTTAACGACTGGAACGCCGAAGATTACGCCGAGCACTTTTCGTTCGTGCCCGATTACGGCAGGGACGTTATAAAGCTCATAAGCGGCGAAAATCTGCGCGTGCTCGATCTGGGCTGCGGCAACGGAGCCCTGACAAAAGTTCTGGCGGAACTCGGCCACGACGTTCAGGGCATGGACAGTTCGGACAGCCAGCTCGCTCTGGCGCGCAGGACGTGCCCCGGCATAAAATTTATTAAGGCGGACGCGACCGACTTTCACCCCGATGAGCAGTTTGACGTTGTTTTTTCCAACGCCGTTCTGCACTGGATAGACGAGGACAGTCAGCCCGACATGATGCTGTGCGTGCGCGATTGCCTTAAAAAAGGCGGACAATTCGTCTTTGAAATGGGCGGGTATTCGAACAACCGGCTCATTCATGCAGAGCTTGAAAGGCAGTTTAAAAAGCGCGGGTTCAACTACGAAATGCCCTTCTACTTTCCGACCATAGGACAGTATTCCTCCCTACTGGAGGGCACGGGGCTGATGGCGATATATGCGCATCTATTCTCCCGCCCCACTCTTTTAGATGGCGACGACGGGCTGGTGCAATGGATGAAGATGTTCGTGCGCAAACCGTTTGAAGGCATTGACGAAAGCACGGGCGACAAAATACGCCGCGACGCCGCAGAGACGCTTAAAGACAAGCTTTTCCGCGACGGGAAATGGTATGCCGATTACGTGCGCCTGAGAATGAAGGCAATTAAAATATAGTAAATTTATTAAAAGAGAGAATATAAAAAATGAATAAATATCTTGCCGAAGTATTCAGTCAGGCGGGGTTGACAGTAGAGGGCAATTCCGCTTACGGGCAATGCGGCGGCTTTGAAGTGAGCGTTTCGTATACGCTTATGGACAACGTAGCCCCCGTAAAAGTGCATTTTTCATGCTACACCACCGACGAACAGAAACGTACAGTAGAAGAAGCATTCAGGGCGGCCGCGACCAAGTACACAAAATACTCGTTCACCTCATACGGACTGTTGTTGGGCCTCAACGATTTTACGATAAAGAGGCTGGCCGGGCGAATGGGACAGATATTTGAATTTGCAGTGCAGACGCTTAAAAATTGCGGAGCGCTCGGTTCGGGATACTGCCCCGTGTGCGGCAAAGGCTTTGAAGAGGGCGAGAACAGAAAATACGCCATAGACGGCGCGCAGATTACAGTACATACGGCTTGCATAGGCGACATAAACAGGCTGATCGAGGCCGAAAACGCCGACTTTATAAATGCGCCAAACAACTACCTTAAAGGTTTTGCGGGCGCGCTGATAGGCGCGGTCGTGGGTGCGGCGCTGTGTATTCTGATATATATGGGCGGGTATCTTTCGACCATATCGGCGTTTATTTCCATCGCGATAGGGTGGTTTTTGTACAGGAAGTTCGGCGGCAAACAGAACTGGGTAATGGTTGTGATGATAAGCGTGCTTACCCTCATCGCCATGATAGCCGCCCTTTACGGAGCGGCCATAATACAGGTGGGCAATGCGTATATTGATGCGGGATACAGAGAGGTAAATTACATCGAGGCGTTCAGCTACGAAATGACCTACAACGATGAGCTGCGGGAGGCCTTCTACTCCGACCTTACCTGGCTGATTGTGTTCACCGTACTCGGCGCGGCATTTATGATTTTTACCATTATAAAGAGCATAAAGCGCCCCACCACTATAAAATAATCAATACATATAAAAGCTGAAAATTAAAAGGCGGACGGCAATTTCTTTGCCGTCCGCACTTTGCATATTTGTACTATGTGATTGAAATTATATCTGCAATGTTGATTGCCCGGCCGTCCGTAAAGACAACCCGCTTTTGCGGGCCGCTTATTTTTTTGAGCCTGCCCGTAAATGTGACGAAGGCTCCGCCTTCCTTTACGGCGTCGGGTTCGAAATAAGTTATGGTAACTTCGGGCTGCTGCGAAATGCGCGCGGCGAATTCTGAAAGCTTTAAATCGAGTTCGTAAAGCTCATTTTCATCCGGCTCGGGACGGCTGTCGGTCAGCCGTCCCGCCTCCTTTACGGCGTCGTCATAACCTGTGAGCGCGGCAAACGGCGCAAACTGCGCTGCGCGGTCGTGCAGGGACATATGCGGATGCGTTTTTGATTGGTGATGGGGCAGATTTATTATATCGTCATAATTATTCATGGCTTTTTCTTGCTAAATAAACAGTCGCACGCGACACATTAGTTTATTCAGGCTTTATGTCCCCCTATCTGTTCGTTTCGGTTCTTGGCCGTGGCGCCCTCTTCCAGACTGTTGGCTTTGAGCACGGCGTTTTTGCCGTACTTTTGCCGTATTTCAAGCACAGCCTGCTGCCGCTTTTTCTCCTTTTGAGTCTGTGCGTCGAAAAGATTTTTTCGGGCCTGCTCCTCTTCGTAATCCTTGAACAGGTTGAGCTGTTCGACGGGCGGGTCGGCAGCGTCCTCTTCTGAAATTACCTTTGTCGCCGTGATATACAGGCGGCGGACGGTAAACTTTTTATTGATTATTCTGTCGAAGAGCTCAGTTGCGGCGTAGCGGATGAGCTTGCCAGACGAAGTGTAACCGTCGAGATTATAAGTGCCGTGGGCGTGCTTGGGGATTTTTCTGCCGTAACGGTCGATTGAACATTCGACGCAATTCTTGTTTTCTGTATCGTAGCCGACCGTCATGACAATCTGATTTGTGACGAGTCCCTTTGCCACGAGGTCGAGGGCGAGAGAATCGGCCATTTCGGTTGCGACGAGCTTTGCCTTTTCATAGGGGTAAGGCTCCTGCAACACCTGACCCGAGCCGAGGCTGTTTGCCTGCGGCTTGTATGCCTTTATATCCGCAATGGTGCACGGCTCCCAACCCCACGCGTGGTCGATGAGAAGTTCTGCATTGATACCGAACATTCTGTAGAGCAATTCTTCGTTATAAATGGGGCCCGTGCCTATTGAACAACGGGCAATGTCGCCCATGGTATACAGCCCGTGCTTTTCCAACTTTTCGCAATACCCCCTCCCCACGCGCCAGAAGTCGGTCAGCGGGCGGTGATTCCACAGCGTTTTGCGGTAAGTCGTTTCGTCGAGTTCGGCGATGCGCACGCCGTCTTTATCGGCGGGGACATGCTTGGCGACAATGTCCATTGCGACCTTGCAGAGGTATAAATTTGAGCCTATGCCCGCCGTGGCGGTTATTCCCGTTTCTTTCAGCACTTGCTTAATAATGCGCATGGCATATTCGCGCGCGGTGCATTTTGCCGCCTGAATGTAATCGGTTGCGTCGATAAAAACCTCGTCTATAGAATAGACGTGAATATCGTCGGGCGCGGCGTATTGCAAATATATCTGATAAATCTTTACGCTGTGTTCAATGTAGTGCGCCATGCGCGGCGGGGCGACGATAAACCCAAGCTCGAGAGAAGGGTCGGCTTTAAGCTCGCTGTCAAAATGCGATTTACCAGTAAACTTTCCGCCGGGGACATTCCTGCGGCGTTCGCGGTTGACCTCCCTTACCTTCTGCACAACCTCGAAAAGGCGGGCGCGGCCTGGTATGCCGTATGATTTAAGCGACGGCGACACTGCGAGGCAGATGGTCTTTTCCGTCCTGCTCTTGTCCGCCACGACGAGATTGGTATTCATGGGATCGAGATTTCTGTCTACGCACTCCACGGAGGCATAAAATGATTTTAAATCGATTGCAATATATGTGCGCTCTTTCATTTTTTGCCTCCTTTAATATGAAACATATGTTTGATAATATTTTAGCACGGCATTTTTTTATTGTCAACCGCCGCTATTCTTTATTTTGTTTGCGATGAGGTATTCTTTCTTCAGCCTTGGCGATACCCAGCTGTCATTCTGAGCGGAGCAGGGTGAAACCCTGCGCAGTCGAACGTATCCGGCCGGGCCGTGAGTCAGACCGGATCTTTCGGCTTCGCCTGCGGCTGCGCTCAAGATGACACTAATCGGGATAAAATTAAGCACCGTTAAGGTACTCCTCAACATTTTATTTTGTTTCTAAAGACAAAAAATATCCCCCGCCTCGGCGGGGGATATTTTTTGGGAACCGTTTATAAAATCAGTAACATATGCAATCAGTTGTCTTTTGTTTGTGCTAAATTTTCTCTCGCGGTGGCGAGCATGAGCTTTATGCGGTTTTCCTGATTGACCTTTGTAGCCGAAGGGTCGTAGTCGACGGCGACGATATTTTCGTGCTCGTACATATTCTTGAGTGTACGGATTGCGCCCTTGCCCGCAATGTGGTTGGGCAGGCAGCCGAAGGGCTGGGCACAGACGATATTTTCGGTCCCCGTCTCCGCAAGGGCGGCCATTTCGGCGGGAATGAGCCAGCCTTCGCCCATCTTTACGCCCTGATTTATGACCTTATCGGCGCATTTGCGGAGGTGTTCGAAATCGTGAATGGGTTCGAAGGTGCCCTCCTTTTTATACTGTTTGATGATATTTTTCTGCATGCGGTAAAGCACGCGGTAGAGTATGCGGTTGGCGGTGTAGAAAATGCCCTTTTTGCCGTAAAAATCGGAATCGTTGATGTTATTGACTATGCAATACAGCACGAAGTCCATGAGGGCGGGGACGACGGGTTCGCAGTCCTCGGAGAGAAGAAAATCTTCGAGGTGGTTGTTGCCGAGGTAGGCGTACTTTACGTAAATTTCGCCGACGATGCCGACCTTTACTTTTTTTACGTTTTTGCGCTTTACGGAGGCAAAAATGGATATTATTTTTGCGTTGATTTTTTTATACTTATAGTAATTGCCCGCCTTATATGCCCCGATTACCGCATCCATGGCCTCCTTGCGGGCTTTATCCGCCGCACCCGCCTGCTCCTCGTAAGGACGGGTCTGGTTATAGCACCACATGATGCTGTCGCCATAGAAAATTGCGAAGGCGAGCTTTAACAAAAGCTTTAAACCTATTTTGAAGGACGAGTCTTTTTCGAGCCCCGAAAAGTTTAAAGAAATAACGGGCACGTTGGGAAACTGCGCCTTTAACGCCTTGCGGATTAAGGGGATATAGTTGGAGGCGCGGCAACCGCCGCCCGACTGGGAAATGAGCACGGCGGTGTGGTTTACGTCGTACTTGCCGCTCTTCAACGCGTCGATATACTGGCCGACGACGCACAGGCAGGGATAGCACGTGTCATTGTGCACGCGCTTCAAGCCTTCGTCTATGACGGCGCGGGAATCGTTCTTTAATACTTCGACGTCGTACCCCTCCATCTTTAAAAGCTGCTCTATTATGGCGAAATGCCACGGGAGCATATCGGGGATGAGTATTTTATAAGTGCTTTTGTACTCATCCTTCCAGCGGGGGTAATCGTCGGTGTAATCTACGGTAATTTTATCTTGCATCTGACACCTTTTTGCGCTTGCCTTCCTCAATGGCGGCGAGCATGCTGCGCAGGCGTATTTTTACTACGCCGAGGTTGTTGATTTCGTCTATTTTAATCTGAGTGTAGAGCTTGCCTCCCTTTTCTAAAATGGCGCGGAGCTGGTCGGTTGTGATTGCGTCTATGCCGCAGCCGAAGGACACAAGCTGGACTAAATTTACGTTGTCGTGGCGTGTGGCGAACTCTGCCGCGCGATAGAGGCGCGCGTGGTACGTCCACTGGTTGAGCACGTTGACTTTGACGTAGTTGCCCTTGTCGAAGACGCTGTCTTCCGAGAGGACAGCCATGCCGAGGGAGGTTAAAAGCTTGTTTATGCCGTGGTTGATTTCGTTGTCGAGGTGGTAGGGCCTGCCCGCGAGAATGATTATCTGCTTGCCGGCCTTTGTGGCCTTTTCGAGTATCTCATCCCCCTTGTTCCTGACGTCGGTCTGGTAGCTTTCGAGGCGGGAGAAGCCTTCGCTGAGGGCGGCGCGCACCTGTTTTTTGGAGACGCCGTACTTTTTGAAGAGGGCGTAAAGCTTTTTGACGGTGTTGTCCTCCTCGTTTAAATCGAGGTAGGGCATGATGAAATTTTTATCGTTGAGCCGCTCGTTGTTGGCCTTTAAAAGCTCGGGATAATATGCGACGACGGGGCAGTTATAGTGATTTGCGGAATCGTGCTCGTCGAGGTTGTAACTTTCGCAGGGCATGAAGATGAAGTCCGCGCCATCGTCCAGAAGGCTTTCGATATGGCCGTGAATGAGTTTTGCGGGATAACATGCCGTATCCGAAGGAATTGTATGCTGACCCTTGAAATAGAGCTGACGGGAAGATTTTTCCGAAAGGACGACTTCGAAGCCGAGTTTTTCGAAAAATCCCGCCCAGACGGGAAGCTGTTCGTACATACCGAGCTGAAGGGGCAGCCCCACTTTTGCCTTGCCCTTGCCGACGTTTTGCCCGTAGACGCACTTTAAAAGGCGCTCCTGTTTGTAGGCGTAGATGTCGAGGTCGGTCGAGGCGGGTTTTAAACCTGCGCCGCGTTCGCACTTATTGCCCGATATGTATTTTCTTCCGTCGCCGAAGGTTATTACGTTGATATTGCAGTTGGAGGTACAGCCGCGGCAGTTGGTGGACATAGACTTATACGCAAAGTCTTTAAGCTCCTCTTCGCCGAGCGTAGTGCTCTGCCCCTGAATATTTTCCTTGGCGTACAGAGCCGCGCCGAAGGCGCCCATCAGCCCCGCGATGCCGGGACGAATGACGTTTTTGCCCGCTTCCTTCTCGAAGGAGCGCAGGACGGCGTCGTTTAAAAACGTGCCGCCCTGAACGACTATGTTGTCGCCGAGTTCATCAGCAGACGACGCGCGGATGACCTTGTAAATGGCGTTTTTGACAATGGACGAAGAAAGGCCTGCGGAGATATCGGGGACGCCGGCTCCCTCCTTCTGCGCCTGTTTTACGGCGCTGTTCATAAAGACGGTGCAGCGCGAACCGAGCTCTACGGGGTGTTTGGCGAACAGACCTTCCTGCGAGAATTTGTCTATCTCCATTCCCATGGCGCGGGCGAAGGTCTGAATGAACGAGCCGCAGCCCGAGGAGCAAGCTTCGTTGAGCATGATTGAATCGATGGCGCCGTTTTTGATTTTGAAGCACTTTATGTCCTGCCCGCCGATATCGATTATGAAATCGACCTTTGGATTGAAATGCAGGGCGGCCTTGAAGTGCGCAACCGTTTCGACAATGCCGAAATCGGCCTTTATGGCGGCCTTTATGAGGTCTTCGCCGTAGCCAGTTACGGCGCTGCCGCATATCTTTACCCTGCCCTGCGTGAGGACATAAATTTCTTTGAGCTTATCTATTACGATATCGAGCGGCTGACCGTTGTTGGACTGGTAGTGCGAATAGAGTATGCGGCAGTCGGGCGTGATTAAGATGAGTTTTGTTGTGGTGGAGCCCGAATCTATGCCGAGGTAGGCGTCGCCCGAATAGGTTGCGATATCGCAGAATTTGAGGTCGGTGGCGCGGTGGCGCGCGACGAACTGAGCGTACTCCTCCTTGCTTGAAAAGAGCGGGTCGGAAGTGGCGATATCGTCGCTGTCGCGCACGTTTGAAAGCTTCTGAATGACAGACGACAGACTTTCGGGCTTGTTGGACTGGGAATTGAGCGCGGCGCCTATAGCCATGAAGCAGGGCGCGTCTTCGGGGAAAATGGCGTTGTCGCCCAGCTTTAGAGTATCGCGGAAGGCCTTGCGCAGCGCCTTTAAAAAGTACAGCGGCCCGCCGAGGAAGAGCACTTTGCCCTTTATCCTCCTGCCCTGAGCGAGGCCTGAGACCGTCTGGTCGACGACGGCCTGAAAGATTGAGGCAGAGATATCCTCCTTCCTGGCGCCCTGATTGATGAGCGGCTGAATATCGGACTTGGCGAACACGCCGCAGCGTGAGGCGATTGGATAAATTTTTCGGGCGTTTAAAGCCAGCTCGTCCATCTGCTCTACCGTGACGTTCAGAAGGGTGGCCATCTGGTCGATGAACGCGCCCGTGCCTCCCGCACAGCTGCCGTTCATGCGTTGTTCGGTGCCGCCCGTGATAAAGATGATTTTGGCATCCTCGCCGCCGAGTTCGATTGCCGCGTCGGCATCGGGGTAATAGCGGCGGATGGCGATAAATGCCGCCTGTACTTCCTGCACGAAGTTGACGCCGCTGCGCTGTGAAAGTCCGAGGCCGGCGCTGCCCGTTATGGACACGCTGTAATCGCCGGGAAAGCTTGCGCGCACTTTTTCGAGCTCGGAGAGCACCGTCTCCTTTACCCTTGCGAAATGGCGGACGTACGATTTATAAAGAATGTTGAAATTTTCGTCGATGGCGACGACCTTGACGGTCGTAGATCCGACGTCGATACCCAATAATTTAGACATGCTGTTGATTTTATTTCTTGATGTAGTTTATATCAGTATGGATTATAACATATTTCGGCGTCGTTTTACAAATTTTTTACGCGGTGTGAAACTGTAAAAATTATGAAATGTTGGTGAAGTGCACACATGCATTCGGGCGCGGGACACGGGCTTTAAAAAGACATTATAAAAGGCGGGCGCGCTTAATGCGCGCCCGCCGCTGCACAAATAAATTATGCGTTTATTTTCATGCGGGTAACTATGAGCGTTTCGTCTGCAAACGAGAACGCGTCGTTTTTGGCCGCGCCTATAAAATCGCGGCCGAGCATATCGAAAATGTTGCCCGAAAGCGAAAATTCGGGAAGCGTGCCGAGGAGTTTGCCGTCCTCGTATACGTATGCAAGGAGAACGGGCAGGCCGACTTCGCCGCTCGTGGTCATGTCGCCGCCGGACGTGACGGCGATATAGATTGCTTTGCCCTGCACGAGATTTTTAAGGCTGTTGGACGTGGGAAGAATTCTGACGCCGTCCGTGCCGCATGAAGGAACGCCGTCAAAATCGGCCTCGGCTCCGCCCGACAGGGGCAGATTATACCGCGAAGCCGAACGCTTGCAGGTCAACAGTCCGCTCAAAACGCCGCCGTTTATCAGGGGGTACTCGTCCCCCTTCAAAACCGTGCCCTCGCAGTCGAAGAAGGGAAGATTTTCCTTGTTGTCGGATTTGCGGGACAGGCTTATGCTGACTTTGCCGTCGAAAATCTTCTGGCCGAGTCTGCCGTTGAATATGCCCGAGCCCGCCATATATTTTTCGGCTACGAGATGGGGAACCAAAAATTCGACGATGTCCGCGGGAATGAGGACGAGAACGCCTTCGGGAATTTGCAGTCTGTTTTTATATACGCCGAGCAGAGCGCCCGCGTCGGCGACTATTTCGTCCTCGCTGTACCTGTTCTGCACGGCAGAATACATAAGATCCATTATATTTGCCGAGTCTTTGGCTTTGATGGTGAGGGCCATGGTTATGTTGTTGCTTTTATAATTCAAGGCTGCGCCCGAACTTGATGAATATGACTGCCAATATTTTTCCTCGTTTATCTTGTTTGAAAAGATAAAATCGGGGAAGCTTTCCGAAAGTCTTTTTACAAGTGACTTGCATGCGGGGACAAAATCGTTATACGAAATTATCTCATCGCTCCCTCTCTCCGACCTGCGGATTGCGGGGGCGGGACAATACGGGTAAGGAATTCCTTGATTTAATTTCTGCCTGGCTTCTTCAAGTAAGGAGCTTTCGCTGCATTCGCCTATGGCGCCCGCGACGCCTATCTTGCCGTCCTCGTACACCCTGACGGATGTTTTTAAATCTTCGGACACGCGCAAAGATGTTACCGCATTGTTTGTGACGCTGACGCTGTACGACGTTATGTTTTTGACTGATTTTTCGTAATTCATTGCCGTTCTCCTTTATGCGATATTCATCTTTGAAATGCTTACATACGGACCGCCGAAAGCGACGTTTAAAGGCCATTGTTCCATTTTGCCGCAACCGCCGGTTATTGACGAGGTGATTTCGACTTCGTCGGAAAGGCCGTCGATTAAGTTGAGCGTTTCGAACACGTTGCCCGTTATAACGGCTATTTTTACGGGGACTGTTATCTTGCCGTCGACAATTTCATACGCGAGCGAAGGAGCGATGGTAAACGTGCTCATGCCCGAGCCGTGCTTGTAAGTTTTGATATAATAACCGTGGGAAACGTTTGCAAAGAGCTCCTCTTTGGTCTTGCCGCCCGTCTCGATCACGGTAGTCGTCATGCGGACGATGGGCTCGAAGTCGCAATTCATCGCGCGGGCGTTGCCTGTTACCTCTTCTCCGAGGTCGCAGGCCGTTTCGGCGCTGTGGAGCCTGCCGGAGAGCACGCCGTTTTTTATAAGGTAAGTTTTGCCGGCCTTTGTGCCCTCGTCGTCGTAAGGGACATAGCCCGAGCCTGAGATTTTTCCGCTGTCGTAAATGGAAAGAATATCCGACCCGACCTTTTTGCCGAGCTCCCATTCCTTGCGCATGGTTTCGTCGCCTATCATGAAGTCGGCTTCGGACTTATGGCCGAAGGATTCGTGGGCGAACACGCCGGCTACTTCGGGCGAGAGAATGACGGGATATACACCGGGGGCGACGGGCTTTGCATGGAGGAGATAGTTTACGCCCTCATCCACCATGGCTTTTACCCTTTCATCCGTCACGTCGAGGGCGGAAAAAGCGCTTGCGGTGAACTGGCAGCGGTTATCGAAGGTATTTTTGCCGTCGGAGAGCGACACGGTAAACGCCGCACCGCAGAGCTGGTAGTCGTATTCGAGGTCGGCGCCCTTGGACGACATGAAGTGATATACGCTGTACCTGTCGGCATAGAGCGCGGTGGACATTTTGACATACGGGCTGTCCGAAAGGGCGGCAAAGCGCTGCGTGAGCACGGCCTGCTTATTCTCTGCGGGGACGTCCTTTACGCAATCGCCCGCAAAGCGCAATTTCTTTTTGGTATGAACCTGCAACTTTTTGATTGCGGGGTGGTCGTGCACAAAATAATCGGGCGTGGCCGCGGCGTAGAGGGCTTCGAGCTCGCTCTGCAAATCGTCCAGTTTATAGGTGGACGCATAGTACCACATTTTACCGTCAAAAACGCGGATAAACGCCTTTTTGACGCAAGACGATTTATTCTCTTCCGCAACGCCGTTGCGGTAGCGGACGGAGGTTGTGTACCTGTCCTCCACCCTTACGTCGGCATAATAACCTTGTCTGAATCTCAGCATAATTCTCCTTATCCGCATTGAGCGGCGCCGTTGATTTTATTCTTTATAATATTATACAACAAGCGCGGGGCAAAATCAATAGCGTTATAAAAATATGCGGTGAAATTGCTGTGTAAAAGGGCAAAAAATACAGCGCGCCGCGCGGCAGATTGCCGCGCGGCGCGCTTATAATCAGCTTTGTTTTATGTAATTGAAATACAGGTCGTTTACGTCGTTGCGAAGCACGTCGGCTATGGCGTTTCTGTCCAAACCTTCGCACTTCATGGCGTGCGCATAGCGCGGGTTGCCCACTACCATTTTTTTGAGTTTTGCGTGGTAATAGACGGGATAAATCGGAACGTCCCTGCCCGTTTTGCGGAAGCAGCTTTCGGCGAGCATGACGAAACCCGGAAAAAACTTATCTATGACCTCCTTATACCCGCCGTCGGAGTCTTCGGGAAAGATATACACGGACATGCCGCCGGCCAGAATGCCGACGCTCTCGTCTATGGTCTTTTTAAGGCGCGCGTCCGGATAGGTGGGCAAAAAGTTCATGCCGCGGTAGATAAACAGCGAAAAGAAGGCTTCGAAAAAGGCTTTGAAGGAGGCGAGCCTGCGACCCATGCCCTGCTTTTTCATATAGAATATATCGCGCAGGTACAGGCGGCGTGTGTTATAATCGCAGAGCATCTGATAGGCGCCCCACTTGGCCGTGCGGAAAGGAAGGTACAATTCGGCAATGACGGGGCCGCGCTTTGCGTCGTGATTGCTGACGAAAATGCATGGCTCTTCTATTTTGCACAGATATCTGATTTCGGGCTTGCGATAAAACGTACGCATGATAACCGCCCTGAAAATTGCAAATACAGGGCGCCGCTTGAGTTTAAATGGTTTTGGCTGTGTCAAAGAAAAACTCCTTATAAGGCCTTATACGTTACTTCGTCGCCGTAAAAATAAACGGCAAGCGTGCCGGGACCGACGGTTGCGCCAACTATCGGGCCTATGTAGTCGATGAAAACTTCCACATCTTTGTCGGGCAGAAGCCCGATTATCTTTTCCCTGAGCTCTTCGGCTTCGGCGGGGCAATCGGCGTGGGCGACGGCTATCGCCTGATAGGGAAAAGGCTTATAATGCTCCTTGAAGAGCTGTAAAAGTCTGTTTATCGCCGGGCCCCTGCCCTTGACTTTTTCAACGGCGACGTTCTGTCCGAGCGCGTCGGATATGATTATGGGTTTAATTTTTAACAGTCCGCCGAAAAACGCGCTCGTGGGCGCGACTCTGCCGGCGCGCTTAAGATAGACAAGGTCATCCGCCGTGGCAAACTGATTCATCTTCAGCTTGTTGCTTTCTATAAACTGTGCAGTCTCCTCAATACTCTTGCCTTCCGCGCGTAGTTTTGAAGCGGTGATGCACAGCAGTCCCAGGCCTATGCAGGCGTTGAGAGGGTCTATGCATATTATTTTTGCGCCGTCATGGGAAGCGAGAACTTCATCGCGGGCGACAAGGCTGGCCTTATATGAGCCTGAAAGCGCCGACGAGCATGAGATTGACAGGACATCGCACCCGTCTTCGACATATTTTTTGAAAGCTTCGGCATAATCGGATGCCGTTATCTGCGACGTGGTGAAGCGCACCCCCTGACGCATTTTGTCGTAAAAGGTTTTTGCGGACAAAAACTGCCAGTCGAGGTCTGCAGGTTTATCTACGATTCCTTCGATAACGCGCATGCAGAGATATTCGATATCGTATTTTTTGCGCAGGTCGGCGTTGAGGTCGGCACAGGAATCGGTTACTATTACATATTTTTTCATCAGTTCTCCCTCTATAATTTTAAATGAGGATTGCACACATTTTATTAAGGATTATGCGCAATCTTTACACTGCGGGTCTGAAGACACAGGCGACAATAATATTATAAACGAATGCGGCTAAAACCGCAAATAAATTATGCACGGTTATGACAAATATTGACAAAATATTACAAGCCGCGCATTGCTGGCAATGCGCGGCTTGTAAAATATAAAATCCGAGATTGATCTGTAAGCCGAGTTCTGTCGAGTGCGGTTATCTATCTACGTCTGCGGTCGCCCGCAGGCTCAAGCGATGTTAACGGACGGCGGCGGACGGGCAGCCCCGATATTGAAATCAGCCGTCGCCCCAATCTTGCATCCGGTGGGGTTTAATTGGCTGGCG
>CALVWX010000010.1 GCA_944368215.1 uncultured Clostridia bacterium | reverse complement strand
GGCGCGAAAGCGCGGTTTCGCTTGCGACATTATTTATATTGAATATTAACGCAAATCTCGCCTCGGGGCGGCTTGCGATTTGCCGTTAGTTTGAGGAGCTCCACTCCTCTGGGCGCAATCTTATTTTGCCCTACATTTATATAATTGCGCCCATTCACCTCAGCCGAGGCGCAGGTGTGCGCAAATTGAGGCCTGCGGCGCGAAAGCGCGGTTTCGCTTGCGACATTATTTATATTGAATATTAACGCAAATCTCGCCTCGGGGCGGCTTGCGTTAACAACTTTCATACATATTCCCGCCGCACCTTGCGGCAAGGCCCTTGATTTCGAGCGAGGAAAGAATTGTGACCGCCTGAAAGACCTTCAGACCCGCGGCCGAGGCGATAGCCTGTATGTGCGAACGCCCGTTTTGGCGGAGGAATGTTATTACGCTCTCCTCCTGCGGGGTGAGTGTTTTTTCTTCCGTTTTGTATTCTAACCCGAACGCACTTAAAATGTCAAGTACATTCTGACAAAGTGCCGCGCCGTTTTTTATTATCTCATTGCTGCCTTCGCCCGAGGAAATGCCGAGCGAATGCGGAAAGGCGAACACGTCGCGGCCGTAGTCGGCGGCATATGACGCAGTGATGAGCGCGCCGCTCTTTTTGGGTGCGGCCGCAACCAGCACCCCGCGCGAAAGTCCCGCTATTATGCGGTTGCGCACGGTGTACATATAGCGCAGCACGGGAGTATGCGGAGGCCATTCGGAAATTACAAGCCCCTTACCCTCCGCCTCCTTCAAAAGCCCTGCATTGGCCGAAGGCAAAATGCAATCATGCCCGCCGGGGAGCACGCATATTAAATTGCCCGTGGTCAGCGCGCCGCGCATGGCGGCGCTGTCGGCGCCGTCGGCTATTCCCGTCACTACCGTCATGCAGGACGACAACTCACCCGCAATCTTTTTGCATGCGGCCAAAGTTGCCGCCGGCGTGCGGCGCGAGCCGACGATTGCAAAGCAGTCGGTCTTTAACAGCTCAATCCTGCCCGTGCAGTATAAAACGAGGGGCGGAGCGGGAGTCTTTGCGAGCAGTGCGGGATATCCGGAACTGCCGAGCGCCACGCACTTTATGCCCCTTTTGCCGAGCTTTTCAAGCACGCCGAGGCGGTAATTGCCATCGCGGAAAAGGGCCTTTATTTTATTATATACTCCGCCGCCGAGGCTTTTAATCAATAATTGTTCATATTTCATGTGCTCGCCGCGTTTTTCATCGGCTGCACACAAAAATGCGCGCTTTTGTTTATAATTGAGCCCTTCGAGGCCGTCGGCGACGATGACGTCGCACTCTTCGTCCGTGTAATTCATCTTTCTTTTGTGTCGAAATTGCGGTATGACGTGGCCTCGAGAACGTGTTCGGGCTTTATCTCCGCCGAAAAATCGAGGTCGGCTATCGTCCGCGCAACCTTTATTATTCTCGAACGGGCGCGCGCGGAGAGCGACAGCCGCTCGAATGCGCCGCGAAGGATTTCTTCGCATTGCGGCGAAAGCGAACAGAACTTTTTAATTTCCTTTTCGCCCATATTTGCGTTGGTCATGGGCCCGCCGAAGCGTTCGCGCTGAATGGCGCGTGCGCGCTCCACCCGCTTTTTTATCTCCGCACTGCTTTCGCCGCCCTCCTCCGAGGCCAGTTCGTCATAGCTTACGCTGTCCACTTCGACCTGCAGATCAATCCTGTCGAGCAGCGGCCCCGAAATTTTTGCGCGGTAGCGGCGTATCTGCGCGGGGGTGCAGGTGCACTCGCGCGTGGCCGAGCCGTAATTGCCGCACGGGCAGGGGTTCATGCTGGCGCACAGCATGAAGTCCGCAGGGAATGTGACCGCGCCGCCCGCGCGCGTGACGGTTATTACCTTGTCTTCGAGCGGCTGGCGGAGCGATTCGAGCGCCGAGCGGGAATATTCGGGCAGTTCGTCCAAAAATAGCACGCCCTTGTGCGCCTTGGAAATTTCGCCCGGGCGTATTCGCGCGTTGCCGCCTCCGCACAGCGAAACGGTCGTCGCCGTATGGTGGGGAGTGCGGAAGGGGCGAAGGGAAATTATGCCCTCTTCGCTCAGGTCTCCCGCGATTGAGTGAATCTGCGTGACTTCGAGCGCCTCCTCAAAGGTTAAATCGGGCATAATGGTGGGCATGCACCGCGCGAGCATGGTTTTGCCCGCTCCGGGAGGGCCGGACAAAAGTATGTTGTGCCCGCCGGCGACGGCAATCTCCAACGCGCGCTTGGCGATGACCTGACCTTTGACGAGCGACATGTCCGTGCCGTAGCGCGCCGCCTTCTGCACGGCAGAAAAGCTCCTTATGGCGACGGGCTCAAAATTTTCCGCGCCCGTAAGAAAGGCAACGGCCTCGGTTAAACTCTTTAAGGCGAAAACCTCTATGCCCTCTATGTAAGCCGCCTCGTTGGCGTTGGCAAAGGGGATGATAAAGCGCGTAAAGCCGCGCTTTTTGGCAGATATAAGGGCGGGCAATACGCCCGAGACGGGGCGTATGGTGCCGTCGAGGGCGAGTTCGCCCAGCATTACGACGCCATCCGTCTGCGCGCCGATGAGCTGTTCGCTGGCCTTTAAAATGGCTATGGCGATGGGCAGGTCGTAATGGCTCCCCTCCTTGCGTATATCCGCGGGGGCGAGATTTACGGTTATGCGGTTGACGGGGAAGTGCATGCGCGAATTGCGTATGGCCGAATTTATCCTCTCCCTGCTCTCCTTTACGGCGGCGTCGGGCAGACCGACCAGCTCGTAGCTGGTCATGCCCCTGTTTATGTCGGCTTCGACTTCGACGGGCACGCCGTCCAATCCGACGAGCGCAAAACTTTTAACTTTAGCTAACATATATTACCTTATCATATGTATTGCATGCCAAGCATGCATGAATGAATTGGCTTCGCCATGAATTCTCAGCCGCATAAACAGCCTCCATGAATTGAAAAGAGCTTTGCCCTTTTCATGAATTCTCGCAATCTGCGATTGCTCCATTGCGGTAAAAATAATTTTCGCCATTATGCACGCTTCAGCGTGCAATTCATTGAGCGGCATTGCCTCGAAAATTCATGAATACGAAGTATTCAATTAATGAACGCCGCAGGCGTTCAATTCATCGCGAACTGATTTTTTCGGATAAAAAAATCAGCTCCCGAGCATAGCGGGAGCTTTTTTAAATTACTTAACTTCCTTGATTTTTGCAGCCTTGCCGGTAAGTCCGCGCAGGTAGTAGAGCTTAGCCCTTCTTACCTTGCCCTTTCTTACAACGGTGATGGACGCAATCTTGGGCGAATGAACGGGGAAGGTTCTTTCCACGCCTACGCCGAAGGAAAGCCTTCTTACCGTGAAGCTCTCCCTTATGCCGCCGTGCTTTTTGGCGATGACGACGCCTTCGAAGTTCTGAATTCTCTCCTTGGTGCCTTCAATGACCTTGAAGCCGACCCTTACGGTGTCGCCGACGTTAAACGCGGGCACGCTTTCCTTCATGCCTTCCTTTTCGATTGCTTCAACCAAACCTTTCATGTGTCTGTCCTCCTGTATGATTAACGCCGGATGGCGCCGAATAAACTTTTAAGCTTTTATATCTTACCAAACGCAAAAATAAAATGCAACCAATTTCAGGGGGTGTATCGCAATTTTCACAAAAAATATTTAACGCAAATTGTGCATTACATTAGAGGCCATGCACCAACTTGCCTCTAGTTTTAGGCCACGCGCTCTTGCTGCGCGAAAGCGCGGTTTCGCTTGCAATCGTAATTGTTTAAAAAATACAGACACGCGCAAATTGACTTACCATATATATAATATATGGGCGATATATAATATATGGGCGGCAGCGGTTAAGGGGAAAAGGCGTTTTCGATATGGTTTATACCATCTTTATCCACTTCGATAATGTCGAACCTGACAACGCAGTCCATTTCCCTGCCCGAAAAATAGTAACGTGCGCAGTTTATGTACCTCTTTTGCCTGTCAGCGCGGACGGCCTCGTTGGGGCGGCCGAAGGCATCGCCTGTGCGTGTTTTTACCTCGATAAAAGCCAGCACGTCGCCCTTGGCCGCAATTATGTCGACTTCGCCGAAGGGACAGCGGAAGTTGCGCGAAATTATTTGATATCCGTTCTTTTTGAGGTATCTTGCCGCCCTGCCCTCGCCCGAAAAGCCGAGGCGGCGGAGCGCGCCCTTTATTGCCATTTTTTTGTAAAACTCCTGCGGTGAATGGGCGTAAGGCCGAGCTGTTTTATTGCGGCGATGTGCGCCGCCGTGCCGTAACCGGCGTTTTTTTCAAATCCATAGCCGGGATAGACCGCGGCATATTCCGCCATGAGCGCGTCCCTTTCCACCTTTGCAATGATGGACGCCGCGCCTATGCAGTAACAGTTGGCGTCACCCTTTATTATGCTGCGCTGAGGGATTGATATATCTAAAGTCATGTTGCCGTCGGTAAGCACGAAATCGGGTCTGATATCGAGGCTTTCGACGGCGTTTTTCATGCACAGCCGCGTGGCCTGCAAAATATTTATCCGGTCAATGACCTGCGGTTCGACGCGGCATATTGCCCATGCAACCGCCTTTTGTTTTATCAATTCGGCCAGCTTTTCGCGCTTTTTTGCGGTCAGTTTTTTGCTGTCGTCCACACCCTCTATTATGTCGCCCTGCGGCATTATTACCGCTGCGCAGACTACGGGCCCGGCCAGCGGGCCGCGGCCGACTTCGTCGACGCCGCAAACGTAATTCAATCCGCGCGCATGCAATGCGCTTTCGTAAAACATTTTATCCATGGTCAGAATTCCATTCCGTCGCAGTCGGAAATATCGTCGAGCGTCATGCCGCCCAGCCTGCCCTTGCGGAAGTCGTCTATCACCGCGCGCTCGCCGCGCTCATAGTCAAACTCGCCCCCGCGCAGCATAAAGCCGCGGCGTCGGCACACGCCTTCGAGCATTTCGAGCCGTTCGCCGACGTCTATGCCGTATCTGTCCTTCAGCGCCTGCGGGTATTTCTGCGCGATTTCGTCGAGCAGGGCCAGAGCGACGTCATCCATGTCGAGAATATCGTCGTTTATCGAGCCGACGAAGGCCAGCCTCAGCGCGAACTTCTGATTCTCAAACGCGGGCGGCGTGGTGCCGGGGGTGTCGAGAAGTTCAAAGCCGTCGCAGCGAATCCATTGCTTGCCGCGGGTTACGCCCGCCTTGTCGCCAGTGGCGGCGCGCTTTTCGCGCGAGAGAAGGTTTATAACCGTGCTCTTGCCCGTGTTGGGAACGCCGCAAACCATAAAGCGGAATATGCGATTGTACCCTTTTGCGAGGCTTTTTTGCTGTTTTTCGGCAATGAGAGAAGAGATTGCCCCCGTAATATCCCGCCGCGAATTGGAATTTACCGCATTGAGCTTTATGCATGCTCCGCCCTGCGAGCGTATGAGTTTTACAAACTCGTCCGCCTTTTTATCGGCGAGGTCGCATTTGTTGAGCACGTATAAAACGGGGCGCGAACCGAAAGTCTTTTTTAAGTTTTTGTTGTAGGACGATGCGGGGCAGCGCGCGTCGAGCACATAAATTATGCCGTCGCAGACGCCTACAGCCTCCTCCATCATCCTCATGGCCTTTGTCATGTGGCCGGGGAACCATTGAATATGTTTCATAATAATAAATCGCTCGTGTCGTACTCGCCGCAAGCAGCTCCGTGCGACACGCAGCGAGGTTATTTTGTCGGAAACGGCTTAACGACGGAAATCAATTCCGTCTGCCGTTTCTCGCCATAAATTATTCAGAATAATTGCGCCCATTCACCCGCTGATGGTGAGCAAGGTATTCTCAAAACAGCACGGTGTGCTGTTTTGCCTTGCGAAGTGAACGAGCGCATAATAAAGCGCGACGTGGTGACCGAGGCGGCTGCACTCCTTACTGCCGCCGAGAATGCTAACCGCAACAAATTGTGTCTTGCTACGCAAAAGCGCGGTTTTGCTTGCAAACATTAATTTCTTTTACTCGCGCAAAACCGTGGATTTTGCACGAAGAGGGAGAACAACGCTGTTCTACAAACAGTGGTCACCCACTGTTTGAGCGTTGTGAGGTGAGCAAACGCATACGTCCGGCGTTTGCGGTGCCCGAGGAGGCTGCTTTCCTTACAGCCGACGAGAAGAAACGCAGCAATGATCCAAGGTGCGTCATACGCAGCTTGTGTTGCGCGAAGTTTATCCCGACGAGTCGTACTCGCCGCAAGCAGCTCCGTGCGACACGCAGCGAGGTTATTTTGTCGGAAACGGCTTGACGACGGAAGTCAATTCCGTCTACCGTTTCTCGCCATAATTTAATCAGAATTACTGCGGCAATCCCCATCAATTAGCGCGCTTGCGCGCATAATAGGGCGGGTGGGCGGGCACCTCTGTCATCCTGAGCGCAGTGAGCAACGCGAACGAAGCCGAAGGATCTTGTAAGAGTCCTCTGCCCGCAAGCTACATTCGACTGCGCACGGCTGCCGCCATGCTCCGCTCAGTATGACACCGAGAATAAATGCCTCGCGCAAAGCTGCAGCATTTGCGTGAATCCGCCTGAATTATTCATTATTTGTTTTTAATTATTAACTGCAAAAATGAATTGCGCATGGCAATTTATTTTTTCAACAGGTCGGGGCGACGCTCCTTTGTTATGCGCTCGCTCTCCTTCCTGCGCCACTCGGCAACCTTCTGATGGTTGCCCGAAAGCAAAACCTCGGGCACGGGCACGCCGCGGAATACGGCGGGGCGGGTGTACTGGGGATATTCCAGCGCGCCGTCGGCAAAGCTTTCGTCGACGAGCGAGCCTTGGGAGAGTACGCCGTCGACATACCTTGCGACCGTATCGCACACGACCATCGCGGGCAGTTCGCCGCCCGTCAGAACATAGTCGCCGATAGAAATTTCCTCGTCGATAAACATATCTATTACGCGCTGGTCGACGCCCTCGTAGTGGCCGCAGAGCAACAGAATATGTTCGCACGCGGCCAGTTCGAAGGCCTTCTGCTGGGTAAAAGTTGCGCCCTTGGGCGACATAAAAATGCGCCGCGCATTGTGGTCGGGGTCGACGTCCTCTATTGCGGAAGCTATGGGCTGGGGCATCATCACCATGCCCGCGCCGCCGCCGAAGGGATAGTCGTCGCACTTGAAATGCTTTTTATCGTCGGTATAGTCGCGTATGTTGACGATATTTATATTTAATTTTCCGCTCTCAGCCGCGCGTCCTATTATACTCTGTTTCAGGGGCTCGAACATTTCGGGGAAGAGCGTTAAAATGGTTATCTTCATATTCAGACCAATGGCGTACAAAAAACGCTTCCTCGCGTTAAAACGGCGTTCGCCGCCGCATAGCCGCGGACGAACTAAAAATGCGCGGGCGCGGAAGGCGCCCGCGCAAAGTCACAATTTCAGCCTTCGTACATGGCTACTTCGTCGAAGCGTTTTTTGTTGACGGTTACGCGCTTTGCCTCTACGTCGATATCCTCTATAACGCCGTCGGCGGCGACAAAAGTTATTTTTTTGCCGTTGTTTTCGGCGACGTAAATATCCGTTTTGGCGGGCGTTATATCGCATATAGTGCCCAGCGTTTTGCCCTTTTCGGTGACGAGTTCGCAACCGAGCACGTCGACGAGGTAAAAGGTGTCTTCAGGCAGTTCGGGCGCGTCCTCGCGCAATACCAGAACGTCTTTGCCGCGCAGAAGTTCGGCGGCGTTGCGGTCGGCAATGCCGCGGAGCGAAAGGTACGCGCAGTCGCCCGCGGGACGGACGGCCATTACCTTGTATTCCTGCCCGTCGATAAAAACGCGGGGAAAAGCGCACAAATCTTCGGCGGTGTCCGTAAGCGTTTTAACCTTGATTTCGCCGCGTATGCCCTGCGGCTTGAGCACTATTGCTACGGTGAGAGTTTTTTCCATAAATTTTTACGCAATGTAAGAAAAAAAGGCCTGACAGCCTTTCTTTCCCAAAATTTTCAGCTTACGCCTTTTTTTCTTCGATTTCGATGACGTATTTTTTGCTGTCGCGGGGGGTGGCGCAACGCACGAGTGTGCGCATAGCCTTGGCTATTTTACCCTGCTTGCCGATGACCTTGCCCATGTCGCTTTCGGCGAGGAGGACGGTGACTTCGATTGCGTTTTCCTTCTCCTCCACCTTGTATTCTACTTCATCTTTTTTGTCGGCGAACTGCTCGACGATATATTTGATTAAATCCAGCATAATTTTTCTCCGCGGCGCGTTTAATCGGATTGATGCGCCTTAATTTTATTTTAGTTGCGGGATATCCCCGCACGAATTGCAACCCGTCGGGTGAATAATTATTTCCCCGTTGTCGGCGCAATACGCGCCAGATACATTCGACTGCGGACTTCGTCCTCCGCTCAGTATGACAACGGGAAAAAAGGCACGCAATTATTTCTGAAGTAATTAAGGACGAAAATCGTAAGGCGGAATTCATTTCTGCCGTTAAGCGATTTTGCGACGAATTTATCTCGCTGCGTTTCGCGCTACTGCACGAAACGAGCGATATAATTATTACGTTTGCAAGCGAAGTCGCGCCTTCGCGCCGCAAGACCCTATTTGCTGCGGTCAGCAGCCTCAGCATAGTGAATTGCCGCGACTATATAATATGAGGGCTACATTAAGGTCGCGGCAAGAGCGCATGGCGCTAAAAATAACGACAAATTATGCGCGCCCTCCAGCGCTTAATTTGTGTTAATCGTCTTACTTCTTCTTTTTCTTATTGTTTGTCTTGGGCGCGGAAAGCTTTGCGGGCTGTTCCATGGCGCCGGCCTTTACAAGGTAGCTTCTTACCGTTTCGGTAGGCTGAACGCCCTTTGCAAGCCAGCTCTTGGCCTTTTCAACATCAATGTTGATTTCTGCGGGGTCCTTTAAAGGATCGACGTAACCGATTTTATCGATGTATTCGCCCGACTGTGCTTTTCTGGAATCGATGACTACGATTCTGTAGAAGGGGGATTTTTTGTCGCCCATTCTGGTAAGTCTCATTTTAACTGCCATTTTTTTATTCTCCTGTTTTATATATAAAAATTTTAAAATCTTGCTAATAGTAAAATATATATTCTACGCCTTTAGCGCACAGCATCACGTTGCAAGCGAAGTCGCGCCTTCGCGCAGCAAGCCTCTGTTTGCTGCGGCCAGCAGCCTCAGCAGAGTGAATTGCCGCAATTAATTAATCGGGGGGGGCTGAAACAAATCGCGGCAAGAGTGCCTGACGCTCAAATAACGGCGAGTTGGTGCGTTGCGGCCAACGCACAACGAACGTTAATATTTTAAATGAATGGAAGTCTCTTCTTGCCGCCCTTGAGCTGTTTTATAAGCTGTTTGGTCTGGTCGAATTGCTTTAAAAGCTGGTTTATTTCCTGCACGGAAGTGCCCGAACCCGCCGCTATGCGCTTTTTGCGCGAAGAGTTGATAATCGATGGGTCGGTGCGCTCCTTTTTTGTCATGGAAAGTATGATGGCCTTTGTACGCTCCATTTTGCGCTCGTCTATATCGCCGTCCTTGACCTTTCCCGCAAGGCCGGGCATCATGGACACGAGCGCCTGCGCGCCGCCCATTTTTTTCATGCTCTCGAACTGTTCGAGGTAATCTTCCAGCGTGAACGCGTTTTCGAGCATTTTTTTCTGCATTTTTTTGGCCTGCTCTTCGGTTACTGCCTCCTGAGCCTTTTCGATTAGCGTTAAAACGTCGCCCATGCCGAGAATGCGCGAAGCCATTCTGTCGGGGTAGAAATATTCGAGGTCGGTAAGCTTTTCGCCCACGCCTATGAACTTGATGGGTTTGCCCGTAACGGCCTTGATGGAAAGGCAGGCGCCGCCGCGGGTATCGCCGTCGAGCTTGGTCAACACAATGCCGGTGACTTCCAGCCTGTCGTTGAAGGTCTTGGCGACGTTGACGGCCACCTGACCCATCATGGCGTCGACGGTCAGAAGAATTTCGGAAACCTCCACCGCCGCCTTTATGCGCTCGAGTTCCTGCATGAGCTTTTCGTCTATTTCAAGCCTGCCGGCAGTATCGATGATGACCGTATCATAGCCCATCGAGCGGGCGTAATCGACGGCCTCCTTTGCCGTTTTGACGGGGTCCTGAGTGCCCTTTTCAAACACCTCAACCCCCGCGTTTTTACCGACGACCTGCAACTGGGTTATAGCCGCGGGGCGGTAAATGTCGCCCGCGACCAGAAGTGGCTTTTTTCCGCTCTTTTTCAAGAGGACGGCAAGCTTGCCGCACAGCGTGGTTTTGCCCGCGCCCTGAAGGCCGCACATCATGATTACCGTGGGGGGCTTGGGCGAGACGATGAGCTTGGAATTGGTGGAACCCATCAGCTCGATGAGCTCCTCATTGACAATTTTTATTACCTGCTGGGCGGGATTGAGGCTCTTTAAAATTTCCTGGCCGACGGCCTTTTCGGAGACGTCCGCACAAAACTTTTTGGCAACCTGAATGTTTACGTCGGCTTCGAGGAGCGCCACGCGCACTTCCCTCATGGCCGTTTTAATCTCCAGCTCGGTAAGTCTGCCGTGCTTTGTCAGCTTGGAAAATATGTGGTTTAATCTTTCGGATAAAGATGAGAATAATGCCATGGATTGACCTTGAGCGCCCGGGAAATTTCTTCCTGATAATCGCTGTCTAACTGATAATCGCTGTCTAAAATTTGGTTGAGTTTATCGATATCTGCGGCATATTCGGGGTGCAACCGCAAAAATTCATCCGCCCACCGGGCAGCCTTTGTCAACACGAACGACATTCTCATGTCGCCTTCGGTGAGCATTTGCGAGTGATGAAGAGTGTTTTCGTAACCTTCGAGCTGCTTTTTGCACTGCGAAAGGCACTCCGACACGGCCTGACGGGAGACGCCCTTCTGTTCGGCGATTTCCGAAACGGTCAGGTCGAGATTGAAATATAAATCCGTCATCTCCTGCTGGGTGGGCGTCAGCAATCCGCTGTACAAATCCCACAGGCGCATAAACTCGAGTTTGTTCATATTACGCAAACCATTATACAAAATGTCCGCGACACTGTCAAGCAATTTCGCTTGACATTTTTTCTAAGAAATACGTGCATATAATGCTTTAAAAAGTAACATAAAATGTTTTATTTTATAATAAAATATGGGCAGACGCAACGTGATTGTAAAAAAATTGACTAAAGCGGCCGAGGGTGTTAAACTTGAGTTTGACGATTATACGTCGGGAGGATGAAAATGATGCGCAAGGAAGTAAACGGAATCGTCTACGATACCGCAACTTCGACAATCGACAAAAAATTTACTTACGGCGCCTACGGCGCCGACAACGGGTACGAGGAAACGCTGTACATTACGGGGAAAGGCGAATACTTCATCTACACCAACGGCGGAAAAAATTCAAAGTACCCTTACGAAGACATCGTTCCCTTGGAACACTCCCGCGTCAAGGACTGGATTTTGTCCCACTGATTGACGGACTGGAGCCTGCGCGGCGGCCGCAAATTGCGGCCGCCGCGCAGGCTTTTTGTACTAATTAAATTTTACCCGCCCGAACGACTATGCACACATTATCGGCACGCGGGCGGATGCGCACACTTATGCCAAGTAAATGCCGGTTGCCCCGCATATATGCGCCGTTGAACACAAAAAAACGTTTAACCCCGCGGCAGTACGTCGCCGCGGGGAGTGTTAGCAAATTTATTATTCAATTTTAATTTCTTTAGAGGTTCGCCTCGCCTGAACAGTTACTTATACAATAAGCCGTCGGGGGTATTGTTCCCTTGCAGTAGTGCGTTTTCTCTCGTCCGGGACAGCCCGCAATATTGTTGGTACCACTTGCAACATTGCAGTTAATTGTCCTTCAACGGGTACTTGCAGGTCGTACTGCGAAATTAAAACCGTATTTACGAATTTGAACCTCTGTACTTAAAGTTGTACATTGGACTTTACCTTCCTTTTGTTTCGAGTGCTCTTGAAAGTATCGCTCTTGTCATAACCGCGTACCTCCTCACATTCGGCCGGAATTAAATGTCTTTAATTTTTCGGATGTTAAATTACCGTTGCCCCGGCAACGCCTGAGATTACTGCTCTTATCATATTTGAGTACCTCCTTGCATTAGCCCGGATTTTTTATTTTTTTGAGTTAGACTGCAAACAATTAGATTTCTGTTGCCCGGGCAACGCTTAAGAAAACTGCTCTTATCATAATCATTTAAGAGTACCTCCTTTGCATTACTTCGGTAAATCTATCTCATACGGGCGGTCGCTATAGCTGTCCGCTCAAATTATAAAACCTTGACCCGCTTTCGCGGCTACTTGTATTTCATTATAGCTTACTCTCCTGATTAATGTTGCGCGCTAACATTTTTTGTAAGTTATTTTCTTTTTGTACTTTAAGTATAGCATATATTTTTGGGATGTCAATACCTTTTTTTAAAATTTTTTGTGAAAATTTTATGGAGATTTTTATTCCCCGAAACCGTGCACGGGGCTTGACAGGTGCGGTATAATATTATTAAATAAAATTACGTGAGGTGCAACATGAACGACATTATTGAAAACATGATAACGCGCAGAAGCATAAGAAAATACAAATCCGACCCTATCCCTACGGAACTTTTAGCAGAAGTTATAAAGGCGGGCACTTACGCCCCGACAGGCATGGGGAGACAGTCGCCTATAATCATCGCCGTGACGGACAAGGCCGTGCGCGACGAACTTTCGGCCATAAACGCAAAAATCATGGGCAGGGACGGCGACCCATTTTACGGCGCGCCCGCAGTTCTCGTGGTGCTGGCCGACAAAAACGTGCCCACGCACATCTACGACGGAACGCTGGTTATGGGCAACCTTATGAATGCCGCGCACGCTTTGGGCCTCGGCAGCTGCTGGATTCACCGGGCAAAGGAGACTTTTGAAAGCGAAGAAGGCAAGGCTCTTTTGAAAAAACTGGGCGTCGAAGGCGACTACGAGGGCATAGGCAACTGCATAATAGGCTACCCCGACGAGCAGAAAGAGGCCAAGCCCCGCAAAAATAATTACGTTTATTATATAAAGTGAAGTTTTACGGCAGGCTCAATCCCCATAGGCCGAACACTACATACAGAATCCTCGGCCCCGCTCTGAATGACAAACTTTCATTATCGACCGCGCGGCTTCTTGGTCCACAAAATAGCGGGCGCACGGAAATTCCGTGCGCCCGCTACTTATTACTCATCAAACAATTATACACTCCGCCTTGCCCACGGTTTTATTCCCTTACAACGTTTACGGGGCGGCCTTCGATAAAGCATTTTAAATTTTCGGCCACGGCCTCTACGAGGCGCTGTCGCGTTTCGTGCGGCACCCATGCCACGTGCGGAGTTATCAGCGCGTGTTTTGCCCTGAACAGCGGGCAGTCCTTTGCCATGGGCTCGGCGGCGAGCACATCGAGACAGGCCCCGGCAATCCGTCCCGAATTGAGCGCTGCGGCGAGGGCGGTTTCATCTATTATGCCGCCGCGCGCCGTGTTGATTAATATCGCGTCCTCCTTCATCAGCGCGAGAGTGCGCGCATTGACGAGGTTTTTAGTCTGCTCCGTGAGCGGACAATGGAAGGACAAAATATCGCTGCGGGCGAAAATTTCGTCGGGGGAAACGAGCTCGTACGGGCAATCGTCGGGGCGGGTGCGCGTGCAGACTATCACCTTCATGCCCAAGGCTTCGGCAATGCGCGCGACGGCGCGGCCGATATTGCCGTAACCGTAGACGCCGAAGGTTTTGCCGTATACCTCGCGCGTTCTCCACGGCATATACGAAAAAGTTTTGGCCCTCTTCCACTCGCCCTTGAATACGGACGCCGTATATTTATCTATTGCGCCGCAGAAACACAGCAAAAGCGCAAACACGTGCTGGCTTACGGCGTGCGTGGAATAGTTCGGCACGTTGCATACGGTTATGCCGCGCGCGGCGCAGGCGGAAAGGTCGATATTGTTGTAGCCCGTGGCATATGTGCCGACGAACCTGAGTTTCGGGCACGCGGAAAGAAGGGCCGAATCGACCCTTGCTTTATTGACGAGGAGGGCTTCGGCCTCGGCGGCGGCACGCGCAAGTCCGCCCGGGGCGAGCACGTCGTAATAGGTGACGTCGCCGAGTTTTTCAAGCGAGGAAAAATCTATATCCCCAGCCGAAAGGGTGCATAAATCCACAGAAACTATTTTCATTCAATCCCCCGCAAGCGTAAAAGTAAATTCGTCAGAACCTATGGAAGTCTGGCGTTCGAACGAGGCCGTCTGCCCCTCGCGCTCAAGCACATAATAATGCGCCACAGCTCCCTCCATCAGGCGGAAGCAGACGGCGCCGCCGATAACCTCATCTATTATAATTCTGAAAAAAGGCAGGCGGAAAATATCGTCGAGCAGAAATTCCCCCCGCTCGGCGGGTAGTGTCTGTTCGCCGCCGTAATCTTCGTCGTATGCCGAAGAGATTACTTTAACATTAAGTCTCATGACAATATGATAAACCTTCCGTACAAAAAAATCAATACTATTTTTTAATTTGGTATGTACAAACGCCGATTTTGATGATATAATATATTCAGAAATAATTTTTACGGAGAGGTCTATGAATAACAAGGACAACATCAAAGATATAAAATTCATCAGCATGGGCGAACTTCTTCTCCGCCTTTCGCCTCCCAACAACGAAAAAATCCGCAGTGCCAACCAGTTCAATATAACTTTCGGCGGCGCGGAGGCAAATATAGCCGTCTCGCTCGCAAACCTCGGCGTGGACGCATCGTATTTTACGGTAGTGCCCGATTCTTCTATAGGCAAGGCCGCCATAAGATACATACGCACCAACGACGTGCACTGCTCGCCATGCGTGTATGTTTCGGGCGACAGAATGGGCATATATTTCCTTGAAGAAGGCTTCGGCGTGAGGGCGAGCAAAGTCACCTACGACCGCAAGGACTCGGCATTCGCAAAATTCGACTATTCCACCATAGACTGGAAGAAGAAGCTTGAAGGCTTTACGTGGCTGCACCTTTCTGGAATTACGCCCGCGCTTTCGCACAACTGCCGCGACCTGATGATGTACGCCTTGAAGGCGGCAAAAGAGCTGGGCATGACTGTTTCGTTCGACTGCAACTACCGCTCTGCACTGTGGGGCTGGCAGGAAGCGCGCGACTGCATAACCGAATATCTGCCCTACGTTGACGTTCTGTTCGGCATAGAGCCCATCAACCTGCCCGGACCCGACGGCAAGGACCTTAAAGACGGCCTTTCCATGAACCCTTCGTACAAGGAGCAGGACAGAATTTTCCGCGAACTGGCAAAGAGGTACAACTTCAAGGCAATAGGCAGGCACGTGCGCTATGTGCACTCTGGCAGCGAAAACAGCCTTAAGGCCTTCCTTTGGTACGACGGAGAAACTTACGAAAGCCGCACCTTCCGCTTCAACATTCTCGACCGCGTGGGCGGCGGCGACGCGTTCGCCAGCGGCATAATTTACGCCATGATGAGGCAGTTCCAGCCCGAAGACATTGTAAACTTCGGCGTGGCTTCGTCGGTAATCAAGCACACCATGCACGGCGACTTCAACATAACCGACGACGAAGAATCGATAATAAACCTCATGAACATGAATTACGAAATAAGAAGGTAAAAGCTTTGCGCGGCGCGGCATTTAAGGATATTGCCCCATGCATATGCCGCAACCAACGCAAATTTTAAGACCATTTGCGGCCGAATGCCGTGCATCCCCGCATTTTTCGGGGATATAATTTCCTCCTTATGATTGTAAGCGCGCCTGCGGATTTTCCGCAGGCGCGCTTACATGTATGTTATTTACCGTTAAAATTATTAATTGACCATAGAATATGTTTTATTCAACGCCCTGCGAAAGGACGACGGGCTCATGCTCTTCGGGGTCGCCTATTTTCTTTAAAATGGAGCGGAACCTGAAGAAGAATATCGTGCCGCATATTACGGCCGCGGTGGCATCGGCAATACATTCGGCCCAGTATACGCCGCCCACCCCCATCGCCATAGGCAGAAGAAATGCCAGCGGAACGAGCAGTATTATTTTGCGTAAGATTGCGATAAACAGACTTATGCCCGCCTGAGTTATGGCGACAAAGGTCGTCTGGCAGGCACGCTGTATACCGAATATGAGCATGCCCGCGACGAAAACCGGCAGGTACTGCGCAGTGAGCGCGAGCACGACTTCGTCCTGCGTGAACATTGCGCCTATCAGCCTCGGCGCGCACATCATGAATATGGCGAGGAGGGAACACCAGCCGAAGCATACGGCCAGCGTAAAGAAGTAACATTTTTTAAGCCGCGCCTTGTGTTTTGCTCCGTAATTAAAGGATAGTATGGGGGTAACGCCCTGAGTGAAGCCCGTGATGGGCGTAGTTATCAACATCATGGCGCTCTGCAGAACGGCGAGCACGGACACGTAAGTATCGCCGCCTGCTTGAGTTTTGTCGCCGTAGAATTTGAGCCTGCCGTTGAGCACGAAGCCTATTACCGATTCGGTGGCCGACATGACGAAGGACGCCACGCCGAGCGCGGCGATGTTGCCGATTATCCTGATATCGGGGCGCATGACCTTAAAGTTGAGGCGCACCGTCAGTTTGCGGCTTAAAAGCGCACCGACGACAAAGCATGCGCTGGCACACTGGCTTATAACCGTAGCTATGGCCGCGCCGCTGACGCCCATGCCGAAAGTGAAGATAAACAGCGGATCAAGCGCGATATTGAGTATTGCGCCGATGAGCACCGACAGCATTGCCGTTGTGCTTTTGCCCTGCGCCGTGAGGAAGGTGTTGAGCCCCGTGGCGAGCTGGACGAACAGCGTGCCGATGAGGTATACGCTTAAATAGTCGTAGGCGTAGCCGAAATTGCTTTCGCCCGCGCCTATCAGATACAGCAACGGTTCGGCGCAGAAATATGCGATAAGTCCGAGCGTTACCGAAAAGAAAACGAGCAGCAAAAAGCCGTTGTTGAGGATTTTGCGGGCTCTGTCCTCATTACCCTCGCCCAAAGCTTTTGCCGCGAGAGGAGCGCCGCCGCCCGAGACGAACGACGAAAACGCCGCAATGAGCGTGAGTATCGGCGCACACAGCCCGAGCCCGCCGAGCGCCGCCGCACCCGTTCCCGGCATGTTGCCTATGTAAATGCGGTCGACTATGTTGTAAAGCAGATTTACAACCTGCGCGAACACGCACGGCACGCCCATCTTAAGGCACAGCTTCCAGATTTTGTCGCTTCCCATAGATTGCTCTTTCATAACAGCTATTATACTACCGCTTATTTTTATAATCAACTTATTTTGTCTGCAAAGTACTGTCGAAAACCTCTTACTCTGCTTTACCGACAGATTTCTCCGCTTCGGGCTGCGCTCTTCTCGTAGGCCGTAGGAAAGCAACAGGCGCCTCGGTCACCGCTCGGGCGACCTTATCCCTCGCTCACCTCACAACGCTCAAACAGTGGGTGTCCGATGTTTGAAGAACAGCGTTGTCCGGCGGTCGAAATGACAAAATAAGCCGCGCAAGGCTTTTCGCCTTGCGCGGCATTAATTTTGCTTAAATTTCTTAATTTAAAGAATCTTTAAATCAGTTCTTTTTCATAGCGGCGACCTGCTTTGCAACTTCTTCGGAGAGGTCTTCGCTCTTCTTTTCGATTCCTTCGCCCATTTCCCAGCGGACAAAGCGGGCAACCTTGAACTTGCTGCCGATTACCTGGGATACCTTTAAGCTGTCGTCCTTGACGAAGGGCTGGTCCATGAGACAGTTTTCCGAATAGAACTTGCCCATTTTGCCTGCAACGATTTTTTCGAGGATTTCCTTGGGCTTGTTGGCGTTCTTGGGGTCGTTCTGCATCTGAACGAGCATGATTTCCTTTTCCTTGGCGATAACTTCTGCGGGAACATCGGCTTCGGTGATGTAGCCGGGTCTGGAAGCAGCTATCTGAAGGGCGATGTCGTGCAGCGTTTCTTCGCTGCCGGGCACGAAATCAACCGCGTCTATCATGACGCCGACCTTGCCGCCCATGTGGATATAGGTTTCGATTTTGCCGGTCGTTTCGTAAATTTCGAAACGGCGGATGGAAATTTTTTCGCCGATAACAGCGGTGTTGTTGGTAATGAATTCCTTAACGGTTTCGTTGCCGACTTTGCACTCGTTGAGGGCATCGATATCTGCGGGCTTATTTTCTGCAATTACCTTTGCAACCATTGCGACGATGTTCTTGAACTTTTCGCCTGCGGAAACGAAGTCGGATTCGCAGTTGATTTCAACGAGAACGCCCACACCGCAGGCAGGGCAGATGTATGCGCCTACAGCGCCTTCGGCAGCTATTCTCGATTCCTTTTTAACGGCCTTGGCAATTCCCCTTTCCCTTAACAGTTCGGCGGCCTTGTCCATGTCGCCGTCGGCGTCGATGAGTGCCTTTTTGCAATCTAACATTCCTGCGCCGCTTTTATCGCGCAGAGTCATAACGTCCTTTGCTGTGAAAGCCATAATTTTATACTCCTGTTATTAATTAATGTATATTTTCAGTAAATGTAAGGTTTTCCATACTCGGCCGCAAACGCGGGTGAAGGAATTTTTTATTATTCTGCGTCTTCGGAAGCCGCAACAACTTCTTCAACCGACTCGGGCTGAGCGAGCTGTTCGTCCGCCTTTTCGGCGAGAGCTTCTTCCGCAACGGGAGTTTCGCCCTGATTTGCTTCGATAACGGCGTTGGCGATTACGCTGGAGATGAGCTTAATTGCACGGATAGCGTCGTCGTTGCCGGGGATTACGTAGTCGATAAGGTCGGGATCGCAGTTGGTATCGGTGATTGCGATTACGGGAATGCCCAGCTTGCGCGCTTCGGATACGGCGATATCCTCGTTATGAGGGTCGACGACGAACATAGCGCCGGGCATTTTGTTCATGTTCCTGATGCCGCCGAGGTTGGTTTCAAGCTTGTTCATTTCTTCCTTGAGCTTGGCAACTTCCTTTTTGGGAAGAAGGTCGAATTCACCGTTTTCTTCCATTTTTTCGAGCTTGACCATTCTGTCGATTCTCGAGCGGATGGTCTTGAAGTTGGTAAGCGTGCCGCCCAGCCAGCGGGAATTTACATAGAACATGCCGCAGCGTTCAGCTTCTTCCTTGATAGCTTCCTGAGCCTGCTTTTTGGTGCCGACGAAAAGGATGGACTTGCCTGCCTTAACCGTTTCAACGACGAACTTGTAAGCTTCTTCGATGAGACCGACGGTGAGCTGAAGGTCGATGATGTGAATGTCGTTGCGGGCCGCATAGATGTACTTGCCCATTTTGGGATTCCACTTTCTGGTCTGGTGGCCGAAGTGAACGCCTGCTTCCAGGAGCTGCTTCATAGTGATAACTGCCATTTTAATTCCTCCGTTATACCTCCCCGCGAGCGCAGTTTGTATGACGATTATTGCGGAATTGAAAAGATTTTTCCGCCACGGGTCGCCTGCCTTGCGGGTGTGAATTTTTACAGCGTTGATATTTTAGCAAAAATTTTAAACGTTGTAAAGCAAAAAACGCGCAAAATAAATACATTTATACAAATTGGCGCGCGCAAAGCCCGCAATTTATGCATTATAAGGAGCCGCACCCGTAGCTTGTTCCCAACCAAACGATATTCCGCCCGACGGCGCGCCGCAGTTTAACGCACCGTCGGGCGGCAAGTTTGTAATATCTGTATTATAAAATTACAGTATTAACTGTGCTAACTATATTATCTGTATTAATAAAAGGGTATAAAACATGCGCGGACAATATGTCCGCGCATATCTTTTTTACTTTTTATTGAGCGTCAGCGTCATTGTCATTCCGCTTTGAGTTTCGCTGAACACAAGCGTGGAACCGTCGAGCGTCGCAACGATTTCGTCGCCGGTAGCATCCTCGGTAAGGACGAGGTTGCCATCGTCGTTGATCGACCATGTGCCCTCGGCGTCATTGCTCGCGCCCATAAGGTTCATGGTAATTGACCATGTGTTATCGTCGTTAACTTCAAGTACGCATGCATCTTCAGTAATAGTAATACCATTATTAGTCTGCCCGGCTACATATTCGACCGTCATACCGGTAGATTCCATCTTGACGGAACCGAGCTTATATGTGCCCACGTAATTTGTTCCGCACGCGGCAAAGACCACGGCGAGTATTACCGCTGCCAGAGCAGAGGTAATTGCTGCAATAATTTTTTTCATTATCCTTCTCCCTTGCAGGCTATAGTGCCCGCAAAATTTTTATTTGGTTCTGCGATATCGGCACCAAATTTTTTGTATGCCCATAAACGTGAACCTATAAATATTATACAACCTGACTATAATCTTGTCAATAGAGTAATTAAAATTTGTTAAAAACAGAAATTATGACAAAAAAGGCGGCGGGCGCGCATGGCGCGCCCGCCGACGCTAATTTACGGCATTGTAAAATTAATTGTCCTCTTCGTCGGTCTCGCTCTGGTAGAAATCGAAAACTTCCTGCAAAAGATTTTCGTCCTCGATGGGGTCGAGAGTCTCCGCTTGCTCGTTGTAGCGGAAGATCACCACTTCGTCTTCAGCGATTTCGTCGTTTGGTTCGGCCGCGAGAAGAAGGGTGTATTTTTCGCCCTTGTATTCGGTCACGTCCAGAAGCTTGAAGTTGATTACGTTGCCGTCGTCATCGATAAGCTCTATGAGTTCGTCTTCGCCTTCTTCAAGGATTTCGTCGTCTTTCATAATTTAAAATCTCCTTAATTTTTTGCTTTATTTATTTTATTTAAGTAGCCGTCCAGAATATTTGCGGCGGCCAAAGCGTCGACGTAATTTTTGCGCTTTTCTCTGCGCATGCCCTCGGAAATTAACGTTTCGTGCGCCATCATGGTGGTAAAGCGTTCGTCCTCGCACACGACGGGAACGGTTACGGCCTCCTTTAACGCGTCGATGAATTTTTGCGTTTTCTGGGTCTGCAGGGCGGCGGAGCCGTCGAAATTGACGGGCAGGCCGCAGACTATTGTGGTTGCGCCCTTTTCGGCGGCGATTTTTGCGAGGGCCTGAATATCCTGCGCAAAGCTCTTGCGCCAGTATGTCTGCGAAGGCAGGGCATATGTATTGAACGGGTCGGACACGGCGACGCCTATGCGCTTGTCGCCGATGTCGAATGCTATGTACCTTTCCATATTTTACGGTTAAATTATAGCACATACCCGGGCGCGCCGTCAACAAAAACGCCGCAGCGCGGCGGTCTGTTCAAATGCGACAATATGCGCCAAAAAAATCGCGTTTGTATGTACATTTTGATAGTAAAATATTAGTAGTATAGAGCAAAAAGGAGAACGACAATGACTGTTTCAAAATTATATTCGCTGCCCGCCGAGCGCGTGGACGGCAAAAGGCGCGGCTATGTTATAGCCGTGCTTAAGGAAGGCGACGGCGTATGCGCATTGCTGTGCGCAGACGAAAACGAGCGCGAATTTTATATCGACTGCGACAAAATCGTGCGCGCCGCCGACCGCATAATATACCAGACCGAAGGCGCGAGGCGGACAAAAAGGCAGGTTATAAGATTAAACCTGCCATGTTTTGACGAACGCGGCAAATTTCTGGGGCACGCGGAGGACTTTATTTTGAAATCTTACGCCATAAAGAGCTGCATAATAGACGGCAAAAGCTACCCCTTCGAACGCGTTTGCCTCGGGGATATAGCCGTTTTAAGGGACAAAAACAACACTCCCGCCGCCATCGCCGCCAAGGATATGTTTTTGGAGGCCGTAGTGGGCGGCAATCAGTAACCGTATTTTGCCATGAGCTTTAAAAGAGCGTTGAAGTAGTTATTTATAATTTCGCACTCCTGCGGGTTGGGGCTGCCCTTTACCTGAATGACGGTGAGCGCCGTTTTGATTTTTTCGAGCTCCTGACGGTCGGCGCGGGAGAGCTGCCTTAAAAGCAGTTTGTCGGCGACGGACAGGGCGTGGTCGAGCCGCACGCCGCTCTCGGCCGCGGGCAGGGACGCGCGCTCCGCGCGGCTTGCTTCATGCGGAGGGAGCGCCGAAACGCTGTTTGCTGGGCGGGATGCGCGCGGCGACGGACATCGTGTAAAGGCGCACAGCGCACCGTAATAAAGATATCCTGCCAGCCAGAAGACTGCGGCAAAAAACGCCGCCTGCGCAACTTCCGTGCCCGTGAGCATGAGCGCGAAAAATACAGCCGTAAAGGCGTTTACAAAATGAAAAACTGGCCTTTTATCCGCCGCGCGCAGCCGCGCCGACAGCGCGCAGATTACTGCAAAGAGCACGAGCAGCCCGCCGAAAACCGACAGGGCGATTGTGACGAGTGTGCCGAAAGGAATGGCTGCCAACGAGTTGAATATGCCGCCGAAAAAATTTATTACATTATCCATAGCAACAAAATTATATCCGCCCCGAAGTGCAAAGGGGCGGATATATTGTCGATTTAAGGACTTTTTACACGATTATTTCGCACAGGTGGCGCAAGTCGATTATGCGCGCGGAAATGGTGCGCCCGTCTATGCCTATAATCAGGCCGACGGCCTTTTTGTAGAGGTCGAGCTGGCGGGAATATTTTTGCTTGATTTCCTGCGGCGAAAGCTTTACGAATTTATAGTCGATAATCGTGACGCCCGATTTGCCGACGGCGAGCAAATCTATTGCGCCCTGAACGAGCACCTTATCTTCTGCCGGAGTTTCGAAGACCTCTTTTGCGGGCAGCGAGCACAAAAATTCGCGTTCGCGGAAGAGCTGCGCGCCGTCGAGGGAAGAAAACGCAGGCATGGCCAGAATTTTTACGAGCCGGCGGGCGTTTAAAAGCGCCGCCTGCTCTGCGGTGAGCCCGCCGTTTTTAACCATGCTTTCTATGGCGGCCGAAACGCCGGCCTCGTCCTTTACCGAGAAGTCGCACAGCTCGAGATAGCGGTGGTAAGCGGTGCCCGCCTCCTTGCCCGAGGGGAGCGAGGGGTCGTCTTCGCCCTCCTCTTCGTATTCGTCACCGAAGAGGTAATCCTGCGCGACCTCGCTTTCATATTCCCGCAAAATCTGCGACGCCGAAGTTTTTACGGCCAGCCCCACGCTTTCGCCGTGGGAATATGCGGCGTTGAAGAAAGGCGAAATATCGCCGCATCCCTCCCCCTCCGCAATAATGCTCTGGGCGGGAGCTTGTTCGTCAAAGTCGGTTAACTCCTCCATATACACGGGCGAATATGCGTTTACGTCGAACATTTTAGCATAACAGTCGGCATCAAAATATGCCGAAGGGTCGTATTCCGGCTTGTCGCCGCAGAGGACGTACAGATTGCACATTGCGCGCGTGCAGGCGACGTAAAAGAGGTTGAGTTCGTTTTTAATCTCCTCGCGGCGGGCGCGGCCGGCGCACAGTTCGCGGAGGACGGTGGTGCGCATGAGCTTGTTTTCCACGTCGAAGGAGCGCGGCGAGAAGCCGTATTCGTCGTCGAATGGCACCTCATCCGAATCGTTACCGCTGAATTTGCGGGCTATGTCAGCGACGATAACTACGGGATATTCCAGTCCCTTTGACGAATGCATGGTAACCACCTTTATGCTGTCCGACGAGGACGGCACGGCCGACTTTAACGCCCCGCCCGTATTGATGCGGTTTAAAAAGGCGTTTAAGTGCAGTTCGCCCCCGCCCGAAAAGGCTTCGGCCTGAAGGCAGCGCACGGCGGAAATTTTTGCGCCGCCTCCCGCGGAATATCTGGCGGCGAGGCCGGTATCGGACAGAATTTTATCTATCAGCGCCGACGCGCCGAGCACGTCAGAGAGCTTGCGGTACCCGTTTATTTTTTTGAAAAAGGTTGCGATTTTGTGCGAAAGGCCGTCGGAAAGGTACTTGCGGTAATTGACGAGGCAGTCGCGGAAGGACATTTTGGGCGCCGAACCCTGAGAAATGCGTATGCGCCCGAGCTCGTCGCGCGTAAACCCGCCGATTGGCGAGAGCATGGCCGTTGACAGGGGGATATCCTGCTGGCAATTATCTATGAGGGACAAAATGTCGATAAGCTGGCGGATTTCGGGCTTCTTTAAAAGGTCGCCGTCGCCAGCGCCCTCCACGCCGTAACCTGCGTCCGAAAGGGCGCGCACTATGCCGAGAGTGCTGTCGCCCGCGTTCTTGCGGGTGAGTATGCAGATATCGCCCGGCTGGGTGTCGACCATACAGCCCTTTTCAATGGAATAGTGCTGACCCGAAAGCTCGCGTTCGACTATTTTGAGGACGGCGAGCCCCTCGCGCGTGTGTCCCGTCTTTTTGCCCTTGTGCGCGAGCACCGAATAGACGCCTTCGGCCGGGGGAGAAGTTTTTTCGTCCTTGCCGAACACTACTATCTTTGCCGTGCCGTAGCCTGCGGGATATTTGCCCCCGCCGCGCATCATGCCGTCGCCCGCGTAGTCTATTCCGCATGACGAAGGGGTCATTATATCCGAGAAAATGTCGTTGACGAATGCCAGAACGCCGTCCGACGAGCGAAAATTGACCGAAAGGCGGAGCGCGCCTTTGGACGGGAGCATGTCGGCATATTTTTGGGAAAAGAAGACCGACTTGGAGCCCCTGAACCCGTATATTGCCTGCTTTACGTCGCCGACGGTGAAAACTTCGTCCTCGCCCGCGAGGGACAAAATGCGCTCCTGCACGGGATTGACGTCCTGATATTCGTCGACGAATACATATTTATAGCGCGAATTTACCTGCTTTTTTATGTCCTCATCGGCGAAAAGCTTAAGGGTGAGATGCTCCAGATCGGGGCAGTCGAGCTTGTTTTCTTCGCGCTTGACCGAGGCATATTCGCGGTCGAATTGCAATACGAGTTTTGAAAACGCCGCGGCGAGGCGGCCGCCGTTCATAAATGCCGAAAACTCTTCCTCGCGCGTGCCCAAGTCCTTTTTGAGCGCGTCGTAGCGCTTTTTGAGGCGCGTCCTGAAGTGACCGAACTGCTTTGAAAGCTCCTTTTCCTCTTCCGTCTTGCCCGTCGGACGGCGGGTCACGGACAGGGGCGGAAGCTCGTCGAAGAGATCGCCCGTGCCCGCACAGGCCAGCGCCGAACGCATTTCGTCGGCCATGACTTTGAGTTTTGAAAGGGCGGGCGGAATGTCGGTTGAAGCGAGAAAATCTTCGAGCGAGGCGAGCAGGGACTGCGCCTTTTCGCGCACGAAGGCGTTCATGCGGGCGCACACTTCTTCAAAGCCGCGCTCGCAATAAATATCAGGATATTTACTTAATTTTTGTTCGTAATCGACGACGTTGCGCACCTCGTCGTGCGCGGAAATTATCAGTCTGCGGACGTTATCGTCGCTGCGTTTGCGGCGCAGACAGTCGAGCACGTATAAAAAGTCCCCGTCTCCCTCTTCGTACAGCCTGTCGAACAGGTTGTCCATGGCGCGCTCCTTCATGTCGGCGAGCCTGGCGTCGTCGACAATTATTTCGAAGGAGCGGTCGATATCGAGTGCGTAAAAGTACGTACGCAAAAGGCGCGCGCAGAAGGAGTGTATGGTTGAAATGTCGGCCGAGGGAATTTTATTGAGCTGGGCCTTTACGTTGTCGCGCTCGCTGCCCTGCGCCGTGCCGAGGCGGGCGATGAGCGATTTGCGCAACTTTTCCTTTATCTGCGCGGCCGCCTTTTTGGTGAAGGTGACGGCCAGAACGCTGTCCAGATCGCCGCCGCGCTGTAAAAGGTCGCACAGTTTTTCTATCATGACGAAGGTCTTGCCCGACCCGGCCGAGGCGGAAACTATTATTTTGCCGCGCGCCTGAATGGCCGCGCTCTGTTCGGGGGTATAACGGGGCATTATTCCTCTCCTTTCTCGCGCCTTACGATGTGCGCGATGCCTTGGCACTTTACCGAATGCTTTTCGCGCGGGTCGCCGTCTATGCCGACGGCGAAGCCGCAGCTGCCCGCAAGCTTGCAGTATGCGCAGGCGTCGAATGCGGGCGAGGGGTCGACGTTGCCCTGCGTCATCTCGCGCGCGCCCTGACGGGCCACGAGCGTTGAATATTCCAGAAAGTCGGCAAACTCGTCGCCGGGCAGGGTGCCTTCGGGATACTTTGCCTTTAAATATGCGTCGACGTATTGGCTCTTTACGTCGCCTTCGAGGGTGGTGTCGGTGCTGCGCACGACTTCCTCGCTGCCGTCCATGTAGCCCTTGAGGCGGAAGACTCCGTCGCGGCGGGATTCGTATGTAACGCTGGCGGGAAAATAGTATGCCCCCACCGCCCTTCTGCCATTGGACGACGCAGAAAGATATATGGGCAGCTGGAGCTTGAGGCCCATGTAATAGAGGGGCGCGGAGCAGTCTATGGCGCCCGTTTTATAGTCGATTACGCGCACCATATCCCCGCTTGAATCGACGCGGTCTATCCTGCCGTACAGGCTTAACCCGCCGTCGAGGGGAAGGCGGCAGACCTTTTCGACTTCGGCGACGCCGAAGGTGGAATTTTTGAGCTGTTCAAAGGCGCCGAGGCAGACGGCGACAGATTCGTCTATGAGGCGCGAAGCGGCGTATTCGCCGCGCTTGTCGGCCGAAAGCGAGGTGTATTTGGGGTCGGCGAGCAGTTTCTGCGCCTCGTCGCGGGCGCGCGCGGCGAGCTCCGTCCCGTCCGAGAGGGCGTTTACGGAGGGCGCGAACACCTTTTGCAGCACGGCGTGAATGAAGTTACCGCAGTCGAGGGGCCTCATTATTCCCTCCTCCCGCTCTGCAAGTTTCAGGCCGCGGAGCATGAAGCACTTGTACGGGCAGGAAAAATAGGTTTCGAGCACGGTGGGCGAAAAGCTGGTGCCGTAGAGCTTGCCGCCGCAGGCGATGTTGCCCTGCGCGGGCGGAAGGTTTATTGCCGCGTCGGCTTTATCTTTATAGCCGTTATCGCAAAGAAGGGCATATATTGCCGAACGGACGGCGGGCGACTGCTCGGCCGCAAGGCGCCTTAAAGCGGGCGCGGTGCGCGAACAGAGGTATTTTAAATTATCTGAGTTGCGGAAGAAATTTCTGCCAGTGAGGGGGGAAAGCTGCCCGCCCGAGGGGGACGAAAAGAGCGCGCGGGCGTAGTCGACGATGCGGCTGACGCCACCTTCTTCCCCGCCCTTGCGCACGGGGTAGCTTAAGTGCAGGGCGCGCCTGAACGCGCATAAGTTGAGCCCGGCCGTTTCGCGCGAGCGGCGGTTGACCTGCTCGATTTTGGGAGATATGATTACGTTGAGCGCCTCCAAAGACAGCAAATCCCTGTCGGTTAGCACGGACGTGTCGTCGCCGGGGGCGGGCACCTCGCCCGTGAGACCCGCGACGAAGACTACTTCGCTGCCCATGTTGGCGCACGTTAAAAGGTCGCCGACGAAGACCGCGTCCTGCCGGGGCGGAATGAGCGAAAGTTCAGCCGCGGTAAAGCCGCTTTTGAGAATTTTTGTAAATTCGCGGACAGTCATCTCCATGCCAGATGTCAGCCTTTCGGCCTCGTCTATGACGGCGTTTACGCTTTCGAACGCGCGCGCCGAGAATGCCGAAAGGGAAGGATATTCGTCATTGTAATCTTCGGCCATGGAAGAGAGGGTGCGCTCGGCGTTGAAATCGCCGAGAATGCCGCGCAGAGCCGCGCAGAAAGCCTGCCCGTCGCCCTTTGAAGGTATGCGCTTAAGCGAGGCGAGGAAGGGTTCGCGCACGCGTTGGACGGCGGACATATCGAGGTTAAGCGCCAAAAGCACCTCTTCTTTCGGCTTGCGCTTTACGCCGCCGCGGTAACCCGCGAGGCGGAGCATGTAATTGACGAAAAGGTCTTTATCCTTGCGGCGCTCGCCCTCTGTAAACGGCGTGCCGTCCTCCTTTTTGCCGCCGACGACGAAAAGGGGCGAAGTTACGACGGCAAAGACGGACGCGCGGGTGCAACCGTCGGCGGCGCAACTTAAAAAGCCTTCTAAAAAGTCGCAGACGGGGTGCTCGGAGAGGCGGTAGCGCCTGTCGAGATAGTACGGTATGCCGTATTCGCCGAACACGCGCGCAAGCGCAGGTTCGTAGCCGGCGATGTCGGGCAGCATGACGGATATCGCCTGATAGCGCACGCCCTCTTTAAAGACATAGCGGATGATGTTGGCGGCGATATATTCCATCTCCTCGCTCTCGTCGCGGCCTTCGAAGATTGTGACCGCGGAAGTGGGAAGAGTATCCTTTAAATGGAAGGCGTCGGCGTTGAATATGTACGAGCGGAGCCGCTCGGCTTCGGGGCAGAGGTCGCTTTTTACCGCGCGTCTGTTGAGGCCGCCGTAATTTTTAGCCGCGCCCGCGAAGGAGGCCGAAGCTTCGTTGACGTACACCTCTTCTTTGCCGCCGATGAATATGCCCGCAACATTTCTTGCCGCGTCCATGCAGGCCGAAGCGCACTCCGCGACCGAGCAGGTGAAGGCCTGAAAGCCGAGGAAAATCACGTCCGCTCCGCGCACGGCGGGCGAGGAGGTTATTACCTCGGGCAGCATGGCGAGATACCTGTTTCTGTCTACGCTGCCGCTCTCCTCAAGGTACTGCGCGTATGCGCGGTAGAGAAGTTCAAGGTCGCGCAGCTTGCCCTCCAGAACGGGCGACGGGGAGTTTATGACCGAAAGGTCGTCCGGAGAGACGCGCGAGGAATATAAAAGAGCTATGGTGTCGTACACGTCCTGCGCGGCGGTGGCCGAGGACAATTTTTTGAAGAGCGTCAGGGACGGGCGGTATTTGTCTATCAGCCCGCGCACGACCATGGCCGAGCCCTGACTGGTGAGCAGGTTTTCACACTTGCCGCGCTCGGCCGACAGAAAGCGCGCAAAGGTATAGACGGCCGTATTGAACGTGCCGCCGACGGCCGAACAGACGGTGCGCTCGGCGGCGAGGGTCAGCCTGTCCTCGCAGAAAATCACCGTGCGCGCGCCGCGCTCCTCGTTTGCCGCGACGAGCGTTTTGAGTTGTTTTAAAGCCGCGCCGAGCGTGGGCGCGGTGTAGGAAGTTATCATACTTTTATTATAGCATACCGCAGGGCTTTTTTAAAGCATATTGCAAAAACTTTACCCCGCCGCGGGCAAATTAATTGAAGCGCAGCGGACAATCGCCGGCATTTTTTTGCGATGAGAGCGTGCAAAGCGCGCAAATTTTGCATAATTGGGCATGCAAAAGTTTTTACTTTTTTATATTTGTATGTTATAATAGCGAATATGAAAAAATTTGCTAAAATACTTGCGCTGGCAGTATGCGCGGCGAGCGCCATATCGCTTTCGGCCTGCAGCGGCTGCGGCGGCACGGTGACATACACGACGACTACTTCGCCCAACTGGCAGATAAGGGGCAGCGCGGCGGACGAACTCGATTCCTCCTCCGTTCTCCTTACAAACAAGGAAGTGGCCACATATTCAATAAGCTTCAACGGCGGCTCCAACTCCAGCTATTCGCTGGAATATTACGACGGCGGCACATATACCACCACCTTCTACGCCACAAGCTACGACTGGGGCTCGGAAAATATTCCCGCGGAATACCGTCAGGAAGGACAGAGCGACTATGTTTACGTATACGAAACGCAGCTCACCCTTTCGGGCGCGTTCGTGATGGGCGAAAACCGCCACGAGTTCACCAACACGATAAACACCGTAAGCTACTTCCGCTCGGCGGCCAACAATCTCGTGCCGGTGTATTCCAGACAGGACATAAAGTGCACTTCGCCCAACTCGCTTCAGCCCGGAACGCTTGAAGTCGCCTATGTGGAGATGGACCGCGCGTACGAAACGTATTACAACCGCGACGGCAGTGCGGCGAGCGTCACACTTACGGCCCGCGACGACGAAGAGAGCGGCACGGCGGCGGCTTCGACGGCAACCGAATATACGCTTATAGACTCTTCCGCAATGGGCATAGCGTTAAGGAGCATGACGCAGAGCGGAACGCATGCCTTTGACGTATTCGTGCCCGTAAACGGCGCGAGCGCGAGATATCAGGCCATGTGGGGCAGTTCTGCAGAAATTTCGCGCGAGGACGTAAACTACGCGCAGATAGTTTCGGCAATGGACGACGCCGCGGAGAGCGGATACATTCTCACCGGCCTTACGGACGGCGTGAGGAAATATTCGTGGACGCCCGTGACCGTCAGCCTCGTTTCAGACATGACGGGTCCTTCCACCACGTATTACTGCGCGAGCGTAACCAACACAGATATGAACGCTTCGAGGGCGGCGCTTATGCGCATAGAGGAAGTTGTGCCCTTCAACCTCGGCACGATAATTTACAACCTATCCTCCCTCACTCTTGAAGCCATTTCTTAAATTGATACAAAACGCAAAACGCGGCGGCGATTTTTAAATCGCCGCCGCGTTTTGTGCAGAAAGTTATAAATTGTTGTACTGTTCGTCGGTGACGGGTTCGAGCCAGACGTTTTTGCCGCCCTTGGCGGGAACTTCTATGGCGAGATGCTGGAAGGGCTCGTCCTTGCAGGCGCCATGCCAGTGCTTTACGCCCGCGGGGATATTTACGACGTCGCCCGCCTTTAATGCGCGGGCGGGTTTGCCCCATTCCTGATACCAGCCGCGGCCGGCGGTGACTATAAGAATCTGGCCGCCTCCCTCTTCGGCTTCGTGAATGTGCCAGTTGTTGCGGCAGCCTGCCTCGAACGTGACGTTGGCGACGGGGACCTGCTTGTCCGAAAGAACGGCAAGATAGCTTTGGCCGATGAAATATTGGGCGTATGCATTGTTGGGCTGCCCGAGGGGAAACTGGGATAATTTTTCTAAATTTTCCATAATTTTAATATACTCCTTTATTATTTTTCGCACGCTTTGTTTATGCATGTTATGGCATTGAGCGAGCGGGGATAGCCGATATAAGGCAGGCATTGAGACACGACGCTTATTAAAAACTGCTTGTTGTTGCCGATGCGCATGTTTGCCGCGGCGTGGGAGGTGAGCTGGGGTTCGCACCCGCCCTGCGCGGCGAGGAAACAGAAGGTTATCATTTCGCGGTCGTTATCCGAAAGGCCCCTGCGGGTATAGTAATCGCCGAAGCAGTTGCCCGAAAGCCAGCGGTTTATGTGCTCCGTTTCGCCGCCGCGGCGGGAAAAGCCGCGCATGCCGTCGCCGAAGATGCGCACCTGCGTATCCTCGCCCGTCTGCACCCTGTCTTCATATTTTACCGTGCCCTGACCTTCGAGGGGAAGGGCAATGCCCGCAGCTTTGAACTGCGCGTTTGCGGCGTTCAGAAGGGGCAGAACCCTGCCTATACCGAGGTAAGCGACAGCCTGATAGATTACTTCCTTTATTTCGACGGGCGTCACGCCGAAGGCGAGGGCTGCCTTTACCTCTTCACCCAAGGCGTCTGTGCCCTGACAGCCGATTAAAGTTGCCAGAACGGCGAGGTGGCGGAGCCTTGCAGGCAGGGGGTGTTCGTTTATTACTTCGTCAAAGGCGAAAGAGCAGAAAAGTTCGTAAAATTCGGGGTCGGTCTCTCTGAGCGCGTCCGACGCGCCGCATTTAAGCAAATATTCTTTGGCGTTTTGAGTGAGCATGATATCTCCTTTTAAACTTTTTTATTTGCAGGGCAGAAAAGGGCAAAGGCCTCTTCCGCTCTCTTTCTTTATCCCCATTATAATATCCCCGAAGGCAAGTTGCAATATAATTTTTTGCGGACACGCGATAAGTTTTCCTAATAAATAACGCAAGACGGCGGCTGCGTTTTGCGCGCGTGCCGCGCAGAAATAATATCCCGTCGGGCGGAGCCCAAGCTCCGCCCGACGGGATATTTGCAAATATCAAATAAGGAGTAATAAAAAAGTGTAGAAATAATCTCGCATAGCGGCAGAAAAGTTATTATTTACGCACCGCCTGTTTGTATGAAAATTGTAACACGGATTGACCGTTCTGTCAATAGTCATTTTTAAAATAACATAAATTAATCGACAGGCGCCCTTCAGACCGCAAAACTTAATAGCTTTCGAACTGCGATTTATAAAGCTTATAATACGCGCCGCGGCGGGCCAACAGACTTTCGTGCGTGCCCTGTTCGACTATGTCGCCCTCTTCCATTACCAGAATTTTATCGGCGCCGCGTATTGTGGACAGCCTGTGCGCTATGACAAAACACGTTTTGCCCTCCATGAGTTTTGTCATGGCCTGCTGGATGATATGTTCGGTGCGGGTGTCGACGTTGGAAGTAGCCTCGTCAAGAATGAGCATGGGGCTGTCTATGAGCATGGCGCGGGCTATGGTTAAAAGCTGTTTCTGACCCTTGGAGATATTTGCGGCGTTATCCGAAAGGTATGTATCGTACCCCTGCGGCAGGCGGGTTATGAAGGAGTGAATTTTTGCCGCCTTGCAGACGCGCTCCACCTCCTCCCGCGTGGCGTCCTTCTTGCCGTAGGCGATATTTTCGTACACCGTGCCCGCAAACAGCCACGTATCCTGCAGAACCATGGTAAAACAGCCGCGCAGGCCCGAGCGGGTCATGCGGGCGATGTCGGCGCCGTCTATTTTTATGGTGCCGCTGTCGGGGTCGTAAAAACGCATTAAAAGGTTGATTATCGTAGTTTTGCCCGCGCCCGTGCGGCCGACTATGGCGATGAGATTGCCCCGCTTTGCGGAGAGCGAAAAATCGTGGATTATCTCCCTGCCCTTTACATAGCTGAAGGCGAGATGGTCTATATCCACGTCGCCGCGCACGCCAGAAGGGGTTACGGCGTCCGCGGGGTCGGGAGCTTCGGGCTGTTCTTCGAGCACGCGGAAGACGCGCTCGGCGGCGGCTATGGCCGACTGGAACTCGCCGAAGACGTTGGCGATTTCGTTTATGGGGCCCGAGAATTTGCGCGAATAGAGCACGAAGGAGGAAATCTGTCCGACGGTTATGCCGCCGAAGGCATACATGTACATGAGCGCGCCGAATACCGAAATGAGCGTCAGCGCGAGGTTGTTCATGAAATTGTTTGTGGGGCCCGTCATTGTGGATATGTACTCGGCCTCGGCATAGGCGTCGACGGCCTGCTTGTTTTTATCCTCGAATTTATCTATTATCACCTGTTCGCAGCCGTAGGCTTTGGTGGTCTTTTGCCCGGCAATCATTTCCTCGACAAAGCCGTTGAGTTCGCCCAGCTTTGCGCTGCGCCTGCGGAAGAGGGGCTGGACTTTTTTTGCAATGTAGCGTGTGATGAGCACGGATATGGGAATGGTGACGACGAACACGAGAACCAGAAGAGGCGCGATTGTCAGCATCATGACGAACGAACCGGCTATCATGACGACAGAATTGAGGACGAGTATTACGTCGTTGGCGAGCGATTCGCCCACCGTGTCGATATCGTAGGAGAGCACGGAAATTATGTCGCCCGCCTGACGGCTGTCGAAATAGCTGACGGGCAGCGAGACGAGGCGGTTGAAGGTGTCCTCCCTCATTTTACAGGCGACTTTGCGCGCAACATATGCCATACCGACGGTAGAAAGATAGCTCAATACGCCCGAAAGAAGGTACACCCCGGCGAGCAGGGCGCAGTAATAATAAATGGCGTTCATGTCGGTCGAGCCGTCGGGCTTTATAAGGTCTATGGCTACGCCGCTTATGCGGGGGCCGATGAGCGACAGCACGACGGACGCTATGTTGGCGACAAAGAGCGCGATAAACAGCGGCAGCCACGGCTTTAAATATTTTAAAAGATTGACGATGACAAACTTTGTATCCACCTTTCTTTTGCCGAGGTTGCGCGTATCGGATAAATGCATGCGCGGTTCTTTCATACCCGTTCACTCCCATATATGCCGCAATTAATTCTTTTCATACATCTTCACCCATCTGAGCCTTATAGATTAACGCGTATTCTTCACAATTCTGCAGAAGCTGTTCGTGGGTGCCGAGGCCTATCTGTTTTCCATCGTCGAGGACGAGAATGACGTCGGCCTGACGCACAGAGCTTACGCGCTGGGCGATTATTATTTTTGTGGTCTGCGGATAATTTTCCGCCAGCGCCCTGCGCAGGGCGGCGTCCGTTTCGTAGTCGAGCGCGGAGGATGCGTCGTCCAAAATTAAAATTTCGGGCTCGCCCGCCAGAGCTCTGGCGACGGTAAGGCGCTGTTTCTGCCCGCCAGAAAGGTTAGCGGCCTTCTGGGCGATGTCATAATCCAGCCCGCCGTCGAGCGCGGAGACGAACTGGCGCGCCTGCGCGCTGTCCACAGCCTTATCTATATTTTCCTGCGGCAGATTGCGGCCGTAATCGATATTTTCGCGCACGGTGGCGGCCATTAAAAAGTCGTTCTGGAAGGCCGTGCCGAAGTGCGAGCGCAGCTCTTCGGGCGGGACGGAGCGGACGTCCTGCCCGTTTACGTATACGGCGCCCGAACCGGCGTCGTAAAAGCGCATTAAAAGATTGATTACGGTGGTTTTGCCGCTGCCCGTAGCGCCGATAATTCCCAGCGTGCCGCCCCTTTTGAGGGCGAGATTTATATCTGTGAGGTTGTTTTCCACACCGTTGTAAGAAAAGTTTACGTGATCGAACTGCACGGCGTATTGACCGTCGCCTTCGGGATATGTGCCGACCGACAGCCTTTCGTCCTTTTCGAGCACCTTTTCTATGCGGTCGGCCGAAGCCACGCCCTGCGAGATGACGACGAAAATTTTGGAGAGGCCGAGCATGCCGTTTAAAATCATGGTAAAGTATGTGAGCACGGCCAGCACGCTGCCCGCGCCGTCCGACATGAGCGCGCCGACCACTATTACGACGACGAGGCCGAGGTTGAGAATGAGCGTGGCGAGAGGGTTGGTGAGCGACATTACCTTTTTGGCCGAATAATCGGTTGCGCCGAGGCGGTCTGAAACGCCGCGGAACCTGCCTTTTTCGTACTCGGTTTTGGAGAGCGCGCGTATTATGCGCACGCCCGATATATTTTCCTGCATGGCGCGCACCATATCGTCGCTGCATGCTTGCTTTTTGGCGTAATACGGTATGGATTTTTTAGTTATTATGACGACGGCGATTATGACGAAAGGCACGCACGCCAGAAGAACGCAGGCGAGATAGACGTCGACGATAAAAGTCATAATAATGCCGCCTATGAGCAGAATGGGAGCCCGTACGCCGAGGCGGAGAGTGCGGGCGACCATCTGATTGACGTAATAGCTGTCCGAAGTCAGCCTTGAGACGAGCGAAGGCACGGTTATTTCGTCCACCTGACTGCTCTTTAAATAGGAAATCTTTTTGAACAGGTCGTATCTTAAATCGTGCGTCATTCTTGCGGCGGCGATGACGGACAGGCGGTTGGCCCAGATATTGCCGAACATGGCCGCCAGCGAACATATAAGCATGGCCAGCCCCAGCCACAACACCATTGCAAGGTCGCCCGTAGGGACGACGTCGTCTATGATATAATCGAGAAGCAACGGCAGAAACAATTCGGCGAGGGAACCTATGAACTTTATGAACACGGCCCATGCGGCCGTGCGGCCGTAAGGCCGTATGTAATTAAGAGTTTTTGTCAACTTTACCCTCCCATTGACGGGCATTTTCAACCAGCTTTTCAAGAAGGCGCGAAAGCTGTCCGCACTCCTCTTCCGAAAGCCCCGCGCAGAGAATGGCCCTCCACTCGTCGTTTACCGAGCGGATGAAGGGCATGAGGCTTTTTGCCTTTTGAGTGGGAAAAACCTTGCTTACGCGCTTGTCTTCCGCCGACTGCTCGCGGCGGATAAAGCCGCCTTCCTCCAGCGCGGTCATCTGCCGCGCGACGTTGGATTTATTGACGAAGAGCAGGTTCGCAAGTTCGTCCTGCGAGACCCCCTCGCTGTTGCACACGGCAAAAAGGTACTTTACCTGATGGCCGTTGAGACCGAAAGATTTTAACTTTTCGTCGCGGAAGAGCGTTGTCCCGCGCGAGATTGCGTTGAGATTTTTTAAAAAAGTTGCCACGTTTCACCTTTGCACGTTAAATTAGTTGCGCTCGCAACTAATTTAATTGTAATGCGCCGGCGACGCTTTGTCAAGCATACAGACAAAAATAGTTGCACGCGCAACCATTTTTTTATTATAGGTAAAACCAAGTGCCGCCGCAGGCGCCTTTTTAGGCGCCTGCGGCGGCACGACAAATGCGGCAAAATGTCCTGCGGGCGCGGCATGCGCCGCGCCCGCAGGACATTTTATATAAATTACCCCCGCAATATAACGGAGTTATTACAGCGTGACCGTAAAGGTTGAGCCCTTGCCGACCGTGCTTTGAACGGCTATGTCGCCGCCGCAGAGCTTACATATCCTGCGGCAGATGGCAAGGCCTAAGCCGTTGCCCGTTCCGCCGTTGACCTGAAAATACTTATCAAAAATTTTGGGAAGGGCATCTTCGGGTATGCCTATGCCGGTATCCGACACCGAAACTTTGGCCCTGTTGCCTTCGGCCCAAAGTTTTACGGCTATTTCCCCGCCTTCAGGCGTGAATTTTACAGCGTTGGTCAGAAGGTTGAGCCACACCTGTTTTAAAAGATTTTCGTCACCGGTGTACTTTACGGGAGCAAGGTCTGTGTGAATTTCCAGCCCCTTCTTCTCCCAATCGCTCTGCAGAAGCACTATGCAGTCACGCAACTGCACATCGAGGCGGAAAGTCTTGCTTTCGCCGATAAACTGCTGGCTGTCGAGCTTGGAGAGCGTTAAAACTGTCTCCGAAAGGGTAGAAAGCCTGGCCGATTCGTCGGCGATAATCTTTACTATCTGCAAACACTCCTCTTCGCTTAAGTTGCCTTCGAGCAGAAGATTTGCAAAGCCGTTTATCGAAGCAATGGGCGTTTTGAACTCGTGCGAAAAATCGTGGACGAAATCTTCGCGCAGGGCCTTGACGCTCTTGAGCTCTTCGGTCATTTTATTGAAATTTTCGTAAACGGCGTTGAAGCCGTCGAGGCGTTTGTAGGGAATTTTTGCGTTGTAGTCGCCGCAGGCGACCTTGTTCAGCGCTTCTATCAGGGTGCTGGAGGTCTGTAGCGAGCGGTGGTTGAGATAGATGGTGACGCACATGGCGACTATTGCTATGGCGGGGATGACGTAGAGCGTAATTAAGAGCCCTTCGTCGGCGATGTGGTTTATGCGGTTGAAGTACAAAAAGACTATGACTATAACTTCGCCGACGATGAGCGCGAGTATGAAGCTGATGACCGCCAGAACCCATGCGTGCGAATTTATCATGCGTTTTTTGTTGCCGTTCTGTACAGTTTTCATTTTTTGATTACCGCCTTATAACCCACCCCGCGGATGGTTACTATTTCGAATTCGGGGAAGTTTTCAAACTTGTTCCTCAGCCTGTTTATATGAGTGCGCACGGTGTATTCGTCGCTCTCGGAAGAGTATCCCCACACGCTGTCCAGAATGTTCTCCTTGGTGAATATCTTGCCGGGATAGGACAAGAGGAGATACAAAAGCTGGAATTCCTTGGTGGGCAGCTCGAACGTTTCCTCCCCGCGCGTCACCGTGAAGGCCTGCTTGTCTATGACGACGTCGCCTATGGTTATTTTTCCTTCGTTGGCGATTTTGCTGCGGCGGAGGAGCGCGTCGATGCGCCACGTTAGTTCTTCGAAGTTGACGGGTTTGGTCATATAGTCGTCCGTGCCGACGGCAAACCCCCTGCCTTTATCCATAATTCCGTCCTTGGCCGTGAGCATGATTACAGGCGTATTATGACCCATCGAACGGATATTTTCGACGAGGGCGTAGCCGTCCATGCCGGGCATCATAAGGTCGGTAACTATTAAATCTATCCCCCCTTCCTCGTACCGTTTAAGGGCCGACTCGCCGTCCTTTTCGGCGACGACGTCGTACTTGCCTTTGAGGCGGAGGGTCATGAGCATGCGGAGATTTGCGTCGTCCTCCGCTATAAGTATTCTTGCCATATATTGCCTTTTTATTATAAATTTACGGACCGCGCAAAGGCGGCAGTGCCGCCTTTGCGCGGCTTTTACCTATTAAATTATACTATATGCCCGCCGAAAAATCAACAGGAAAAATCAACATTAAGTTTATAATCAATTTACTTTTGCATTTTATCATTGTTTTCGGATAAAGGAAAAGGCATATGAAAATAGCAATAGTTGTAGACTTAATCGACAACAAAACAAACGGCTCGGTAATAACCGCCCTGCGCTTTGCGAACGGCCTTAAAGCGCGCGGACACGAAGTGCGCATGGTGGCCATAGGCGCGGACGGCGAAAACGACTGCAACGTAAAGGAAAGATACGTTCCCGTCCTCACCGAAGTTTCGGCAAAGAACCAGATAAAGTTCGGCAAGTTCGACGAAAAGGCCATACGCAAGACTTTTGAAGGCGTAGACCTTGTGCACTTTATTTTCCCATTCAAGCTTGAAAAGAAGTGCAAGACTCTCGCCGACGAGATGGGCATCCCCACCACCGCCGCATTCCACGTTCAGCCCGAAAATATTTCGTACAACGCGCATTTAAACTGGTTCAAACCCATAAACGGCATAATTTATTCATATCTTAAACAAGCATTCTACAAAAAGTTCAACCGCATCCACTGCCCTTCGGCTTTCATCGCGGGGCAGCTTGCCGCGCACGGGTATAAAAACGAACTGTACGTTATCTCCAACGGATACGACCCCGCCTTTGTGCCCGCGCAGAAAAGGACGACAAACAAAAAATTTGAAGTGGTCATGACGGGCAGGCTTGCGCCCGAAAAGAACCAGCAGGTCATAATAAAGGCCATTGCGCTTTCAAAGCACAAGGACGATATCCACCTCACCCTGCTTGGCAACGGCCCGAAAAAGAAGGCGCTTGCACGCCTTGCCGAAAAGAACGGCGTCGACGTAAGCTTTGACTTTTTGCCAAAGGAAAAACTAATTAAAAAACTGCAGTCGAGCGACCTTTACATACACGCCGCCACGGTCGAAATAGAGGCGATAGCCGCCCTTGAAGCCATCGCGTGCGGACTCGTGCCCGTCATTGCCGACAGCGCAAATTCGGCCACACCCCAGTTCGCGCTTGACGAACGTTCGCTGTTTGAGGATAACAACCAGTTCTCGCTCGCGGAAAAGATTGATTACTGGTACGAGCGCGACGACGAGCGTCTGAGAATGGGCAAGGTTTACGCCGAATCGGCAAAGAAATACAGCCTTGAGCATTCGCTGGAAAAGGCCGAAAGAATGTTCGCCGACGAGATTATGGACTACAACAGCACAAGCAGTTTAAAAAAAATGTCTTTAGTCCCCGCGGCGCAGAATAATTGAAATACGAACAATAATTAAACGGACGGAAAGATTTTCCGTCCGTTTTTTTGTGCGGCAAAGGGCGGCGCGCCTTTCGCGCGCCGCCTTTAAAATGCACAATTATAATCCCAGAGGGCGGTCTACGAGAATGACGTATGTATTCTTGAGGCCCTTGGAAGGACGCTCGAAATACGCCGTGACCGAGCATATCCTTTCGGGCGAGGTGCAATCGTCGCACTGTCCGAACTCGGCGCAGGGGGTATGAAGACCCAGCCTTCTGGCGTTTGCGCCCGCGCATTCGGCAGAACGTATGCGCATGAAAGCTTCGCGCTCGTCGGCGACGATTTTATTTTTGCCGATGATGAGCACGGCGTTTTCGGGGCCGTAGGAAAGCGCGGAAATGCGGTTGCCCGAACCGTCGGTGAGGAAGATTATGCCGCTTTGCGTGACGGCGTTGGCCGAACAGACGTAATACTGTGCGCGGGAAGCTTGTTCCTTGGCCGCCGCGCCGTCCGTCCAGTGCCAGTAAACGGCGTTGCCGCGCTTTTTGAGTTCTTCGGCAAGGCCGATTTCCTTTACGCTGAGCGAACCGCCTATACCCACCGAGCCCGAACCGATAATTCCGAGTGCGGCGAGGACGGCCTCCTGACCGTCGGCGGCGGTACGGCAAATAAAGCCGCGCCTTGAAAGATTTGTGCTTACGAGTTCAAGAATGTTTTCCATACCTTTATTTTACCACTCCTCTTCCTCTCCGTCAAGGCATAAAATGCAAAACATGCGACCTCGCCGACGGCGGCTACGGGTGCGACGACGTTGCAGCAGAGCTCGTCTACGGCGGCAAAGGACAGTCCGAAGGCAAAGGGCAGGCAGAAGGCGAGCATAGCGGCGCAGACGGTGCAGGCCGCGGCGCGCGGCGACGCGCCCGCGGCCTGCACCCATACGTATGCGGGGCGGGCGAGCGATAAAGCCGAGACAAAGGCCGTTAAGGTGAGAGAAAGATAGAACGCACAGCCGAAAAGCCCGCATATATGGCCGTTTGAAAAGGCGGCGCGCAGGGCCGCGGGATAGAGCGAAAGCGCGTTGCCGAACGCGCTGCCCCCGACGAGGCCGAGCACCCCGCCCCCTCCCGCGAGGGTTATGGTTGCCGTCGCCGCGAGCAGTCCGCCCAAAAGATTTGCAAGCGTTATCGCCGCCGCGGCGCGAACGGGCGAAAGCGAGCGCGGCATCTGAGCAGCAAAGGCGGGCATCACCCCCGCCGCCACCGAAAGGGACAGCAGCGCCTGACCGAGGGCGGCGAGCCACACCTCGCCCGAGATTATGAGCGCTCCGTTTAAGGCAAAGACCGAAGCAAGCGTTGAAAGGGCGTTGGAATATGTAAGGCCGCGCACGGCGAGCACGGCCAGAAGGCCCGCCTGAAAGAGCACGGCGGCGCGGGCGGCGAGAGCGCGCACGCATTGCCTGCGCGTGAGAAAAAAGGCGAGCGCGATAAATACGATTACGGCAAACAGGGGAGTCACCCCGATTATATCTGCAGGGCAACCGTAGTTCACCGAGGCGTGAAAGGTGCAGGCGCGCAGGGCGAAAACGGAGATTATCACCCCGTACACAGCGCACATGGCGGCCGAATTGAGAGCCGAAAGCCCGCCCACCGCGCCGCCGAGAGGGCATACGGCTTTGAGAGGAAAGGCCGAGGCGTGCCGTCTGCCTAATGTCAGTTCGACCGCGAGCATGGGAAAGCCGACGAGGGCGAGCACCGCAACATATGCGGCGACGAACGCCCCGCCATAGCTTAGGCACAGCGCGGGAAAGCGCGCCACATTGCCCAGGCCGAACGCCGCGCCTATGGCCGTATATAGAAATTGCTTATTTGCGTTGCCTTTCACACCATATTATACGGGGCGGCGCGCATTAAAATGCCGAAGGTATTTTAATGTTCTTTTGCCCCGATAGCCGTATATAAAAATTGTTTGTTTACGTCGCCTTTCACACCATATTATACGGGGCGGCGCGCATTAAAATGCGCGCCGCCCCGACGGGTATTATTTTCGGACAAAAACGGGCGGGGATTGAAAGCCCCGCCCTTATTTTAAATTTCTTCGATAAAATGTTCCGGATACATATGCCAATATTTTTTAAACACCCCGCAATTCAGGTCGAAATTAAGCTGATACATGCGGAAAACAACATTTATATTTTTAGGTTGCCAGTATTCTTTGTATGAATACATGTACTTCATGCCCAGTTTTTGCATAACCGCGCCGCTGGCAGGATTATTAACATCATGCGTGGCCGTAACAAAGGGCACGCCGTCGGCCCTGAGTCGCTCAAGCACTGCGCCGCACGCTTCCGTCGCATATCCGTTGCCCCAGTAAGGGCGCTGCAAACCATAACCCAAATCGAACGAGCCGTCATCGCCGACATGCACATATCCTATCGGAATATTGTTTTCCTTCAGACACACAGCGTATCTGTATCCGGATGCTTTGCGATAAAAATTATCGTACTTTTTTTCAAACAGAACCTCTGCCTGCGAAAATTCTGTAAGGACAAACCACGGCAAAAATACGTTTGCGGCCTTGTCCGCATATATTTCGTATATCGCGTATCGCGGCAATATCGTCCGCGGTAAACTTGCGCAATATCAGCCGCCCGGTATTAAGCTGCGGAGTATTTTCTGCCATACAAAATCAAAGAGTGCGCTTTGTAGTGCTGAAGAAGAACAGAGCCACCGTGCCGGGGCCGGTGTGCGAGCCGATTACCGTGCCGATATTGTCGATTTCGACCTTGCCGTTGAGCTTGGGGAAGCCCGCTTCGACCATTGCGGCGAGCTCCCTGGCGTCGCCTTCTACGCGCGAATGGCTGATATAGCACTTGCCGTTATAGTCGCCGCCGCCTTCGGCCTGCATGAACATTTGGTCGTACATTTCCTTTATGGCGCGCTTTTTGCCCGTAACCTTTTTGCGGATTATAAGCTTGCCTTCGCTGTTGACGTCCATGACGGGACAGATTTTTAAAAGGCTGCCTATCGTCGCCGCGGGGCCTGAAATTCTGCCGCCGCGCTTGAAGTGCTGAAGATTGGTGGAGAAGAACCAGTGCCTTAAGCGGAGTTTGTTTTCTTCGAGCCACGTGGCTAAGGCTTCGAGCCCCATTCCGCCCGCCTTGAGTTCGGCCGCTTTATCGACGAGCAGTCCGTAACCGGAAGAAGCGGCGAGCGAGTCTACCACCACCACTTTTCTATCGGGGAACTGTTTTTTGATTTCGGCCTGCGCGAGCAGCGCGGAAGTGTAGCCGCCCGAAAGGCCGGACGAAAATTCTATATGCAGAATGTCGTAACCCTCCTTTAAAATGGGCGTCCACAGTTCCGTCAGCTCTTCCGGGGTGACCTGCGCCGTGGTGGGCAGCGCGCCGTTATCTATCGCGCCGTAAAATTCTTCGGGTGTAGAGGACACAAAAAGGTCGTCCTTGTGGTCTACGCCGTCGATTATGTAATGGTATTTTGCAAAGCTTACGCCGAGAGCGGCGAGGTGCTCTGCCGTCAGATCGCAAGTTGAACAACATGTAATTTTATAATCTTTCATTTAATACCTCCACACGGCCGCGCACGCATGCATATGCGGATTGCACAACGGCGGCCGAAATTTCAAATATATCTGCATTTTAATTTATGTGCGGCGCGTTTGTCAATAAACTTGTCCGCCGCGGCATTCTACTATTTGAATTGCCTCTCTACACTCAAAAAATCCCACTCTACCGACGGTAGAGTGGGAAAATATGACAATTTTTTCAAAGCATGGAAGCAAGAATGGCGAGATTGGCCGCAACATCGATGTTGATGACCTTTACATCGTCGCTTGCAGTTATCTGCACGGGGGCGAAATTTAAAATGGCCTTTATTCCCGCGCCTATCAGAAGCTCCGCCGTCTGCTGCGCCGCGGGGGCGGGGACGGCGATTATTGCCATCACGGCGCCGTACTCTTTGCACCCTTCGCGCAGTTCATCCATGGGCAGAACGGGCTTGCCGCCGATTTGCGTGCCCGCCTTTTTGGGGTCGTTATCGAACGCGCAGGCGAGCTCTATGCCGTAATTTTTAAAGCCGCCGTAACACATGAGCGCGCTGCCGAGACCGCCCGCACCGACGAGGACGGCGCATTTATTGTCGTTTATGCGCAGAAATTTTTCTATCGCGGCGATGAGCTCGACGCGGGGATAGCCAACCTTGGGCCTGCCCGCGCAACCCGTGTAGGCGAGGTCTTTTCTTACCAGCACTTCGCCGAGGCCGAGGGCCTGGGCTATTGCGCCGGACGAGATGTAGTTATATGTTCCGTCGTCGGGCAGAGTGCGCAGGTAATTGAGGTAAACGGGCATTCTCTGCAGCGAAAATTCGGGTATGTCTTTACTCATATATTTCTCCATTGATTATTCATTCCTGAAGCACAGCGCCGCCGCACCCATTGCCCCGGCACTATTGCCCAGCGATGCCGTAACGATTGTAACCGCGGCATAACCGTTGCCGCCGAAAACTTCCCTGTCCATTATTTCCTGCAGAGGCTTTGTAAGCCTTTCGCCCTGGGCGGCCACGCCGCCGCCGAGCATGATGACTTCGGGACGGAAAATGTTGGCTAGGTTTACCAGTCCGCAGGCGAGATATTTTATGTACCAGTCGACGACTTCCTTTGCCGAACGGTCGGTATCCATGAATTCGAAAGCCGTCTTGCCGGTGCAGTTCACAGAGGTGTATTTGCTCCACATGGCAGAGCCCGCGTCCTCTTCCATCGCATATTTTGTGCGCCGCGTGAGGGCAGAAGCCGAAGCGTAGCGCTCAAAGCACCCCCTTCTGCCGCAGGTACACATATCGCCGTGCCGTTCGATGACCATATGGCCTATTTCTGCGCCCGCCGAACAGCCGCCTTCGAAGAGTTTGCCGTCGATGATGATGCCGCCGCCCACGCCCGTCCCCAAGGTGACGAGAATGGAGTTTTTATAATTTTTACCCGCGCCGAAAGCCGCTTCGCCGAGAGCCGCCGCGTTTGCATCGTTTGTGACTTTGACGGCCACGCCCAATCTTGAAGAGAGCTCCGCGGCAAGGGGGAATTCCTTAAGCCCGAGGTTGCCGGCAAATTTTACTACGCCGCCCGATATCATTCCGGGACAGCCCGCGCCGGCGCCGGCAAGCTGACCTTGCACATTGGTTTTGAGCCGTGCGCAGAGTGCGGCGATATTGTCGCACATAGCCGCGCCGCCCTTATCGCAACCCGTTTCGCACTTGCCTTCGGCGAGGATTTCGCCCGAGGCCGTCATGCAAACCCCTTTTACGAAAGTGCCGCCGATATCGAGACCGAGATAGTACTTCATTCTTACTCTCCGCCGCCCGCCTGAAGGGGCGTTTTAGGGGCGCGAAAAAATCCGCTCATCCCCCGATTATATCGTTATAAATCTACCTATTATTTTATTACAAATATTGCCGCATGTCAATCCCAAAATCAAAAAAAGTATCTGAAAGGTATTTTATTATTCCCGCCATTGTCATCTTGAGCGCAGCCGCAGGCGAAGTCGAAAGATCTGGCAGAACAGTAATCATGCCAGATACATTCGACTGCGTTCGTCACCGCCGTTCCTCACTCCGCTCAGTATGACACCGAAGGAACTATTATTCACAATATCCGCCTTTCGGGAGCCCTGCAAAAACAGGGCGCGCGAAAAAATTTTCGCGCGCCCGAAGGCATTTTGTGCTGTTTTTTTCTTATTTTGTGCCTGTAGAGCCGAAACCACCCTCTCCGCGCACGGTTGCAGAGAGCTCTCCCGCCTCATCGAACTGCGCCGTTACATAGGGCGCGACGACGAGCTGGGCAATGCGCTCACCCGCAGATATTTCCTGCGGAACTTCGCCGTGGTTGTGCAGTGCGACCTTTACTTCGCCGCGGTAATCGCAGTCGACCACTCCCACCTTGTTGGCGGGGGCGAGGCCCTTTTTGGAGGCGAGGCCGCTCCTTGCGTAGATAAATCCCGCATATCCCACGGGCAATTCCATGGCCAGCCCCGTGGGGACCATTACAGTCCGGTGCGGGGCGATTGTAATTTCGCCCTCTATGCAGGCGAAGAGGTCTGCGCCGGCGGCGTATTCGCTGCCGTAGGCGGGAAGTTTTGCGTTTGGATTGAGCTTTTTGATTGCAACTTTCATAAATAGTCCTGTGTAAAAAATTTTATTGTCCGCGGCTGTTATTTGTTGCCCTTGGTCTTTGAATAGACGAGCAGAACATTGCCGTCCTCTTTGTCCGAGCGCACATATTTCATGCCGAGTTTTGAAATGAGGTTGAGCGAAGATAGGTTTCTTTCGTCGGCGGAGGCCGTAAACTCAAAAGCGCCGAGCTCGGCCATGGCGTAATCGAATGCGGCGTTTACCGCCTCGTAAGCGTAGCCCTTGCCTCGGTAATCCTTATGGAATATCCAGCCCGCTTCATAGAGCCCGTCGCCGCAGGGCTTTAAGAGAATATACCCGATTAGCTTGCCCGTACCCTTGAGCTCTGCGGCGAGCGCATAGCCCTTGCCTATGCAGACGTTGCGCAGAAACTGCGCGGTTTTATCGCGCGTGAAAGGCGGTTCGATAAACTGCATCGTTTGCCCGTCGCCGAGAATTTCGTGCAATCCCTCTTCGTCGCACTCGTTGAACTTGCGCACGTACAGCCTGTCAGTTATGGCGACCAGCTGCACGACTTCGTCGCGCTCGAGGGACTGCCGCACGAGGATTACGCGCTGGTTTGCCGAACCGCGGAACCAGAGTGCGGGATTTTTAAGCTCTTCGACAAAGCGGCCGTCGACGAGCACGTCCAGACAGGACAGCATGTCCGTTACGAGGTTGATATCGCCCAGTTTGCCAGTCAAAAGGTCGCGCTCGTAGTCGTAACCCGTGAAGCACCAGAAGGATTTTTGGGGATAGGCCGCGCGCAGGCGCTTTAAAAAAGGCGCGAGCACCTTTTGGTTTTCAGGCTCGAACGGGTCGCCGCCGACTAACGTGAAGCCCTTGATATAATCGGGCTCCATACCCTTGATTATGCTGTCCTCCACCTCTTTGGTGAAGGGGTCGCCGTAGTTGAAGTCCCACGTTTCGGGATTGAAGCAACCCTTGCAGTGGTTGCGGCAGCCGCTGACGTACAGCGAAACGCGCACGCCCGGGCCGTTGGATATGTCAGTCCATTTTATTTTAGCGTAATTCATAAAATTTACTCACAAAAATTGTGCGCTGGCGACGCGCAACAATTTTTCGTGATTTGAGGAGCGCCTTCTCAAACGGCGTAAGGACAACGCCGTTTTCGGTCACCGTTCGCACGGTAGAAGGTGCTCACTCATCTCACAATGTCCAAACAGTGGATATCCACTGTTTGAAGGAACGCATTGTTCGTCTCTTTGCGCGATGCCTTAGAGCACTTATATTATTTAATCGCGCAAATTCACCTCGCCGAGGTTGCTTGCGCAACAATTTGTGGTCGCTGGCGGGGAAATCAATTCCCCTTGCGACGTTATTTATTTTAATTCACAAAAGTCTTGTCCGGCGACTCGTCGCCGCAAATACTACAGTTTTGCGCGATGGTTATGTTAAATTGCTTGCCATATATGCGCCGACGACCGCCCGTTGTCATACTGAGCGCAGCCGAATGTATCCGGCGCGTTTTCGCGCCGACAACGGGCGATAAACAAATTGCCCTTTCTATATAAATTTGTCGGCGAATTGCCATTCGCCGACAAATTATTTTTGCGTTAATATTATAAATGCAAAACTCTCGCCTTGATTTCCTTGGTCTTGCCGACGTTCCAGAAGTTTTCGCCGAGGTAACCGCACGTGCGGCGCGTTACGTTCATTTTGCGCTGGTCCTTGTTGTGGCAGACGGGGCATTCCCATTCGTTGTCGTCGTTTATGATAATTTCGCCGTCGAAGCCGCATACCTGACAATAGTCTGACTTGGTGTTGAATTCGGCGTACTGAATGTTATCGTAAATGAATCTGACGACGTCCTCGAGCGCGGTGAGGTTGTTGCGCATATTGGGGATTTCAACGTAGGAGATTGCGCCGCCCGAGGAGATTTCCTGGAACTGGCTTTCGAACTTGAACTTGGAGAACGCGTCGATATGTTCGCGGACGTCGACATGGTAGCTGTTGGTGTAATAGCCCTTGTCGGTTACGTCGGGAATGGTGCCGAAGCGCTCCTTGTCTATGCGGGCGAAGCGGTAGCAAAGACTCTCCGCGGGGGTGCCGTAGAGGCCGAAGCCTATGCCCGTCTCCTTCTTCCACTTTTCGCAGTGGTCCCTGAGGCACCGCATAACTTTGAGCGCGAATTCCTGACCTTCGGGAGCGGTGTGCGAAACGCCCTTCATAATCTTTGTGAGCTCGTACAGGCCGATATATCCCAAAGATATTGTGGAATAACCGCCTTCGAGATACTTATCAATCTTTTCGCCCTTTCCGAGGCGCGCGATTGCGCCGTACTGCCAGTGAACGGGCGATACGTCCGAAAGGGTGCCTTTGAGCGCGTTGTGACGGACCATGAGCGCGTCGTAGCACAGCTGAAGGCGCTCTTCGAGAATTTCCCAGAACTTCTTTTCGTCGCCCTTGGCGAGAATGCCGCACTGGGGCAGGTTGATGGATACGACGCCCTGATTGAAGCGGCCTTCGAACTTGTAGTTGCCGTTTTCATCCTTCCAAGGAGACAGGAAGGAGCGACAGCCCATGGGCGAGAAGACGTTGCCTTCGTAATTTTTGCGCATCATCTTTGCCGAGATATAGTCGGGATAGAGGCGCTTTGAAGAGCATTTTACGGCGAGTTTGGTGAGGTAATCGTACTTGCCGCCCTTGAGGCAGTTATTTTCGTCGAGCACGTATATGAGCTTGGGGAAGGCGGGGGTGACGTATACGCCAACTTCGTTCTTGATGCCCTGATAGCGCTGACGGAGGATTTCCTCTATAATCATCGCATTCTCTTCAATGTAAGGGTCGTTATCATCGAGGTACATGAAGAGCGTGACGAAAGGCGACTGGCCGTTGGTCGTCATCAAAGTGTTAATCTGATACTGAATGGTCTGGACGCCGGCTTTAAGCTCGTCCCTGAGCCTCAGTTCGACAAATTCGTTCTTCTCCTCCTCGGAGATGGTGTCGCCGAACTTTTCGTCGCACTGCTTTCTGTACTTTTCGCGCGTGCGGCGGAGGTACTTGCCGAGGTGCGCGACGTTTACGGACTGGCCGCCGTACTGCGAGGACGCGACGGAGGCGATTATCTGCGTTACGACCGTGCAGGCGACCTGAAAGGACTTGGGGCTCTCTATCATCTTGCCGTTCATTACCGTGCCGTTATCGAGCATATCGCCGATATTTACGAGGCAGCAGTTGAATATGGGCTGGATGAAATAGTCCGCGTCGTGGAAGTGTATGGCGCCTTCATCGTGAGCCTTTGCAAGGTATTCGGGCAGAAGGAGCCTGCGGGTGAGGTCCTTGGAAACTTCGCCCGCTATAAGGTCGCGCTGGGTTGCCGCCGTGTGGGCGTTTTTGTTGGAGTTTTCCTCCATTACGTCCTTGTTGGCGTTTTTGATGAGAGAAAGGATGCTGTCGTCCGTGGTGTTGGCCTTGCGGATGAGAGCGCGCTCGTAACGGTAAAGGATGTAGGACTTCATGAGCTGGTACTTCTGAAGTTCCATCAGCTTTTCCTCTACCATATCCTGAATGTCTTCAACGAGCAACCTCGAACGGTGGCGGTTTGCTATGTCGTCGACTATCTTTTCTATCTGCTTGTCGTCTATCCTGTCCTCGAAATCGACAGACTCGTTGGCCTTGCCTATAGCCTTGACGATTTTGCTTCTGTCGAAATCTACAGTCGAACCGTCCCTTTTGATAACTTTCATTATATCACCCCTCTTCCGCAGGCCGCGCCGTGCGGAAAGTTAAATATTTTCTTATGTTCCGTTATATTCCGTCCGCGCGAAGCGGAAAAATCTACATATACTATTCTACGCCTTTAAATTGCGTTTGTCAATAGTATGTACACAATATATTGAAATAATTTTTTAGTTATCCACAATATTTAGTTTAATTGTCGATAACTTGCGTGCACTCCGGCAAAACGCGGGGGCCGCCGCGGAAAATTAAGCGGACGCGCGAACCGCAAATCTGACGCCGCAATGGGAAAGTCCCCCTCTTTGCCGCAACGATTGATATTATACCCCTCGCGGCGCGCTTAAGTCAAGCAAAGGCACACAATATGTTGTATGAAAGTTTTTAACATTTTAACAATATATTGTGATTTTCGCCAAAATGTTCTTAAATGCGGCGGCCGGGGGATTTTCCTTACCGCCCAAAATAAAAAGGAATTCCTTTATATCGGATACCGCGCGCCGCGCTGCGGCGCGCGCTTTTTATATAAGTTTTAACATAAATCAACAAATTTTTACAGAGCGATAAAACTTTCAACACAAAAACGTGGTTTAATGGAAATATATAAAGGAGGATACGATGAGAGACGAACAAACCACGAACGGCGAGGAAAACCTTACTTTTCCGCTGCAGGCGATTCCCGACCCCGATAAACTGTATTCGCGCACCATCAAAATGATGTGGTCGGTGGTGCAGTACAAGGAACTGCAGATGACTTATTCGTGCGCGCTCAAGGAGATAAAGACCAAGTTTGACGTGCTGAGCACGGAATTCAACGTAAAGAACAAGCGCAACCCGATAAGCTCGATAACTACGCGGCTTAAAAGCGCGGAAAGCACAATCCGCAAGCTCATGAACAAAAACCTGCCGGTTTCCATAGAGAGCATAAAGAACAACATCTGCGACGTGGCGGGCATAAGGGTGATATGTTCCTACATAGACGACATTTACAAGATAGCCGACGCGCTCCTCATGCAGGACGACATCGAACTCGTGCAGCGCAAGGATTATATCAAGAACCCCAAGCCCAACGGCTACAGGAGCCTGCACCTTATTGTGCGCGTGCCCGTATTCTTTGCCGAACGCAAGGAAAAAGTCAACGTTGAAGTGCAGATACGCACGATTGCCATGGATTTCTGGGCCAGCCTGGAGCACCAGATGAAATATAAACAGCAGATACCCGAACAGGCCGAAGTGGTCGCCCGCCTTAAGCATTGCGCGGACGTCATCGCCGACACCGACGGCGAAATGCTTGCGCTGAGGCGCAGAATAGAGCAGGCCGAGGACGCGCCCTCTGAAGAAGACGTCCTTTTAGAGAAGCTCAAAAAAATCGACGTACGGATAGACTGACGGCATAAACTCACCCGCCGCTTTTTGCGCGGCGTTTTATATATATGTGTACACGCAAAGGTGCGCCCGCGGAAACGCGAGCGCACCTTTGCTTCGTTTTTTTCATACAATGGCAGTGAAAATACCGCATACGGGAAAGGAAAAATGGACTGCAAGGATAATTTTTGCACACAAAATTGCTGTTGCGCGCCGCGCATAGAGCGCATTGTATGTTGCCCTGCCGGAGCGACAGGTACAACAGGCGCGACCGGCGCCACGGGTCCCACGGGTCCAATCGGCGCGACCGGCCCTACGGGCACAACAGGTGCAACAGGAGCCACGGGCGTAACAGGAGCCACGGGCGCAACAGGAGCCACGGGCGCAACAGGAGCCACGGGCGCAACAGGGGCCACGGGCGCAACAGGGACCACGGGCGCAACAGGAGCCACGGGCGCAACAGGGGCCACGGGCGCAACAGGAGCCACGGGCGCAACAGGAGCCGCCGACACGCAGGCGCTGAGCGCCTTTTCACTGCCGGCGGCGCCGATAACCGACGGCGGAGCGGCGGTATTTGATTTAAACGCCGCGCAGGCCGGGAGCGACATAACGCACGCGGCGGGGAGTTCGGATATAACCATTACGGCGGCGGGGACTTACTACGCGCAGTACAGTGCGACAGTCGCCCCTGCGGGAACGACTACCCTGCCTGCAACCAACATTGTATCTTTTGAACTGAACGGGCAAACGGTGAGCGCGGGCGCGGGAACGGCGCAATTTACGTCTGCCTCCCCCGCCAGACAGCTGACGGCCGCGACCGTGCTGAACGTTTCGGCCGTGCCCGCAACGCTGAGGGTGATATCAATCGGCGGGAATTTTATCTATTCAGAGGCTACCATAAATATATTTAAAATATAACACAGTACAAATCAAGCGCGGCGGCAGGCACAGCCTGCCGCCGCGCTTCAGCATTTAAACGGCGTAAAACCACTCTTTTAGCAGTATGCAATTCAAAGACTTGCAAATTTTAAAACGAGTGCTATAATTGTATTTGGTTCATAAGTCAACCAAAAGTATTTGTGGGTGTTTTTTATAATATTTTACGTTAATCAACCGCTGGGCTATGTAGTAATCATAGCTATTGTTCTGCTTGCAACCAAATTATGCGGACTGCTGTTCCGCAAAATGCATTTGCCAGAAGTGCTCGGCTTTATCATCGCCGGCATTATAATAGGTCCCGCAGTATTCGGCCAATTCTGCGGCTTTACCTTTATAGGCTTCGAAGACGCCGTAAACGCGGGAACATATAAGGCGCTGTTTGCGCTGGAAGGCGCTACGGGCTCCAATGAAGTAATGGCGGTATTCTCCAAAATCGGCGTAATACTGATAATGTTTTCGGCGGGGCTGGAGACCAACATAAAGGACATCAAAAACACGGGCTTTGCCAGCGTGATGATGGCGAGCATGGGCGTAATAGTGCCGTTTGCGCTCGGTTTTGCCATAAGCCTGCCCTTCGGCAGCATAGGTCTCGGCATTGAAAACGTATACCGCTGCGTGTTCATAGGCACAATCCTCACGGCGACGAGCGTAGCCATAACCGTTTCGGTGCTGAAAGAGCTGGGCAAGATAAACACCAAGCTGGGCACGACGATAGTTTCGGCCGCCGTAATAGACGACGTTATAGGCATTGTGGTGCTTTCGATAGTCACGAGCATAGCGCGCTCGGGCAACGTCGTTGCGGATAACGGCTTCGACGCATTCAAGGCTACAATTTACGGCACCATAATAATGATTGTTGCCTTCTTCATAGTCGCGATTGTTGCTGGCTTTGGCGTAAACAGGCTGTTTAAGTGGCTTGAAAAGAAGTGGCCGCACACGCACAGGCTGCCCATTTTTTCCATTGTGGTATGCTTTGTATACAGCTGGGTGGCAGAAGAAATTTTCGGTGTGGCCGACATTACGGGCGCATTCCTCGCGGGCATAGTGCTGGCGACGGTGCACCGCTCGAGCGAGTACGTCGATTCTAAAATCAGCGTGGACACCTACACAATTTTCGCGCCCATGTTCTTTGCCAACATAGGCATAAGCAACATCGATTTCAGCGGCGTGGGCGGAACCATCGTGCTGTTTGCGCTTTTAGCCGTTCTTATGGGCCTTATCGGCAAGATAGTTGGCTGCGGCGGCGTGGCCAAAGCCTTCGGCTACGGCTGGAGGGAATCGGCCATAGGCGGCGTGGGCATGATGGCGCGCGGCGAAGTTGCCCTGATTGTAACACAGACCGTAACGGACAGAAACAGCGGGCTGGGCGACCACGCGCTGGGCGGCGAGTTCATGATAAAGACCGTGCTTTTAATACTCATCTCCTCCATCCTAACCCCCATCCTGTTAAAAGTGCTCTACAGCAAGGAACTGCCCCTTAAAGGCGGCCCCGCGCAAAGCGTAGTTGCGGAAACGGTCGGCGCGGCGCAGGCAAATCAGGCAGCAGACGAGCCGGCGACCGAAAGCGCGCAGTCTCCGCAAAGTCCGGGCGACAATTAAAGCGGCTCAATTAATAAATTGACAAAGCGGCGGCAACATGTAAGGTTGCCGCCGCGTTTTGTTTGCGTTTTATATTCGATTATCTACATGCCGCCGCGCAAAAATATGCGGTAAACGGCGCATATATGCGGGCGTTTAAGAGAGGAAGCCGTTTATTATCTGCTCCTCCGCCTCCTTCTCGGTGAGGCCTAAAGTCATGAGTTTGGTTATCTGTTCTCCGGCGATTTTGCCGATTGCCGCTTCGTGAATGAGGGCGGCGTCGACGTTGTTGGCGTCGAGGCGTGGTATGGCCGATATGCGCGCGTTGTCCATGATTATCGCGTCGCATTCGCTGTGGCCCGCGCAGGGCGCGTTGCCCGCAATTTTCGCATCGAACTTCTGGAAGGAATTGTCCCTTGCGACCGAGCGGGAGATTACGTCGGCGTCCGAGCCTTCGCCGTTGAGTTCAACGTCGTACACGCTGACGGCGCTCTGGCTGCCGTGGGTCATCAGCCTTTCGCGCACGAGCAGTTTGGAATGCGCGGCGAGCACGGCTTTGGTCTCCCTGACGGTAGAATCGACGCCCTTTATCTGCACCGTTTCCATCTCCATGAAGCTGCCTTCGTTGAGGCTGACTTCGGTCACGGGATTGAGAATGCGCTTGCCCGAACCGTCGCCCGAGCCGTAATGCTTTTCGACATATTTGATTTTGGAATTTTTGCCGACGAAAAAGCGGTGTATACCGTCGTGTTCGGAATCCTGCACGCCGCAGTTGTCTATGCCGCAGCCGGCTATCACAACAATATCGCAGTCGTCGCCGATATAAAAATCGTTGTACACCGTCTCCTTAAGGCCGCTTTTGCTGAGCACGACGGGGATATGCAGGCTCTGTTTTTTCGTGCCGTCCTTTACGCGGATATTGAGGCCGTTGCCGTCGGGCTTTGGTGATATGTCTATGTTTGCGGTGGAATTGCGGCCGACCGACCGGCCGTTGGCGCGGATGTTGTAAGCGCCCTCGGGCACGACGTGAAGGTCGGCGACTTCGAATAACAATTTCTTCTGAATTTCATCCATTTACTGAGCTCCTCCCGTCATTTTTCCGCATGCGCTGACGGCCGAATCCGTGCCGAGAAGGGTGGGCAGAATGTCTTCGCGCGCGCCGTGCGCCTTTATTTCGCCTCCTGCGAGGACGACAATTTCGTCGGCGATATTCAAAATTCTCTCCTGATGGGAGATGACTAAAATGGAATTGTCGGCGCCCGCCGCACGCATGCGCTCGAAAACTTCGATGAGGTTGCCGAAACTCCACAAATCTATGCCGGCTTCGGGCTCGTCGAATACCGAAATTTTGCTGCCGCGGGCGAGCACGGTGGCTATTTCTATCCTCTTGAGCTCGCCGCCGGAGAGGCTGGCGTTTACTTCGCGGTCGATATAATTGCGCGCGCAAAGGCCGACTTCGGAGAGGAACTTACACGCTTCGGCGACGGATATATCCGAGCCTACGGCTATGCGTATGAGGTCCTTGACCTTAATGCCCTTGAAGCGGACGGGGTTCTGGAAGGCGTAGCCTATGCCCGCTTTTGCGCGGTCGGTGACGCCGAGCGGCGTTATATCACGCCCGTCCAGAAGAATGGAGCCCGAAGAAGGCTGTTCTATGCCCGCGATTATCTTTGCAAGCGTGGACTTGCCGCTGCCGTTGGGGCCGGTGATGACGACAAATTTGCCGTCGCCCACTTTAAGATTTATGTCTTTTAATATGACTTTGCTTTGTCCTTCTTCTTCAACTTCGAAACTTATATTTTTAAGTTCAAGCATAAATTACCTGCCGTAAAAACCTTTTATCGCGTACAGTATAACACTTTACCATATTATTGTAAACCGCAAATACTCGCCCGTAAACAAATTTTGGCCCAAAATTGCACTCTTAATTCAAGCAGGGTGACCCCGCTGTCGTACTTCGCAAGCGGCGTGTCGCCGCGGCCATGCTCCGCAAGCGGGGTGCCCCCGCTGGCGTACTCCGCAATCTTACATTGCCATTAACTCCCACATATCCTGCGGCCAGCGGCGTGTCGCCGCAACCATACCCCGCAATCAGGCAATCTCACCACAGCCGACCTCTCTTGCGGCCGCGGCCGTACAGCACCGCAGCTTTTGCGCGAAATGAACAAAAAAAATAACTCCGCATGAAGCGGAGTTGATTTTTTGATTAACCCTTGTTGTAATAAACCTTTACGCCGGGGCCCATCGTCGAGGTAACGGTTACGCTCTTGATGTACTGACCCTTTGCCGTAGCGGGCTTAGCCTTGACGATTGCGTCCATGAGGGCGGTGAAGTTTTCTGCAATCTTTTCTGCGCCGAAGGACTTTTTGCCGATGGGGCAGTGAATGATTGCCGTTTTGTCGAGGCGGTATTCTACCTTACCTGCTTTAACTTCCTTGACGGCCTTGACGACGTCGGGCGTTACCGTGCCGCTCTTGGGGTTGGGCATTAAGCCCTTGGGGCCGAGGATACGGCCGATGCGGCCGACGATGCCCATCATGTCGGGCGTGGTGATCATCACGTCGAAATCGAACCAGTTTTCCTTCTGGATGCGCTGGATGGTTTCCTCTGCGCCGACATAGTCTGCGCCTGCAGCCTTAGCCTGGTCTGCCTTGTCACCCTTGGCGATAACAAGGACTTTTTTATCCTTGCCGGTGCCGTTGGGAAGGACGAGAACGCCGCGCACCTGCTGATCAGCCTGGCGGGGGTCTACGCCCAGACGGACGTGAAGTTCGATTGTTTCGTCGAATTTCGCTTTAGCGGTGGAAAGAACGAGGTTTACCGCTTCGGCGAGGTCGTATGCTTTTGCATGGTCATAAGATTTAACGCTTTCTGCGTACTTCTTGCCAACTTTCATTGATTAATACCTCCGTGTGGTACATGCGAGGGGTCGACTTGTGAATTATTTTTATCCCTCTCCCACTGTTCGCGGCTTTGTAAAAAAGCCTTGTTACTCTTCGACCGTAACGCCCATGGAGCGCGCGGTGCCCTTTACCATGCTCTTTGCCATTTCCAAATCTGTGCAGTTGAGGTCGGGCATTTTGGTCTTTGCGATCTCTTCTACCTGAGCCTTGGTGAGCTTGCCTACCTTATCCCTGTTGGGGCGTGCGGAAGCAGTTTCGATGCCCAACGCCTTTTTGATGAGTACGGGCGTGGGGGGCGTTTTTAAGACGAAGGTGAAGCTTCTGTCCTGATAGATGGTTACCACGCAGGGAATGATGAGTCCTGCCTGGGACGCAGTTTTAGCGTTGAATTCCTTTGTAAAGCCGGGTATGTTGATACCGTGAGGACCGAGCGTCGAACCGACGGGGGGTGCGGGTGTGGCTTTACCTGCGGGAAGCTGGAGCTTTACAACCGCGGTGATTTTCTTTGCCATGTTAAAATCCTCCAAAGTGGTGTTAGCGAGTGCGTCATGAAAAAATTTAACGCATTCTCCCACAAAATATTAACACAAATCTTGCCTTGAGGCGGCTGCGATTTGTCGTTAGCTTTTTTGAGCTCTTTCTCAAACGGCGTAAGGGTAACGCCGTTTTCGGGCACCGCACACACGTTGCTATGTGTTCGCTCACCTCACAACGCTCAAATAGTGGTGTCCGCTATTTGAAGAGCAGCGTTGTTCGCCCTCTTTGCGCGATTTTCATATAGCCCTCTTATTATAAATCGTGTTATATAATCGCGCATAATTCGGGCGAGCCGGGGTCATGTCATCCTGAGCTCGTCGCGGCAGATTCTATTACTGCAATGCCCGTACGCGGGCATTGCATGGTAATGCACCGCCGCTCCTCTTCGCGCAAAAGCCACGGTTCTGCGCGAGAATATGAATCCTAGAACGAAGTCGAAGGATCTTGTCGGGTTTAATATCGGGCAGGATACGTTCGACTGCGCATGGCTTCCGCCATGCTTCGCTCAGTATGACGCTATGGTGATATTTATAAAAATTATGCCCGCCAAATTGAACGTTGCGCGTTCATTGAATCGAACATGTTGCCTTGCAATCAGTCGTTCTTTTCTTCGGCTACGGGCGCGTCTATCTTCTTTATCTGAATATATTCGACCTCTACGTCGGTAGAGCGGCCGAACATCTGAATGTTGACCTTTGCCTTCTGCGCGATGTCGTTGAGTTCGGTTATGACGCCGTCGAAACCCGCGAGGGGGCCCGCATCGATATTGACCGTGTCGCCGACAGCAAAATCGGCATCCACAACGACTTCTTCGAGGCGCATTTTGCGTATTTCTTCATCCTTCATGGGGATGGGTCTGCCCTGAGGGCCGACGAAACCCGTTACGCCGCGGGTATTGGTTACGAGGTACCACAGCTGATTGGAATAAATCATCTTGATAAATACGTAGCAGGGCAGAAGCTTGCGCTCCACCACCTTGCGCTTGCCGTTCTTTTCTTCGATGGTCTGCTCCATGGGAATTTTGACGTCGAAGATCTGGTCCTGCAGGTTGTTGTTTTCAACCAGCCTGAAGAGGGAATCTTTGACCATCATTTCGTAACCCGAATAGGTATGCAGAATATACCAGCAGGGCTGTTCCTGAACGTCTGCCATATAATTTCGTTACCTCCAAAAATTTGCGGGTAAAAGATTGATTGCCGCATATGTGCGCACGAATGCCCGCAATAGCGCGCAAAAAAGAACGCGCTTGCGCAGGCGCGGCATATAATGCGGCGCGCGGTTTACCCGGGTTACGCTCCTATGCCTGTGAGCAGCCCCAGAAGATACTGGAAGAGCTGGTTTATACCCGTTACCACTAAAAGGAATACCACCACGACGACCAAGACGACGCATGTGGATTTTACCACCTTGGGGAAGGTGGGCCAGGTAACTCTTTTAAGCTCGGAGAAGGTTTCCTTGAGCTTTTTGCCCATTCTTGCGAAAAAGCCGGGCTTTTTGGCTTCGTTTTTGTTTGCCATATCGTTCTCCTTAAATGCCGCAGCGGCGGCATTGTAAGTTAAAGTGCACAGAGCGGAACGCCCTGCGACGGGAAAACCAAATTACTTTGTTTCCTTATGTTCGGTGTGCTTTTTGCAGAAGGGGCAGTACTTGGAGATAGTAAGCCTGTCGGGATCGTTGCGCTTATTCTTGTAGCTGTCGTAGTTTCTGTGCTTGCATTCGGTGCACTCGAACGTTATCTTTGTTCTGGTTGATGCCTTCATTTTGGAAAACTCCGTACAAAAAAATTACACCCCTGTTCGGTGTGTGTATAAGATATTATCATTAAAAGGCGGGCTTGTCAATTAATTTTTGAGCAAATCGCCCGATTTTTACACTTTTTTTCTTTACTATTATTATAATAGTGCAACTTTGCCGACCCCACACAACATATTGTGCCGACATAACGCAATGAATTGCGGCTATGCCGCATGAATTGAATACTGCTTATTCATGGAAGCAGAGCTTTCAATACATTGCCATAAAAATCAGGGCGCGGCGAAAATCTTTCGCCGCGCCGCGTTTTGGCTTTATTTAATTGTCGCTTACGCTGAATGCATATGTGTCCCTGTCCTCGGGGAAAATGGGGCCGTTGATTACGGGGAGGTTGAGGGGCTGAATGTAAGCCTGTGCCGTGAGGTTGGTGACCATGGAGCGCAGGTAAGGATAGAGCATGGCGGTAGCTTCGATGACGAAATCCCTCTCCTGCTGTGCGTTGGGGACTTCGGCAAGCTCGTAAATGCCGACGACGGACACTTCGATATCGAAGGGCTTGGGTTCGACGTCGGTTGTGAGCACGGCTACCTTGAGGTTTATGAACATGAGCTTGGGGTTTTCGTTGGCCTTTCTTACCTGACGGGAGAACTGGGGTTTGATGTCCAGCCTCTGGTTGGGTTCGAGCCTGACCCTGTTGAGCTTGAACGAAAGCTGTTCGCAAGTAATGCCTTTAAAATCGTATTTCATCATTATTACTCCTGAATATATTAAGATTTTTACCTTACCATGCTATTTTATCAGAAAGCGGGGTATTTGTCAATGCGTAATCGTATTTTTCCCCTTCTTTTTAAACGCGGCGGGCAAGAGGCCGGGGCGGCGCTTTTTTCAGCCCGTTCTGCCGACCAGTTCGTCTATCGTCACGTCGAAATAATCGGCGAGCTGAATGAGCTGGCTTACAGAAGGTTCGCTGTAACCCGTCTCCCAGTGCGAAATCGTCTTGAGCGAAATGTTCAGTGCTTCGGCCAGCTGTTTTTGTCCCACTCCGCCAGCAACGCGGAGCGATTTGAGATTTTCGTTAAACTTCATGCTCCCTTTCTCCATAAAAAAGTCTATCAATTTTTGAGAATTTTTCTTGACATTCTCAATTATTGAGAATATAATTGAATTACATTACAAACAAAGGAGAAAAATTATGGGAAACTTTATTGTTAACAACGGCAATGCCGACGTTATCGCCGTGCTTAAAAAGCGGCGCAACATCTACACGGTTATCTGCGCATGCATAATCGTCGCCGGCGGATGTTGCGGCGCAATACCCGCCGTGGGCGGCATTATCTGCGGCATATCCATGGTCGTTTGGGGAATTTTTGCCGGCTGGGGCATGCTGTGCATTAACCACCTGCGCTACATACAGTCGGGCGGAAGAAAACAGGGCGGCGGTCTGTGGTGGCTGCTCCTCCTCATTTTCGGCATAATAGTCATGATGAATTGTCAAACTAAGTGCAACACAACGAGAGATTAAGCTCAAATAAATCTTGTGGTATTTGGTAATGCAAA
>CALVWX010000009.1 GCA_944368215.1 uncultured Clostridia bacterium | reverse complement strand
AACAGGGTGCGGTTAAACACATCGACCCCAGAAACGACAAGGAGGTTGACTGATTACTATGGCACTTTTTGAAGGATATGAGAGAAGAGAAGCCAAAATTTTAGGCGTTCTTAAGGAATACGGCATTAACTCCATCGAGGAGTGCAAAGATATCGCGCTTTCGAAGGGCGTTGACTGCGAAAAAATCGTCCGCGGCACCCAGCCCATCTGCTTCGATAACGCCGTCTGGGCTTACACGGTAGGCGCAGCCATCGCAATCAAAAAGGGTTGCAAAAAGGCTGCCGACGCAGCTGCGGCAATAGGCATCGGCCTTCAGAGCTTCTGCGTTCCCGGTTCGGTTGCAGAAAACAGAAAGGTCGGTCTCGGCCACGGCAACCTTGGCGCAATGCTTCTTTCTGAAGAGACTGATTGCTTCTGCTTCCTTGCAGGCCACGAAAGCTTTGCCGCCGCTGAAGGCGCAATCAAAATTGCCGAAAACGCAAATAAGGTACGCGTAAAGCCCCTCCGCGTTATTCTCAACGGCCTCGGCAAAGACGCAGCATATATTATTTCAAGAATCAACGGCTTCACCTATTGCAAGACGCAGTTCGACCCCTACACCGAAACGGTTAAAGTTGTAGATACCGTTGCATTCTCCGACGGCCCCCGCGCAAAAGTAAAATGCTACGGTGCGGACAGCGTTCCCGAAGGCGTCTCAATCATGAAGCTTGAAAACGTATCCGTTTCCATTACAGGCAACTCGACCAACCCCACCCGTTTCCAGCACCCCGTTGCAGGCACCTACAAGAAGTGGTGCGTTGAAAACGGCGTCAAGTACTTCTCGGTTGCATCGGGCGGCGGCACGGGCAGAACGCTCCACCCCGACAACATGGCTGCAGGCCCCGCAAGCTACGGCATGACCGATACGATGGGCAGAATGCACTCCGATGCACAGTTCGCAGGTTCCTCCTCCGTTCCCGCTCACGTTGAAATGATGGGTCTTATAGGCATGGGCAACAACCCCATGGTTGGCGCTACCGTTGCTGTTGCAGTTGCAGTTCAGGAAGGCATGAGCAAATAATAGACACAAGATATTGTGATTAACTTAATCAAATAACAAAATAAAGTGGTTTTGGAAATTTTCCAAAACCACTTTTATTCATTTATTCACGACCATAGGGTTGAACGAGCCTCCGGTTCAACATCAGTTCAACGTACAATTTTTTTACCAATGTTGAATTTTTTAGCAAAAAGTCAACATTATTTTACTTTGAATACAAATTAAAAAATTCAGCGCCAAGGGCAATTTGTGCAGTTAATGATATAATCCTTATCCTGCGCGTATTCCCAGGCTTCCCATTCCTCGAAAAACAAATAACGCAAAGTATAAGTGCCGTCGTTAAAACAAATCAGCCCGAAGCGCCTGGGGTAATCGTCGTCATAAACGGTTTTACACGAAAAATCGCCTGTTGTAAATTCAAATTCGGCGTTCTCGTAACGGTTATTTTCGGAGTAGTCCGTCATGAACGTGCGCGACTCAAACTCGCTGCTTTTTGCCTCATTATAGGCGTCAATATTATCGAAAGATAAATCAAGAGCAAATGTCACCGCAGTTTTATCCATAGTGGCCGTGCCGTCGAAGATATAAAAATCAATATCAGAATAGTTGTATTGAACATCTTCATATCGGGGCAGAAAATGCATGGCGGAAAGACCGGTGTGGTAAACCTCGTCACCGAATTGCTCCTCATCGCTGAATTGTTGCTCAATGTAAATTTGTGCGCCGCTATATGTTGCGGGAGAGGTTGCGCACGCGGCCGTTGTCAAAATAGCCGACATGCCCGCCGAAAATACAGAGGATAATATTATAATTTTGTATAATCTTTTAAATAAGTTTTTCATACTTTTACAGGGTATGGGCGGCGAGGTAGGATTTTAAAGAGTCGGCGGCGGGGAGGGTTTTGTCGTCGAGAATGTGAATAAAACAGCCGCTGAGCATTGGGTTTAAATCGAGGCCGCGCTCGGCGGCGCGGACGTCAGTTTTGACGCCGTAACACCTTTTGCTCTTTGCGTATGCGTAGCCGAGTTCCACGCAGGCGCCCTCGTCGGGAACGCGCCCGTCGAGAACCATGAAAAGCACGTCGCACCCGTCGATTGCGGCGATATCCGCAGCGAAGATTTTTTTGCTCTTTTCTTCTTCCGTCATGCCGAGCATTTTTGGAGCTTCGTAGCCATCGCGCTGGGGCAGGAATACATTATAGCCCGCATCCTCCAGTATGGCGGTGAGAGCGAGATTGAAAGACTTTTCGGCATCGTTGAAAAGGGGCGCGGCGAAGTAAACTTTTGTCATAGACATCTCCTTAAATTTTATTAAGCTTCCGAAAGCCGCCGATTACGGCGGACATAGCTAACACATACGGCTTCTTAAAAGGTAATTACAAATACAAGGATATAACAGCCGCTGGAAAATGTCAAACAATAAACGCGCCGCCGCAGGCTTCGAAACCTGCGGCGGCTTAATTGCTTGGCTTAATTGCTTATTGCATTTTACCCTTTTGAAAGGTTATTCAGCGTTTGACGCAGGGCGCGTGCGGCCGTTGCGGGATCGGAGATATTTTCTACCGTGCGTTCCATGGGGCACATGCCGTCCCCCTTGCGGTTGACGATATAGTCGACGAGCTTATCGCACGAGTATTTTACGCCGTTTAGTTTGAGCACTTCCGCCGCGGGGCGGGACATGACTTCGGAATAAACCTCCTCCACGCCCGTCAGAACATACAGCAGAGCCGCAGCCTTGCCGACAATTTTATCGGCGGCGCTGTAGCCGCTCAAATCCTTGCCCTGTTCGGCGAGTTCGAGAAGGGGCGCTATCCCCCTGCGGTCGGTGGTGAAAATTTCGACGTCTTTAACTATCGCGCAAGTTGCGCCTTCGTTTAAAAAACTTTTTGCCCTTTGGATATCGTTATTCATTGCTGCCAACCTTGCGGGAGATATAGAACATTAAAAGGGGAATTACCACCCACTGCAGAATGAGGCCGGGCAGTCCTGCCGCAATGCTCGTCCAGATGACTGCAACGTTTACTGGCGAGCCGAAAGCATATGCACCGATGACTATTGCAACGGCGCGCAGTGCACGGCCGGCAACCTGAGCGGCGAGCACCTTTAATATGCAGGGCATTTTTACGCGGGCAAGAAGGCCGCACACTCCGCCGTAAGCGGCGAGTTCTATCATCATATAGGGAAGCATGACGACCGAGGGCATGCCTAAAGCCCGAAGCTGATTGCGGGAGCGGCAAGGCCCGTGATTACGCCTGCTGCGGGGCCGGCGATAAGACCGACCATGAACACGGCTATGTGCATGGGAAGGAAGGTTTCGCCGAGGGTAGTGCCCATATCGGTGACCCTGCCGAGCAGATGGAAAAGTTCGGGCAGGGCGACGGCCAGCGCGATTGCGATTATGGTGGCTATGCCCTTTGCCGTCAGCCTTACTTTAAGCGAACAGTTTTTTCTTGCGAGGATATCTTCTAACATATAAGTCTCCTTTTTATTTATTGAAATATTGAGCGATTGCAAGCATTTTGGCCTGCTGGTCTACCTTGAAAGGACAGCGCGAGTTGCAATGACCGCACTGCAGGCAGGCGTCCGCGCCGACTTCGAGTTTTGAATAGTGGTTTTCCGCCATTTTGTCGCCTGCGAGGGCGAGGTCGTAATATTTATTAACTATGCCGATATCTATACCTGCGGGGCAGGGCTGGCAATGATTGCAATACACGCAGTTGCCGACGGCCGATTGGGGAGTGAATTGAGCTATTACCGAATAGTCGCGCTCCTCGCGGCTGCTGGCGGGATATCTTAAAAGTTCTATGAGGTCGTTGAGCCCCCTGACGCCCGGCACTACGGTGAGTACGGCGGGGCGGTCGAGACAGTACTGTATGCACTGGTTTTTGGTGAGCGCATGTCTGAACGGCGATGTATTGTCTGCAAGCAGCTGACCGCCGTGGAAGGGCTTCATGACGGATATGCCCACTCCCTCTGCCTGACAGCGCCTGCAGAGCGCGCTCCTTTCGCCGCTTGAACCTATGCCGAGTTCATCGTTGAATTCAAGGTCGTAAGCGGCATTGACGGAGAACATCATCATGTCCATGACGCCCGTGTCGAGGAGTTTGTTTGCGACCGACGGGGTATGCGAGGAAAAACCCATGTGGCGCACGACGCCCGATTTATGCAAATGACTGACATAATCGAATATGCCGTTTTTATAGATATCGTCTATGTCGCTCTGTTCGTCGACGCAGTGCAAAAAGCCGAAATCGACGTAGTCGGTGCCGAGGTCGTTCATCTCGCGCTCGAAGGTGCGCTTGATTTCGTCGAGGTCGCGAGACCAGCCGTATTCGCCCTTGTCGTTATATACGGCGCCGAAGTGGAGCTGAAATTTCACCTTGTCCCTGCCGCCCTTTACGGCTCTGCCGAACGGACGGTAGACGGAGTAGCCGCCGGCGCAGAGGTCGAAATAATTTATGCCGTTTTCTACGGCTTTTTCGACGACGGCCTGTATTTCACCTTCGGGGGCATTCTGAATCCCGCCCATGCCGATGCCGAGTGTACCTATCGTTTCGCCGCCGCGGGGAAGTTTTCTGTACTCCATTATTTATCGAACTCCTTTGCGACGTCCTTTAAAAGATTGCGGATGGGCAGATGCTGGGGGCAGGAAGCTTCGCACTTGCCGCACTGTATGCAGTCGGACGCGCGGCCCTTGCCTGCAGTATGTACGTCGTAATAATAGCTTGCATTCCACGTTTTGAAGGCGCGCATGGCGTTGAGGCAGGCGAACAGATCGGGAATGGGAATATGCTTGGAGCAACCGTCCGTGCAATAGCGGCAGGCGGTGCAGGGAATGAGGTTCTGCGCGCGGAAAATTGAGCGCACTTTGTCTATAGCTTCCATTTCCTTTTTATCGAGGGGACGGAAATTCTTCATGAACGAAGTATTCTCCTCCACCATCTCCATGCTGCCCATGCCCGAGAGCACCATCATGATATTGTCGAATCCCGCCGCAAAGCGGATTGCATATGACGCGGGAGTGCCGCCGAGTTCGTCAAAGACCTTTTTTGCCTCCTCGGGGAGGTTTACCAAACTGCCGCCCTTTACGGGCTCCATTACTATTACGGGCTTGCCGTGCTTTACGCACACTTCGTAGCACTTGCGGCTTTCAACGGAAGGGTCTTCGTAGTCGATATAGTTGAACTGAATCTGCACAACCTCAACCTGAGGATATTGGGTGAGAATTTCGTCGAGGACTTCGGATTTGTCGTGGAAGGATATGCCGAAGTGCTTTATCTTGCCCTCTTCCTTGAGCTTTAATGCTTCCTCATAGGCCTGACAGCGCTTGAATTTTTGAAATATTCTCTTATCCTGAGCATGCATTAAGTAGAAATCGAAATAATCGACGCCGCAGGCTTTGAGCTGACTTTCGAAAAAAGGCCTTATGTCTTCGCGCTTATTGAAATAGGGCTCGGTGAGTTTATCCGTCAGAACGAAACTTTCGCGGGGGTGACGGGAAGTGAGACATTCGCGCAGGGTAGTTTCGCTCTTTCCGCCAAGATAGCCGTGGGCGGTATCGAAATAATTGAAACCTTCGGCGAGGAATTTATCGAACATGGCTTTGCAGAGTTCGGTATCTATTCCGTCTCCGACTTCGGGAAGGCGCATACAACCGAATCCGAAGTTGCCTTTGATGTTAAAATATTGCTTCATACGTTTTCCTCCACAATTTATCACTATACTCAATTTTTAAGCCGGATTACGGCCTCAAAGATACGTAAAAAACCCAGTCTCATTAATTATTGTAGCAATTCTTTGGGCGTTGTGCAAGTTTTTATCTCCGGCAACTATCTTTTTGCCTATTTCATGCGGCGCGCGGCGGTCATCTCTGTCTGCCTTGGCTCCGTCCACAAAATTACGTATTTCATTCTTTCACATCATTGAATAATGTCATTGTTGCCTGCATGCAGACCCGCGCGTTATAAAGATTTTTTCGCCCAGTCGCAGATTCTCTTCTCCGACTGCGCCGTTTCGGCGCCGTGGATTGAAAGGCCGCGGCCAATTTGCGCGCCCTTGCAAATTTTTGCGATGTCGCGCTCGGAAGAGCCCATTCCGCTGCCCTCGTTTGAGCAGAAAGGAATAATTTTTTTGCCGTTCCAGTCGTATTTTTCAAGAAAGGAGAACATTGCCATGGGCATTGTGCCCCACCAGTTGGGATAGCCTAGAAAAACGGTATCGTACTTGTCGAGATTTTCAGGCGTCGAAACAAGTTCGGGACGGGCGTTTGAATTGAGTTCGGCCTTTGCCTTGTCAATGCATGCGTAGTAATCGGCGGGATATTCGTCCTTTGTGCGCACCTCTATAAGGTCGCCGCCGACTGCGCGCTGAATGAACTGCGCGGCGAGCTGCGTGTTGCCCTGAGCAAGATTTTTAATGACGCCGTTGCAGTAATTTTGTCCCCTGCGGGAATAATATATTATGGCTGTTGACATTTTTAACCTCCCTGCCGCGCGCCATTTTTTGTGCGCGGCATATGCAAACAATTTGCTTTTTCGGCTTAATTATAGCATTGAAAGCATGCGGGGGCAATATGCTTTTTACCCGCTTTCGATAAGCAAAACTTATAAAAAGGGCATAAAAAAACCCCGCATGACGCGGGGCTTTTGCATTTTATTGCTCAGCCGAATAGCTTGCGCGAAGAAGGTTTGCAAATTCTTCTATGTAATAATTCGTGTGCTGTTTATACCAGAACGCGCAGTATACGCGCTCTATCGTGCTGCCGTCCGGGCGTCGCACTTCAAGCCTTTTAAGGGGCGGGCAGGTAGTTTTTTGCACGCTTTCTACAGCGACGTATCCCCTGCCGCTCATGGCCATCAGGCGGGCTTCGTCCATGCTGGCGGCGAAGAGAAACTGCTTGCCGATGCGCAGATATTTTTCGTAAAAATCGCGCTCTATCTGCTCGGTGCCTTTAGTAGCCATAATTATGCAAGGCATATCGCATATTCTGTCGGTGGTGACAAAATCGCCGTGCGCAGCTATGGGGCTCGCCGCGGCGATATCGATATATGTCGGGCTGCGTTTGAGGACTAAATTTTCGGCCTCGGGCGAAAAGGCGCGGCGCTGGTCGCTCAGCAGCAAATCTGCCTTGCCGTTCAGAAGAGCTTCGTACAAATCTTCGTGCGTGCCCCTGAATACGCTGACTATAACTTCGGGATAGACGCGCGAGAAATTTATTACGGCGTTCTGAAGTTCGTTGCCATCGTACCCTGCGAGATAACCTATGCTTAAACGCAGTTCGCTGTCTGAACCTATGCGGATGGTTTCGGCTTTCACCTCCTCCGCATCGGAGATTATGGCCTTGCTGCGGCGATAGAAATATTCGCCCGCGGGAGTAAGAGAAATTTTTCTGCCGTCGCGCGAAAGAAGCGACACGCCCAATTCGTTTTCGAGCGCGCTTATCTGCTGAGAGATTGCCGACTGCGAAATGTAACAGCGTTCGGCCGCGGCGGTGAAGCCATTGCTTTCAACTACGGCGACGAAATATTTCATTTGCCTTAAGAGCATATCCTTTGGCTCCCCGGAAAATTGTTGAGTCTGCGCGGCGGGCGTCAATCGCCCGCCGCGCAGCGTTGTGCACGTTAAAAAACTTTACCTATCAATCCTGTGAAGTAAAGAGCCCGACATAGAAAATGCCGACCGAACCTTGGGATGCGTGCAATGTGTATTCGCCCGCAGAAAGTTCCGCCGTGAATACCAGATAATCATCCGTCGCTCCGCCATCGTTAGAGCCGGCAGACAAAGCAAAGCTTTGCATATAATCATTGCCGGATAATGAAAGACAGCTTTCAAGCATATAGAGGTTACGGGCGTGGATTGTCAATGTTGCGCCTACGGGCACGCTTAATGTAATTGCCGCACCGTTCTGAATGAGCGCGCAGCGGGAATACTGACCGCACTCAACGTCGCGTAACCCGACAGCAGATGAGCCGCCGTTTATGTCGTTGACCCACACATATCCTTCAACGAGCGCAGTTCCGCAGGCTATTTCATCTCCGGCGAATTGAGATAAATTGCACTCTGCCGAAAATGACGGGCTGGCATCTTCGTCGTCTTCAACATCTTCATCCGGAGGAGGATTTTCGGGCGGAACTTCGGGAGAAGTATCTGGCGGAGTTGAACCGCCTTCCTCCTCTTGACCGTCGGAGCCATCGCCGCCGTTATCGCCTTGTCCGTCTGACGCGCCATCTTCCGAAGGAGGCTGCACGCTCCCGGAACCGTCGTCGTCCGAAGGCTGTTGGGGGAATTCGTCTGAAGGCGTGGTCGGCTGATCATCCTCGTCGTCAAGTCCGTCTCCGTCAGAGGGAGGCACTCCTTCATCGGGGACATCTATGTAGTCGTCGCCGCTATCGCCGACGGGCAGTTCGCGCTGACAGCCGCAGAAGACAACAAGCGCAAACGATATGCAGATTGCAACAATTATTTTAAGCGTCCGTTTCATCGTCTTTTGTGTTTCTGTCCGCGGCGGCCACTATGCCGTCGAGGGCGGTTAAAATTTCATCCAGACCCTTGCGCGTCACGGAAGAGGTTGCAATAATATTGTCCCTGCCGCATTTATAAGTTGCGGCTATGGCCGTTATGCTCCTATCGACCTGAGCGCGGGAGAGCTTGTCGGCCTTTGTGGCGACGACGGTAAAGGGTATTAAATTATAGTATAAGTACTCCACCATCGTCTTATCGTCGGCGGTGGGTTCGTGACGTATATCGCACAGCGAGAATACGTGGGCTATGTTGCCCTTGTCGGCAAAAAAGTCGTCGAGCATTTTTGCCCATCTGGCTTTTTCCTGTTTGCTGACGCGGGCGTAGCCGTAGCCGGGGAGGTCGGCAAGGATAAAAGAGCCGAAATCGAAATAATTTACAAGGCGCGTGCGCCCCGGTTGCTGGGAGACGCGCGCGAGCTTTTTGCGGCCTGCGAGCATGTTGATAAACGAGCTTTTACCCACGTTTGAACGCCCGCAGACGGCTATTATCGGCTTTTGCGCGGTTAAAAACTGCTTTTTTTCGGCCGCGCTTGTAATGAATTCGGCTTTTGTTATCTTCATAAGTTTACTATTGCAGTCCTAAAAACTGTATCCACGTCGGAGACGGGAATGAAGTTGATTGAATCCTTGAGAGTCTGAGGAATTTCTTCAAGGTCCTTCTGGTTGTCCTTGGGGATTATTACGTCGTGAATGCCTATGCGGTAGGCGGCGAGGGCCTTTTCCTTGAGTCCGCCGATGGGCAGAACCTTGCCGCGCAGGGTAATTTCGCCCGTCATGGCTATGGAGCGCTTTACGGGTTTGTGCGTAAAGGCCGACAAAATGGCCGTGGCCATGGTAATGCCCGCGCTGGGGCCGTCCTTGGGCGTTGCGCCTTCGGGCACGTGAATGTGGATATCGGTATTTTCAAACGTTTCGGGGGAGATGCCGTATTCATCCGAGTTGGAGCGGATGTAGCTTATTGCCGCGCGGGCGCTCTCCTTCATGACGTCGCCGAGCTTGCCGGTTAAGAGCACGTCGCCCTTGCCGTGCATTGCCGAAACTTCGATAGTCAGCGTTGTGCCGCCGACTGCCGTCCACGCGAGGCCCGTGGCCGCGCCTATCTGATCGCTGTCGAGCATTTCGTCGCGCTCGTAGCGGCGTGAACCGAGCGCTTCCTTTACGGTATCTTTGGTTATGCGCACCTTGCGTTTGCGGCCGTTGGCCTTGGCGACGGCCGCCTTGCGGCAGCATGCGTCTATGCGGCGTTCGAGGTCGCGCACGCCCGCTTCGCGGGTGTAACCGTCGATAATTTCGTCTATGCCGCCGTCGTCGAAGAGAATATCTCCGTCCTTGAGGCCGTTTGCCTTGGCGCGTTTGGGAATGAGATAGCGCTTGGCTATCTCCCTCTTTTCGTCCTGAGTGTAGCCTTCTATGCGGATGAGCTCCATTCTGTCGAGCAGAGGTTCCGGTATGGTATCGACCGAGTTGGCCGTGGTAATGAAGAGCACCTTTGAAAGGTCGTAAGGAACTTCGAGATATCTGTCGCGGAAGGTTGAATTCTGCGCGGGGTCCAGAACTTCCAGAAGGGCGCTGGCGGGGTCGCCGCGGAAGGAGTCGGAGGAAAGTTTATCTATTTCGTCGAGCAGGAACACAGGATTTACCGAGCCCGCGTTTTTAAGGGCGGTAATTATGCGCCCGGGCATTGCGCCGACATAAGTTTTGCGGTGGCCGCGGATTTCCGATTCGTCCTTTACGCCGCCAAGCGACATGCGCACGAATTTGCGGCCGAGGGCGCGCGCGACGGACGCCGCAATTGATGTTTTACCGACGCCGGGAGGGCCGACGAAACAGAGAACGGGAGCGTTCAATGAATTGGTGAGTTTGAGCACGGCGAGGTACTCGGTTATGCGCTCCTTGATTTTCTGCAGGCCGTAGTGATCTTCTTCGAGGATTTTTACTGCATCCGCAAGGTCGGGAGTATCCACGGTGGCGTTTTCCCACTCGAGGTCTAAAAGCCAGTCGAGATAAGTCCTTAAAACGTTATAATCGGGCGAAGTAGGCTGCATGCGCGACATGCGCGAAAGTTCTTTAAGCGCCTTTTCTTCCACTTCGGCCGGCATGTGCTTGGCCTTTATCTGCTCTTCGAGCGCGGCTTTTTCGTCCTCGTCGTCGCCGAGTTCGGTGTGGATGGCCTTGAGCTGTTCGCGCAGGTAATATTCCTTCTGGTTCTTTTCTATATTCTGCCTTACCGCGCTCTGGATTTTGCGCTCGAGGCGGGAAATTTCAAGTTCGGAATTGAGCCGCTTGTCGAGGTCGGAGAACATGTCCGACAGGCGCAGGCGGGAATATATGGACTGCTGTTCTTCGCACTTTAATTGCAGTCCGTCGAGGGCGAGATAAATGAACTGTTCGGGATCGGTGCACGAATCGAGCCGCTGGACCGCCTCTTTGGAAAAGCGCGAATCGGACTGGGCGATATCGTGAAGTATGCCCTTGGCCGTGCGGAAATAGGCCTCCTCGAACACGGGGTCGGTGCGTTCGACGGGCATTTTTTCTATCGTGGCGCAAAGAGCGCCGTCCTGCTCATAGACCGAGAGCGTGCGCGCACGGTACAAGCCGCGGCAGGTGACGCGCAGTCTGTCGCCCGAGATGGGAGCCACGCGCTCTATGCGGGCGACGGTGCCCACGTCGTACAAATCCTCCGGCGTGACGTCGGTCTTGGTACCGTCGAGCTGGGCGCAGATAAAGATTGTGCGGTCGTTTTCGGTGGCGGCTTTTATAGCATAGAGCGTTGCCGTGCGGCCGGCGTCGAAGCCCGAGGAAATATTGGGGAAAACCACCCTGTCGCGCAGGGCGACGAGGGGCAGCTGAAGTCTTTCGTTTGCCATATGTTTTACCTGTATCATGTCCGCAAGAAGATAAATTCAAGCGGAACAAATTAAAAAAACGCAGGGGAAAAGCCAAAGCGCCTTCCCCCTGTTTTTGTGCGTTGATTGCCGCATATTGCGGCACCTATTGAATTTTAAGGGGACAAAGTCCCTTTTGATTTTATGCCGATTTTTTATAAATGATTACCGGTTCGGCCTTATCCGATATGCAGTCGCGCGTGACGATTACTTCCTCGACGTCGTGCTCGGAAGGAATGCGGTACATGACAGAAGTCATGAAGCCTTCGATAATCGTTCTTAAGCCCCTTGCGCCCGTTTTAAGCTTGATGGCCGTTTTGGCGATTTCGCGCACGGCGCCGTCTTCGACAGTAAGTTTTACGCCGTCGAGGGCGAGAAGCTTCTGGTACTGCTTGATTATGGCGTTCTTGGGCTTGGTGAGTATATTGACGAGCGCGTCTTCGTCGAGGGGATGAAGGGCAACGACGATGGGAACGCGGCCGACAAATTCGGGAATGAGACCGAATTTGGTCAGATCCTGAGGCTTGACGTCTGCAAGCATTTCGTAAACGCCTTCGTTTTCGTCGCTCTTGACGTCGCCGCCGAAACCAAGGGTGGTTGTGTCCCTGCGGGCGCGGACGATTTTATCGAGGCCGACGAACGCTCCGCCGCAGATGAAGAGAATGTTGGTGGTATCTATGCGCAGGCATTCCTGCTGGGGGTGCTTTCTGCCGCCCTGAGGGGGAACGTTGGCAACCGTGCTTTCGATAATCTTCAAAAGCGCCTGCTGCACGCCTTCGCCCGATACGTCGCGGGTGATGGAGACGTTTTCGCCCTTGCGCGCGATTTTATCGATTTCATCGATGTAGATTATACCGCGCTGGGCCTTTGCTATGTCATAATCGGCGTTTTGTATGAGCTTTAAGAGAATGTTTTCGACATCCTCGCCGACGTAGCCCGCTTCGGTTAAAGTGGTTGCGTCCGTAGTGGCGAAGGGAACGTTTAAAATTTTGGCGAGCGTGCGCGCAAGCAGAGTCTTGCCGCAGCCCGTGGGACCGAGAAGGAGAATGTTGCTCTTTTCGATTTCGACGTCGGAAAGGTCGTTATCTTCCTTTTTGCCGAGGTTGTTGATGCGTTTGTAATGATTGTACACCGCGACGGAGAGCACCTTTTTGGCCTCGTTCTGGCCTACGATGTATTTATCGAGCTCCGCCTTTATTTCGGCGGGCTTTTTCAAGGGCACGGGAGCGGTGTCCTGCTCCTCGGTATCCTTTATCATGTCCTCGCATATCTCAACGCATTCGTTGCAGATATACGCGCCGTTCTGTCCGGATATAAGCCTTTGAACGAGGTCCTCGGGCTTGCCGCAGAACGAACAGTATCTGTGCTGATCTTTCATTATAACTCCGTTGGGGCGCTTTTGCGCCCGTAAAGTTTATTGAGGAAAAATTGCTCCCCCTTTATATTTTACCCTAAACGAGCTATTTATAAAACAATTATCTCTTATAAAAAACTTTGTCTATAAGGCCGTATTCGAGGGCTTCCTGCGCGGAGAGGTAATTGTCCCTGTCGGTGTCCTTTTCGAGCACTTCGATGGGCTTGCCCGAATTTTCCGCGAGAATTTTATTGAGTTTATCCTTAGTCTTTAAAATGTGCTCTGCGGCAATTTTTATGTCGCTGGCCTGACCCTGAGCGCCTCCGAGGGGCTGGTGAATCATTATCTCGCTGTTGGGAAGGGCGTACCTTTTGCCCTTTGCGCCGCTGGAGAGAAGGAACGCGCCCATTGAAGCCGCCATGCCTATACAGATGGTGGATACGTCGCACTTGACGTAGTTCATGGTGTCGTAAATGGCGAGGCCCGCAGAAACCGAACCGCCGGGGCTGTTGATATAGAGCGAAATGTCCTTGGAAGGGTCCTTGGCTTCGAGATAGATGAGCTGGGCTACGACGGTGTTGGCCGTGGCGTCGTCAATCTCGCCGCTTAAAAAGATTATTCTGTCCTCCAAAAGTCTTGAATAAATGTCGTACGAACGCTCGCCGCGCGAAGTCTGTTCGACGATATAGGGCACGAGTGCCGATTTTTCGCTATGCATAAAATATCCTCCTTATATAAGGTTTTTATTGAATATCCGACGCAAAAAGTGCGTTGGTTAAGGCATATATGCGGGTCAACCGCATCTGAAAGCGGCAGGACCTGATTATGACAACGGGGCGGACTTATGTACAAAGCCGCCCCGCAAGGGTTTTATCCCACAGCCAAAGATGGCTTTTTATTTCTGCATGTTGTTATTCTCTTCAAGGAAAGAGAACAGCTTGGTGATAACTATGTCGTTGGTGATATACTCCTGCTGGCGGGGGTCGATGTTCTTTTTGTATTCTTCGGCCGTCTTTCCGACGGAGCTTGCCTGTTCGGCGATTTTGGCGTCGATTTCTTCGGGCGATGCGGTAATCTTTTCTTCCCTTACGATCTTTTCGATTACGAGCTGGGAAAGAACGCGCGATTTTGCCTGCTCTTCGAACTGGGCGCGGAACTGGGGCATGGTCTGGCCCATGTATTTGATGTAGTCTTCGAGCTTAAGGCCCTGATACATGAGACGGTATGAGAAATCCTGAACCATTCTGTCGATTTCGTGCTCAATCATGGCCTGGGGAATTTCGCATTCGGCAGTTTTGCAGATGGCTTCGACTATCGCGTTTTCGGTCTCGTCCCTGCCGCGGCTTTCGGCCTGCTTTTCGAGGCGCTCCTTTACCTTTGCGGTGTAATCTGCGATGGTTTCGCTGCCGGTGTGCTTTTTGACGTATTCATCGGTCAGTTCGGGAAGTTCCTTGCCCTTGATTGAATTGAGGTGAATAGCGAAAACCGCATCCTTGCCGCGAAGGTTTTCCGCCTGATAATCTTCGGGAAATTTGACGGTGATGTCCCTGTCGTCGCCTATGTTCATGCCGACGACCTGAGATTCGAAACCGGGAATGAATGAGCCGGAACCTAAAACGAGGTCGTAGTTTTCAGCCGTGCCGCCGGGGAATTTTTCGCCGTCTACAGAGCCGGAGAAATTGATGTTTACGGTGTCGCCGTCTGCGCAGGCGCGGTCTGTGACATCGACGGACTTAGCCTCTCTGTCGAGAATCTTATTGACTTCCTTTGTAACGTCCTCGCCGGAGACGGTGTATTCGTACTTTTTGATGTCGAGGCCCTTATATGCGCCGATTTTGACATCGGGCTTTACGGGAATGACTGCGCTCAAAGTGACCTTTTCGTCGGAAAGGTCGTCGACGGAAAGTTCGGGATCGCCGACTGCGGTGAAGTTTTCCCTTTCTTTTTCGAGAATTTCGGGATAGTGCTTGGAATAAAGTACGTTGAAAGCTTCGTCAAAGAATACCGCTTTGCCGTAGTAATTTTCTACGACGGCCTTGGGAGCTTTGCCCTTTCTGAAACCGGGAACGGTGTACTTGCCGCGCGTCCTTTGGTATGCTTCGGCGATGGCTCCTTCCCACTCCTCCTTTGAAAAGTCGATGGTTACTTTTACGGTGCTCTTTTCGCCCGCCGTGGTTGTGTACTTCATTTTTATTCTCCTAAATTATGGTAATAATATTTTCAACTTTAACATTTTAGCACATGTAGATTATTTTGAAAAGCGTTTTGACGACGCTTTAATTAATTTACACGCAATTTTTTTATTTACAAGTCAATTTTTTTGGGATATAATAGCGTAAAACTTACAAATAAAAAGGATTTTATATTATGCCGCAGGACGCATTTACATTGCGACACGTTGCGGGCGAGCTGAAGCAACTGCTCGTCGGCGGAAAAATTTCAAAAATAAATATGCCGGAGAAAGACGAGCTGTCTTTAATTATATACACTCGTTCGGGCTCGGTTAAACTTGAAATTTCGACTTCGGCAAAAAATAACAGAATAAGCCTTGCCGACGGCGAAAAACCCAACCCGCCCGTCGCGCCCAATTTTTGCATGCTTTTAAGAAAACATCTGCAGAACGCGCAGATAACCCACTTAAGGCAGGCGGGATTTGAAAGAATCATAGCCATAGAACTGGACTGCTTTTCAGAATTTTCGCAGACGCACATGATCCTTTACTGCGAAATTATGGGCAAATATTCCAACCTTATACTCGTTGAAAAGGGAATAATTTTAGGCGCGCTGAAGCAGACGACGCTTGAAGAAAACGCAAAGCGCGTGCTTTTTTCGGGGGCGAAATACACTCTTCCTCCCCCTCAGGGCAAGGCCGACCCCACAGACCCCGGCGCCCTTGAAAGCGCTTTCGGCGGCGAAGCGCATGACGAAAAATTCATATGTGCGAACGTCGAGGGCATAGCTTACTCCACCGCGCTCGAGATGTGCGCCTTTTACGGCGGAAACGTTACGGCCGGGCAGGTTTATGAATACGTCAATTCGGAGTATTCGGCGCCGTGCGTGACTTATAACGAAAACGGCGAGCCCGAAGACTTCAAGGTCCGCACGATAAAACCGGACGCGAAGACGTACGACAGCATTTTAGACGCCCAAAGGGCCTACTACGATTACGTATACGTTAAAAAGACTTTCGAGGATGCGAAGAGAAAGCTGACTACCGCCCTGCACGCGGCGACCAAAAAGGTTGAAAAGCGTCTGGCGCAGATAAACGAAAAACTTCTGGAATGCGAGTCTGCAGATGAAATAAAGCTCAAGGGCGAACTGATTACCGCCAACATATACCGCCTTGAACGGGGCATGACGAGTTTTGAAGCCGACAATTATTACAGCGAAGAACCGAGAAAAATCGCCATAAAGCTCGACAGACAGCTAAGCCCTTCGCAGAACGCGCAAAAGTATTACAAAAAGTATGCAAAAATGAAGAGGACGGTTGAAATTCTTTCTGTTCAGAGGGCCGAAACCGAGGAGCGTTTGGACTATCTGACTTCGATTAGCGCCCACATATGTGCCGCCGAATGCATTGACGACCTTAAAGAGATTAACGAAGAGCTCATAGCCGACGGGCTTATAAAACAGCCTGCGGAAAAGGGCAACAAAAAGAAAAAGACGAGCGAATCCGCTCCTTTGAGGGAGTATGAAATAAACGGCTTTAAGGTGCTTGCGGGCAGAAACAACGTGCAGAACGACAGACTTTTAAAAAGCCTTGCGCCCGACGATATATGGCTGCACACCAACAGGTACCACTCCTCCCACGTGGGCATTGTTGCGCGCGGCGGGAAAGTGCCCGACGAGACCATTGCCAAAGCCGCCGAGATATGCGCATACTATTCCGAGGCGCGCGGGCGCGATAAAGTGACGGTTGATTACGCATTTAAAAAATTCGTCAAAAAACCTCCCAAAGCCAACGCGGGTTTTGTCATATACACCGACTACAGCAATATAATAGTCACCCCCGACGCGCACAGAGAGGACGCGAAAAACTAAGTATTGTCATGAATTTTTAAGCCGCCAGCGACTAAAAATCGCGGGCGGTATATTTTTGCAATTTTTTTGTCAATATGTATAGTGTGGAAGAGTTGTGCAGGTCAATTTGCAATAAAATATTTTCGTCTACGCGCGAGGGCTACGGCATTTTTTACGAGGACGAACTTTTGGACATTCTGCCCGAAGAAAACCGCACGCGGGAGACCTTGGAAGCCGTTTTGAAACAACTTGTAAACGACGGGTATGCAGAAGTAAAATACGCCAAGGGCAACGCATTCTGCATTATGGGGCTTAAACAATACGAAGAACCCGAGCCTCCTCCACTGCCGCCTGCTAAGCCCACCAAAAAAAGATTGTCTTACACAACGCTTGTAGCCATTCAATGCGCCGCGGCGGCACTGGGCGGAGCGCTGGGAAGCTATATCTGCGGGATGATTTTTTATGCTGTCTAAATACGAAAGCGACGTTATGAACGCCGTATACATCCTGTGCGACGGTACGGACGGATGCCTTGTTTCGGGCGCGGAAATACTTTCGGTACTGCCGCACACAAAAAAATTCAACGCCGACGGCGTGGACGAAGCACTTTACAACCTGCATGCAGACGGATATTTTGATTTGATAACTTCAAGCCGCGCTGGCGAAAGAATGTATGTTATAACCTTAAAGGAGAGCGGCTTGAACTTCCGCCGCGCAAAAAAACAGCGTACACGCGACGTTTTTTATAAAATCGGTCTGGCTTTTATAGGCGCGCTTGCCACTTTTATTTTCGGCCTCATATTAAAAGCTATTGCAGGCGGATAACCCCTCTGCCGTGCTATTTTTGTTCATTCACACGTTTTATTATTGTAAGGAATTCCTTATTTACGTAAGGAATTCCTATTTTTTGTTGCGTACGCATATTTGCAATAACAATGTATAATATATTTGGCTTTATTACGTTAGAGAATAAAAATAATTGACAAATTTGTCAGTCGTGATAAAATTAATCTAAAGTGTAATAGGTGTTTTATGCAAATAGATATTTTAAGAGAGCAGTAAAAAATAAGTTAAAGGCCGCGCGGGCAAATATTTGCCCGCGCGGCCTTTTGTTTTGAGTTGCTTTTTATAATAGGTAATGATATAATGCGGCTTATGAAAAGCGACAACAAGGAAAAATTGCAGAAGGGGCTTATACGCAGGTTTATACCCTACTACCGCCCGCACATGAAACTGTTTGTTACGGACATAATCTGCGCGGGGTTAATTTCGGCATTCAACCTGATATACCCCTACATTACAGGAGAAATAATAGACAACTACGTGCCCAACGGGCTTTTGAACTGGCTGCTTATAAGCGCCTGCGCCCTGCTTGTATTTTATATAATAAAAGCCGGACTGAACTACTTTTTGCAGTACTGGGGGCACATTGTGGGCGTGCGCATACAGAAAACTCTGCGCAGCCAGCTTTTTGACCATCTGGAAAAGATGCCGCTGACATTCTTCGACGAAAACAAGACGGGCGTTATTATGAGCAGGCTGACGAACGATCTGTTTGAAATTTCGGAACTTGCGCACCACGGCCCCGAGGACGTGCTGTTATCGGTGGTAACCCTGATAGGCGCGATAGCCATTATGTTCACATACGACGTGTGGCTGGCGCTCATTCTGCTCGCCCTGGTGCCCATGATATTGATTTACACGATACTTATGCGTAAGCGGTTTTTGACCGTTTACGACGAGATGAGAGTTGTGCAGGGTGAAATTAACAGCGACGTTGAAAGCGCCGTTTCTGGCATACGCGTGGCGCGCGCTTACACGGCCGAAGAGCATGAAAAGGTAAAATTCGAGCGCGGCAACGACGCCTTTGCAAAGTGCAAGGGAAAGCAATACAAGGTAATGGGGCAGTACTACTCCTCTATGCGGTTCATGCTCGACTTTATGAATTTTGCAGTAATAATAATCGGCGGCGTGTTCTTTTTCAACGGACGGATAGAAGCGGGCGTGTTTTCGGCATTCATAATGTATGTTACGACTTTCTCCAATCCCATCTGGACGCTGACGACCATTTACGAGCAGATACAGCAGGGGCTGACGGGGTTCAACCGCTTCTGCAACATAATGGACAAACCAACAGAGCCCGAGGACGAAAACGCAATCGACTGCGGCAGACTGAAGGGCGACATACTGTTTGACAACATAAGCTTCAGCTATAAAAACGACGACAGCGCGAAGAAAGTAATTTCAGGATTCACCTGCGCGATAAGCGCGGGCAAGACCGTGGCGCTTGTGGGGCCTTCGGGCGGGGGCAAGACTACGCTTTGCCACCTTATACCCCGCTTTTACGAAATTGACGAAGGAACAATTTCGATAGACGGCACGGATATAAGAAAGATGACGAGAAAATCGCTGCGCACAAACATCGGCATTGTCCAGCAGGACGTTTTTCTGTTCAACGGCACAATAAAGGAAAACATAGCCTACGGCGACTTCAGCGCGGGCGACGAACAAATAATTGAGGCGGCAAAGAAGGCAAACATACACGATTATATAATGACTCTGCCTGACGGCTATGACACCAACGTGGGCGAAAGGGGCGTTAAACTTTCAGGCGGACAGAAACAGCGCATTTCGATTGCGAGGGCGTTTTTGAAAAATCCGCCAATCCTTATCCTCGACGAGGCGACGAGCGCTTTGGACAACGCCACCGAGATGATGATACAGGATTCGCTCAACAGCCTTTCGGAGGGCAGGACGACTATAGTCGTGGCGCACAGACTTTCGACCATAAAGAACGCCGACGAGATTATAGTGATTACACCCGGCGGAATTGCAGAGCGCGGCACGCACGAGGAGCTGATGGCGTTGAACGGCATATATAAAGATTTGTATAATTATCAATTTAAGAACATATAAACTATTAACACAAATCTCGCCTTGAGGCGGCTTGCGATTTGACGTTATTGTTGTGACGATAATTAAAAGAAACGGCGCGGCGATTTTTTAAATCGCCGCGCCGCATTTCATTATGTTTTACAATTTAATCAGTGCTTGTTGCAGAAGGCGACCATGGCTTTGTGCATGGAGTAAAGGTCAGCCTTGGAGATTACTTCGTAAGGGGCGTGCATGGAGAGCACGGGGACGCCCATGTCGAGGGTGTCGATGCCGAGGTCGGCGATATACATTGCGACCGTGCCGCCTCCGCCTATATCGATTTTGCCGAGTTCGCCCGTCTGATAGATTACGCCGTTATCTTCCAGAGCGTCGCGCACGTAGCCGACCATTTCGGCAGAGGCGTCGTTTGTGGAAGACTTGCCGCGCGCGCCGTGGTATTTGGTGACAGACGCGCCGCAGTTGATGAAGGAAGCATTCCTCTTTTCGTAGACGGATGCATATTCGGGGTCGAATGCCGAGCATACGTCGGCAGATATGCACTTGGAATTGTAACGCACGAGTATGGGGTCGGCGCCGAGGGCGCGGCTTATGCTGTCGATGAGGTCGACTATTACGCGGGACTGCATGCCCGTGGTACCCTGGCTGCCCGTCTCCTCCTTATCGGCGAAGATGGACATTACGGTATCCTTGCCGTCGCTTTCGAAGAGGGCGGTCATTTCGGGATAGGCGCAGACCTTGTCGTCGTGGCCGTAAGCCGAGATGAGGGCGCGGTCGAAACCGACGTCGCGGGGTTTGCCCGCGGGAACGAAGCAGAGTTCTGAGGACTGGAAGTCGATTTCGGTGATGCCGTATTTATCGTGAAGAAGCTTTAAAACGGCCGCCTTTACACCCTCCTTCTCCTCGCTGCCGTCGGGCATTGCGCCGACGATTGCGTTTAAGCTTTCGCCCGAGATGGCCTTGGAAAGTTTTTGTTCGTTCTGCTCCTGCGAAAGATGGGGCAGAAGGTCGGTTATGTAGAATATAGGGTCGTTTTCGTCATCGCCGACGTTGACCGAAACGCGCTTGCCGCCGCGAAGGACTACGACGCCTTCGAGGGCGAGCGCTATTGTCGGCCACTGGTACTTTTTGATGCCGCCGTAATAGTGTGTTTTGAAGAATGCGAGGCCCGCGTCCTCATAGAGGGGATTGGGCTTTAAATCGAGGCGGGGGCTGTCGACGTGCGCTGCCATGATTTTGATGCCGCACTTCGATATATCGTTGGTGCCCACCTTGATGATAAAGATGTTTTTGTCGCGGTTGACAAAGTAGAGCTTATCGCCGGCCTTGATTTTATCGCCGAACATATAGGGCTTGTAGCCGCGTTCGCGGCAGAGCTGAGCAGCCGTTGCGCACGCGCCGCGTTCGGTTTTGGACGTGAAGAGGAATTTTTTATAGCCTTCGGCATAGTCGAAGATTGCTTTGCGTTCCTTTTCGTCCGCCTGCTTGAAATAGTTTTGTTTGGTATATTCGTATTCCATAAGTAAAATCTCCTTTCGGTAGGTATTATATATTAACGCAAATTATTTGTCAACAGCAAATATGTTGAGGAAAACGTGAAAATTTTGGATAATTTTCGGATAATTTTTGAGCAATTTCTGTTTACTATTTTACAATTTTAATATATAATTGTACGTGTATGGCAAAAGGTAACGGCGCGGCCAAGCGCATAGCCGCCGACGCGCTGTTTGCGGCGCTGGGGCTTATTACATTTTTAATAGAAAGCCTTTTCCCTCCCCTGTTTTTCCCGGGGGCGAAGATGGGACTTTCAAATATATTTTCGCTTGCGGCGCTAATACTGTTCGGCCCCGCCGACGCGTTCGCCGTAGTCGTTGTGAGGACTGTATTGGGCTCGCTTTTTGCGGGAAACATATCCTCTCTTTTGTACTCGTTTACGGGCGGAGTTGCGGCGATGGCAATTTCGGCTCTGCTTGTTTACCTTGTCTATCCAAGAGTTTCTGTGATGGCGGTGAGCATCGTCGCGGCGGTGGCGCACAATATTGTGCAGAATCTGGTATTCGTTGCAATTTCCGGCACTCCGCTCGTCTTTTCATACATGCCGTATCTGGCGCTTTTAGGGGTGCTTTCGGGCGCTATAGTCGGCGCGGCGGTGATGCTTATTTTTAAAAAGGTGCCCCTTTCCGTATTCGAGCGGGCGCTGGGGCAAAAGCCGCCGAAAAAAAACGGAACTGAAGACAAATAATAATTATTATCGGCAACAGCCGCGCGCGGGCCAAACCGCGCGGGCACATAATACAAAAGCGGACGTTTTTTAATAAGTCCGCTGAATTACCGGAGGTTGATTTTGAAAGCTGTTAAAGGAAAAATCTTCTTCGGCGGCGTGCGACTGAGGGACGAAAAGGCTCTGACGTGCGACAAGCCCACTGAAGTGCTTCCCGAGCCTTCCGAAGTGCGCATCTCCACACAGCAGTCGGCGGGGCGACCCGCGCTGCCCTGCGTTGAGGTGGGACAAAAAGTTAAGGAAGGCCAACTGATTGCAAAGGCCGACGGCGCGATTTCATCAAACGTCTTTGCGAGCGTTGCGGGCGAGGTCACGGGCATTGTTAAAATGCCTTCGGCCGCGGGCGACGAGCAGACGTTTATAGTCATTGCGTCGGACGGAAGCGGGGAAAAAGAGTATCTTACCCCCCTTGCAGAGCCTTCCGCCGAGGAGATTACAGAGAGAATCGGACAGGCGGGAATTGTAGGTCTGGGCGGCGCGGGATTCACCGCGGCGGTAAAGGACGCGCCCAAGTGCAGCGTGGACACGCTGATACTCAACGGCGCGGAGTGCGAACCCTATCTGACCTGCGACCACAGGCTGATGATTGAGCACACCGACGACATTGTGCGCGGCGCGAGGTATATTGCCAAGGCGCTGGGCGGAGCGGCCATAATTATTGGCATTGAAAAAAACAAGCCAGACTGCATAGCCGCCTTTGAAAAATACGACGACGTAAAGGTTGTACGCCTTGCAAAGAGCTACCCTCAGGGAAGCGAAAAGCACATAATATATTCCTGCACGGGAAGAAAGGTGCATGCCGGGCAACTTCCGGCCGACGTGGGCGTTATAGTCCACAACGTAGGCACGACGTACGCAATATGTCAGGCGATAGAACTCGGCAAGCCGCTGTATGAAAGGGAAATAACCGTTTCCGGCAGAGCCGTAAAAGAGCCCAAGAACCTTTGGGTGAAGGTGGGCACGTGCATTAAAGACATCATAGAATATTGCGGCGGCGAAGGCACCGAGCCCAAGAAAATTGTAGACGGCGGCCCCATGACGGGCGTTGCCGCGACGGGTTACGACAATTACATCGGCAAAACGACGGGCGGAGTGCTGCTTATGACGGCAAAGGAAGCGGACTGCCTTGCCCCCACCCCCTGCCTGAACTGCGGCAAGTGCGCGGACGTGTGCCCCATGCATCTGATGCCAATGCAGACGGCCTTTTACTCCTCTGCGGGAGATTTCGAGACGGCGGCAAAACTGGGCAACACCATGTACTGCATAGAGTGCGGCGCGTGCGAATACGTGTGCCCCGCGAGAAGGCCGCTTATTCAGGCCATAAGAAAGACCAAGGCCGCGATACGCGCCAAAAAGAACTGAAGGAGGTAAAAGAAAATGGATAATACTATTGTTGTTTCTACGCCTCCCCACGTAAAATCGCGCAGGACGACCAAGAGCATAATGCTCGACGTAATAATCGCCCTTCTCCCCGCGACGATTGCGGGCATAGTCTTTTTCGGCGTGCAGGCGTTTGTTCTGATTATAACTTCCATACTCGCCGCAGTGGCTTCGGAGTTCGTATATTACTTTATATATAACGGCGGATTCACAAAGAAGTGCGCCAAGGCAAAGGACGTGTGCGTAAACTGGCTCAAGCAGTTCGACTTCACGTCGGTGGTGACCGGCCTCGTACTTGCGCTTATAGTGCCTTCGACGGTTAACTGGTACGAAATACTAATAGGCGCGATGTTCGCCATAATCATCGTAAAGATGATCTTCGGCGGCACGGGCAGAAATCTTGTAAACCCCGCCGCGGCGGGCAGGGTAATGATGTTTTTGAGCTTTACCCTTACCACTTACATCGCCACAAACTTTGAACCCATCAGCCTTGACAGCCAGCTGTTCACCGGTGCGACGCACCTTTCGGGATGGCTGCTGGGAGGACAGTCGGGCGCCAGAATGGACTGGCTTGATTTATTCCTCGGCACGGGCCTTGCGGGATGCATAGGCGAAACATGCAAGCTGGCGCTTTTAATAGGCTATATATACCTCGTCGCAAGGCAGGTAATCAAGTGGTGGCAGCCCCTCCTGTACGTAGTGCTTTCGGCATTCCTTTCGGTATGCATGGCGGCGACTGCGGAGGGCGCAAGCTTTGATATTTCGCTTTTCGTTGACTATGCTCTTTCCGGCGGGCTGATGTTCGGCGCGATATTTATGGCGACGGATTACGTAACTTCGCCCAAGGGTATATACGGACAGATAGTTTACTATGTATTGCTTGCGGTGCTGACGTCGCTTTTAAGGTTCTACACCAAGATAGAAGTCGTTTCCTTCGTGATAATGATAGTGAACCTTATAGTGCCCCTCATCGATACTTATATTGTGAGAAGGCCCTTCGGCTACAGGCGCGAAAAGAAGGCAAAGGAGGGCAAATAAATGACGGCAAAAGAATTTTTTAAGAGCACGGCTTTCAAGTGCATAGCCGTACTGCTTTCGATAGTCCTCATATGCGGCATACTTTTAACGCTGTGCAACGCGCTTTTATATGTCACCGACGACGAGCGCACGGCAAGAGCGGTTGCAAAAGTATTCCCCGACGAAGAAGTTACTTTTGAAGAGGACGAAGTGGACGAAAATTATGCCGAAACTGCCAACTACAGGGTTGAACAGGCGTTCACCCTGACGGGCGAGCGCGAAGGTCAGTACCTTCTGAGCATAATCGGCAAAAACGGATACAACAGCGGCACGGTTACGTGCTGGGTTGTTGCGTTGACCGAAGACAACGCCTTTGCAGGGCTTGAAAAGCTTGTAGTTACCGGCAACGAAAAGCAGTCGTTCATAAACAAAATAGGCGACAGCGACATTCAGGCGGTTATAGACGGGCAGAACGAAGACGGGTTTACGGCTTACAGCAGCTCGGGAATAAGCACGGGCGCGACATTCTCCTTAGGTGCGATAGCCAACGCCATGAACGGCGCGAAGGATTATGTTGAAAGCGTTTACTGCGGCGTCGTAAATCCCTATGCCGACTGGACGGCAAACACAAACATTACCTCAGCCACCACATACACGGTTGAAAACGGCGTGGTAACGTACAATATAATAACGGCGGCAAACAGCCCCGCTCCCTCCATCACCATTGAAATAGTTGTTGGCGCGGACAAGACGATAACTTCGTTCACCACCAAATCGGACACGACGCATAGCTGGTCAACAGAAAACGTTTATACCGACTTTGCAGGCAAGGGCGCAGACTTCTTTGCCGGCGTAATAGGCGAAAACGGCGATATAAGCAACAACTCCAACTACGCAGCGAACGGAATTGCCATCGGCGCGACGAGATCCAACTATCTGCTTCTTTCCGCCGCGCTGTTTGCAACGGCCAACTATGACCGCGCGGTTGCACAATACGCCGAAGGAGGTGCCGAATAATGAACAAGTATAAAAAGATAACTCTGGACGGCATTATTTTCAACAACCCCACGTTCATGCTGGTGCTGGGCACCTGCCCGACGCTGGGGCTCATCTCCTCCGCCCTTCCCGCGCTGGAAATGGGACTTGCCGTTATAGTAATACTGACTCTGAGCAACATGATTATTTCGGCGCTGAGAAAGCTCATTCCCAACGAAGTGCGCATACCTTGCTATATAGTGGTTATTGCCACGCTTGTAACGTTGATAAGAATGGTGCTGGACAAATTCCTGCCCGACGTTTACGAAGCATTGGGCAACCTGCTGGCGCTTATTGTAGTTAACTGCATTATTCTCGGCAGGGCGGAAGCCTTTGCAAACAAACACACCGTTTTAGAGAGCGCGGTGGACGGCATTGCCAACGGCATCGGCTTTACCATGGCTCTGACGGTTATGGGCATTATATGCGAATTTATAGGCAGCGGAAGTCTGTTCGGATTCAAGATAATGGACTTCAGCGTGGGCATGTTCTCCACCCCTGCCGGCGCGTTCATAGTGTTCGGACTTTCGATTTGCGCATTCACCGCGATAATCGACGCATTCCAGCGCGCAAGGCGCGTAAAAGCAAACAGGCTGGCACGCGAAAACATGCTTGACGATGGCGCACAGGCCGAGGAGGTCAAGGCATAATGGCTACTTTTATTGCAATGGTACTTTCCGCAGTGCTCACCAATAACTTTATAACGGTGCAGACGCTGGGTATTTGCCCGTTTTTGGGCGTTTCCAAAAAGACTTCTTCCGCACTCGGCATGGGCGTGGCCGTAACGGTGGTTATGGCGCTGGCCGCAGCGGTTACGTGGCCCATTTACGAATATGTGATGGTGCCCCTGAACTTTGCATTCCTTGAAATTATCGTATTCATCTTTATAATAGCTTCGCTTGTGCAGATGCTTGAGAAGATAATACAAAAGCTTTCGCCCTCGCTGTACAACGCCATGGGTGTATACCTGCCCCTTATAACCACAAACTGCGCCGTTTTAGGCGTTTGCGAACTGGTTATAGACAAGACGGCAATGGCCGGACTTCTGGGCGGCGCTGCCGTTAACTTCGGCTGGGCGGTGCTGTATTCGCTGTTCGCAGGCCTCGGCTTTACGCTCATAATGGTTATAATGAGCGGCATGCGCGAAAAACTGAACAATGTGAAGATTGCCAAATACCTCAACGGGTTCCCCATTTCGATGGTGACGGCCTCGCTGATATGCATGGCGTTTATGGTATTCACCTATATTGCATAAGGAGGCCGCAGGAAAATGTTTAATTTATTAGCCTCGCTCGGCGCAATAACCGCCGACACGTGGACAACTGTAGGAATTGTTGCGGGCATACTCTTCGGCATAGCCCTTGTGATTGTAATCGCCATACTTGTCGTAGGCAAAGTTTTTAAAGTAAACATGGACGAAAAGGTTACCAAGATACTTGAAAACCTTGCCGGCGCCAACTGCGGCGGTTGCGGATGCAGCGGCTGCGCGGGCTTTGCCGCAAAACTTGCAGACGGCAGCGGCGATCTTTCGGCCTGCCACGTAACCTCGCCGGAAAAGAAGGCGGAAATTGCAGCGCTGCTCGGCGTGGAACTCAAACAAGAACAGCCGCAGGTTGCGATTGTAAAGTGCAACGGCGGCGCGCTCAACGCGGCGGACGCGTTTGAATACAACGGCAGCCAGACGTGCGCGGCGTGCTCCACCCTTTTCGACGGCAATAAAGTATGCAAATACGCCTGCCTCGGCTGCGGCGACTGCAAGAATGTATGTCCCGAAGGCGCGATAGACGTTGAGAACAGACTGGCCAAAGTGGACCCCGACAAATGCATCAACTGCGGCGCATGCATTCTGGCGTGTCCCAAGCACATTATAGAGCGCATACCCGCCGACGCGCCCGTATACGTTGCATGCTCTTCGCACTGCAAGGCAAAGGAAGTTATGAACGCCTGCAAAGTGGGCTGCATAGGCTGCGGCGCCTGCGCGAGAAAGTGCCCCCACGGCGCGATCACCATGGTAGACAACCTGCCTGTTTTCGATTACGAAAAGTGCACGGGTTGCAAGACCTGCGTGGCCGTCTGCCCCAGACACATAATACTTGAAAGATAAAGCAATAAAAAAGGAAGGCTCAGGCCTTCCTTTTTTCATGACGTGCACAGCTCGATTGCAGAAAAAGGGCGCCGCGCAAAGTTTTGCGCGGCGCCCGTATTATTTATAACCTTTATTGTATTACCGAACCGCTGACGTGGTCTGGGCGGATTATCATGCGGTGGGTGGAACATATTATGGGAAGGGACGAATTGTTTGTTATGGCAGCGGTATAGACGCAGTCGAGCGCGGGACAATTTGCCTGCGTGACCGAAACGCTGACATTGCGGGTATCGATGAAAATTATATTCTCCTCTCCCTCCCCTTCGCCGTGGAAGGTCAGTTCTATGCCGCCGTCTTCGGGATAATTTACCGTAATGACGCTGTCGTCGATTACGTTTAACGACTGCGTTGTAAAGTTATAAGTGCAGACAGTGCGCTGTTCTTCGCCGAAGCCGATGGAGACGGAAACAGAGGTGAGAGGCGAGGAATCGCGCGTGAAGACAAACGCGATGAAGAGCGCGACAATAAGCGCAATAAGCGCCGCGTAGACGGCTAAATCCCATATTCTGAAGCCCTTATCGGCCTTTACTTGTTCTACCTTTTTTTGAGACATTATTTTAATTGAGCACTATATTGCCCTGACCGTCGATTGTATTGCCGAGGGTATATGCCGGGTTGTATTCGAGATTTTCAACGTTGGTGACGACATGGTCGCAGGGACCGTCATCACCGCGGACTATCATAACGACCTGATAATCTTTTAAATTATCGTTTATGAACTGCACGGCCTTCTCCTCGCCCATTACGCTGAGGGCGGTTGTAAGCGCGTCGTCGCGCGCGGCCGTGCCGCCGATTACCGTGCATGCGGCTATGCCTATTGATTTAGGCCTGCCCGTGAACGGGTCGATGATGTGGCAATAAGTTGCATCGCCGAGGGTGTAACATTTTTCGTAGTCGCCGCTGGTGGAGAGCGACGCGGAGGACACATACACCCGCGCATATGTGCCGGATAACGACGAGTCGGGGTTGACGAGGTTGAGTTCCCACTTTCCGTCTTCACCCTCGTACGACTGTCTTGCAGAGACAGAGGACGAGCCGAAATCGAAGAAGCCGTATTCGAAACCGTACTCCTCCATCATCGAGGTGACAACGTCGGCGGCGTAGCCCTTGCCTATTCCGCCGAGGTCGAGGGCGAGCGTGTAAGAGTCGCCGTTGGGGCCAGTTACGGTGTAATCGGGCTTGAGCGCGTAGTAAGCGCCGTCGCGCTCGTAAATTTCAAGCTCGGACATGTGCGAGGCGAGGTCTTTGAAGAGCTCCACATAGCGTTCGTCGGGTTCCGCCAGGGCGGTCACATAAGTGCCGTCCTCGGACAGTCTGTCGTAAGGCTGCGCGGGGAGCGAAGCGCTCCACGTAAGGTCGTTGAAGCGGGGCGAAAAACCGAATAAATCGACGCTGTAGTAGACGGCGGGATTGTAATACCCGTCGGTATATTCGTACATTGCGACGGCCTCGGAGAGGACGGTATAGGTGAGCTCGTCCAAGGGCACCTCTTCTCCCGCGGCGGCCGCGTTGAAGCGCGAAATGCACGAAGTTGCAACGGTTGTGGAGAGGCTGTTTTCGAGCCCGGTGAGAAAATTTTCTACGGCGGCACCGAGATTTGAGAGCTTTTCGGTGTTCTCGGAGTTAGTAAAATCCGCCGTGACGACGAGCGTTGCGACGGTGTCGAATTTATTGTAGTATCTCGCCAGCGAGGAATAATCTCCCCCGTTGCCATGCCCTGAATTATTGCATGCGGGCAGAGCCATTATACACGCGGCGGCAAAAGCTGCCGCAACAGCAAGCATTTTTTTCATAGATATATTATATAGATTTAAAAGGCATAAATCAAGCCCGCCGCGCGGCGGGCCGTGATTATTTTATTAAAATTTTAATTTAGAGCTTGCCGAGGGCGTTCTGTACGGCCAGAAGAAGCCTGCCGGAACTCTGTGTCGCGCCCGATATTAAAAGCGAGCTGTCAGATACAGAAGTAGGCTGACCGATATTGTCGGTTGCAACAGACATAGCAAGAATATCCTGCACCTTTTTGCCGCTGTAGGCATTGAGAAGCGATTGCTCGTTATTAAGGTAATTCTGCCTGTTTTCGTCCGTCCAGCCGTAGTCGGGGTTGGCGGGTGAAAGCTGAGTATAAGAGCTGGGCGCGATTGCAACTTTGACTATAGCACCATCTTGCACGAGCACCTTTACCTTTACGCCGTACTGCGTTCCATAATTTGTATAACTATATTCGCCCTCGCAGAGCTGATAGTTGCCAAGCGAGGAAATTGCATTCTGAACAGCTAAAAGCAACCTGCCCGAACTTTGCGTTGCACCCGATATTATAACCGAATCATCGGATACGGACGAAGGTTCGCCGTTGTCGTTTGTAGTAACAGACATTAAAAGCACATCCTGCACGTTTTTACCGATATAGGCTTTGAGGAGCGATGCTTCGTTGTCGAGATAGTTCTGCCTGTTTTCGTCCGTCCAGCCGTAGTCGGGATTGGCGGGCGAAAGCTGGGTATAGGAGCTGGGCGCAATTGCAAGACCCATGATTGTGTCGCCCTGCAGGGCAACCTTTACCTTTACGCCGTAATCTACCCCGTAATTTGTGTAATGATATTCGCCTTCACAGACGCTGTAGCCTTCTATCTTGGAGAGAGCGTTCTGAACGGCAAGAAGCAACCTGCCCGAACTCTGCGTTGCGCCGGAGAGTAAAACTGAGCTGTCCGATACGCCCGAAGGTTCGCCGTTGTCGTTTGTTGTGACCGACATGGCTAGTACCTCTCCCACAGTTTTATCCATATACGCGGCGAGCAACTTATCTTCGTTGTCGAGATAATTCTGCCTGTTTTCGTCCGTCCAGCCATAATCGGGGTTGGCGGGCGAAAGCTGGGTGTAATCGCTGTCGGCAATGGCAACCTTTGTTATTACGCCGCCGTTGACAGTGACATTAACTTTTACGCCGTATTCAGTGCCGTAGTTTGTGTAATGATATTCGCCTTCGTAAACGGTACCGACGGCCTGACCGTCCGTGCGGAGGGCGTTCTGGACGGCGAGCATGAGCCTGCCCGAGCCCTGAGTTGCGCCCGTGATTACATAAGTTGCATCGGAAACGGCGGAAGGCTGACCGTTTGCGTCGGTTGTGACGTTGACGGCGAGAATTTCGCTGCGCGTTTTGCCTGCGTATGATTCAAGAAGACCCGCGAGACCGCTCGTCCATATATTTTTATCTTCCCAGCCCGAAGAAACTTCCTCGTAAGCGCTGTCGACCGTGACGACTTTGGCGATTGTATCGCCCTTTAAAATTACCTTTACTGCAATACCGTAGCGCGAGGAAGGCGACCATGGATTGAGGTAGCTGTATTCGCCCTCGCAGACGCTGTAACCGAACTGCTTGAGAGCGTCCTGCACGGCAAGAAGAAGCCTGCCCGAGCTCTGTGTCGCGCCGGAAATTACTACCGCACTGTCGGATACGGACGAAGGTTCGCCCGCGGCATTGGTTGAAGCCGTCATCGCGAGCACGTCGGCGACGTACAGGCCGCGGTAGGCATTGAGCAAAGACTGCTCATTGTCGAGGTAGTTTTGTCTGTTTTCGTCCGTCCAGCCATAATCGGGATTGGCGTCGGAGAGCTGTTTGTATTCGCTGTCTGCGATGGTTACTTTGCGGATACGGTCGCCCTTGTCATCAGTCTGAATTTCGACGTTGACTTTTACGCCGTAATCGACGCCGTAATTAGTGTAATGATACTCGCCTTCCACCGTCTGCGTAGTCCAGCCGCATCCGGCAACGGCTAAGCTACCCGAAAGGAGAGCGCCTGCAAGGCAGGCGGCCGCTGTTATTTTTAAAATCTTTTTAGTCTTCATATCTGCTCCTGTTATTGCCATTATTTTATCAGTTTAACTGATTTATGTCAATGATTGTCGGGGGTTTTCAGCCCAAAAAATTGTATATTTTGCAACAAAAAATCGCACCGCCGATAAGCAGTACGATTTTTTTAAGCAATTCAAATTACTCCGTTCTGAGCGCGACTACCGGATCCTTTCTCGCCGCCGCAGCCGCGGGAATGAGACCCGAGATGAGCGTGAGAACGACTGACAGCGCAACCATTATGAGCGCCTGCCACCAAGGCAGAGCCGCGATGCCCCATATACCGGCTATGAAGAGCACGACAATGTTAACAATGAACGAAAGAATATAAGTTATCGCTATGCCGATAAGACCCGCGACGAGGCCGATTATGAATGTTTCGGCATTGAACAGGCGCTTGATATCTTTCTTCCTTGCGCCGACCGCGCGGAGAATGCCTATTTCCTTTATTCGTTCGACTACGGACACGTATGTTATTATGCCTATCATTACCGTAGAGACGACGAGCGACAGAGCCGTGAATGCAACGAGCGCGATGGTAACCATCTGAATCATGGTGTTGACCATGTTGATGATGAGGCCGACTGTGTCGGTATAGGTTATTTTATCGGCTTCGGCGAGCGTGTCGGTATGCTCGGCGCCGTCGGTGCCGGTCCAAGTGTACTGCACGCCGCTTTCGCACATATTGTTCCATTCGTCGAGGTAATCGGTTATGGCCGTTTTGCTGTCGAAGTCTACGGGATAAATATAGATTGCCGAAGGCAGCGCCGCCCCGCCGAGCAGACTGGCATCGACGCGGAGCATGGCGCTCTGGTCTGCGCCGCTTCCCGAAAGACCCGAAAGAAGCATATCCATTAAGCTGCCTGAATCGTAAATTGCACTGCCCGCATGGCCGGAGTTTGCGGCGTAGTCGACAGAATCGATGACGCCGTCGCCGTTTGTGTCGGAGAAATTGACGTATTCGAAGAAATAAGGCAGCATGCTTAAGTATCCTTCATCTGACGAGTTTATCTCGCTGACGATGCGGCTTTGCAGGGCGTCTTCTCTGGCGTATTCGGTCAAAGCCTGAGTGTGATAGAATCCAGTGGTAAGGCAGCCGTATGAGATATCCTCCTTCTTCTGGAGAATGAGCCTGACGGACAAATCTACCGAGCTTTCCGAAGAGGTATCTATTGTTGCCGCAGGCATGGGAATGACCGTGTCGTATTCGTTATCGTCGTCCGAATCGACCATGACAAAATTGCCGTCGGTATATGTTTTATACAGCCACATATCAGGTATACCCGGCATGTTATAATAGTCGGAAACCTTATAGTAGACGTCATCGTTGGAATACCAAGTGAATGTTTTGGAATCGGGACCGATGAATTTTGTATAATCGAAACCGGTGTCGCCGTTCTGCCCGCTGCCGACGAGACCGACAGACGGGTCGTACATGTCGCTGTCGACGGCGTCGAAGGCGTAATTCAAAAACTCCTTCTGGGTAAGGTAGCCGAACTGACCCATCATGAGGTCGGATATGGTGTCGTCGCTGGTGACCATTATGAGCGTGCTCTTGTCTTCAAATATGCTCTTGAGCTGTTCGTCGGTGAAAGCGGAAGAATCGGTGACGATTCCGTTTTCGTCGGTGTATGCCGCGACAATGTCGTACTGGCTTAAAATGTACTGATAATTGTCCGGAAGTTCATCAAACGTTGCGACGGTAGATATCGTGCCGGCGAAATCGCTGTATTCTTCCTGCTGACGGAGAATTTCGGTATACATGCCGCGGATTGCGGTAACCGATATGGTGCCGTCGGCAACGGTATCCGCAGAGTTATCTACACGGAAGTCGGTATATATGTTGTTTGCCACGTCGAAGCCGTAGTCATACTGAATGACGTTGTAATATTCCTGAGGAACGGCGTTTACATAACTTAAATACATGTCGCTTATGTTGTTCGTGGTGCTGAAGCCCTGCGCAAAGGAACCGAGCGTTTCCATAAGCGAGTTGATGTAAACTTTATCGTCCAGACGGGTAATGTCGACAGAGGTGTCCGCCGCGGACGACAGCGAAAGGAGCGACGTGTAGTCGATTGCCGTTTCTGTCACGGAAACGGGGTTGCCCGAGAGCATGTCGTTCTGCATGTCGTCTATGTACGCATGAACGCCCGAGGAGATTGCCAGAACCATGGACACGCCTATTATGCCTATGGAGCCCGCAACCGACACCATTACAGTGCGCTTGCGCTTGGATAAAAGGTTTTTGAGCGACAGCGAAAAGGCCATTGCGAGCGGCATTGACGATTGCTTTTTGCCGCCCTTCTTCTTTTTGAGTTCCTTGAGCTCCTTTTTTGTCAGCTCTTCAGGTGCTGGCGCGGGGCCGGGTCTGAAGGGGCGGCTGTCGCCGATTACAGCGCCGTCCAAAAGATTTATTATGCGCGTTGAATAGCGGCGGGCGAGGTCTGGATTGTGCGTGACCATTATTACGAGGCGGTCGCGCGAAATCTCCTTCAAAAGCTCCATTATCTGCACGCTCGTCTTGGAGTCGAGCGCGCCGGTGGGTTCGTCGGCGAGCACTATTTCGGGGTCGTTTATGAGGGCGCGGGCGATGGCCACGCGCTGTGCCTGGCCGCCGGAAAGCTGGCTGGGAAGATTGTGAATTCTGTCCTTGAGGCCGACTTTTTCGAGCGCTTCGATTGCCCTGCGCCTGCGCTCGCGCTTGTGTACGCCCGAAATCATCAAAGCCAGCTCGACGTTCTGAAGAATGGTCTGATGGGGAATGAGGTGATAGCTCTGGAATATAAACCCTATAGAATGGTTGCGGTAGGTGTCCCAGTCCCTGTCGGTATACTCATTTGTGCTCTTGCCGTTGATAATGAGATCGCCCGACGTGTAATGGTCAAGACCTCCGATAATATTTAAAAGGGTGGTTTTACCGCATCCCGAAGGGCCGAGAATGGATACGAATTCGCTCTTGCGGAAGCTTAAAGAAACACCCTTGAGCGCATGGACGGCGCCGCCTGCGACGTCGTAATCTTTTTTGATGTTAACTAATTCGAGCATATATTGCGCCTCTTTCTGATTTTTATGGCGTTGTCACGCGGGCGTGACGCAAGTCTTTTTATGTTATGACAAATACCACAATAATAATATCACCGCGCCGACTTAAATGTCAACGTCAGGCGCGGTCTGTTTGTTTAAATTCACGAGATTTTCAACAATCTATTTATTTTTCTTTGATTTGCCGTCATTGTCGGAAGCCGTTTCGGCGTAGTCGGCCAGACTCTCTTCGATGCTTTTATCCGAACGAAAAGGGAAAAAGAAGCTTGACTTTTTAAACTTTTTCTTGCCTTCCTCCACTTTGGCGCGAAGTTCGTCGATGCGCGATTTTGCGCGCAGGTCGTCGAGGCGGGTCTTTATGCTGACTTTTAACTTTTCATACGCGACGACGATGCCGCGCTCCTTGGCGAAAGCGCGTATGCGCACGGAGAGATTGACGGCATGAGCGAGGTCGACGAAGAACACGCCGAAAAATATGCCGACGACGAACGAGAATGCAATGTTGGAGACAAACCACTCCACCCACGCTATAACGAACGGGTCGACGGCGAAGTAGTAAACTGCGCCCGCCGCCGTCCATATGAGGGAAAACAGCGGACAGATTATGCCCTGAACGTTGCCCCATTGCTGAGAATAATCCCACAGCTTTATCTTCATGCCTTTGATGAATATTAAACCCGCGATATATTCTATAACCGTCATTGTAACGCCCATCAGGACTATGGTTACGACGGCATCGCCCCAAAAATTGCCCGTGTTTACGGGAATGGAGCATATGGCGTACAGCCCGACGAGGCCGAACCCGTAGATGGGCAGGTACGGCCCCGTTAAAAAGCCGGGGTTAATCCACTTTTTTGCCGAAACGAAGCGACGGAACAGAACTTCGACGCACCAGCCGAGGCAGCTGCCGACAAAGAACAGAAAACAGAGGGATAAAAAAACTGTCATGTCAGTTCACGCGCGCGGCCGCAAGGCGGGAAAGGCTTCTTTGCTTGCCGAGTATAGCCATGATGGTGCAAAGGTCGGGCGAGTTGGGGCTGCCAGTCACCGCAATGCGGAGGATTTCCGCAACGTCGGCAACGCTGCCCTTGTAGGCGGAAGGATTTGCCTTGTAGTCGCTCATCTCAGCGGCGAAACCGTTGCTTGCCGCAACTTCCTTGACCTTTGCAAACCACGCGGAATTGTCGTCGGCGGGGTCGTATACGGCAGAAAAACCTGAGAGAACGGCGTTTACCGTGTCCTTATCGAAGCGGTACTCGTAGACGGGCGAGAATGTGTCGTCGAAGAAGTAACATATCATGGCGGCGGCCTGTTCGGCGCGTTCGATGTCCTTGCGGCGCTTTTTGCCGCCTATGCCCATGACGAGATTGAGTATGGAAATTACATAATCCTTATCGGCGAAGTGCGCCTTGTCGCTTTCGGAGCCGAATTCGTCCGCCCAGCCCTTTAAGAAGGCGTACATGTCTTCGGGCGAAATTTTGGACAGCTCGGTTTTCGAGATGTCGTTGAGTTTATCGAGGTCGAAAAGCGCGCCGCTCTTGCCCATCTTTTCGATGGTAAATTTGAACTGCGTATAGTCGGATTGAGGATTTTTGCGCTCCCACTCCTCGAAATTGGAGTTTAAAATGGTCATGAGATACTTGACCACGGCGACGGGGTAATAGCCCGCCTTGCGGTAATAATCGAGGGATAGTTCGGGGTCTTTGCGCTTTGACAGCTTGCGTTTGGTGCCGTTATCGACCTTCATGAGCGAGCATGTATGGCCGTATGCGGGCATGGGGAAGCCGAGCACTTTAAAAAGCTCGATATGCACGGGCAGGCTGGAGAGCCATTCTTCGCCGCGGATGACGAGCGTTGTGCGCATAAAGTGGTCGTCGATGGCGTGCGCGAAGTGATACGTGGGGATGCCGTCCGACTTTAAGATGACGACGTCCTGATCGTTTTCGGTGACGGTGATTTCGCCCTTTATGCGGTCGCGGAAGGTTATTTTGTGCGAAGTGTCGCCCTGAGATTTAAGCCTTATGACGAAAGGTTTGCCTGCGGCGAGGTTGGCGTAGATTTGCTCTTCGGTTAAGTTGCGGCACTTTGCATATTTGCCGTAATAGCCTGTAATTAATTTTTGCGCCGTCTGTTCCTCCCTGACCGCGTTGAGTTCGTCTTCAGTGCAGAAGCAGGGATAGGCGAGGCCGCGCTCGATTAAGTCCTTTGCGAACGCGCGGTAAATTGAGGCGCGCTGCCGCTGATAATACGGGCCGTACTTATTGAGAGGGGAATCAATCTCCGCGCCTTCATCGAAATTGACGTTAAAGTATTTTAAGGAGCGTATGACCGATTCGACCGCGCCCTCCACCTTTCTCTTTTCGTCGGTGTCCTCTATGCGCAGATAGAAAATGCCGACCGTGGTGTGTGCGATGCGCTCGTCGGCGAGGGCCGAATAGAGATTGCCGAGGTGGATAAAGCCCGTGGGCGAAGGCGCAAGGCGGGTGACTTCGGCCTTGGGCGGGAGGTTACGGGGAGGGTACATTTCCTCGTACTTTCCGAGGGGTAAAAGGTCTTGGTCGGGTATGAGCGTTGCGGCAAGTTTTTTGAGATCCATTAGTCTTTTCCTTTTAGTTTATTTCTGCGGGCGATGATGCGCTTTAAAGCGGCTTTGCCCTTGACGGGGTGAATTATCTGGAAGAGCGCGGTTATTACCGAAATGCCTACGGCAATGCCGAGCAGGGATAAAAGCGCGCGCTCGCCCCAGATCTGCGCCTGAGCCATATTTGAGTTGACTATGTAATTGACTGTGTAATAGAGCGATCCGCCCGGGACGAGAACTATTATTGCCGGGACGAGAAAGATTGTTGAGGGCGCTTTGAAGAGACGCGCCAGAAGTTCGGCGATGAGCGCCGCAAGCAAAGTGGGGACAAAAAACTGAAGAAAATAATCATCGGCAAAATAGTGTTCGATTACGAGGTACAGAGCAAACGTTGCGAGAATGTTGCCTACGCCGAAAAGTATTTTTTTGACGCGGCAGTTGAACATTACGCCCACGGAACACGCGCCGAAGAGGCATGTGATTATGCGGTAGATATAATCTTCTACCTGCGAACGGCCTATGGGGGGAAGGTCGACCATAACGGAGCGCAGAATTATTATTGACGCACTGTAGCCCGCGGCTATGGCGAGAATGGTTAAAAGGCCGTTTAAAAGCTCGAATGCACCCGAGTAAATATCGCCCGAGAACATATCGCGCACGGCGTTGCAGATGAGGAGCCCGGGCACCACCACCATTATAGTGCCTATGGACACCATGGAGACCGAACACTGAGCGCCGCAGACGACGAACAGAGCGGTTAAAAGTATTGCCAGCGTGCCGCCCATTAAGGAAAGCACGAATGTGCGGGCGTAGGAGTTGAAGTCCCTGCGCGACAGCAGAATGTTGACGAACATCATCAGACAGCCGATTATAAACGACGGTATTCCGTCTATGAGCGAGCCGCCGAAATATACGGTGAATATGCCCGCGACGAGGCCGCCGCTGACGACGAGAACGGGCATAGAATAGCCTTTGGAGCAGCTGATTGCTTCAAGCTCTTCCTCCGCTTCCTCAGCCGTAAGTTTTTTTGAGCATATATCGCGGGAAAGCTGGTTGTACTGTTCCATTCTGCGGAAGTTGTTGCTGACCTCATAACAGCGCTTGAGCTGGGATACTTCACTGCCGTCGGCGAGTTTTATGCTGCATATTATCACCGAAGGAAGAGACATAACGTTTACTTCCTTGGCGCCGCACGAAAGACAAATAAGCTTGACGGCCAGTTCGACGCGCGAAACGGACGCGCCGCATGAAAGCAGTCCCGCGCCGACGCCCAAAGCCAGCGCGACTATGCGGTCAAAGTGCCGTCTTTCACGCTCGGCGTCGTATGAATAAGCTATATTTTCAGCAACGGGTTGTTCCGGCGGAGCTATATTATCTTTGATAATATCCATACGCAATTATTATATCAAATAAGGCAACAAAGTCAATTAAATATGCAAAGGACGCCCGGCGCAATAATAAAAAAAATGCGCGGACAAACCGCGCATTTAACTTTTTTAAATTTAAGAATTAGTAATAATCTTCGTTTATAATTATCTTTCCTCGGCGTGGAAGATTAAACCTATCGTGCCGGGGCCGCAGTGGGAGCCGATTACGGGGCCGACGGGCTGAACGACGACGTCCGCCGCGGGAAATTCGGCCTTTATGTCCGCGACGAAATTTTTTGCCGCTTCTTCGCAATCGGCCTGAAGAACGAAAATTTTGTATTTATCGAGTTCGCTGCCCTTTTCGCGCAGGTATCCGCGGAGAGCCGCCATGGCTTTTTTGAAGCCCTTCTGCTTGTCGACGTTGATTATTTTGCCCTCGTCGTTAAAGCATAGTATGGGCTTAATGCCGAGGAGATTGCCGAAAACCTTGGAAACGCCCGACACTCTTCCTCCCCTGTAGAGATAGGTTAAATCTTCTACTGCAAAGTACGTTGCAGTGTGGGGAACGAGTTCGTTCACGTACGATTCGAGTTCGTCCATAGTTGCGCCCTCTTTATATTTAAGTGCGGCATAGTAGACGATGAATCCCGCGCCGAGCGATATGGTTTTTGTGTCGACCGTGCGGATTTCGCGGTCGGGATATTTTTCTTTAAGCGCAGATATGGCGGCTTCCATGGCGTTGAAGGTGGCGCTCATCGCGTGAGAAAAGGTTATGTAAAAGATATCGTTGCCAGCGGCGAGGACGGGCTCGAAGTATTCGGTATAAGCGTATTCGTTTAGCGCGCTCGTCTTGGGTACGGCGCCGCCGCGCATGGCCTTGAAAAAACCTTCAAAATCGGTGTGTTCGCCCATGTCGTAAAAGTACTCTTTTTCGTTGAGCGTATAGGGCATTTTTATGACTTCGAGTCCGAGTTCGGCAACCGTCTTATACCACAACTCGCAGTTGCTGTCACAAAATAATTTGTACATTTATCTCTCCTTTGTCTTACAATGTAATGTATGCATAAAACATACTTTATAGACATTATAAAACCAAATGTTGCAAAACGCAAGCATTTACGCTATCTTACTTGACTTTGCGCAGAAGGAACCAGAATACGATTAGAATCTGGAAAGGCGCGGCGACGAGATAGAACAGCCACCATTTATCGACGGCGGGCGCGAACACAGCGAAAAAGACGTGGAATATGGCGACCACCGACCATAAAATCATAGTACACGTTATTGCGTTTGTAAGCTTGTTGCCCCACAGAGCCGAAAAAACGGTTAAAACTATGCTGCTGACGAAGGGCGCGACGACATAAGTCAGCCACGCAAATCTTTCGAGTGCGGGGTAAAAATAGACTATGGCAAAGACGCCCGTGGCGACAAACCAGACGAGGCCGACAGAGAGAAGGACGATTAAAAGGCGCTTTTTGCCGAGGTTTACTTTGGGCTTTACAGCGCCTTCAGGGTGTTCTGTTATGATATCATCCACCTTGATGTGATAAATTTCGGCCAGCTGAATGAGCACGCGCAGGTCGGGAATTGATTCCCCCCTCTCCCACTTGGAGACGGCTTTATCGGAATAGTTGAGCATTTCAGCGAGTTTAAGCTGGGTGAGTCCCGCCTGCTGGCGAAGGCGCACGAGATTTTTTGCTATTATCTCTTTCAAGTCTTCCATACACGTATTTTAACATGTCAGACGGTAAAAATCAATAAAAATGAGCAACTCTACTGTAAGTAGAGTGTGAAAATTTTACAGTAGAGTGTTTCTTTTCATTTGTTTACCTTGAGAACACAACAATAGAGGGCGGCAGAGCTGTAAAAAATTGTAAAAAGAATACAAATGAATTATACTATTTAAAAAGAAAGCGCGCGGCACAAAAATACGGCCGCGCGTGACTGCTTTTATATAATTTTGCGTACGCTGAAATAATAATAAAAAAGGCGGCACATTCGGGAGGCAGAGATGGAAAACTTTGACATATACGTCGATTCGGGAGCGAACATACCAGACGAACTTGTGGAAAAATACGGCATAAACGTTATATCGTTTATGTGCAACATTGACGGCACGGAGACGGCGTGCTATGAAAAGGGCAAATCTTCGCGCGAGATGGCGATTAAATTTTACGCGGCCATGCGCGCCGGGAGCGATACCTCCACCTCGCTTATAAACAGCCAAAGGTTTTTGGAGGAGATAAAACCTTCGCTCGAAGCTGGAAGAAATGTGCTTATAACCACCATATCTTCGGGAATTTCGGGCACCTACAAGCAGGCATGCGACGCGGCCGAAGAGGCCATGGCGCAGCATCCCGGCACCAAAGTGCATGTTTTTGACGCATTCAACGCCTCAATGGGCGAAGGGTTGTTCGGACTTTACGCCGCGCGCATGAGGCAGGACGGAAAGAGCTTTGACGAGGTGTGCGACTGGCTTGAAGCGCACAAGCTGAATATACATTCGGTGTTCACCGTCAGCGACTTAAAATATCTTAAAAAGGGCGGCAGAGTTTCGGCAACCAAGGCCATTGCGGGCACGCTTTTAAATATTAAACCCATACTAATTGCCGGGCCGAACGGCACCATTGAAATGTGCGAGACGGTGCGCGGCAGAAGAAAGGCGCTTGCACGCCTTGCCGAGCTGTTCGGAGAAGAGGTCGTCAATCCTTCCGGACAGACGGTATCAATCTGCCATGCAGACTGCGAGGAAGACGCAAATTGTCTGGCCGACCTTATAAGACAGAAGGGCGCAAACGACATAGTTATTGAAGTATACGATATATGCACCGGTTCGCACGTTGGGCCCGGCACCGTGGCGCTCTTCTTCATGGGCGACGACAGGCGCATAGCGGCGGCTAAGGAAAAGCTTTCGACACTTAAGACCATTGCCGCAAAATTCAAGCGTTAAGCGCGGATAAAAGCAATTTTATATTAAATATATACGCCGCGGAAGATATTTTTTCTGCGGCGTTTTGAACAGAGCGCGCCCCGCGCCGCAACTGCGGCGCGGGGCGCGCTCTGTTTCAATTTTATGGATTATGGCGTTTATCGTAGCCGAAAGCTTCGGCGTGCTTTTCCATGAGATAATCTGCAAAAGCCGAGCACGAAGCATAAATTTCGCGGTAAGCGCCCTCGAAATCACGCGTGTAATAGGGGTCGGCGATTTCAATCTGCGGGGTCAGAAAATGGCCGAGCAGAAATATTCTGTCGCCGTACATGCCTCCCGTAAAGCGGACGACGTCGGTCATGTTCATGTGGTCCATTAAAAGAACGTAATCGGAATTTTTTATATCCGCGAGCGTGACCTGCCGCGAACGGTGGGAAAAGCCGACAATGCCGTGCTGTGCCATCGTGCGGGCCGCGGGCGGATAGACGGGGTTACCTTCTTCGTAGTCGGATGTGGCAAATGACTTTATGTTGAGAGAAGATGAGATACCCCTCTCCTCCGCCATTTTTTTGAATATGGCCTCGGCCATGGGCGAACGGCAGATATTGCCGAGACAAATGAAGGATATGTTGAGCATTTTCAGTCGCCGAGTTTAAGTTTCTGCCAGGGCGTGCCGTCGGGCTTGTAATTTTCGACGTAGTTTATTACGTCGTCAATATTGTCGTAATTCTCATATAGGTGACGGCATTTTTCGGTAATGAACTTGCGCTTGTATGCCGTTTCCATAAAAATTTCCATGCCGTCGTAATATCCGTCGATATCGAAGATGACAATGCCTTTGTCGTGGCGGTTGAGCTGCTTCAATGTTAAGACCTCGAAGAGTTCTTCAAACGTGCCTATGCCGCCGGGAACGACGACAAATATATCGGAGACGTCCTCCATTATGGCCTTGCGCTCGCGCATGGTTTCGGTATAGGTTACTTCGTCGCATTCGGCATAGAGCTGTTCAATGCCGTCGTCGCGGAAGAAAGACGGAACCACGCCGTGAATATAACCGCCGCCCCTTTTGAAGCCGCGGGCCGCCGCACCCATAAGGCCCGTGCCGCCGGCGCCGAATACAAGCGAATGGCCGCGTTCAGCAAGTTTTTCGCCGAGGTCTTCGACCTTTTTGATATAGATATCGTCGATATGAGCGCTGGAAGCGCCGAAAACACAAATTTTCATATAATTATTTCCTTATTTTATTTTGTGCGATACATATATAATATACTCTAAATGCGGCGATTTGTCAACCATAGGCACGCAATGCGACAAGCATTGCCCGTCAGAGAAAAACTGATTATTAAACGATGCCCGCGCGGTCAATCAGACCGCACGGGCATTTGTGCTGTTATAAATCTGAGACATTAGGTCATGTGTAATAAGCGCAGAACATCAGCCACATGGAATCGTCGTATGCATCGTAGGTGTAGCCATCAAGGTCCGGTGTATTTTCATAGCCGTTGCCGTCATAGAAATATGTGTTTGTACGGCATAAGAAATCGAAGAAATCCTTGAGTTCGGCCGTTACGGGATACATTCCGTCGCGGTTACAATGCAATGAATATCCGCTCCAACCATGGAATTGTTCTTCCGAAACAGAGCCTTCATACAACTTTCTTGTAGTTACGGGGTAGCCGCTTGAATTGACTTCCACGCTCGTATAGTAGAAATCGCCCGTATACGCTTCGTATACCCCCTCGTTGCCCTGCGAACCGGCATCCGCAAAGCCGCGCACAAATAAACGGTAATCAAGCCTTATGTCTAAATCATCGTCGTACATAGCCAGAGTGTCGCCCATTATATCAAAACTGCTTATCGGTTGAATGGGGGGCACAGAAGGACTGTCGCCGCTGTCCTGATTAATCCGTTCGAAGATGGGATTCAACGAATTGATATATGCGTACAAAATTTTATCTTCGCCGGAGTCGCTGCGGACATAATAGTAACCGTCTTCCTCATTGTAATAGACTAAGCTTTGGTCGAATATTCTGTAGTCAGAATTACCCTCGGCTACGCTGTAGACATAGGTGAGTTCGCCGTATCCGGGGAGTGTATTTGCATCTACAAACTCCTCCATCGGAAGAACTACGCCGACTTCCATTTCATCGAAAGAATAATCAGTTTCGCGGACGATGGCAAAATTGATAGTTACCGGATATTCGTCGTAACGCTGTTCGGCTGAAATGCTGAACTTATAACCGCCGCCGACCATCGAATCATCAAATTCAAACGAGAACATGAAATTTTTTGTGAAAGAATTTTGCGTATGGGCATATTCGGCGTCAGTTATTCCGTTATAAATGGTGTAACTACCCGAGAAAAACTCACCGCTGTACTGACGGGCTATCGGATTTACCAGATTTTCGTTGGCGTTGACCCATGAAGTTAATACATATACGCCGTTGCTCGACGGACTGAACGTGAAGTAAATCTGATCCGAAGCGTTTTCAATGACAACGCTGTAATAGCCGGGGCTGTTCAGTCTGTAAGGATTATACTCTGTGCCGTTCTGTCTGGAATTCTTGGTATATGTGCCTACTTCGAGAACTTCTATCTGAACATCACGGCTGGCATTGGTAGCTATATTTGTCTGGCTGTTGGTATCGTAAGTATACTCTTCGGGGTCGAGACCGACAATGGTTACGCTGTATTCGCCGTCAAGCCCGGTTGTGGAAGCCACGTGGTTTGAATCGAATTCTGCGGTGACCAAAGCGCCCGTCTCCATAGAGCGCCACTGCGCAGAAAGGCCGTCGGTATAAAGGAACACTTCGCTTACCTCATTGCCTTCAGCGTCCAGACGTGTAGTAACAAGCGTAACGGTGAAAGGGTCGTCCTCGGAAGGAGTATCGCCTCCTCCCTGATTGTTATTTCCGTTGCCCGCTCCCGAACCCGGCGTCTGTGTTGCGTCAGAACGGGTGCCGATATCGCACCCCGCCGCGGCAAACGCGAAAGCAAACGCCGATATGCACACTATTAAGCTGAACAAAAACTTTTTGATTTTCATTTTCTAAGTCCTGTTACTTGATTTTGACAAATATGCTCTTTATGTCGTTCCACTTAAGTTTTCGGATGACGATATCCACGACGAACAGCGCGACCGCAGCGATTAGAAGGGGCATTGTAAGACTTACGGAGTATGTTGACAACTCGTCTTCGGGATTTATCAACTCGATAGTTCCATCCTCGCTTACAGTTCCCCTTCCGCTGAGCAAACGGTTTAATGTGGCTGCACTGTAATATGCGAACGAATCGTATTCTGAAAGGAAAGGAACGGCAAGATACGCATGAGCCGTAAACTCCCTGCCGGAAACACTATAAGTCACATCTATGGAATATCTGCCAACCTGTTCGGGGACAAAGCCGTAAGAATAGAGTTCGGAACCGAACGCCATGGAGTTTGTCTGTACCGTCTGCCCGTCGGGGAAGGTTATCTGTATGGTAGCCGTCGCCGAGGCGGTTAGATAATAAGGCATGAGCTCGAACGAAGCGTAACCGTCGGTATAGTCGGCGTTGAAAATGAACGGATGGTCTACGCGCTGTTCAGGAGTATTGGTGAACAATATGTTGCGTATGAGCTCAAGGCCGCCGTTTTCCTCCGTCCAGTCGGCCAACCAGCCGTCGTGCAGACTGCTTGTGAACGAAGCCACGCGCCCGTTGCCGTAATTCCAGTATGAGTACAGGGGGACATCGGTAGAGACTCCCGACTGAGTGCTTGTGTACTGCATGGTAAGCACGTTGACGGCACTGTTTTTAAGCCTTGAGAAATAATAGCCGCTCACGTCGGGAACGGACGATATGTCTTCTACGACGGAATCGTTTTCGATTTCAATGTTTACGGCAGTCTGACCGTGGATTTCCGATTCGTTGATGACGGGACCCATTTGTCCGACTATTACGTCGTCGACTTCGTCGCCGCTTGTTATTTCATAAAAATTTGTAATAACGCTGTCGTCGCCGCCGCGGCCAGCAGAGGCCACCGATTCCATTATATCAATGCCGGGACGTTCGGCGTAATCGTCGGAGGGGCCGACATAGATGCACGACGTGACGACGCCGCTGTTGTACATTTCCTCTGCAAGGGCGCGGGGATCTGTCGTCGAGCCGCCGAAGCTTACGCCGTCGCTTATCAGGAAAATTTCGCTGTTTTTATCGGGATAAATGCCTACGCAGTTATTCATGGCGACTTCAAGGCCGAGGCCGATATCGGTGCCCTGCTGGCCTTCGATATTTTCAAGTCTGGCCATGAAGGAATTATAGTTCTGTTCGCCGAGGTTTGGCCAGTTCATGAACGAGGCATCGCCATAGAAGTTGACGAGCGAAATTGCGCTTTCGGCGCTGACAAAGTTATCGACTATTTTGGTTATGGCATTTTTTGCCGCCGTCAGATAGCCCGAATCAGTCATGCTGAAAGAGTTATCGAGCACGAAGATAATGTGCTTGCTTTCGAGACTGTTGTTTCCGAAGTTTACGGGCAGCATGTCCTGAAGGTCGGTGAGAGAATCGTCTTCCTTGCTCTGAATAGCCATGTCGCCGAGTGTTATGAGACTTTTGCCATAGAGAGACACGACGATATTGAGCGCGTCGATTAACGATTCATAGTTGCTGAATACCGTGAGGTCTGTATTAGAGAGAACTATCTGGTCGTACTGACAGAGGTCTTCCACTATTACGGGAACATCGTTTCTTGCAGCGAGGTATGTTTCTACTTCGGCATCTTCGCCATAGAGTTCTTCGAGAAGATTGCTTTCGTCGCGGTATGTACCCGAGGGAATGACGAGGCAGACCTTCATTTTTTCGGTTACAGTCTGCGTGAAGGTGTAGCTGTCGTTCAATGTATTGACATCCTCGCTTCCGTCGTACGCCACGTCCACGGTATAATTGAACGTGCCGGGGGCGGAAGTATCGAGCTCGAACGTGAACACGTTGTCTCCTGTAGTAAGCGTGGGAGCGAGCCGTTGAATGACGCGGCTCTGGTCGCTGCCTTCTTCGCAAACAGAGAAGGTAATCGTTACGTTGCGCGTGCTGCCAGAGCGCACGATAACATCGACATCAGACGCCCTTCCCATGAAAGCCGATTGATTGAAATCTACAGACGAAACCTGAACTTCGGGGGTGTCGGCGGGGATATTGTCGTTGAGATAAATAGCATCGACATAAATATTATTGTCGTAAAGCGAATTAACCGTTCCCATGAGGGTTGAAAAAGCGTTGGGATCGGTTTCCCTGCCGTCGGTTATAAGCACTATGCGCTTGATTACGCCGTCGTGGAAGAGCCCCGACGTATACGAGAGAGCGCCTGAAATGTCGGTTGCGCTGTCGTCGACGTCGGCCTGCCTTACGCTGACAAGGTCTTCTCCGAGGTCGGAAAGAAGCTCGTAATCTTTACCGAATGCCACCACTCCCATCCGCGAGTTGGCGGGGAGAGACGAGCGGACGTTCTGAATATAACTGTCGACCGTGTCGAGATTTCGGTTAGCCGAATATGAGACATCGGCAACTACATATACTTCGGTTTCGGTTATGACTGTCGTCACCATAGTGCCGGCGATTGCAAAGCTTACCAGAACTGCTATAAGTATGTGTATTACTAAGGACGCCACGTTGTGTCCGTTGACGTTTTCCCTGCGGATGGCGAGAGCGAATGGCACCGCCGTCAATGCGACGAGTGGTATTATCAGAAACAGCAAATATACATTATCGAAGCTGATATTGTTCATAACAGTATACCACCCAATCTGCAATAAATACGACAGCGAGCAACGAGAACAGAATTATGAGGGCGTCGTAAGTGCCGTCGTATCCGTCGTAACTTTGTTCGCCTGAGAGGGAGAATGCGTACTCGGTTGCGGTGACGACGCTTTCTTCCTGAGGAAAAGCCGAATATAAGCGGTAAACGCGCTGCGTGCCCGCCGTTTCGACAGTAATTGTATATGTGCCCACTTCGTCGAGAAGGAACTTGGCTTCGACGCCTGAGGTGTCGAGATAGGTTGTTTCGGAGCCGGGGCTGTCCACCCTTATACTTTCGACCGAACCGACCACGTTGACCGTTGCCGTATCGCCGCAATTATACAGAGGATTTTCCACTACCGAGGGGAAAGAATATTCGAGAAGGTTTAGGAAAAGCACGAGGAAATTGGGCGTGACGGACATATCAGAATCTGTAAAAGTAGTCGCAAAAACAACTTCACGGTTGCCGTAAGCGCTCTGCGTGGTGAATATTACGGGAGAGCCCTGACAGGTTGCGAGCGAAGTATAGTTGCGGTAAGGGCTGCACTTTATATACTTATAAACATGTATATTAGTATCGCCCGCCGCACCTTCCTGTCCCCTTATGACACCATTTAAAAGGGCCGTAACGGTTGAGGACGTGGAAGTGGAAAATTCAAGACTTACCGAGCTTTCAAGCTCGACCTCGGTCTGAACGCTGAAGTTTGCGTCGGGAAGGTTGCTGTCAAGTCCGAAGAGCCAGATGGAGCCGTCGCGGGGCAATACCTGGGGGTTAAACGAATCGTAAACGTACAGTCCGTAACCGCTGGGGTATGAGGGCGCGCCCGTATCCGTGCCGTACTCAAGCGTGTAATCTTCCGTCGAAATAGTTTCAAACACGGCGTTGCCAGTGCTGTTGAACATCATCTGAAGAAAGAAAGGATTATCGCTGACGATGAGCACGCTGTAGGAATTTTCCGCTGCCGCGCTGTACACCACTACAGTGTTGTCGAGGGGCTGGGCGTCTTCCTGCGCGATCGATACGGATAAGACGTCGAACGATGAATATTGCGTGTCGAACGTAAACGTCGTGCCCTGACTGCCGGTCTCAACCGTAAGCTGTTCGGTGTAAGTCTGTTCGCCCGAAACTACGGAAAGATTGAGCGTGAGCGTGGCGTCGCTTTCGTACGAAGTGACGGTGCCGCTGACTTCGAGGCCGCCGTCCATGGTGTATGTGACCTCGCTGAGAGCATAGTTCTGCTCGCCGTTCGAAAGGTTTACAACTTCGACGTTCTGGTGATTTTCGTAATTTTTATCGGTATAAAGATAGGTCAGAGTCGAAGTATCGGCATCGAAAATTTCCTGCGCCATGGAAAGAGCACTGTCGAGAGACGCGCCGGCGTAACCCGCCTCGGTCTGGTCGAGCATGGAGAGCACGCGCTTTTTATCGGTAGTTTCTTCGTAGACGGTCGTGGCGTCGCCGGCACATACGAGCGTGAAAGCGCTGCCGTCCGTGGCGCCGTTGACGAGGTTGCGTATTTCATCCTTTGCGTGGTCGAAGCGCGTGGACGAACCCTGTTCAGTGCGCATGCTGCCCGAGCAATCGAGCACTATGCAGTACTTGTTAGCCATGCCCGGAACCGTGAACACGGGATGCGCGATTCCGAACGAAAGAAAGAGCACGGCGAGAATCTGCAGAATAAGACTGATAATGCCGGCTATTTTATTTATAGGATTTTTTCTTTTTAAAAATCTTTCGGAGAGCGTCCAGATATATGTGGACGAAACGGTCTGTTCGGTATACTTATTCTTTATTATATATATAATGATGAGAATTGGTATGCCGATAAGGCCGAGCAATCCGAGAGGATACAAAAAATTCATTACTTTACTACCCCCATGTCGAACATGCGGCCGAGGAAAATTTCGCCGACGGACTGTTCAGCCGTTGCGAGTATATAATTTGCTCCGCGGGCCTCGCAATAGTTGCGTATGCGCGAAGTGACGTATTCCACTGCCCTGCGGTAGGCTTCAATTATCTGCCTGTCGATGTTGCGGCGGTAGGTCTTCTGAATATTTTCACTGTCGAAAAGATGGGACTTGCCGCGTATTTTGGGGTTGAGCTCGTCCCTTGTAAGAACCTGCACGCAAAAAACATCCCTGCGCTTGCCGCACAGGTAATCGATTGCATCTTCATAATTGCTGTCTGTGAGGAAATCTGAAACTATGACCGAAAGTCCGTCGCCGTACCCGACGGTTGTGGGTATGATGGCGTCGCTTATGCTGCTTTCGCCGTCGAAAACGATGTCGTTGAGCTTGCCTATTTCCTCGAGGTACATATCCTTGCCGTGGACTGCGGTTATGACCTCCTCCACACTCTTGCCGTGAATGGCGTAAATTGAAACTTTGTCCATTTCGCAGACTGATATGTAAGCGATGAGCGCGGCAATGCGAAGGGCCTGTTCGGCCTTGTTGCCCTTGCCGTAATCCATGGAACGGCTGGCGTCGATATAAATGCGTGTATGCATCTGCCTTTCATCGAGATACAGCTTTAAATACAGCTTTTCGAAGCGCGCGTAAGCGTTCCAGTCTATCTTGGTTATATCGTCGCCCGCAATATAGTCGCGGTGGTCGGCAAATTCGCAGGATGAACCGAAATTCCTCGTCTGATGATTGCCGCCGAACTGGCCGGCAATGTTGTTTTTGATGAGAACCTGCAGCGTTTCGACCTGCTGCAGGAACTCTTCGTTTATAACAAATTTAGCCATTATTATTTGGAAGTTTTCTTTGTCTGTTTGAGTAAGAGCCCGATTACGTCGTCGATTGAAAGATGATCGTTTACGGCGTTGTAGTTGATTTTGATTCTGTGGCGGAGAACGGGGTATGCGAGCGAATCGATGTCTTCATACGATACGTTGTAGTTGCCGTTCATGAGCGCGCGCACTTTGGCGCACGTGATGAGGTTCTGCGCCGCGCGGGGAGAAGCGCCGTAGCGGATATATTTTTTTGCAACCTCGGGCGAGCTTTCAACTTCGGGATGGGTGTTGGCTACGAGATTCATGGCATAAGAGAGCACTTCATCGATGATGGGCACGCGCTTTGCAAGTTCCCTCATTTCGAGAATAGTCTGACCGTCGACTACGGCGGTAGCGTTCTCTGCCAAGGTAATCTGAGTCATGTTGACTATGTCTGCAAGCTCTTCAACCGAAGGGAATTGCATTATGAGCTTGAACATGAAACGGTCCATCTGCGCTTCGGGAAGGGGATATGTACCGTCCTGCTCGATGGGGTTTTCGGTTGCGAGCACAAAGAAGGGTTCGCTCATGGGGTAGGTTGTGTCGCCGACGGTGACGTTGTGTTCCTGCATGACCTCGAGCATGGCCGACTGCGTTTTGGGCGTTGCGCGGTTGATTTCATCGGCTAAAATGAGGTTGGCAAATATGGGGCCGCGGCGGAAAACCGTCTTCATTTTGCCGTTTGCATCCTTTTCAATTACGTTGGTGCCGGTTACGTCCGAAGGCATAAGGTCGGGCGTGAACTGGATGCGCGAGAAAGGCAGCGAAAGCGCCTTTGAGAAAGAGCGCACGAGCCTTGTTTTGCCTACGCCGGGAACGCCTTCCAGAAGCACGTTGCCGCCCGCGATTATTGCGGTGATTACGTTATCGACTATGTCCTCCTGACCGACGACGTCCTTGCGTATCTCCGTCTTTATGTCGGAGATGGCGCGGCTGAAATTCTGAACTTTTTCCAAATCTTCCATGATGTTTTCCTTTATATTTATTTGCTTTGAATATTTACAGCGGTCTGGCCGCATGGTAACTTTTTATATATCAGTTTCCGCCCTCGGTGAGGCCGTTGAAATAAGCCGTCAGGAAGTCGTTATATTCCTGACCGAGACTGTCCATAATCGAGCTGTAGATGGCATAATATGCCGTCAGGGCTTCGCCGTATTCGCAGTAGCGGCCCTCGTTGTGCCAGTATATGGTGGAATCGCCGGCAAAATCTACTTCGCCCCTGCCTGCGCCGCCGTCGTCGCCCTTGTTATCGTCGCCCGAGCCGCTGTCGGAGACGACGTCTTCAACGGCGGCGTGAAGTTCAGGCATGTTTTCATCGGAAATTTCAAAAATTTCCTGAAGGCGGTATATAACTTCCCTGCCGCTCTCCCTTACGCTCGCCTGAACGCCTACCTCGGCGCTGACTGCGATGGACGCGGCGTCTATCGCGTCACTGTATGCCGACTGAATTTCATCGATTTCGTCGGACGAGTCCGCAACGGCGGATATGCCGGCCGAAAATGCGGCGAACGAGGCATAAAGTCCTGCGTCGGTGCTTGCGCCGACGGTTGCAAGGGCTGAATCTACTGCAGCGGCTATGTCTTTTATAGACTGGGACGCGGCGGAAGCCGAACTGTCATCCAGCCTGTATTTTATATTGCTGAATTCCGTACGGACGGTATTTGTGTTGAGCGCCGCAACGTGAATACCCATGTCCATGAGCGACGTATCGGAGACTGCCTGATTGAAAGCCAGGCCGAATTCCTCCGCGGTTATCATATTTTCGACTGCGGCGTCGATATTGACCATGGCTCCCGTTACGAGCGAGAGCATCTGGCTCTCCTCGAGCGTGATGGTCGTATCCGTCTCTTCGTCGTAAATGGCGTCGAGAATAGGGTTGAGTTCGCCGACTATGGACTGCTTGCACTCGTCGTCGAAGCGGGCATTGCTTTCGACGCTTTCAATGAGATTGCGGAGAGCAAGAACCTGCCAGTCGGTGAAATCGGCATATGTAGGTTCCTTTACATTTAATACGGAATAAACGATTGCACCGGCAAAGACACCCGCTGCGAGGACGGAGGCGACGGCGCACTGCCACGTTCTTCTGAATTTTATCTTTGAAGTGCCAGCAGCTGCGAGGCGGGCAGCCGTGTCATGGCGCTGAATGCCGGCAAGACTATCCTGTGACCGGCTGTATGCGACCATGGTCTGCACTTTTTCGTTAAAAGCAAGATCTTTATCCAGCCTGCGGGCAATCTTTTTGTCGGTGGGGCGCAGAATGAGAAAAACAACGCCGCCGACAACAGCGGCAACGGCAACTCCCGCCACGACGTAAATCCACACGGCCAAGTCTGTACCGATGAACGTAAACGCAAAGAGCAATACGGCGACGACTAAAAGCCCGGACGCCACTCCCGCAATTACGCTTTCGATTATTGCATGGCGTATTATTTTATTTTTGAATTTTTTGAAATTTTCGTTCATAGGACGCTCTCCCGAACATTTTTTCATGAGACTTCCGCCGAAGGGACGGAGTGAATAAATTAAGCATAAAAATCATTTACAGCGCATAAGTTTGCAACCATGCAGATAAATTGTGACAATTTATGCTACTATTATTCATTAGAAGATTATACTATCATTACACGCTTTAGTCAAACGATTTTTTCATAATGGCCATTCGTTTTCTTTATTATCACATTAACTTCAACTTATTTTTGAGATAAATTAAACCATTGCGGCGGGCGAAATTATTTTTCGCCCGCCGCCATCGATTTTATGCATGAATAAATTTATATTTTAATTATTGCTGCGGAGGATTTTTCCGCTTTTTTACAGCGCGGACGATAAGGAAGACGGCGGCCGCAACAACGCCCGCAATTATTAGGCCGAGGGCGATATATGCGCCTAAGTTTTCGTACGGGTCGCGCGGCGGAATGCCGTCGACGAATGGCGCATTCGTATCGGACATTATAAAGCTTATGCTGTCGTCCCTTCCCGCCATAACGGAGGTCGAAAGGGTGTATTCATCCCCATCCCTTGTAAACTCACCGACGGGACAATAGTTTACGAAATGCGTGGAATTTACCGTTATATTTACCGGCACGGAATAGTCATTGTCCCCGACATATGGCGCGTTGAACGTATAATCATAAAATTCGCCTTCGTCCCTTATGTCCGGCCAGACGGGGCTTTTTACGGCCGTCTGCACCGTGCCGCCCGCGGGGATTTGCACCTGATATGTATACCATAACTGAAGGTCGCCGAGTCCGACGCTTAAACTTTCAATATTATAAAACTCTCCCCCTCCCGCAACCGTTCTGCGGCTGCGCTCCACATAGTCGCAGACGATATTGAACCAGTCGCTCTGAGAAATTTCCGAAAGCGCATATTCCGACATGAACAGGTCATATACGGTTGTTTGAGACTGACCGGCAAGGGTGCAGACGACACCATCTTCACCCGACCACGATATGGGGTCGATGGCTTGGCCGACTGCATATACGTTGAAGCTTTGGCCGTTGAGCACGGAGAGGCCGAGATTTGCATTTTCGTCCAGCCTGTGCGCGGGAAAAATGAGGGCGGTTACAGAGCTGTCGAACGACGGGAAGGGCGCTTCTATTTCGCCGTACCTTGTGCCGTAGCTATCGGGAAGGGTTACACTGTAGCTGTAGCAGGTGACTGGTGTCGTCGGTGCGAAAAGTGCGTTCCGTTCCCCGCTTTGCATAAGGCGGGCAAGGTCGTCATACAAATCCAAATAATCGTAATAGACCGACAGCGTGGCACGCAACTCAACCTCAGCTTCCTTCCCGCCGACGGTTGCAGAGTGCAGGGCGCTCAGAGCGGAGACTTTATAATCATTCTGATACGTGCTGTTATAAGCATAAGAGGGAAGCTTTATAAAAGGATATGCAATGTTTAACGTTATATCGCTTCGGGTGGGATTGTAAATGTTGTAGCCGGCGGTGACGGAAGACTTGCAGAGAGCGAGATCGGCCAATGTGTCGTAATATGTAAGAGGAAAATCTTCGACGGTAAAGTGATAATCGGCCGAAGAAATAACTGCGGGCGAGATTTCGTTCGTTATGCACAGGCCGTTTACAGGGCTGCCGCGGGAATTAGGGTCGGCACTTGCAAAGGCGGAGACAGCGCCCGAAAGGGCGAAAGCGCCGACGACCGCCGCGAGAAATACCGCGAAGATACGTAAAAAACTTTTTGTTTTAATCTTCATCTTATGCCCTCCTTTGCCCTATTGTAACACACTCTGCGGGGCATTTCAATACCGTCTTTTATTATGAGAGTTGACGAATGACGTTTAATTTTTATCCCCCCTTGTCATCTTGAGCGAAAGGCGGAGCATAGCTACGCCTGAAGCCAAAAGAGTCTGCCGGACAATAATCGGGCAAGATACATTCGACTGCGTTCGTCACGCCGTTCCTCACTCCGCTCAGTATGACACTGCGGAAATATTACTTATAATAATATACACCTTTCGGGAAACCTCTTTTATAACTAAACAACCGACGGCGGCAAAAGCTGACAAAAAAGTGCGGCGGCGCGGAGAAAAGTCCGCGCCGCCGCACTTTGGCATTGCAACATTTATAAAATTTTTTCGAGCGTGGTGCGCTGTGGCTTAAGGCCCATACGGCTATAAAAGGCTTTTGCGGAGGAATTGAGCTCCCACACGTTGAGGGTAAGATTGTAACAGCCGTGCTCCTTTGCATAACGCAGAGCGGCGTTATACAAAATTGTGCCGACGCCCCTGCCGCGCATGCTTTCGTCCACGCACAAATCGTCTATGTATAAGCTGTTGCGAGAGGCAATGCTTTTTGAAAAATGTCCGTCCTTTAACTGACACATGGAGTAGCCCACCACTTTTCCATCCTCCCTTGCCACGATGACAGGGCGCGACGCATCGGTAAGGATTTCCTTTAATTGCGTTTGGTCATATTTGGTCGTGCCCGATTCGAACAAATCGGGGCGGCCGTCCGAATGGACTTTATGCACCTGCATTAATAGCGCCATTATGGCGGGAATGTCGCTATTCTTCGCAAAATCAGTAATTATTTCCATGAAAAACTCCCGATACTTAAGTAAATTTTTAAGTAAGGAAAGTAAGAATTACGCGCCGTGAGCAATCACGGCGCGCTTTGGAATGGCAAATTGAATTTATTTAGCTTTGGGCATTATATATTCTTTGCCGCCCATGTAGGGGCGCAGAACTTCGGGAATGAATACCGAGCCGTCGGCCTGAAGATGATTTTCGAGGAAGGCGATAAGCATTCTGGGGGGAGCGACCACCGTGTTGTTGAGGGTGTGCGCGTAGACATTTTTTCCGGTTGCCGAATCCTTGTACTTTATGCCGAGGCGGCGGGCCTGGGCGTCGGTAAGATTGGAGCAGCTGCCTACTTCGAAGTAAGCTTTTCTGCGGGGGCTCCACGCTTCTACGTCGAGGCTCCTGTATTTGAGGTCGGCGAGGTCGCCGGAGCAGCAGACGAGCGTTCTTACGGGGATTTGCATGGAAACGAAGAGCTCTACAGTGTAGTTCCACATTTTTTCGTACCATCTGTCCGATTCTTCGGGCTTGCAGATGACTATCATCTCCTGCTTTTCAAACTGGTGAATGCGGTAGATACCCCTTTCCTCTATGCCGTGCGCGCCCTTTTCCTTACGGAAGCAAGGCGAATAGGAAGTTAAAGTCAAAGGCAGGTCGCTCTCCTTTAAAGTGGTGTTCATGAATCTGCCTATCATGGAGTGTTCGCTGGTACCTATAAGATAGAGGTCCTCGCCCTCTATTTTATACATCATGCCGTCCATTTCCTCGAAGCTCATTACGCCCGAGACGACGTCCGAGCGAATCATGAAGGGCGGGATGCAGTATGTGAAGCCCTTGTTTATCATAAAATCGCGGGCATAGGCGAGAACTGCCGAGTGAAGACGGGCCACGTCGCCCAAAAGATAATAAAAACCGTTGCCGCTGGTGCGCCTTGCCGAATCGAGGTCGATGCAGCCGAGGTTTTCGAGTATATCGAGGTGGTAGGGAACTTCGAAGGGTTTATCTTCGGGGGTGAGATAGGTGTTCCACTGAACGTTGCAGCTGTCGTCCTTGCCGATGGGCACGTCGTCCGCAATGATATTGGGGATGGCCATCATGTCCTTTTTGAGCTGTTCTTCGACTTCGGCCGTCTCCCTTTCTATTTCGGCGATGCGGTCGTTGTTGAGTCTGGCTTCTTCCTTGGCCTGTTCGCCCTCCTCCTTTTTGCCTTCGCGCATGAGCTGGCCTATCTTTTTGGCAATGGCGTTGCGCTGCGCCCTGCGGTTGTCGCCCTCCTGCTGGAGCATTCTTCTGCGGGAGTCGAGTTCGAGAACTTCGTCTACGAGGTGAAGCTTATGGTCCTGAAACTTCTTTTTTATATTCTCCCTCACTTTGTCGGGATTGGTACGGATGAGATTGATGTCTATCATAATTTACCACACTTTACATTAGTTTACATTGAGTGAAAATATTATACGCCAAAAAAACAGTTAATGCAAATGAATTGCCTTTATTTAATTGAAAAAACGGACGCATTATGTTATACTTATAATAAGTATTTTTGCCGACAGCGGCGTACTTTAAAATATAAAGGATAAAAAATGAGTAAAATTTACTACAAGCCATATAAAAAAGGGTCCGACGATTCCCCCGACGACGCGACGAAAAACGAGGCTGCGGCGAGCGGAAAGGAAAGTAACGCGGACGGCACTGCAACAGCCAAAGACGCGGCAAAGCCTGCGGGCGCTTCATCTGCCGCCGGCGGCTCAAAGCCATCGGGGGCGACAAGACCCGCGGTCAGGAGAAAGAGGGCGGGCGCGGCGACAAATTTGGAGATTTACGACGAGAGCGCTACCGCCGAGGCCGTGGCCGACACGTCTGTCGCGGCGGAGATAACCGCAGAAAGCGAGGCGCCCGAAACGAAACATTCTTCACCGTCAACGTCAGGGTTTGACAAGCAGAAGATAATCAAATACTTCAAGCGCCACCCCGGCAAAGCCGTGGCGGCATCAAAGGTTGAAAGGTTTTCGCCCGAAATAAACCGCGGACTTTCTACCGCGCAGGTCGAGGAAAGATTCAGACAGTTTGCGTTCAACGACACGAACAGAAAATATTCCAAGTCTTACGCGAGCATCTTTATAAGCAATATCTGCACGTTCTTCAACCTCTTGTGCCTGTGCGCGTTCATAGCTCTGTTGCTTGCGGGGACAACCGGATTTACCAATTACCTCGTAATAATAATAACTTCGGCAAACATTATTCTCGGAATAATTCAGGAAATCCGCTCCAAAAAATCGATAGATAAGCTTTCAATCCTCGCTTCGGCGACTTCTAAAGTCGTGCGAGACGGGGAGATTGCGGAGATACCCTCCTCCGAGATTGTTCTGGACGATATAATTATTTTAGAGCTGGGAAATCAGGTTCCCGCCGACTGTATTCTGGCAGAGGGCAGCGTTGAAGTAAACGAAAGTCTTCTGACGGGCGAATCGATTGCCATAAAAAAACAGCCGGGGGATTTGCTGTATGCGGGAAGCTTTATAGCATCGGGCAGCGGCAAGTTCCGCGTTGAAAAGGTGGGCAGGGAAACCTACCTTGAGAAGCTGACGGCCAAGGCGAAGAAATACCGCAGACCCAATTCCGAACTGATGAATTCGACGAGGATGATTATAAAGGCCGTAGGCTTTCTGATTATCCCCATAGCGATAGGCATGTTCTTTACAACCTATAACGCACCCTTATCCGACGCGGCGATGAGCGGAGTTTTCGACTACATATTCTCCGCAGAAGTCAACTACGCCATACAGAGAACGTGCACCGTTGTTATAGGCATGATACCTTCGGGCATGATGCTGCTTACCACAATGGCGCTGGCCGTGGGCGTTATAAGGCTGGCGAAGAACAACACTCTTGTGCAGGATTTGTATTCGCTTGAAATGCTGGCGAGGGTAAACGTTTTATGTCTCGACAAGACGGGAACGATTACCGACGGCAGAATGAAGGTGAGCGACTGCGTTATTTTAAATACCGTCGGAGAGTATTCGTTAAATGATATTATGGGGTCTATGCTGTCCGCACTCGACGACAACAACCAGACTTCCATAGCACTTTACAACCACTTCGGACACAACGATATTTTATCGCCCGTGACCAAGATACCATTTTCTTCGAAGAGAAAACTTTCGGCCGTGACGTTCGGGGACGTGGGAACTTTTGTTATGGGCGCGCCCGAATTTGTACTGAAACCCCTGCCTGCAAAGGTTGACAGAATCGTCAAGCAATATGCGACGATGGGACTGAGGGTTATAGTGCTGGCGCACTCCCCCGCACCAATAGTGGGCGACAAACTGCCCTCGCTTTTAAAGCCCGTGGCGATAATTTCGATAGCCGACAACATACGCGAAGACGCCGTGGATACCATTAAATGGTTCCGTCAGAACGACGTGGCCGTAAAGGTAATTTCTGGCGACAACCCCGTGACTGTTGCGGAAGTTGCGCGCAGAGCGGGCATTGAACACGCCGATAAATTTATTTCGCTTGAAGGACTCAACGACAAGGAAGTTGAGAGCGTCGCAAACAAATATACGGTGTTCGGCAGGGTTACGCCCGAACAGAAGGCCGTTTTAGTGCGCGCGATAAAGAGCGAAGGCAACACCGTTGCCATGACGGGCGACGGCGTAAACGATATTCTGGCATTGAAAGAGGCCGACTGCGCGATATCGGTCGCTTCGGGCAGCGAAGCGGCGAGAAACGTAAGCCACCTTGTGCTGATGGACAACAACTTTGCTTCCATGCCCAAGGTTGTGGGCGAGGGACGAAGGGTTATAAACAATATCAAGAACTCCTCCTCCCTCTACCTCATGAAGACTCTGTTTACGGCCATTCTTGCAATAATATGCATGCTGTTCCTGCAGCAACCCTATCTGTTCATGCCGAGCAACATGCTGTTGCTTGAGATATGCGTAATAGGCGTACCTTCGTTTATGCTATCGCTCCAGCCGAACAAGGAGCGAGTGCAGGGCAAGTTTATAACGCACGTTATGAGCCGAAGTATTCCCGGCGCGATACTGATGATATGCTGCGTTATGGCGATGTATCTTGTATACGTGTTCAACCCTCAGGATTTTGAACCTTTTTATGTGCCCATGTGCATGATGGCCATGACATTTGCTGGACTTGTAATGCTTTACCGTGTGTGCCAGCCCTTCAACGGATACAGGCTTGTATTGTTTGTGTGCATGGTAGGCGCAACGGCGCTGGCGCTGAGCATACCGACCATAGGCGATATGCTTTACAAAGTCAGCGATGAAATTAAATGGTCTACGCTGCATTGGGATTACACCAAGTTCCTTATACTCGCCGTGGCGATTGAGGCGGCATTCCCGCTTTCGAACAGTCTGATAAAGATAATGCAGATTCTTCTCCCCTCGTCTACGGGCAAAAAACCCGAGGTGCTGGAGATTGAAAGAAGCGGACAATAAGCGGGGTGCCCCCCGCGGCCAGACTCCGCAAATCAGGTTTAATTACATCTGTACAGTTTGATTTTGCGGACAGCGAAATCTTTCGACTTTGCGGCGCGCCCTACAGGCGCGCCGCTTTCTTTACTCAAGGGAGCCCGCGATAAGTTTTAAGCCCCGCGCATTGCCATGGCAATGCGCGGGGCTTTTAAGAGTTAATTATCTGTATTGGCTTTTAATCGTTTATTATCGTTGGTTGGCACATATATGCCGTGCAATTATTCTTCGTCGTCCAAAACGTCGTCCTCGGCGCGGACGTCGGCGGCATTTTCTTCGGGAGCCTGGGTTTCGGCTTCGTCGTCGCGCTCGGTGACGGCGACAGTTGCAACCTGACCGTCCTTTATGCGCATGAGGCGTACGCCCTTTGTGGCGCGGCCGATGGTGGAGATATCAGAACAGTGCATTCTTATTATCGTGCCGCCGTCAGTTATTATCATTATGTCGTCTTCATCGGTGACCTGTTTGAGGTTGACGAGACTGCCGGTTACGTCGTTGAACACGCCGGCCTTGATACCCTTGCCGGCCCTGCCCTGGAGGCGATAATCTTCGAGCCTTGAGCGCTTGCCGTAGCCGTTTGCGGCGACGGTGAGAATGTCGTTTGAAGGGTCGACGACGAGCATGTCTACAAGGCAGTCGCCTTCGTCCGAAAGGGTCATTGCACGCACGCCCGCCGTGTCGCGGCCCATGGCGCGGACGTCGCTTTCGGCAAAGCGGATGCACTTGCCTGCGCGGGAGGCTATCATTATTTCGTCATTGCCCGTTGTGAAGTGCACGGAGATGAGTTCGTCGCCTTCGTTGAGCTTTATAGCGATTTTGCCGTTGCGGTTGATGCGGGCGAATTCTTCAACGTTGGTCTTCTTCATGAGGCCGTTTTTGGTGGCGAAGGCGATATAGCCTTGGGCGCCTTCCTTTACGGCGATGAGAGCGGTTATTTTTTCGTCCTGAGCTATCTGCACGAGGTTGACTATAGCCCTGCCGCGCGCCGTGCGCGCTGCTTCGGGAATCTGATAGCCCTTGATTGAATAGACCTTGCCGAGGGACGAGAACAGCAGAATGTCGTCGTGCGAGGAGCATACGAACATCTGCTCCACAAAGTCCTCCTCCTTGGGTTTGTGGGCGGTTACGCCCATGCCGCCGCGGTGCTGGGCCTTGTATTCGGCGACGGGCAAACGCTTGATATAACCCGAATGAGTGAGCGAGATGACGACCTGTTCGACGGGGATGAGGTCGGCATCCTCGATATCACCGTAGTCGACGGCTATTTCCGTCTTTCTTTCCGAAGGATATTTGCGCTTGATTTCGAGAAGGTCGTTCTTTATTATTTCGAGAACGCGGCTTTCGTTGGCGAGAATGTCCTTATAATCGGCTATTGCCGCCTCCAGCGAGGCGAGCTCGTCGTTGAGCTTGTCTACCTCGAGATGGGAGAGGCGATAGAGCCTGAGTTCGGCGACGGCTGTGGCCTGGCGCTCGTCGAGGACGAAGTTTGCGACGAGCTTTTCGACGCAGTCGGTCTTGTCCTTGGCGTTTTTACATACCTCCACCACTTCGTCTATGGACGCTTCGGCAATGACGAGGCCGCGCAGGATATGCGCGCGCTCTTCGGTCTTTGCGAGATCGTACTTGGTGCGGCGGATTATAATATCCTTCTGGTGTTCGAGGTAGTAATAGATGAATTCCTTTAAATTTAAAAGCTTGGGCGTGCCGTCCACGAGGGCGAGCATTATCAGGCCGTCGGAAATCTGAAGGTTTGTGTGCTTGTACAGGAGGTTTAAAACGACCTGGGCGTTGGCGTCCTTTTTGACTTCGATGACTATGCGCATGCCGTCGCGGTCGGATTC
>CALVWX010000008.1 GCA_944368215.1 uncultured Clostridia bacterium | reverse complement strand
TTTTTTAATTCGGAGGATTAATTAGTTATGGCAAATGTTAGAGTTGCTATCAATGGTTTCGGTCGTATCGGCCGTCTGGCTTTCAGACAGATGTTCGATGCAGAAGGTTATGAAATCGTCGCTATCAACGACCTCACCAGCCCCAAAATGCTGGCTCATCTCTTGAAGTACGATTCTGCTCAGGGCAGATACAAGTATGCCGACAGCGTCGTAGCAGGCGATGATTACATCACCGTAAACGGCAAGACCATCAAAATCTATGCTGAAAAGGATGCTGCAAACCTTCCTTGGAAGGAAGTAGGCGTTGACGTCGTTCTCGAATGCACCGGTTTCTATACTTCCAAGGACAAGGCTATGGCTCACATCAATGCCGGCGCTAAAAAGTGCGTCATCTCCGCACCTGCAGGCAACGACCTTCCCACTATCGTTTACAGCGTAAACGAAAAGACCCTTAAGGCTACCGATACGGTAATCTCGGCTGCAAGCTGCACCACCAACTGCCTTGCTCCCATGGCTGATGCGCTCAACAAGCTCTGCAAGATCAAGAAGGGCTACATGACCACCATCCATGCATACACCGGCGACCAGATGATTCTGGACGGTCCTCACCGCAAGGGCGATTTAAGAAGGGCAAGAGCAGCCGCTGTCAACATTGTTCCCAACTCTACGGGCGCAGCCAAGGCTATCGGCCTCGTTATTCCCGAACTCAAGGGCGTTCTTGACGGCTGCGCACAGCGCGTTCCCGTTCCCACCGGTTCGCTTACCCAGCTCATCGCTGTATGCGAAGGCGAAATCACCGCAGAAGAAGTCAATGCCGCAATGAAGGCTGCCGCTTCCGCGTCCTATGGCTACACCGAAGAAGAAATCGTATCTTCCGACGTTATCGGCATGACCTACGGTTCACTCTTCGACGCTACCCAGACCAAGTGCATGCCCATTGGCGACGGCACAACCCTCGTTAAGGTGGTTTCGTGGTACGATAACGAAAATTCCTACACATCCCAGATGGTAAGAACAATCAAGTACTTCGCCGAATTAAAGTAATCTAAAAATAAAATTTATAGCCCGCGCCGCACGGCGCGGGCTTATTTTGTCCGCAATAATAAGCTATGGCGGCGCGAAGGAACTTCGCGCCGCCACACTCTTTTTAGCATGCTCACAAATATTTAAAATTATTATGCAAACCCTTGACAATAAATATTATATTGTATATAATCAATATATACAATATTTGGAAGGCGATAATGAATATACACATCTCCAATGTTTCGGGCAAGGCTTTGTACGAGCAGATATACGACCAGATTAAACAGCAGATACTGGAAGGCACGTTATCTGCCGGTGAGCCGCTGCCTACCATTCGCGGTCTCGCAAAAGATTTGCGCATAAGCGTAATAACCACGTCGCGCGCATATTCCGATCTCGAGCGCGACGGCTATATATATTCGGTAGTTGGCAGGGGGAGTTTTGTCGCCGAGCGGAACGCTCAATTCGTCAGGGAAAAGAACCTCAAAGAGATGGAGGAGCTCATTGCCAAATCTGTCGAAATCGCGAACAGGTGCGCAATGAGCGAAGATGAGTTTCTGGATATTGTAAAGACTATTTATCGGGGTTAAGCAATGCTGAGCATTAAAGGGCTGAACAAGCACTATCAAAACTTCAGCGTCGAAAACGTCACGTTCGATATTCCGGACGGCACCGTCGTGGGGCTCATCGGCGAAAACGGCGCGGGCAAGAGCACCGTAATTAAATGTATTCTGGGCGCAGTTCACCCTGACAGCGGCGAAGTTCTGCTCGACGGAAAACCGATAGACCGCCTCAGTAAATTGGAAAAGCAAAAAATTTCCTTTGTTTTCGACGATATGGGGCTGCCTGTCGAACTCAACCTCTCCATGCTCGGTAAAGTTTTGTCGGGTGTATTTGAAAGGTGGAATCAGGAAAAATTCATGCAGCTTGTTCAAAGGTTCGGATTGCCCGATAAAAAGGTCATAAAAGAATTTTCAAAAGGCATGAAAATGAAGGCGGCAATCGCTGTTTCGCTCTCCTATGACAGTCAGATTCTCGTACTCGATGAGCCTACGGGCGGCCTTGACCCTGTAGTACGCGATGAAATTTTAGAGCTGATATACGATTATAACCGTCAGGAAAAGCATGCCGCGCTCATCTCTTCGCATATAACCACCGACCTCGAAAAGATATGCGATTATATAGTATATCTTCACGGAGGCAAAGTGTTGTTTAATGAAGAAAAAGACGAACTCCTCGGCAGGTACGGCATATATTGCGTAAGCGACGGGCAGCTTGATGAGCTCGACAAAACGGCGGTAGTAAAAGTGATGCGCAGGGAATACGGCACCGATGTGCTCGCTATAAAGCAAAAAATGCCGCGCGATTTTGAATTCAGGCCTGCAAATCTGGATGATATAATGCTGTTTTATTCCAAGGGAGAAAGCATATGTTAGGTTTGCTTATAAAAGATTTTTTCAATACAAGAAAACAGATAGTGTGGTATGTCGCCATGATAATATTGTTCTGCGTGCTTTCGGTAGTCATGCAAAACGTGGCCTTCTGCGCAACTTTGGGTATACTCGTAACTGTTTCCATGCCGCTCACGGCGATAGCATATGAGGAGAAGGACGGCTGGCAGAAATTTATAATAGCCAGCGGGATGAACATAAAAGTAATTGTTGTAGAAAAATATCTGCTCGGTTTCCTGTTTGCGCTTTTAAGTTCAGTCGGCTATTCGGTAGTGTTTGCTATAACCGGTGCCGAAGGCGGCGCGGCCGAATTGGTCTCGCCCATATGTATGCAGATTATAGCACTCGCCGTAGTTCTGCCTATAATATTCAAATTCGGGGTCGAAAAGGGCAGGGTGTATATGATAGCGCTAATCCTTATTCTGGTGGTGGCGCTCATAGCTTTGATGCCCTTTATCGGCGACGCCCTTGCGGGCAATCAGGCGGTATATATATCATGCATCGTTTGTGCAACCGTTGCAATTTTTGTTGCATCGTTTATCATTTCAGTAAGGATTTACAGTAAAAAAGAATTTTAACAATAAAGCATCGGCCGATTTTCAGCCGATGCTTTATTGTTATTCTTAAATTAAATGTTGAAGCGGAAGAGAATGCCGTTGCCGTCTTTTACCGCATAGTCCTTGCCTCCGGAACGCACTTTCCTTTTTCGATCCTCGGCTTTTTTATTCATAATCTGTTTTCAATGTAAATTGTTCGGGCAGATTGAATATCTCTTTCTTCAAAAATATCGGATAGAAGTATTCACTGTTCAGACGCTCGAATGTCAGCCATTCAAACATGTGCTCGTGCCCGCCCTCATACAGAATAAACTTATCCCCTTTGAGGGATAGTTCGGTATCCGATACATCCATTAAAAAGTAGATGCACAATTCGTGATAGTCGGTTTTGTCCACATCTTCGTTGAAGAACGCCTGATTGAGCCACAGCGGGCGAACTATTTTTGCTGATATTCCGAGTTCTTCATTTAGCTCCCTGACTATGGCGTCCTCGGCTCTCTCGCCGAGTTGCACTCTGCCGCCGGGAAGGTAGTAATAGGGGGAGCGCTCGTCCTTCATTGCGAGCACTTTGTCATTGTGCACGATAATTCCGCACACCCTGTAGTTGAATTTTTTGTCGTTAACTCTGAAAGAGATGTCGGTGCTCATACGTTGAATCTAAAGAGTATGACGTCGCCGTCCTTTACCACATAATCCTTGCCTTCGGAGCGCACTTTACCTTTTTCGCGCGCGCCTACCAGCCCGCCGCATTCCAAAAGGGTCTCCCAGTCGACGACCTCGGCGCGTATAAAGCCGCGCTCGAAATCGCTGTGGATAACGCCGGCCGCCTGCGGCGCTTTGGTGCCGTTTTTAATCGTCCACGCCCTCGTTTCTTTTTCGCCTGCGGTCAGGAAGGAGATGAGGCCGAGGAGGGAATAGCTCTTTCTTATCAGCGCGTTGAGGCCGCTCTCCTTAAGTCCGAGTTCTTCAAGGAACATTGCGCTCTCTTCAGGTTCCATCTGGGCAAGCTCCTCTTCGGTTTTGGCGCATATAACCAGCACTTCGCTGTGCTCTTTCGCGGCGATTTCTTTTACCTTTACTACAAGGGGTATTTCATCCTCGGGCTTGCCCATGTCGAACTCGGATATGTTAGCCGCGTAAATTACGGGCTTTGCCGTCAGCAGGAAGAGGTTATCGAGGAAGGGCTTCTCCTCGTCCGAGCATTCAAAAAGCCTTGCGGGCTTTTCTTCGCCCAAAAATTTCTCAAGCCTTTCAAGCATGGCGAATTCGACTGCGGCTTCCTTGTTGGAACCTCCGCGCGCGCTGTTTCTTATCCTGTCCTGACGCTTATTCACCGCTTCGATGTCGGCGAGAATAAGTTCAAGCGTTATGGTATTTATATCGTCCGCGGGGTCAATTTTGTTGGAAACATGCGTTATGTTTGCATTCTCAAAACAGCGGACTACGTGCACTATTGCGTCGCATTCGCGTATGTGCGAAAGGAATTTATTTCCCAGACCTTCGCCGTGCGACGCGCCTTTTACAAGACCCGCAATGTCTACGAATTCAACTATGGCGGGCGTTACTTTTTTGCTGTCGTAAAGTGCGGCTAATTTGTCCAGTCTTTCGTCGGGCACGGCAACCACGCCTACGTTGGGTTCAATCGTGCAGAAGGGATAGTTTGCGGCTTCGGCCCCCGCATGGGTTATTGCATTGAAAAGTGTCGATTTGCCTACGTTGGGCAGACCTACAACGCCTAATTTCATAAATTATCTCCGTTAATTTTTTGCGTCTATAATTATAGTACAAAAATATCATTTTAGCAAACTTTAATTTGCTATAATTATTAATTTATGCTAAAATACCATTATAAAAAATCAAGGTGTTTTAAATGGATTACAAAAAATATATCGCCTCAAAAATAAATGTCGAAGGAGTGAGCGTGGAGGAGATTGCCTCGTCCATAGCTCTGCCCCCCAATTCGCAGATGGGCGACTATGCGCTTCCCTGCTTTAAATTTGCAAAAGCGCTCCGCAAAAGCCCCGCCGTCATCGCTCAGGACCTCGCAAAAGAAATATCTACCGACGATGTCATCAGCGAAGTTTCGGCCATAAACGGCTACCTCAATTTTAAGATAAACAAGAGCGGCCTCGCGCGCGAAGTGCTCGGCCGGATTGCGCAACAGGGCGAAAAATACGGCTCTTCCGATGTCGGAGCGGGCAGAACAATCTGCATAGACTATTCGTCTGTAAATATAGCCAAACCCTTTCATATCGGGCATCTTTCCACAACCGTGCTCGGCAGCGCGCTCTATAAAATTTTCAATTTTCTCGGATATAATGCGGTCGGCATAAACCACCTCGGCGACTACGGAACGCAGTTCGGCAAGCTCATCAGCGCTTACAAGCACTGGGGCAACAGGGAGGAGGTTGAAAATGGCGGTATACATGCAATCAACGATCTGTACGTCCGTTTCAACAACGAGGCCGACGAGGCAATGGAAAAGGAGGCGCGCGAATATTTCCGCCTTATAGAGAACGGCGACAAGGAGGCCAACGACCTCTTTGAATGGTTCAAAAAGCTTACGCTCGAATACGTGCAGAAAATTTACGACCGCCTCGACGTTCATTTCGACAGCTACGCGGGCGAGCGATTCTATACCGATAAAATGCAGCCCGTAATAGATGAGCTCAGGGAGAAAGGCCTTTTAAAGGAGAGTAACGGCGCGCAGATAGTCGACCTTGAACCTTACGGTATGCCGCCCTGCCTAATTCTGCGTTCGGACGGCGCCTCGCTGTACGCCACGCGCGATATAGCCGCCGCCATCTACCGCAAAAAGACTTACGATTTTTATAAGTGCCTGTATGTCGTAGCATACCAGCAGAACCTGCACTTCAGGCAGTTCTTCAAGGTGCTCGAACTCATGGGTAAGGAGTGGGCAAAGGACCTCGTTCACGTCGCCTATGGCATGGTATCGCTCGAAGACGGCGCAATGTCCACGCGCAAAGGCAAAGTCGTGTGGCTTGAGGACGTAATCTCCAAATGCGTCGAAAAGGCCTATGCCGTGATCAACGAAAAAAATCCCGACCTCGCAAACAAGGCCGAAATTGCAGAAAAAGTCGGTGTCGGCGCCGTAATTTTCGGCGCGCTCTACAACAATAAAATAAAGGATATCACCTTTTCTTACGACAAAGTGCTTTCGTTCGAGGGAGAAACGAGCGTATACGTTCAGTATACCTGTGCGCGCGCGTCGTCCGTGCTTGAAAAGGCCGAAGGCTATGACGCCGCACTTCCAGAAGAGCTCAATCCCACGGACGAAGAATTCGAGGTGATTAAAACTCTCGCGTCTTTCCCGGAAATCGTACTCGATGCGGCCGACAAATACGAGCCGAGCTATATAGCCCGCTATTCTGTCGACCTCGCGCAGAAGTTCAATAAATTTTACTTCGACTGCAAGATTCTGGCGGCCGAACCGGGTGTAAAAGATTTCCGTCTGCTTCTCACCAAAGCCACGCTGCGCGTGCTTGAAAATGCACTCGGACTGCTCGGCATAGGCGTTCCCGATAAAATGTAATTATGTACAAAGCGATAATTTTTGACCTCGACGGAACTCTCCTCAATACCTCGCGCGATATCTGCGCCACTCTCAATCAGTCGCTGCGTGCTTTCGGTTGCCCCGAGGTTTCGCTCGAAAAAACGATTGAATACGTCGGCAACGGCGCAAAAAAACTTATCGAGCGCGCGGCTCCTGAAAATTTTGACAGAGTGGAGGAGCTATATTCGTATTACCGCGTAAAATTTGCCGCCTGCGACAATGCTCTTACAACACTATACGACGGCGAAGAGCAATTTCTGCAGACGATAAAGGCGCGCGGCATAAAGACTGCCATACTGACAAACAAGCCCGATGATGCGGCTCAGAATGTATACAAAAATTTCCTTGCCCGCTTTGATTTCGACTTTGTCCTCGGTCAGACGCCTCGTTTCGCGCTCAAGCCCGACCCTTCGGCTACAAAGTTTCTTATGGCTGAAATGGGTGCCGGGCCTTCTCAGTGTCTTTTTGTCGGCGACGGCGAAACGGATATCGCAACTGCTGCCCACGCGGGCATTGACTGTGTCAGCGTGCTGTGGGGATTCAGAACAAAGAAGCAGCTTTTATCGGCGGGAGGCAAAATTTTCGCCGAAAATTACGGTGAGCTCTTGAAAATTGTTCTGGGTTAAAAAATTTCTTACATTTTTCACAAATTTTTTGCATTATACTATTGATATTTAATCTTAAATATGCTATAATGTATTTACTAAAAACATTAAGGAGTGTTTATCATGAAAAGATGTACCGTATGCGGTGAAATCGTGGCAGATGACGTAACTGTCTGCCCTGTATGCAAAGCCACAACTTTTGCACCTGTAGAAGAAAAAGCAAAATTTGCCTGCGAGCATGTCGTAGGCGACGGCGTATGCGACGATAAGGAAATTATGGACGGGCTCCATGCTCACTTTACTGGCGAATGCACTGAAGTCGGCATGTATCTTGCAATGAGCAGGGTTGCAGAGCGCGAAGGCTATCCCGAAGTAGCCGAAGCTTTCAAGCGTTACGCTTATGAAGAAGCTGAACACGCTGCAAAATTTGCCGAACTTCTCGGCGAAGTCGTAACGCCTTCAACCAAGAAGAACCTCGAGCTCCGCGCAGCTGCAGAAGCAGGCGCGTGCGAAGGTAAGCTTGCCATCGCCAAGAGGGCTAAGCAGCTCAATCTCGATGCCGTTCATGATACCGTTCACGAAATGGCGAAGGATGAAGCCCGCCACGGCGCAGGTTTCGCAGGTCTTTTAAAGAGATATTTCGGCGAATAATTTCTATGTTTCAAAAAGGCGCGGCCGATTGCGGCCGCGCCTTTATCGTGCAGAAAATACAGTTAGCAATCGCACGGCCTTGCGCATATAATGTATCATAGGCAATGGGGGAAAACCTTTTGCTTAAAAATACATTTACCAAGGAAGAATTCCGATTATGTGTAATTGCGGTAATTGTTGTTCCGGCAATTCTCGTTCAGGTTGCTGTAATAGTTGTTCGTTTGCCGGACTGTTGAATATACTCTCGGGATGTAATAACTCCTGCGGTTCTTCGAACTGGCGCAACTCGTGCGGTTGCAATTCCTGCAACTCGTCCAGTTGGCGCAACTCCTGCGGTTGTAACTCCTGCAATACCTGCGGCGGGTTAAATTCGCTCGGTTGGTTTGATGCCTATTATGCACAGCAGTACGGTCTCTGGCGCAACTGCTGTTGTTCGTGCGGTAATTCGTCAAACAGCTCCTGTTGTTGATTGCAAAATTAATTTCAAGCGGGGCGCGGCTTTGGCCGCGCCCCGTCGCCGTGCATAGCCTTTGCGGGGGATGGCAAAACTATGTTTATGAAGAAGTTGCTGGCACTGTACAAACATTTTTCAGATAAGCGATATTCAACAATAGCCGGCACGCTTGTTTATTTTTTGCTTATGAGCATTGCGCCTGCATTGTTATGGCTTGCGCTCATAGTCGGTAAAATAGATTTGCGCGGCGTAGTTTCGCATACATTTTTTGAGGCGGTTGAACCTTTTATAACCTACCTCAATAACGCCGCACAGAATGCAGCGTCGGGTGCGGGCATCATTCTCGCGGCTACTTCTTTATATTCATCTACAAACTTTTTTTATCATCTGCGGCGCAGCGGCGAAATTATTTACGACTGCAACAGGAAAAAGGGAGGACTGAAACTGAGGCTTGCCGCGGCTGGCATAGTAATAGCAACAATCCTTGCCGTCGCACTGGTCGCCACGTTCATTATAGCGGGCGAAAAAGCCCTTTTATATTTTGTACCACTCAATGTCATAGAGTGTCTGCAACTGATTTTTACTACCGTCGTTTGTTTCTTTATAGCGTTGCTTTTAAATATTTTTGCCTGTCCGTATAAACTCGATTTTTCTGGAGCGCTCTGCGGCAGTCTGCTTACCACGGCGCTCTGGCTGGTTCTCGCCGCTGGTTTTACCGTGTATATGCACTTTTCTGACCCTTCGCAACTGTACGGAGCGGTGGCGGCGATAATAGTTTTTCTGCTGTGGTGCTATGTAATGATAAGCAGTCTTGTGGTGGGCATGATTTATAACGCCATGCTGGTGGCAAAACGGCGTACCCGGACGCTTTATCTGTCACAATAAAATTACGGCCCGTGCGGATATGATCTGCACGGGTCGTATGTCGGTTGATTTTCAGTATTTTATAGTGCAAGCCGCGGCGAGTGCGCCTGGGCCGATATGTACGGCTACGCTGAGCGAAAGGGGGTCTATGAACGTGAACTCTACGTCGGGGAAAGCGGCATTGATTTCATCTGCAAACGCCTTCGCCTCGTCGAGGCACTGCGTATGGGCAATGCCTATCGTCATTTTACCCGCCTTGCGTTCTTCAGCAAAGCGTGTCTCAAGGTCGTTTTTTATCGCGTTAATCATCGTCGATTTTGCGTCGGCAAGCTTTCTCACTTTTGCGTACTGGTCGAGTTTTTCACCCTGAATCTGAAGTACAGGCTTAATTTTCAAAAGCGTGCCTATCGCGGCGACGGCGGGCGTCAGTCTTCCGCCTTTTTTAAGATATTTAAGCGTATTTACTGCGATATAAATGGAGGATGTGTGCGCAGTATTCATCAGCCAGTCGTAAATTTCTTTTGCACTCTTTCCGTCTTTGATCATGTTGAGAGCGTCAATCACAGCCTGCTTCTGCGTAATGGATACTCTGTGGTTGTCCAGGGCATAGACTTTGCCTATAAATTCAGGTTCTGTTTCGGCCATATGTTTGATTACGAGCGCCGTTTCGGAAAGTCCGCTGGAGAGGGGTATATAAAGAATTTCGTCGTATTCCTTTAAAATTCTTCTCCATCTTTCGGCCACATCGTATGGGTTGGGCTGTGATGTGGAAACCCTTGCGTCGTCCGACGTAAGATATTCATAGAATTTATCTATTGTCAGCCCTTCTTCCTGAAAGTACTGTTGGCCGTTGATTAGAATAGGGGTAGGCTGAATTTCAATGCCCAAAGCTTCTGCTTGTTCAACGGTGTATCCGCAGTTACTGTCGGTTACAATTTTAATGCTCATGTTCTCTCCTTGCGTAAGTAAAGGCTTTTCAATAAAATTATATACTTATCGGTCGGGAATGTCAATACCGCCGTCGTCAATATTTTATCGTGGCGGCAACTGCGAGCGCGCCGGGGCCGATATGGCAGGAAACGCTTAATGAGAGGGGGTCTATAAACGTAAACTCCACGTCGGGGAAGGCCGCCTTTAATTCGTCTTTAAAAGTTTCTGCCTCCTCAAAATTCTGCGTGTGCGCAACGGCGAGAGTCATTTTGCCTGCTTTGCGCAACCCGGCAAATCGTGTTTCAAAGTCGTGCTTAACAGCGTTGATCATCGTTGTTTTCGCATCGGCAAGCTTTCTAACCTTTGCAAATTGGTCAAGTTTTTCGCCCTGAATCTGAAGCACGGGTTTAATCTTCAAAAGCGTACCTATTGCAGCGACGGCGGGGGTAAGTCTTCCGCCCTTTTTAAGATATTTAAGCGTATCGACCATTATATAAATGCTCGACTGCAACTTTGTCGCCATAAGGAAATCTCTTATTTCTTCTGCCGACTTGCCGTCTTTTATCATGTTCTGCGCATCTGTAACGCTCTGGCGCATGGTTATGGAAATTCTTTGATTGTCAATGACGTAAACCTTGCCCGCATATTCCGTTTCGGCGAGGTGGGAAAGGGTATGGCATGTCTCTGAAAGTCCTGACGACATGGGGACGTGAATAATTTTGTCGTATTCTTTTAAAAGTCTGGTCCACAGTTCTCCCACGTCGAACGCACTGGGCTGCGAAGTTGAAACCTGCGCGTCTGACTTTAGCTTTTCATAGAACTGTTCCTGCGTAAGCGATATATCTTCAAAGTACTGTTCGCCGTCTATAAGCACGGGCATGGGCACAACGTAAACGCCCATTTCTTTGGCCATAGCCTGAGTTATGCCGCTGTTGCTGTCGGTTACAATAGCTATTTTCATGTCTACCTCTTAAATCAAAGTTATATATCCAGTATAGACCAAATAAGTTGATAAGTCAACAAAAAGTAAGCGACATGCACTTAAATTAATCAAAGCTCGGCAACAGCCTCAATTTCCACAAGACATCCCTTGGGAATGTCCTTAACGGCCACGCAGCTCCGCGCGGGGCAGGAAGTAAAGTATTCCTTATATACGTCGTTGAAGTCGGTGAAGTCGGCAATGTCCGAAAGAAAGCACGTCGTCTTTACAACTTTATTCATTGAAGAACCCGCCGCCTCCAGCAAAGCCTTTACGTTTTTACATGCCTGATGGGTCTGTCCGACTATGTCAAATACCTCAATCTGACCCGTGGCGGGATTGACGGGTATCTGGCCGGAAGTAAATACCAGATTACCGCATATTTTTGCCTGGGAGTAGGGGCCTATGGCCGCAGGGGCGTTGGTTGTAGAAACTGTTTTCATAATTTTTTCCTCTAATATTTTTTTTGTCGTTTGCCGCGCCGTTTATACTACTTTAAAGCCGTTTTCGGCAAGTTTTTGCTTTATCTCGCGTATGTGCTCAAAATTTCTCGTTTCAATCTGAAGTTTAAGGTAGCAGCCGTTGACCGCCGTGCCCTCGTTCGACCTTTCGTGCAGCACTGCCGTAACGTTGCCGCCGCACCGGGCTATTATGCTTGAAACTCCAACGAGTTGTCCCGGTTTATCCATCAGCTCAAGCGTAAGCGAGCACTGCCTGCCGCTCATCAAAAGTCCGCGGTTTATCACGCGCGAAAGTATGGTAACGTCTATGTTTCCGCCTGAAATGAGGCAGCACACTTTTTTGCCTTTTATATCTGGAATCTTGTTATACATTATAGCTGCGAGCCCGACTGCTCCCGCACCTTCGGCTATCATCTTTTGTTTTTCAATGAGTGCGAGTATTGCGGCGGAAACCTGATCATCCGTAACGCTGACTATGCCGTCGAGGTATTTTGAGCAAAGTTCAAAAGTGTGCTTGCCCGGTTCCTTTACGGCAATGCCGTCTGCGATGGTCGAAACGAAGGGCAGACACTCGATTTTGTGGTGTTCTACGGAGGTCAGCATGGAGGGAGCTCCGGACGACTGAACGCCGTATACTTTTACGGCGGGATTTAAAGATTTTACGGCAAAGGCCACGCCGGAAGCCAGTCCGCCGCCGCCGATTGGAACGACTATTGCGTCCACGTCTTTGAGCTGGTCTATAATTTCAAGTCCTATCGTTCCCTGACCGGCTATTACGTCTTCGTCCTCAAAGGGATGAATGAAGGTGTAACCTTTTTCTTCCTTGAGTCGTTCGGCTTCGTTGTGAGCGTCGTCGTAAACGCCTGGAACCAGAACGACTTCCGCACCGTAGCTCTTTGTCGCTTCCACTTTGGATATGGGCGCGCCGTCGGGCATGCAGATTATCGATTTTATGCCGAATTTTTTGGAAGCGAGGGCAACGCCCTGCGCGTGGTTGCCCGCCGAGCAGGCTATAACGCCGCGCGCTTTTTCTTCCTCGTTGAGCTGGGATATTTTGTAATAAGCGCCCCTCACTTTGAAAGAGCCCGTTACCTGCAGATTTTCTGTTTTTAAATAAACTTCGCAGCCGCTCTCTTCGGATATTACGGGCGAATATATCATGTCCGTCTGTCTTATTGCCTCTTTTAATACATATCTTGCGTGATACACTTTGTCTAAAGTCAACATTTTTTTACCTTTGATTTATAAATATACAAAATATTATACATTTCCTGCATAAGTATGTCAATAGATGTTCGGCAAAAATATCAAAAAAGAATTCCGCGCAAAAAAGGAATTCTGTTGATAAAAAATTTAATTGATTTCTATGTGTTTGCTATAAACGACATAGTTAAAGTGTAGCATTTAAATTTATGTGTCATTACAAAAATTTGCATCTGTGAAATAGCTGTTTAACTTACTGTGGGAGTTTTGTTTGCCATTGATAAAAAATCGCTCTGGGAAGAGAATGTCGCCGAAACCTTCAAAGGGTACTCTCGGCGATTCGTACAGGCGCGCTATACGCTCCTGTACGAATCGCTTGCGTTTTCAAGCTTGTCCACTACATCAAAACGGGCGAACAGCAAAAGCTGTTCGCCCGTTTTGGCGCAGAGAAGAGGATTCGAACCTCCGTACGTATTCCTACGTAACACGATTTCGAGTCGTGCGCATTCGACCACTCTGCCATCTCTGCGTGACTTAAATATTTTATAACATAGCCGAAAAAATTTCAAGCGTTTTTAAGCTGTTTAAAAAATATTTTTATCCCTAATTTCATTTTTACTTTTATAAGTCTTGCAGAGGTACAATATTTTCATACTCGCATTCAGGACAATAATTTAAATTTATTGTCCAATCCTTAAAAATCTTACATGCATTATAAGTAAGGAATTAATTTTTGCGCACGCCCAATATATGTATTCCGCGCGCACGGGCGTAATTGTATGATGAAAGGGGACGCATGAATGCGTCGTATGTGTGGGCGGCTACAAAAATCTTGTTTCTTTCTACGGCCACGACAACGGGAGAATGGTAATAATCGCCGGTCGCCGTTCCAAGCTGAACTATATCGCCCGCTTCAAGTTTATTCAGCGGCGCGTTTTCGGCAAAGGGCCCTTCGCCGTCGTTTGTCGTAAGGAAGTTGTACAGGTATTCAACTCCCGTCCATGCGGGCGCGCGTTCGTTTATATTTATGTAATACCAACCGAAAGTCGGAGTAAAGTTCATTACGCCCGCGCCTGCATTAATGCATTGCGAGGCAAAATTTGTGCAGTCGCCGCCGATATTGTCAAAATTATAAAATTTCGGGTTGCGTCTGAACGCCCATTTCTTGGCATATTCATATGCGGCGCTCCTGTTATATTCAAATATTTCCATATAAACATATTATGTAAAAATTCTTTTGCGCGTGTCCGCTTGTTAACTTGAAGCTATTGTGTTATAATCAGTAAAAATTGTTTGGAGAGTTTTATGAAAATAATCGATGCGCACGCGCACGTTGTCCGTTACATTGCAGGATTCACTTCGCGCGGGGAACTTCAGGGTATAGGCGGCGGAATGGCGCAGTATGCCGACGGCACTTCATTTCAGATGATTCCGCCCGAAATAGGCGAATACGGCGCTTCGCCCGAAGCGCTTTTAAAGGTAATGGACGAGAACGGCGTTGAAAAGGCTGTTCTTTTACAGGGGCAGTTTTTCGGTTTTCAGAACGAATATACCGCCGAAGCTGTGAAAAAATATCCTCACCGCTTTGTCGGCGCGGCCAGCTACGACCCGTTTTGCACAAAAGTCGAAGACGTAAAAACGCATCTCTTCGGTGAGCTCGGTTTTAAAGCGGTAAAGTTCGAAGTCAGTAACGGTTCGGGGTTGATGGCCTATCACCCGCCCGTCGATCTGAACGGCGATGTTATGAATGCGCAGTACAAATACGCGGCGGATAACGGACTTGTTTTTGTAATTGATATCGGACGGCCGCGAAACTGCTGCTGGCAGATTGATGCGCTCTCCGCCGCTATAAAAAAATATCCGCACGTCACTTTTGTAATCTGTCACCTTCTGGCGCCCCAGCGCACCGACGTTGAATTATTAAAGAATACGCTGGGAAAATTTGCATTGTCTAACGTTTATTTCGACATTGCCTCGCTTCCTTCAAACCAGAAGCCGGAAAGTTATCCATACCCCACGGCTGTAGAGCATTTGCGCACGGCAAAGGAAGAGGTGGGGGCGGACAGGCTCATGTTCGGCACCGACATTCCTTCAAATTTATGCAGGGATTCTTACGCTCATTTAAAGGACTATATCATAAACAGCGGCGTATTCACCCGCTCCGAAATGGAGAATATATTCTATAACACGGCAAACAGCGTATATTTCAGCAAAAATTGATATATAATTTTTACTTATACCCAGTATAAATTTTTACAATATTCATAAACATGCATAAAATTTGTATATAATTGAAATTTATGTTATACTTAAACAGTCGTTATAACTACGGCTTTCTATGAGAAAAAAATTTAGGCAATTATTTTGCCGTCAAGGAGATAAAGTATGACATATGTAGAGCAGGTTCTCGAAGACCTCAAAAAACGCAATCCCAACGAGCCGGAATTTCATCAGGCGGCTACGGAAATTTTAACAACTCTCGCGCCCGTGGTAGAGGCTCATCCCGAATACGAAAAGGCAGGCCTTCTGGAAAGATTTGTCGAGCCCGAAAGAGTGGTAATGTTCCGCGTTCCCTGGGTGGACGACAACGGCAAAACGCACGTGAACAAAGGTTACCGCGTTCAGTTCAACAGCGCAATCGGTCCCTATAAGGGCGGCCTTCGCTTCCATCCTTCCGTAAACCTTTCGATTATCAAGTTCCTCGGCCTCGAGCAGATTTTAAAGAACAGCTTGACAGGGCTCCCCATCGGCGGCGGCAAGGGCGGTTCCGACTTCGACCCCAAGGGCAAGAGCGACCGCGAAATTATGGCTTTCTGCCAGAGCTTCATGACGGAACTTTATCGTCACATCGGCGCCGATACTGACGTTCCCGCCGGCGATATCGGCGTTGGCGGCAGAGAAATAGGTTATCTCTTCGGCCAGTATAAGAGAATACGCAACGAGCATGTAGGCGTGCTCACTGGCAGGGGCTTAACCTACGGCGGCTCGCTCGTCAGAACAGAAGCTACCGGCTACGGCCTCGTATATATCACCGAGGAAGCTCTCCGCGTGCGCGGTGATTCTTTCAAGGGCAAGACGGTCGTTATTTCCGGTTCGGGCAACGTCGCAATCTATGCATGCCAGAAGGCGCAGGAGCTCGGCGCAAAGGTCGTCGCCATGTACGATTCCAACGGTTACATTCACGACCCCAACGGCATCAAGCTCGATGTAATAAAGGACATCAAGGAAGTTAAGCGCGGCAGAATCAAGGAATACGCCGAAAGAGTAAAGGGTTCCGTATATCACGAAGGCTGCAAGGGCATCTGGACAATCCCCTGCGATATCGCCCTTCCCAGCGCCACCCAGAACGAAATCGACAAGGAAGCAGCAGAAATTCTCGTCCGCAACGGCGTTGAGTACGTTGCAGAGGGCGCAAACATGCCTTCCACGCTCGAAGCTATCGAAGTGTTCCAGAAGGCCGGCGTCGTATTCCTTCCCGCAAAGGCTGCAAATGCAGGCGGCGTTGCGACATCCGCACTCGAGATGGCTCAGTCGTCCGGCAGAATGTTCTGGTCGTTCGAAGAAGTAGACGCCAAGCTCAAAAACATTATGGTCAATATTTATCACAATATCGACGACGCGGCTAAAAAATACGGCTACGAAGGTAACTACGTCATGGGCGCAAACATTGCGGGCTTCGTAAAGGTTGCCGATGCGATGATGGCTCAGGGCATTGTTTAATTAAATTATTCATAAAAAATACTCCTTTGTATTGAAAAAGACGGCTGAATTGTTTTTTAACGGTTCGGCCGTTTTTTTGTATTAAGTGCTGCTTCTGATTATTATTGACAAAGCAATCAGATTGGCGTTATTATATTATTGAAAAACGACAATCAAAGGAAGATTTTTAGCTGTCTGCTTTATTGCCGTTTCAGCTGGCATGCTCAGGCAGGCAATCGCCGCAATGTATCACGGGTGATTTGCAATCTGACGGGAAGGAGCATAGAAATGATTAAAAAAGTATTTCCTTATTTTATGGCGGCGGCCGTATCGCTGAGTTTTGCAGGTTGTTCGCAAAACGAAGTTTCCCAAGACGGCGATTCGCTCGGTGAAGATAAAATGGTCGGTATTTTTGCCGTCATTTGTGATGATAAGGGCACGCCGCTCACGCCGACCGATTTCGAAAGCGACAATGCACTGAAATTTTACCGTGGAAGGGTAAAATACGATGACTCGTCCGACCAATATTATGTAACCTATATAGAGGGTGCAGATGTATTCAGCGGCAAACAGATAAAAGAGATAACCGGCAATAACGAAGGCTTTGAAGTGCAATTAAATTTAGTGCACACTCACGAGCTTGAAAATACCGTCATGTATCTTTATTCTGTTCTTCTTGATGAGGAAAATAATTCTTATTACTTAAGCGAAGAGCGTACGGCTTTTTCGCTTGATGCGATGTCGGGAGCCGCGCTTACTCAACGACTTCCTGCAACTGACGCCGGCGGCGAAGGTGAATCGCCTGCATATACGTGTTCCGTCGATATAAATTTTGTATATACAGATTATCTTTCTGCCGTCAATATTCTGGAATTCGATGCAGGCAACAATTTAATTTCATCGCAGGAACGCGGTGAATACCAAAATTATATTTCGGGAGCAAATTGCGATTACGTAATTGTTGAACAGATTTTTGAAGATTATAAAAGCGGAGAGTTCTATTCCAGACGCACACTTATAAACAGGTCCGACGAAGAAGATGTGAGGACTCTTCATTTACATTATCCCCGCGGGGACGGATTTGTGCGTGACGACACTCTTGAAGTGGATTTTTCTTAAAAATTAAAGGTTGCTAAAGGCTGCGGCGGGCGCGCTCTACAAAGCACGCCCGCCGCAGCCTTTTCATGTAGCAATTTAGTTGACTAAAGTGCGTAAATATTATAAAATATAATTAAATAAATTTAAGAGAGAACATTCATGCGGTTAGTTATTAAGGTCGGCACGTCAACGCTCGCCCATCAGTCGGGGAAACTTAATATACGCAGAGTTGAAGAGCTTTGCAAAGTAATCAGCGATTTAAAAAACGCAGGGCATCAGATTGTGCTTGTATCGTCGGGTGCGATAGGTATGGGAATCGGCAAACTCAATCTTCCCGGGCGGCCTTCAGATATGCCCACAAAACAGGCGGCTGCGGCTGTGGGGCAATGCGAACTTATGTATACCTACGATAAATTATTCTCGGAGTACAATCACACCGTCGCTCAGATTCTGATTACGGGCGACGATATTGAAAACAAGTCGCGTTGCGCGCATTTCATAAACACCATGGAAAAACTTTTAGAACTCGGCGCGCTTCCCGTTATCAACGAAAACGACACCGTCGCTACGGCTGAAATAGCAGTGGGGGACAACGATACTCTCGCCGCGATTGTTGCTGTAAATATCGGCGCCGACCTTCTGATTCTTTTAACAGATATCGACGGGCTCTATTCCGCCGACCCAAAAAAGAATAAAAATGCGCATCTAATTAAAACTGTTGAAAATATAAATGACGATATCCGTGCTCTTGCCGGCGGTGCGGGCAGTTCGCTCGGCACAGGCGGTATGGCAACTAAAATTCACGCCGCCGAAATCTGTACACAAAAGGGTACGGATATGATAATCGCAAACGGCTCCCGTCCCGAAATTCTTTACGATATTTTGCAAGGGGAAGGGGAGTATACGTTATTTTCGGGTAAAAAATTATGACGACTTTGCAAATTTTAAATAATGCGGCTGCGGCCAAATACGCGGCTGCAAAACTGACCGTGGAAGTTAAAAACAACGCACTTTCTGTTATTGCTGACCAATTAGATAGTACTATGCCAGACATAATCAAAGCAAATTCGGCGGATATAGCAAAATCGCAAGGTACTATATCAAACGTAATGCTTGACAGGCTGCGTCTCGACGAGGGCAGAATTCATGCCATGGCCGAAGGTATAAGGGCGGTCGCCGCCCTCCCCGACCCCGTAGGCGAAATAATTGAAAAATTTACCCGTCCCGACGGGCTCGAAATTTCTAAGGTGCGCGTGCCTTTGGGGGTAATTGCAATAATCTACGAAAGCCGTCCCAACGTCACGTCAGATGCTGCTGCGCTCTGTTTGAAGAGCGGCAATGTCTGCGTGCTCCGCGCAGGGAAGGAGGCGCACGCCTCAGCCGCGGCCATCGTATCCGCGATGCGCAAAGGCCTTGAAAAAGTCGGACTGAACCCCGACCTTATCAACCTAATTGAGGACACGTCGCGCAACAGCGCAAACGAGCTCATGACGGCGGCCGGACATGTTGATCTCCTCATTCCGAGGGGGGGGGCGGGACTTATAAAAGCCTGCGTTGAAAACGCAAAAGTACCCGTCATTCAGACGGGCACGGGCATCTGCCATGTGTATGTCGACAAGGACGCCGACCTCGATATGGCAGTTAAAATTATCATCAACGCAAAGTGCAGTCGACCGTCTGTATGCAACGCTATGGAGGTCTGCCTTGTTCATAAGGAAATCGCCGGTAAATTCTTGCCTGTGCTCTATAAAGCGCTCGTCAGCGACAGGGATAAAAATAAAGTTACGCTCATGCTCGACAACTGCGCTTTTGCTCTTTTGTCGGGCAAAGATTATTGTCAACGTGCGTCGGAGGGCGATTTCGATACGGAATTTCTCGATTATAAAATGGCGGTTGGAATCGTCGGCGGCACAGAGGAGGCAATAGCTCATATTTCTGCCCATTCTACGGGGCACAGCGATTGTATTGTGACGCGCAATCAACAAAATGCCGAACTGTTTACGCGCCTTGTGGACAGCGCCGCCGTGTATGTAAACGCATCTACGCGTTTTACCGACGGCGGGGAGTTCGGGCTCGGTTGCGAAATGGGCATTTCAACTCAGAAACTGCATGCCCGCGGCCCCATGGGCCTTAAAGAGCTGACTACGTATAAATATGTTGTCCGAGGAAACGGCAATATCAGATAATAAGTAAACCTTATTTTATATTTATGGCGTCGTCGCACTTTGATTTTGTTGACAACGCCATATTATTTTGATAAAATTTTTGCGGAAATCGGGACATGCCGTTCGGGATGGATTGATTGTCGGATACTGTCTGCTTTGTCTGAATATTGCAGCGCAATGTTCTGATAGTTTTGACTGTTTGTTGAAAAATCTATATTGTTTTGTAAATATAGCAAAAAACCCGTAGCAAATAATAAAAAAGCGTTATATAATTAAACGGCAAAGCGGCGGCAGAGAAATCGCGCGCCGCACGGAAATTTTTGTTGCGGAGGACAACCGAAGAATGTTAGACGTATTTATCACTTCACTCAACGCCGTCGTGCCGATAGTTTTATTGATTCTTTTAGGCTATCTGCTCAGGCGTTTCAATTTTCTGAACGACAATTTTGTTTCGATAGGCAACAAATTTGTTTTCAAAGTGTGCCTGCCCTGCATGTTGTTTATAAACATATACGACAGCATGGACAGCTTTAATATCGACTGGGCCGTCGTTGCATACTGCGTAATAATCATCTGCTTAATCTTCGGTCTCGGATTGCTCACCGCAATTCTTTGCACAAAGGACAACAGGCGCAAGGGTGTAATACTGCAATGCACTTTCCGAAGCAATTTTGCCATCATAGGCCTTGTGCTCGTTGAAAGATTGGGCGGTGACACGGCCATTGCCGGAATAGTTTCGGCATTCTCCATTCCCGTTTTCAATATATTGGCCGTCGTCGCTCTCTCCATATTTGTCAGCGGAGAGGATGAAAAAAAGCTCGATGAAACCAGCCTTCAGGCCAACGCTTCGGGAGAGTCCGTTCATCCCGCGCATAAAAAACACAGCATAGGCGGAATTTTGTTAAATATAGTTAAAAATCCGCTCATTATAGGCGTAGTTCTCGGCCTTGTTTTTGTGGGAATCCGCGAACTTGAACGCGCCGTCTGCGGCGGGGAAGTTCCTTTCCGCTTCGACAATCAGCTTAAGTTTCTCTATGAGGCAGTGTCCGACCTCAAGTCGATAGCTTCGCCTCTGGCTCTCGTCGTTCTCGGCGGACAGTTCAAGTTCTCAGCCGTCAAGGGCATGACAAAGGAAATTGTAATTTCTACCTTGTGGCGCATAGTGCTGGCACCGGTTATAGGTATAGGCATAGCTATACTTTTAAATACATACACCGATTGGTTCAATATCAGCAACAGTGTCTATCCCACGCTCATCGCGCTCTTCGGCACTCCTGTCGCCGTTTCCAGCGCAATTATGGCCGGTCAGATGGGCAACGACGAACAGCTCGCAACGCAGCTCGTCGTATGGACGAGCATAGGTTCGGTCGTCACAATCTTCCTGACAGTGTTTATACTTATGGCGAGCGGGTTGCTCGTTATCTGATGGGGTAAATTATGAAAATACTTGCTTTAAGCCCCCGAAGCGCGTGTTTTGAGTTCGAAAGCCGCACGCCTTATTTCGCACCGCAAAACTTTACAATAACTCTCAACGGCAAACGTGTCAGGGAGGAGGGGAGAAATGTCTTCACGCTCTTCGGCCTTTCGCCCGATACACGGTATACGGTAAGTGCCGCGGGGCAGCGTTTAACCTTTAAAACACAGCCGGAAAGCGCGCTCTTCGATGTGCGCGCGTTCAATGCTTACGGCGACGGCGAACACGACGACACCGAAGCGTTCACTGCTGCCATTGCCTGTCTGCCTGCAGGAGGGACTTTGTATGTTCCCTCGGGCACTTATCTTCTCAAGCCTGTATTTTTAAAGAGCGACATGACGCTCTATATCGAAGAAGGCGCAACCCTCATCGGGCGCACCTCGCGCGATGTCTATCCTACACTCCCCGGATTGATAGGCGATAATAATCTCGGAACGTGGCAGGGCGAGGAAGCGACTTGTTTTGCCTCGCTCATCACGGCTTACAATGCGCATAATATAACGATAACGGGCGGCGGCATTGTCAACGGTAATGCTCCGCAGGGCGACTGGTACGTCAATCACCGCGTAATGCGCGTTGCGTGGAGACCCCGCGGAATGTTTTTCAACCGTTGCAACGGGATAAATTTATTCGGCCTTACCGTAAAGGATACTCCGAGCTGGAATATTCACCCTTATTTTTGCAGCGACGTGCGGTTGTACGACCTCGGGCTGTTCAATCCGTCCGGCATGCCTACAACCGACGGCATAGACCCTGATACATGCGACGGCGTGGAGATTGCCGGTGTAAAAATTTCCGTCGGCGACGATTGTATAGCTATCAAGTCGGGCACCATTGAACAGGCTAAGAAGTACAAACTTTCCTGTAAGAACATTACAATCCGTAACTGTTACATGTGCGACGGGCACGGCGGAGTTGTTCTCGGCAGCGAACTTTCGGGCGGCATTGAAAATGTAAAAGTATCGCAATGCCTTTTTGAGGGCACCGACCGCGGATTGAGAATAAAAACGCGCCGCGGCCGCGGGCGCATCGGCATAACCGACAACATTCAGTTCAGCGATATCGTAATGAACGGCGTAAAAGTGCCGTTTGTTGTCAATATGTACTATAATATGGGCGACCAGACGGGGCATACAGAGTACGTATATACAACCGAAAAGTTACCAGTAGATGAACGCACGCCGTATATCGGTGAATTTACATTCAAAGATATGACTTGTACGGGCGTTGAATACTGCGCAGGAGCTTTTTACGGTCTGCCGGAATCTCCTATAGGCGGTGTGACTTTTGAAAACGTCAGCTTCTCTTATAACAATGAGGCTGAAGCTGGTTTTCCCGACATGAAGGAAATAAATCAAAAAATAAAGAACGGCGGGCTGTATTTTCAGTTTACCCAAAAAGTGCATCTTAAAAACGTAACAGTCAAAAATCCGTGCGGGGACGCCGTTATAACCGAAGGGGTAGGGGAATTTGTTGAAGAATAATTCTAGGAGTAATTTATGAGATCAGTTGCTAACGATACGTATTATGTCGGCGTTAACGATCACAAAATTGACCTTTTTGAAGGTATTTATAGAGTTCCGAACGGAGTAGCTTACAATTCTTATGTCATCGTGGACGATAAGATAGCCATAATGGACGCAGTTGATGAGTATTTCGGGGATCAATGGATTGCAAACATAAAGAGCGTGCTCGGCGACAGACAACCCGATTATATAATAATTCAGCATATGGAGCCCGATCATTCTGCAAACGCTCTGCGCATTGCGGAGGAGTACCCCTCGGTAAAACTCGTCGGAAACACCAAGACGTTCGTAATGCTCAAAGAGTACTTCGGCACAGAATTTTCCGACCGCAGGGTGGTCGTCGGCGACGGATCGGTTCTTTCCCTCGGCAAACACGACCTTCACTTCGTATTTGCACCCATGGTGCACTGGCCCGAAGTCATGGTCACGTACGACAGCTTCACCAAAACGGTGTTCTCCGCCGACGGTTTCGGTAAATTCGGCGCGCTTGACGTCGACGAACCATGGGCCGACGAGGCGAGGCGCTATTATATAGGCATCGTCGGAAAATACGGCAGGCAGGTCGATGCCGCGCTTAAAAAGCTTGCCACGCTCGATATCGCCCGTATCTGCCCTCTGCACGGCCCTGTGCTCGAAGGCGATCTTTCGCGCTATCTCGGATTATATTCAAAGTGGGCCAACTACGAGCCGGAAGAGGAGGGCGTAGTCGTCGCTTATGCCTCTGTTTACGGCCACACAAAAAAGGCGGCGGAGTTGTTGTGCGAAGAGCTTAAAGCCGCAGGCTGCAAAAAGATTATTCTGCACGACCTTGCGCGCGACGACCGCTCCGTCTGTGTTGCAGATGCATTCAGATATTCAAAGCTCGTCATAGCGGGCATAACTTACAATGCAAATCTCTTCCCCGCAGTTCGTGAATTCATAGAAAATCTCACCGAGCGCAATTATCAGAAGAGAACGGTTGGATTTATCGAAAACGGCACGTGGGCGCCCGTTGCGGCTAAGCTCATGCGCGAAAAATTCGAAAAGAGCAATTTAATTTTTGCAAACACCACTGTTAAGGTATGTGCCGCCCTCAGCGACGAAAGTCGTGCTCAGGTAAAGGCGCTGGCCGAAGAACTTGCAAAATAATTATCTTACAGGAGATGTTTATATGAAAAAAATCAAGGAATTGTGGGCTGAATTTAAAAAATTTATTTCGCGCGGCAACGTCGTCGATATGGCAGTCGGCGTCATTATCGCAAGTGCATTCACGGCAATAGTTACGGCGGTTACGGCCGGCATACTGATGCCTCTTGTTAACTGGGCTGTAACTTCTGCTACCGGCGGACAAGGTCTCGAGGGGCTTCGTACCATACTCGGTACGCCCGTTTATATCATAGACGATATGGGCACGCAGGCCGTAGATTGGAGCAGCACTCTATACATAGACTGGGGCGGTCTCATCCGCGCGGTTATCGATTTTCTGCTTATTGCAGCGATTTTGTTTGCGATTCTTAAAATTTTCGTATCTATTCAGAAGATGGCCAATGATGTCAACGGCGCCGAAGCAAAGAAAAAGCGCAAGCTCATCAGACAGTATATGAAGCAGGGCATGAGCCTTACCGCCGCAACCGAAAAGGTCGAAAAGGAAATAGCCGACGAAAAGAAGGCTGAAGAGGAGAAAAAGGCGGCGGAAGCTGCAGCTGCGGCAGCAAAACCTACTACGGAAGAGTTGCTCATTCAGATTCGTGACCTTCTCGCCGCGCAGAATGCCGAAAACAAAGATAAATAAATAAACCGGAAAAAGCACCCCGCATAGGGGTGCTTTTTATGTACCGCCGTAACTTTGCAACGGCATTTTATTGTTGGTTATTTTTTATATATTTTTTCAGAATCGCGTAGCAGTATGAGGCACCGCGTACATGCTCTAATTGGCTCGGGTTATTGATATATGACATCTGAAGCAAAGCTTTTTCAAGATTAGTATACGTAAATGTTGGTGTTCTTTTATCTGTCAAGCGTGAAATATGCAGCCCATTTTCTCGCATTTCATATGTAAAGGGATACCCTTTTACAGTATAAAATATTGTGCCCTGATTTTGTTGTAAAAAATTTTTTAAACTTAGTTGCATTTATTTTTCTCATAAAAGTAGATTATTTTTAATGTCAGTATAACACAAACGCCTTGCAGTAGCAAGGCGCTCTGATTTGGTACTCCCGGCGGGAATCGAACCCACAACGGCCCCTTAGGAGGGGGCTGTTATATCCATTTAACTACGGAAGCAAAATTTACTATAATATAATACAACAATGTTGCAAAAAAATCAATGATTTTTACTGAGTAAAAGTACAATTTTTAAAAGCGCGGCCCGACAATTTGTCGGGCCGCGCTTTTAAAAATTCAGGACTGTATTATTTTATAGCCTTTGCGGGGTTTATATTTTTTAATGAAAATTCTGTAGCGGAAGTGGTAGAGCACAAGTCCGATTATCACAACTGCAACAACTGCCGCAACTATGCCTACGACTACGGGGTTGTAGTCCATAAGGTCAAGGCAGCGGACGTGTATCCACATCTGGTTTATGTCCGAAAGTTTGTCGCCGAAGTCGAGCATTACTACGCTGCGCGCGATTATGTTTTCGGGCGGATATTGAGCAAAAAGCTGTCTGCCGCGGTTTATGTCTCCGCCTGTATAAACTGTATATTCAATGTCGTTGCCGTATTCTTCGCCAAGGAGCCGCGTGCTTTCCTCAACGGTTTCTGTGTCCACTTCAAGCACAGAAGCGTCCACATAGAGGGAGTAACCGTCGCCGAAGAAGTAGCTTAAGTCATATTCGTAAACTTCAGTCAGCTCTTCGTCGAAGTATTCTTCATCTGAGGGGTCGAACACAAAGCCGTAATTCCAGTCCATGTAATCGAATACAAGGTCGCTCGCAATGGAGGATGTGTAGCCGATATAATACATGTTCCTTACGGCGTTGTCGGGACGTGAAAGGAAGTTTACAAACGCCTCGGCGGCTTCTTTGCGCTGGTCGTTGCCGTCTATGCCGTCTTTGAGCATAACCCAGCCGTCGAACCACAGGTTTGTGCACTCGTCGGGCACCGAATACCACAGTTCGGTCGGATTAAGTTCGTCGCCGTCGGCTTCATCCATTATATATACGGCATCGCCCGACCACTGATAGTTTGCCAGTACTTTACCCGTTACCATGTCCGCTTTACCGCTGTCGGTTTCGAATGAGTAGACGTTTTCTTTTATCTCCTTGAGCATGTCCTCGGCGGCGGCGATGGTTTCGTCGGAAGTGTCGTTCAGAAGGTCGCTGCGTTCCTGTGCGCTCGCGTCGCCTGCGGGTAACGCTAAAAGCTCGTCGCCGTGGATTATGCCGAGCGTGGCGAAATATGCGTCGCGCACATTATCCTTAATTGTAACCTGACGGTTGAAATCTTCGTCGCGCAGAATGTTCCATGTCGAAACGGAGTCGTTGTCGACCTTGTCAGGATTATAAACAATGCCGGTCGTACCCCACATATAACAAGCCGCATACTGATTCCAGCCGTATTCGTCGAAAATGCCGGTTATATAATCGGACGCGTAGTTTGTGTAATAATTATACTCGTTGGATGTATCGAAAAATTCAGACGAGAAAGGCTCAACTTCGTCTTCTGCCACAAGTTTCATTATCATGTAGTCTGATGGGCAGACTAGGTCGTACACGTCGCCGAGAGACAAACGGTTGTATAAATCCTCGTTTGTGCCGAAGGTGGAATATTCTACCTGAACCTGATAATCGTGGTTGCTGTTAAACCATTCCACAAAGTCGTCTATCATGGAATTTTCGCCGAACACACCGTCTTCAGGGTTTTCTGTGAACTCATTTTCAATGTCTATGAGTTCGTCTTCGCCCCAATCGCCGAGGTCGATATATTCTTCCCAGTTGGCGATGCGGAGCGTAATTACGTCGCTTTCCGACGAGCACCCGAATAAGGGCAGAGCGGAACAGGCGGCAAGCGAAAGAGCAGCTCCGGTAAACAACATTCTTTTAAATCTTTTCATTGTTTACCTCCGTTTTCTTTTTTGAAGATGTTACATTCATTACGATAACCACGATTACGACGATAAGGAAGATAAGGGTGGACAGTGCCCAGAGAGCGGTTTTGATTTCCGTCTGGCCGCCTTTTGTCGCATTTACAACGTATGTGCTTATCGTGTCGAACGTGGAAGGTTTGGTGTAAGTGGTAATAAAATAATCGTCGAGCGAAAGCGTTATTGCCAGTATGAAGCCCGAAAGTATGCCGGGGATTAACTGGGGAAGAACAACTTTAAACAATGCCTGAGCGGGCGTCGCGCCGAGGTCCAGAGCCGCTTCGTACAAATTATTGTCCATTTGCTTTAGCTTGGGGAGAACGGAGAGGTATACGAATGGCGCGCAGAGCACTACGTGTCCAATGCCGAGGGGCACAAATGTGTCCTTGTTGACGCCCAAAAGCACTATAAGGAGCACGCATAGCGAAAAGCCGGTCACTATGTCGGCGTTTACTACGGGAATCTGGTTTGCCGACTGAAGGAGCCTCTTGCCTGCTTTTTTGGAATAAAATCCGCCAATGGCGCCGAGCGTCCCTAGAATGGTTGCAATCGTTGCTGATACGAGCGCGAGCACTACCGTCCCTACAATCATTCCGCGCAGTTCTTCATTGGCAAACAGGTTGATGTAGTTGTCGAAGGAGAAGGCGGTTATGTCTGCACCGACGATGGTTGCGTCGGTAAATGAATATACCGCAAGCATCAAAATGGGAATGTATATGAAGCATAGTACTATGCAAAGCCATATAATAGGGGTAATTTTCTTCATAATATAACCTCCCTGCCGCTTTTGTCGTCCTTATCGCTGAATCGGTTGGTGACGAGGGTGACGATGAATATGATTACAAGCAGTATGAGCGAAATCATCGAACCGTTGTTCCAGTCGTATGCGTTGAAGTAGCTTCCGATGAGGCTGCCCATGATGTAGGTAGAGTTGTACAGCATGTCTAAAACTACGTAGTTTGTCATCGAGGGGAGCAAAACCATCGTTATTCCTGAAATTATTCCGGGCACGGAAAGGGGTAAGGTAACTCTTAAAAATACCCTCGCTTTGCTTGCGCCCAAATCCTGCGCTGCTTCCATCAGGCTCTTGTCAAGCTTTAAAAGCGATGTGTAGAGCGGAAGTATCATGAAGGGCAGAAAGTCATATGTCATGCCGATTACCGAGTTTAAGAAAGGGTAGGCGGCTATATTGCCTTCGATTGCTGTAAGAATTTCCTTCAGGGCCGTAATGCGCAGCGTGAAGTTTATCCACATGGGCATTATGAACAGCAGCAAAAGCACGTATTTTTTCTTGAAGCCGGAGCGCGCCAGAATATAAGCGGTGGGATAGGCTATTACGAGACAGACGAGCGTCGTCGTTATAGCCAGCGCAAAGCTGTAAATGAGAGTGCCTATCGTGTTCGTGCTTGAAAAGAATGATACGAAGTTGTCAAATGTGAATTGACCTTCGCCGTTTGTGAATGCGTAGTAGATGATTACCAGCAGCGGCACGATTACAAAGAGAATGAGGAAGGCCGCATACGGTATGCATAATTGTTTTCTGTTAAAGCGCAGCTTCATTTTCGTTCTCCGCAGTCTGCTTGAGGGTAAGTTTTATCTTGTCCTTGGGGATTACAAGGCTTACAAAGTCGTCGGTGTTCCACATATCGGGGCAGGACAGAACGTAATCTTCCTCGTTTTCTTCCGTCCTGACGATATAACGGTAGTGGTCGCCCTTGTAAATCATCGAAATAATCGTGCCCTTTGCGCCGCCTTCGTCTTCGTCGTCGCTCATGGTGATGTCGTGCGTGTCGACTTCTACGTTTACCTTTACGCCCGTAAGGTCGAGTTTTTCGCCCGCGGCTGTGATAAGATATCCGTCCTCGTCGAGGGAGGAACCGGGGTAGAGGGTGGTCACGTCGCACTCGAATTCGCCGTCGCCGAATTCAACCGTATTGTTCTTGGTGATTGTACCGTCGAAACGGTTGATGGTATAAACAGGCTTCATAAGGTGGATGCCGTCGGGCTCTATCTTCATGCCTATCGTCTTGCCGGGTTCGGCGTATGCTGTGGACTGAATGACTATCTCGAATCTGCCCACGGCGACGGTAATTTCGTAGTGCACGCCCTTGAACACGGTCGAAATTACTTTACCTTTAAGCTGGCCTTCGGCTGGGTCGCAGATTATTATATCCTCGGGCCTTACGACTACGTCGACGAGCTGGTTGATTTCAAAATCGTCCACGCACTCAAAGGTTTTTCCGCAGAACCTTACCTTGTATTTGCCCACAACGGCGCCGTTGAATATGTTGCTTTCGCCTATAAAGTCGGCAACGAAGGTGTTTATGGGCTCGTTGTAAATTTCCGTCGGGGTGCCTATCTGCTGGATTTCGCCGTCGTTTATAACGACAACTTTATCGGACATCGTCAGCGCTTCTTCCTGGTCGTGCGTTACGTATATGAACGTAATGCCGAGGCGGCGGTGCATGTTTTTAAGTTCGATCTGCATCTCCTTGCGCATTTTAAGGTCTAGTGCTCCGAGGGGTTCGTCAAGAAGGAGTATTTCGGGCTCGTTCACAATGGCTCTCGCAATGGCCACGCGCTGCTGCTGACCGCCGGAGAGAGTGCTCACGCTTCTTTTTTCAAAGCCTTCGAGGTCGACTATTTCAAGGGCTTTTTTAACCTTGCGGTCGATTTCCTTTTTGGTCAGGCGTTCCTTTTTGCTGTAAGTATCGTCCGCGTCGTTTTTATAGGTGTTCACCACCCTTTTAAGGCGGAGACCGAAGGCTATGTTCTCATATACGTTGAGGTGGGGAAAAAGCGCGTATTTCTGGAATACGGTGTTTACCGGCCTCTTGTTGGGGGGAAGATTAGAAATGTCTTCGCCGTTGAGCAATATTTTCCCCGATGTGGGAAGGTCAAATCCCGCAATCATTCTCAGCGTGGTCGTCTTTCCGCAGCCCGACGGACCGAGGAATGTAACGAATTCGCCCTTTTTGACCTGCAGATTGAAGTTGTCGACGGCTATCGCTTCGTCGTCGAACACCTTTTTTACGTCGATGAGCTCGATAATGTTCTGATTTGTCATGGCTTTTTTCTCTCCTTAAAAGTTTGGCGGTGTGGATATCCACAAAAATTTTGCATTGGTTTTTCCGCAGTTGGTTATCCTGTGCGACCGGTCTGCGGTATAATAAAAGGTTTCGCCTTTTTTACAGATATAATTGTTTTTGCCCAGCTCCACGCGCACTCGCCCCTCGAGCACATATCCGAATTCCTCTCCGTCGTGAGGGAAGTCGAGCGCAGTGGAGGCCCCTGCCATAAGCTCTACAAGCACGGGCTCCATTTCGTTTTTCTGAGCGTTTGGTATTATCCACTTCAAAAGCATTCCGTCTTCGCGCTTTTCAATAAAATCGTCGGTCGAGAAAACCACTCTCGCGTCGTCCTCTTTTTTGAAGAATTCCGCAAGGTCGGTGCCGAGCGCGGAAAGGATGTCCTTCAGCGTAGCGATGGAAGGGGAGGTCACGTCGTTTTCAAGCTGCGAAATATATCCCTTCGTCAGTTCGCACCTGTCGGCGAGCTCTGCCTGCGAAAGATTTAACTGCAGCCGCAACCTCTTGATTTTTGCGCCTATATCCATATATAAATATACCCCTGTATATTTTTATAGTAAACGCCGGGTTTACTTTCTCTAAACGGTTAGCATTTATAAACAAAAAGTTTAGTAAAAACAAACTGACTATGATTATAACTGTGCGTGCGTAATGTGTCAAATTGTTTGGATAATATTTTTAAATAAGGCAAATATGATATATTTTTTCACACAAAATACATATTATGTAAATTAATACCATTTTTTATGCGCGCAGACAGGTGCTGTTCAATATGCAGACAGCAATACAGCGGATAAAGAATAAAAAAAGACCGCCGCGGCGTGCGGCAGTCTTTTTTAATGCCCGTCAAAATATCATGCAGTGAAGCGGAATGATATTTTGAAAAATCCACTGGCTATGCCAGTGGACGGGAAAAAGCTTTAGCTTCATGTAACCGTACGATATACGAAAAAACTCCTTTGTGCTAAACTGAATGCAGGCTGACAACCGCATACAGGAAAGCAAAAGGAGACCGTTACATGAAGAATCAAGATAACGATATATTCAGTTTAGCACATACAAGGTGGAAATGTCAATATCATATAGTCATCGTGCCAAAGTACCACAGAAAGATAATCTATGGGGCATTGCGTTCGGAAATAGGAAAAATACTTCGGGAATTGTGTCGCAAAAAGATGTGGAAATAATAGAAGCGCACGCAATGCCTGACCATATACATATGTTGTTGAGCATACCGCCGAATGTAAAAATATCCGATTTCATGGGGTATCTGAAAGGCAAGAGTACCATGATGATATTCGAGCGGTATGCTCATATGAAGTATAAGTATGGAAACAGGCATTTCTGGAGCAGAGGATATTATGTAAGCACGGTAGGCGGCAACAAGCAGGCCGTGCAGAAATATATTCAGAATCAAGAAAAGGAGGATTTGATTTCAGCCCAAATAAATATGGTGGAATATTATGATCCGTTTGAGAAATGGCTGAAATCAAATTTGAAAAAGAAAGATAAATAAACAAAGAAATAAAAAGGCTTGCTTGTATGCGGTAGGCAGTTTTGTATGGTGCTTGAGCACCAGCTGGTAAGCACGCCCTTTAGGGCGAAAAATAATGCCCCCACTTTAGTGGGGGATTGTTACTATTTTATTGAACGAAAATAAGGCGGACAATCAACTTGTCCGCCCTTTAGCTATCGGATTTTAATATTTAAGCCATTGCGTTGAGCTTTTTTGCAAGACCCGACTTTTTATTGGCAGCCGTGTTCTTCTTGTAAATGCCCTTGCTTGCCGCGCTGTCGATGAGCGAGCAAACGCCGGGGAACATTTCGGTTGCGGCGGCCTTGTCACCGGAATTGACCGCTGCGAGGAACTTTTTGATTTCGGTCTTGACCTCAGACTTTATCATTTTGTTCTGGGCGGTTTTCTTTTCGATTACCAAGGTACGCTTCTTTGCGGATTTAATATTAGGCACTTTCAGTCTCTCCTTTTGGAAAAAATTATAATCAACTTAAATCGTGAGTAATTTTATCATAAAATTATACTCTTGTAAACTGTTTTTGTGCGCTTTTGCAATTTTTTTAATATATTTTTTGGGTCGCTAATATTAATAATAATATGTGTGACGATAACCGCTTTGCTGCTCGCCCTGTGTGTGTTTTCGACAGCGGAACGGGCGGGTTGAATCTGCTTGCCGCTTGTGCCGAACGCTGTCCCGGGACTGATTTTATATATTTTGCAGATAACTATAACATGCCTTACGGCAGTCTTCCGCCCGAGAAGGTGAAGGAATTGGTTTTTGATGCATTCGCGCGCATAGCGCGGCGCAATCCGCTCGCGGCCGTGGTTGCATGCAATACGGCTACGGCGCTGTGCATAAACGACCTGCGCGAAAAATATGATTTTCCCGTTATCGGCATTCAGCCCGCAATAAAACCGGCCGTATCCATCGGAGGGAAATGCCTTGTCCTTGCCACGCCGGCTACCGTCGCGAGCCGCTCATTTACAGAGCTGTGCAGGCAGTATGGCGACGGGGCGGTGGAGGCTGTCGCCTGCCCTGGGCTTGCCGCTTACATAGAGGAACATATCGCGGAGTATCCCGACTTTGACGTTTCACAATTTTTGCCCGCATGCAATCCTGCAAGCGTGGTGCTTGGCTGCACTCATTATGTGTTTGCTGAAAAAGCCATCTCTAAAATCTATTCGTGTCCCGCTTTTGATGGAATTTCAGGGACGGCTGACCACCTGAGAACACTTTTAGGGATTAAAGCAAAAAACAGATTAAAAAAACAAAAAATTGAGTTTAAAAACGGAGATTTTGAGAAAAATAGCAAAATTTATAGCTTAATAATTGATTATAAAAACAAAAATAAAAATGTTAATTTTTAATGTTAAAATGAAAATTTAAAATTTTTTCAAAAAATTTGCATTTGGTGGTTGACAGTGGTCAAAGTGTATGCTATTATAAAATCACTTAGTTTTCAGGGTACTTTAACATGGCAATATTTACGGGTGAGTATTTCCACCAGCTGGATGCAAAAAACCGAATACGTATTCCCGCCAAGCTCAGAAAAGAGCTGGGCGAAGGATATTGGTTTGCCTACGGTACCAACCACTGTGTTTCCGTTTTTACCGACGAACAAATGAGGAAGTACCTCGAAGAACTCGGAGAAGCAAAGATTTCCGACCTCGAGGCCCAGAAGAGATTGAGGATGTTCGCCAGAAAATGCGTACAGCCTGAAGAAGACAATCAGGGAAGAGTAATCCTCAGCCCTGAATTCAGAAAGCATGCGCAGCTGGGCAAGGATGATAAAGACCTCGTTATAATCGGCGCCGTCAACCGCATCGAAATCTGGAACAAGAGACTTTATGACGAATACACGGCGTCTATGGAAGACGACTTCGACGAAATGTATTCGCAGCTCGGAATATGACGCAAGGTTTTTCCCACATCCCCGTAATGCTCGAAGAGTGCATGGAGGGCCTCAAAGTTCACGACGGCGGAATATACTTTGACGGAACTATAGGCGGGGGAAATCATTCGTACGAGATATTGAAAAGATCGTCGCCTTCGGGCAGACTGATAGCCACAGACCTCGACGATGAAGCGATAGCGGCCGCCACCGAAAAACTTTCTCCTTTCAAGGGCCGCTTTAAGATTTACAAATCCAACTATAAAAATTACGAGCAGGTGTTTGAGCTTGCAGACGTCGACAAACTCGACGGCATACTCCTCGATTTCGGGGTGTCAAGCCACCAGCTCGATACGGAAGAGAGGGGGTTCGCCTACATGAAAAAGGAAGCCCCGCTGGACATGAGGATGGACAGGTCGAACCCGATGACCGCTGAAATCATCCTCAATACCTACCCGCAGGAGGAGATAGCAAAAATTCTCCGGGTATACGGGGAGGAAAAATTTTCTTCGCAGATAGCCGCAAAGGTCGTCGAAAGACGGCAGAAAAACCCGATAAAAACTTGCGGCGACTTCGTGGAAATAATCGAAAGCAGCATACCGAAAAAATTTCAGCAGAACGGACCTGCCGCCCGCAAGAGCTTTCAGGCTATAAGAATTGCGGTAAACGGCGAACTCGACGGACTGTACGACTGCGTGGTGGGCCTTACCCGAAGGCTTAAAAGCGGCGGCAGAATTGCCATCCTGACATTCCACTCGCTGGAAGACAGAATAGTCAAACAGGCATTCAACATGCTCGAGACGGATTGCGTCTGTCCCAAGACTCTTCCGGTCTGCGTATGCGGCAAAAAAAAGGAAATTGAAATTATAACAAAAAAACCCGTTACGGCCACAGTAAAAGAGATGGCGATAAACACGCGTTCAAAGAGCGCGAAGTTGCGTATAGCGCAAAAGATTTGATTTATGCGATAAGGAGTGAAAAATATGGCAGTCGCAACCCCCGTACTTGATAGGCAAATTTTACAAAAGCAATCCGAAATGTCTGCGGATGAATTGCATAATTCGCAGATCAAGGAAAAATACAAGAGGCTTATAGATCCCGAACTCAATATCAACGAGGTCAGGGGGGGGGTAGTTGCGCCCGAAAAGTCGGAGCAGACTGCTGAAGTCAACCGTACGAGCATACTGCGCCCAGCGCAGCAGCCCGTTCAGCAGAGCCGCCCCGCGCAGACTGCGCAGAATATCGTTCGTCCCGAACAGAACGCGCAGTCGTATTTTGTCACAAACGCCCGCGCCGATGCCGATATCTTCCGCGCCGACAGCGCAATCAATCAGCGCCGCATTGTTGCGACCGAAGCTCCTTCGGTCGCTGCAGACGACATCGAAGACGAAGACCTTCGCCCTACGAGCACTACCATACAGTATAAGACGCTCGCAGAAAGCGACAGACTGATTACAAAGACAAAGGCCGCCGAAGAGAGCGAAAGCCATATTTTGGGCAAGCGCGAAAAGGTGATAATCGCCACCTTCATAAGCGTGGTTGTTGCGCTTTTCATTCTCGTGATAGTCAACTCGGCGGTAATCGCAGGTCTCAACAGCGAGCTCAGCGTTATACAGGACGGCGTGACGGCTGCCCGCGAAATGCTCTCGGAAGTCAATTCGCAGATTCAGGCGGCCACGAGCATGGAAAACATTGCGCTCTATGCCCAGACGCACGGCCTGACCCTTCTTTAAGGAGATTTAAAAATTAAAAACAAACTATTTTCCCTAACAGTTTTACAAAAGAGGTTATTGTCAGTCATACTGGCAATAACCTTTATTTTTTGCATAATTATCGCTCGGTTTTTCTATATTCAGGTCATTTGGGGCGACGAGCTTGTACTCCGCGCGACCGACCAGTGGAACAGGGAAATCCCCGTCGTGGCGTCGCGCGGCTGCATATACGACCGCAACGGCCAGTTGCTCGCCGGCAATCTGACCACATACAGCGTCTTTGCGCGGCCCAACTCCGTCGCGGATAAGAGCTACGCCGCAGGCGTCCTTTCCGGAATTTTCGGTGTGGATGAAGGCAGTCTTTATGAAAAACTTACCAAAGGCAACGTTTCCGAAATAACCGTTGCACGGCAGGCCGACGGCGCTCTCATAGAAAAGCTCATAGCCTGCGATATTCCCGGTATTTATTATTCGAAGGATAACACGCGCGTTTATTCCTACGGTGAAGCGCTGTGTCAGGTGCTCGGATTCACGTCGAGCGACGGGCTCGGCCTTTCGGGACTCGAAAAAATTTACGATTCCGTCCTCGGCGGAACAAACGGCCAGATAATGTATACCACCGATATAGTCGGGAACGAGACGGAAAATACCAACATAGTGTACCGGAGCGCGACGGACGGTGACAGCATCAGACTGACGATAGATATTGAAATTCAGCTTGCGGCCGAACAGTCAATGCGCGAAGTTTATCAGTCTTCCGGCGCTAAAAGTGTGTCGTGTATAGTGCTCGACCCTTCGAATTTTGACGTGCTCGCCATGGTAAATTATCCGTCGTATGATTTAAATGACGTCCCGAGGGACGACATGCAGACTTTAAACGCGCTTTCGCGCAATTCAATAGTCTGCGACATTTACGAGCCCGGTTCAACGTTCAAAGTGCTGACGGCGGCGGCCGATCTGCAGGAATACCTTAACGGAAACGCTGCGGCGTTTTCGCCTTCGCACGTCTTCAACGGCAGCCGTACCCGTTCGGTGGACGGAACTACGATAAAATGCTGGTCTGACCACGCGAACGGCAAACATTCAAACCAGACGCTGGCGCAGGCGCTCAACAACAGCTGCAACCCGTGTTTTACGGATATCGCCCTCGCGCTTGGCAAACAAACCTTTTACGATTATCTGACGGCGTTCGGGCTGGGCAACGTCACGGGCATAGATTTTGCCGGCGAAGCTTTAGGCATGCTCGTTCCGCAGTCGCTTGTCCGCGACTGCGACCTCGCGCGCATAGGTTTCGGCCAGACCGTTGCGGTGACCGGGCTTCAGCTCGCATGCGCCGTAGCATCGGCGGTAAACGGCGGCAACTACTATGTGCCCCGCCTTTTGAAGAGCGTCGTATCTTCCGACGGTTCCGTCACGGAAGAAAACGTACCGATTTTAAAAAATAAAACTATCAGCGAAGATGCTTCCGCCATGCTCTGCCGGATGCTCGAAGGCGTGGTGAAGGAGGGCAGCGGCAAGCACGCTTATATAGAAGGTTACCGCGTTGCCGGCAAGACGGGCACGGCGCAGAAATATGAAAACGGCGCTGTTGCCTCGGGCAAATATGTGTCGTCTTTCGTCGGTTTCTTCCCTGCGGACGACCCGCAGTACCTCGCTCTCGTCATAGTCGACGAGCCTCAGGGCGCATACTACGGCAGTACGGTCGCCGCGCCGGTGGCTAAAAACATTTTTGAAGATATTATTGCAATAAAAAATATAAAACCTTTTGAGTGAGAAAGATATGAAACTCTGTCAGATACTGGATGGTGTGAAATATAAAAAAATTATAGGCGATGTCCGCGTAGATGTTACCGGAATATGTACTGACAGCCGCAAACTGCACAACGGAGAGCTGTTTGTGTGCTATGAAGGCGAGCGCGCAGACTCGCACGCCTATGCCGAAGAAGCTTGCGGGAAGGGAGCATGCGCAATAATCTGTCAGCGGCCGCTCGACGTGGATGTTCCGCAGGTCATTGTTGAAGACGGCAGGGCGGCAATCGCCCCGCTCGCCCGCGCCTTTTACGGATATGCCGATAAAAAACTCAGCATAGTGGGGGTGACGGGCACCAACGGCAAGACGACGACAACTTATATGCTCAAATCAATATTCGATGCAAACGGCGACAGCACTGGAGTGATAGGCACGCTCGGCATAAGCTACGGCGATAAATTTATTTCTCCCGAACTTACCACTCCCGACCCCGTGTTTTTGCACTGCATTTTAGCCGATATGGCAAACAGCGGCGTAAAATACGTGTTTATGGAGGTTTCCGCGCACGCGCTGTGGTTCGGAAAAGTTGACGGCATACAATTTGCGGCGGGGATCTTCACCAACCTCACGCAGGACCATCTTGACTTTTTCGTCGACATGGATGAGTACGCCGCCGCAAAGGCAAAGCTGTTCGAAAAGGGCAGGTGCTCCCTCGCCGTGCTCAATTCGGACGACGCCTTCGGCGCCAAGCTCGCCGGAAGTTGTTCCGCCGTAAAAAGTTACGGGCTTGAAAATCCTGCGGATACTTTTGCCATAGACCTGTCGGAGAATATCGACGGTTCGGATTTTGTCATAAATATCAGCGACGAGCTGTACGATATTCGCCTCAATATGCCGGGCATACATAATGTCTACAATGCGCTCGCCGCTGCGACGTGCGCGCACGCGCTCGGCGTCACTATCGGCGTCATAGCCAAGGGGCTGGCCGATTTGAAGGGGGTGACCGGCAGGCTCGAGAGGGTGGCGACTTACAACGGCGCGAGCATTTTCGTCGATTTTGCGCATACTCCCGACGGACTGGAAAAATCGCTGTCCTCGCTCAAAAAACTATGCGACGGAAAACTTTATTGTCTGTTCGGCTGCGGAGGCAACCGCGATGCGTCCAAGCGCCCGCTCATGGGTGAAGCGGCGGCAAAAAATGCCGATTTTCTCATAGTCACTTCGGATAATCCGCGCTATGAAGACGCATACGATATAATCAGTTGCATAGAACCCGGCATACAGAAAATCGGCACGCCTTACGTAACGATAAGCGACAGGGAGATGGCAACGGAATATGCCGTCAATCTTCTGAAAAGCGGCGACATTCTGCTCGTTGCGGGCAAGGGCGGCGAAACTTATCAGGAGATAATGGGTATAAAACACAGCTATAACGACAATATGATAATCAAAAAGATTCTGGACAATTTAAAGTGAATTATCTCTGCTGCATACTCGCCTCGTTCGGGCTATCGCTCCTTCTGACGGCCGCGTTGCTTCCTCTTTTAAAGAGGCTCAAAGCGGGGCAGTACATTTTATCGTATGTAAAAGAACACGCCTCCAAAAGCGGCACGCCAACGATGGGCGGGCTGGCCTTTACCGCGGCGATAATAATCGCAAGTTTTATATTTTGTACATTTCCAAACAACAGAATAAATTTAACGCTCGCAATAACCGCGGGCTTTGCCGTCGTCGGTTTTCTGGATGATTTTTTAAAAATACACCGCAGGGATAATCAGGGGCTCAGACCCTATCAGAAGATAATTTTTCAGCTCGCCATTGCCGTTATCGCCGCCGTTTACTGTTACGTTAACGGCATTACGGCGGTAAACATTCCGTTCGGCGGCGGATTGAGCTTTGATATAGGCTGGGGAGTAATACCTCTCGTAATTTTCGTATTCATTGCAACCGTCAACTGCGTCAATCTCACCGACGGGCTGGACGGCCTTGCGGGAGGTACGTCCATGGCGTATCTCGCGTTTTTCGGCGCCATGCTTTCGGTTACGGGCGGAGGGGGAGAACTTGTTGCCTTCTCCGCCGTCGGCGCGCTGGCGGCTTTCCTGATTTTTAACTGCAGCAAGGCGAGCGTTTTTATGGGGGATACGGGTTCCCTCGCGCTCGGAGGACTCATATCCTGCCTTTCGGTATTTTCCGGCAATGTTCTATATATTCCCGTTCTCGGAATAATGTTCGTACTCTCAGGCATATCCGTCATCATTCAGGTAATATATTATAAAAGGACGAAGCGCAGGGTATTTTTAATGGCGCCCATTCATCATCATTTTCAGATGAAGGGCTATGCCGAAAGCAAAATTTCATATGTATATTTTGTAATAACCTCGCTCGTCGGAATAATCTGTCTGATATTTGTGTGAGGTAAAATGTATTTTAAAGGTCAGAAATTTTTAGTGGCGGGCATCTCCAAATCCGGTCAGGCGAGCGCCCGCTTTTTGCTTGCCCGCGGGGCGGACGTCTATATCTATGACGACGTAATCGGCGACAACGTAAGGCGCGCCGCCGACGACCTCGTCGCGCTCGGCGCAACCGAAGTTACCGCCGAAACGTTTGCAGATGCCGTCAGGCTTTGCGACGTTCTGGTTTTAAGTCCGGGAATTCCCATAGATAACTCCCTGCCCGTCGCCTTCAGGCGCGCGGGTAAGCTCATAATAGGCGAAGAAGAGCTCGCCTCGCAGTATCTCCGCGCCACCGCCGTGGCCGTTACGGGCACCAACGGCAAGACGACTACCGTCTCAATGATAGATAAAATGCTCTCCGACTGCGGCAAGAACAGTGTCGCCTGCGGGAACATCGGACTGCCCACTCTGGACGAAGTCGAAACTCTCGGCTTCGACGATTTCGCCGTCATTGAAATTTCTTCATTCCAGCTCGAAACGCTCTCGGGTCTGCGCCCGCACGTCGCTGTCGTAACAAATATAACCGAAGATCATCTTAACCGCCATTACAACATGGAAAATTATGTCTTTTTAAAGAGTAAGCTCGTGCGGGGTCTGCGCGAAAGCGAGTATGCCGTTTTAAATTACGACGACGAGCGCGTGCGCGCTTTTGCGTCTCTCACGCGGGCAAAAGTGGTGTGGTTTTCGGCAAAGCGCAGGGTAGAGGGTGCGTATGTAGAAGAGGGCTGCATATGCTATATGGGCAAAAGGTTGTTTGCCTGCCGCGACATGGCGGTGGGCGGAGAACATAACGTATACAACGCTCTTGCGGCCGTCGCCGTTGCGGAGGTGTTCGGGCTGGACGATGCGCAGGTGTCGCAGTCGCTCTGTTCGTTCAGGGGGGTCAGGCACAGAATTGAAAATGCCGGCGAAGTAAACGGGGTAGTTTACATAAACGACAGCAAGGGTACCAACGTCGACGCCGCCTTAAAAGCGGTGGAGAGCATGACGGCGCCCACTATAATTCTGCTCGGCGGCAAGGATAAGGGGTACGACTACGCTCCTTTGTTCGCGGGATTAAAAAAGAGCAGGGTTATTCACGCCGTCATTTACGGCGAAAACCGTTACAAAATGCTGGGCGCCGCGCTCGAGTGCGGGTTTATGTCCTTTTCCCTCTGCCGGAAGTTTTCCGACGCCGTCATACTGGCAAAAAGTTGCGCCGTGAGCGGACAATGCGTTCTTTTGAGCCCGGCAAGTTCGAGTTTTGACGAATTTGCCAATTACGAAGAGCGCGGCGACGTTTTTGTTAAACTCGTGCAAGGCTTCGCCGATGAAAAATAAATTGTTCGAAAAGCCGAAAAAGGCGGGCGACGTTCCTTTGCTCGTCTGCGTGGCGGGAATGGCTGTGTTCGGGTGCGTCATGATTTATTCGGCAAGCTCGTATGTGGGGCGCGTTCAGTACGGCGACGAGTTCTATTTTGTCAATAAACAGATAATCGGCGCCGTTATCGGTCTCGTAGCAATGGCGGCCATGGCGTTTATTCCCTATAAAAAACTTATACCGCTTAAAATTCCTCTCGCCGCTTTATCGCTCGTGTTGCTCGTACTCGTTTTCGTGCCGGGCGTGGGCGTTACAAACTACGGAGCAACGCGCTGGATAGGCTTCGGTTCGTTTACCATTCAGCCGTCGGAAATTGCAAAGTATGCGTTTGTGCTCTTCGCCGCAGCACATTTTTCAAAGCATTACGGCGCTTCGCGCACGATAAAGGGGGTTGCGCCCGTCCTCATTCTCGGTATCGCCATGTGCGTGCTGATTATTATCGAGCCGAATATGTCCATAACAATGTGCGTCGGTCTTCTGATGCTTGCGATGGTGTTTTCGAGCGGCACAAATATAAAAACTTTTGCCTTCATGCTCGTGCCGTGCATAATCGCCGTGCCCGTGCTCATCGCGCTCGAACCTTACAGACTGCAACGCCTCAGCGCCTTTATCGACCCGTGGGCGTCCCCGCGCGACGAAGGCTATCAGCTCATACAGTCGCTGTACGCCCTCGGCAACGGCGGGTGGTTCGGCGTGGGGCTCTTCAATTCAACGCAGAAATACCGCTTTCTGCCTTTTGCCGAAAGCGACTTCATATTGTCGGTAATGGGTGAGGAGCTCGGTTTTGTCGGACTGGTCGTTTTTTTTGCTGTATGCCTTTTTATAATCTGGCGCGGCATTGCCATTGCGCGGAGGTGCAGGGACCCGTTCGGCTTTTTGCTCGCCGCGGGGATTACCCTCGTCTACGGCATTCAGGTTATAGTCAACGCTTTCGTCGTCAGCGGCTCCATTCCGCCGACGGGGTTGCCTCTGCCGTTGGTCAGCAGCGGCAACACTTCGCTCATCATAACCATGGCGTCGATGGGCGTTTTGTACAACGTGTCGGCCAACAATTAACAAGATAAAGGGGAAATCCATATAATAGAGTGAAGCAGCCTGAAAGATTTTGCGTTCGGGCTGCTCGGCATTTTACATAAACGGAGTCAATATGGATAAGTACATAATAAACGGTGGAGGCCGCCTCGAAGGCAGCGTGCGCGTCCAGACGGCGAAAAACTCCGTGCTCCCCATCTTGGCCGCGGCGGTTCTTACGGATGAGCCCGTCACAGTGCTCAACGTTCCCGACATAACCGACGTGCGCAACATGGTAAAGATACTCGCGTGTCTCGGTTGCAAAACAACCTACAGCGGGAACGATTTGGTTATAGACAGTTCTTCGGCGAACAACTGCGAAATTCCGCGCGCGCTCGCACACGAACTGCGTTCTTCCGTCTTTCTGCTCGGTTCTGTAATTTCCCGCTTCCGCAGGGCGAAAATCGCTTACCCGGGAGGGTGCGACATAGGTATCCGTCCCGTCGACCTGCATCTTACGGGCCTCAAACGACTGGGCGTTAATATTTCGGAAAAAAACGGCTACATAGAATGTCAGTGCGACAAGCTCACGGGCAATGAAATAATGCTCGACTGTCCCAGCGTCGGCGCGACGGAAAATATAATGCTTGCCGCCGTGACGGCAAAGGGCACAACCATAATCAAAAATGCCGCCCGCGAGCCTGAAATTGAAGATCTTCAGAATTTTCTTAATTCGCTCGGTGCCAAAGTCGTCGGCGCGGGTACAGGTTCTGTCGTGGTGGAAGGGGTGGAAAAGCTCGGCGGCTCGGTTTATCAGCCGATATCCGACCGCATAGAGGCGGGCACTTTTCTGATAGCGGCCGCCATGTGCGGCGGAGAAGTCGAACTTTTAGGAGTCAATGCCGAAAATCTCAGTTCGCTTTTACATAAACTTAGGGAAAACGGTTGCAAACTTCGCATAAAAAATGATAAAATATATATAAGAAGCGACAGGCGGCCGGTTTCGGTAAAAAGTGTGGAAACCCAGCCATATCCGGGTTTTCCCACCGACCTCCAGGCCCAGATGACTGCGCTGTGCACCGTATGTTGCGGCAATTCTATAATTACCGAAAATCTCTTCGAGACGCGCTTCAAATATGTTCCCGAATTGCGGAGGATGGGCGCGGACATAACGGTGGTAGACAGAAGCGCTTTTGTGCGCGGCGTCGAAAAGCTGAGGGGAGCAACTGTCGTTGCTCATGATCTAAGGGGCGGCGCGGCGCTCGTTATCGCGGCGCTTGCGGCCGAAGGCAACAGTGAAGTCCTGGATATTTCGCATATCGACAGGGGTTATGCCGGCTTCGAATACAAACTTTCATCTCTCGGCGCAAAAATAAAGCGCGTCGGCATCTGAAAATTATGAACGGTTACATAAGAAAAATTGTATCGGTTGTGTTAACTTTGCTGTTCTGCGTCGCGGTAATCGTCGGCGTGGGTGTTATAATGTCCGTCAGAAACGTCAATGTGGAATACATTTATTATTCCTCGCGCGGCGACGGCGAATATCAAGCGGCAAAAAGCAATCTTGACGCGCTCAAGGGTGAAAATCTTATGCTCCTCGGCGACGATGATATAGCTTCCTGCGTCGGCGGAGAAATCGTGGCGGTGGAAAGTTATCAAAAGGTTTATCCCTGCACGCTCAACATAGTTCTCAAAGAGCGGCTCGAACAATATGCCCGCGCAAATTCTTCTGGCGGATACGATGTTTACGACAGCTTCGGCAATTACATGGGCGTCCGCGGCGAAAACATAAATCCCGCAGATTCCAGCCCCAACGTTTTGTTGACCGTCGACGACCAGGTTTTTCCCGCGGCGGTGAGCGTTTGCGGCTATTTTAAAAATTATTTCGGCACCGTGCGCAATATTGTAGAAAGAGTAGAAGCATCATACGACAATATTACTCAGACGAGCACTATGACGCTCCGCCTTTACAGCGGTCTCGATATCGTTCTCGTCGATTATGAGGAGCTTGCCGAGCAGAAAATTTCTGCGGTGCACGACGTTTACGAAGGGCTTTCCGAAAGTCAGAGACTTCGCGGAAGCATCCATGCGGTAAGCTCAGGCGACAGTCAGTCGGGCGTATACGCTGCTTATAACGCCCTCATCTGATTGGTTAAAGCATATCTGCGGAGCAATTAAAAATATTAAACGGCCCAATTTGCGCGATCGGGCCGTTTTTTTGCGTCAATTTATTGACATTTATTAAACACTATTATATAATATATTCATGAATTCACGCGCGGAACAGCGCGCGGAGGAACAGTTATAAAAGTGCGTAACAAAAGCGTAGCGGTGTTGGATATTCGCTCATCCGAAATATGCGCGGCAGTGGGTGAAAGGGGAGTAAACAATACCTTTATCATCAAAAGTAAATACAGCTGCGCCTACGACGGGTTTGCCGACGGCGAACTTATCGACGTAAACTCTTTCAATGCCGCCGTGCAGGAAGTGGTAAGAAGCACTCTTGCCGCCGCCGGTGACAGAATTATCCGCTTTTTTATAGGTATTCCCGGTGAATTTTTAAAGTTGCGCGTCACCGACGATGCTGTGACGTTTGCCTCCCAGCAACGCATTAAATACCAGCACATGGACGCCGTGGCGAACATGTCGCAGCCGCAGGACGGCGACGGCTTTTCCGTCATAGACAGCAGCGTCGTTTATTATGTGTTGTCGGATAAGAGGAGGGTTATCGACCCAGTCGGTTGCGTTTCGGACAGTCTCCGCGCCAGAATAAGCTGGTTTTTGTGCAAAGATTCTTTTGCGGAATGCGTGCGCATTGCGTTCAGACCTTTCGAACGCATTGAAAAGCTCAGGTTTATACCTTCGGCTCTCGCCCAGTCCTGTTATCTTTTCGAACCGCAGATACGCGATTCTTACACCGCTCTCCTCGACATTGGGTACATGTCCTCTACTTACAGCGTCGCATGCGGAAACGGCCTTGTGTTCAGTCAGCCTTTCTCCGTCGGCGTCGGGCATATAGCCGTGCTGTTGATGGACGAGCTTAACATCCCTTTTGACGTCGCTTCGCAGTTTCTCTCCAGAGTCAATCTCAACGCAAAGGAGAGGCTGACATCCATTCAGGAGATAAAATATTCCGATAAAGTTTACAGCTTTTCTACCGCCGCCCTGCGCGATATCATCCGCGAGGGCATGGACGGAATATGTGAAATCATCGAAGAATGCAGACAGTCCTTCGGAGAAAAGGATATGTCGGGCAAACCTCTTTACATTACGGGTGAGGGGGTAAAGATAATCCGCGGCACTGCGGAACATTTTGCCAACCGTCTCGAGTGCGGAGTGGAAGTAATTTCTCCCAAAGTTCCCTATTACGATAAACCAAAGTTTTCTTCGCTGTTCAGCCTGCTCGATGCGGCTCTCGGCGACGACTGAATTTATAATCTTAAAATGTACGCGTAAAATTTTTGTTTGCGCACATTCACGGAGGTCAACAAATGTTTAACGATCAGGCATTGAACAATATATCCGGCAGAGCCAAAATAAAAGTAATCGGCGTAGGCGGCGCGGGAAATAACGCCGTCAACCGTATGCTCGAAGCCGGAATAAACAGCGCTGAATACATAGTCGTCAATACCGACAGCCAGATTCTTGCGCTTTCCCCCTGCGAAAATAAAGTGCAGATAGGCGCACAGCTCACCAAGGGTCTCGGCGCAGGCGCCGATCCCGACGTCGGCAGGGCGGCCGCCGAAGAGAGCAAAGATATCTTAACCGAACTCATCAAAGGCACCGACCTTCTGTTCATAACGGCCGGAATGGGCGGCGGTACAGGTACAGGTGCGGCGCCCGTCATTGCAAAAATAGCGAGGGACATGAAGATTCTCACCGTTGCGGTCGTCACCGAACCCTTTGCCTTCGAAGGCAAGAAGAGGATGGAAAATACCGCAAAGGGACTCGAAAACCTTAAAAAGTATGTCGATACCCTCGTAATCATTCCCAACGACAAAATTAAGACCGTCGTGCAGAAGAACACGCCCATGGTCGAAGCGCTGCGCGTTGCGGACGAAATTTTGAAGCAGGGCATCAAGGGCATTGCCGAACTTATCGTCAATCCCGCGCTAATTAACCTCGACTTCGCGGACGTTAAAACAGTGCTCAAGGACAAGGGTATTGCCCACCTCGGCGTCGGCGTGGCAAAGGGCGACAACAGGATTATCGAGGCCGTTCGCGTCGCGGTCAACTGCCCGCTTCTTGAAACGACTATAGAAGGAGCGCGCGGCGTTATTCTCAACGTCGTCGGCGGCCCCGACCTTACATTCGACGAAGTTGCCGATGCGGCCGAACTCGTGCGCGGCGTTGTAGACGCTTCCGCCAACATCATTTTCGGCGCGCGCATCGACCCCAACGTTCAGGACGAAGTGGAAATTACCGTAATTGCGACAGGTTTCCCCGGTTTTGACAACAAAAAGGATGATGACCAGCAGAAGCCTTATACGGCGGGTCAGCTTTATAACCATCAGAATTATGCTTCGCGCATGCCCATAAACAACGACCCTTATTTCGGCCAGCGCCAGCAATATGCCCAGCAGCAACCCGTTCAGCACCAGACGGTAATTCAGCCTCAGCAGCCCCAGCAGCCTGTATATCCTCAGCAGGGTCAGCAGGTTAACTATGCTCAGGTTCCCGTCTATCCCCAGCAGCAGCCTCAGCAGCCAGTTTATCCCCAGCAGAACGGCGGGTATGTTCAGCAGAATAACGGTTACGCCCAGCAGCAGATGTCTCCTCAGCAGCAGCCTGTTCAGCCGCAGTACACGCATGTTCAGGAAGATGCCACGATTGAGCGTCCCAGCGATAAAAGCGTTCCCAAGTTTGCGCGTCTGCTTAAAAATTTCGGCCGCCGCGGCGATGAATGATTTTGCTCGTCTGAATTAACAAAATATATTAGGCGGAGCCTTAACGGCTCCGCCTTGAGTTATGCCGCCCGAACATGTTCGGGCGGCATTTTTTTGTGCTGAAGGAGTTGTGTTAATGATTTACGGGCGGCAGTGCGCTTTTTGTCGTATACTTGCACGGATATTGCAAAATCGGTCATAATATTACAGCGTTTGCCATAAAATTCAATATGGAAAATGCATTTGACGGCGTACGCAAAATTTACTTTGTAGGAATAGGCGGGGCGAGCATGAGCGCGCTCGCGAAAATTTGCGCGGCGATGGGCAAGCATGTATGCGGCAGCGACCGCGCGCGCGGCGAATATACAGACGAGTTGGCCGAAAGAGGTATAAATGTTTCTTTCGGTGACGGCGGCGATATGCCTGAAGATTGCGACATGGTGGTATATACGGATGCCGCCGGGCATAACGACCCGCACATTGCACGCGCCGTCGAACTTAATAAAATTATTCTGCCGCGCGGCCAGTTCCTCGCCGAAATGAGCAAAACATTTAAAAATGTAGTGGCAGTGGCGGGTTGCCACGGAAAAACTACGTGCACGGGCATGCTAGCACATGTTTTTGCAAGCGCGGGGAGGTCGTTTACGGCTCATATCGGCGGCAACGACAATGCATTCGGCAACTGCGTCGTAAGGGGCGGCGACTATTTTATCACCGAAGCGTGCGAATACAATAAAAATTTTCTTTTGCTCCGCCCCGATATTTCGGTTATTCTGAACAGCGATGCCGATCACCTCGAATGTTACGGAACGCGCGAAAATCTCATAGGGGCATACCGGACATTTGCAGACAATTCAAAAAAATGCGTCTGCCTGTATGGCGATGCGTGTTCGCGCGGCGATATCACTTTCGGCACTGATGAGCGCGCCGACTATCGTGCGCGGAACATTAACTGTGCGGGCGGCAGATATTCATTTGATGTGACGGAGGGAGGGAGATTTCTATGCGCGCTGTCGCTCAATGTCTATGGCAGGCACAACATTTATAACGCGCTGGCGGCGACTGCGGCCGCGCGCCTTACTGGCATCCGTCCCGAAGCAATCAGTCAGGGCATAAATGCGTTTGACGGCATAGAGCGCAGGTTTGAGAAGATAGGAACATATCGCGGATGCGATGTCATTGCCGATTACGCCCACCACCCAAAGGAAATTTCCGCCGCTTTGCGCACCGCCGCGCAGGTAACTTCCGGCGAAATTTATGTCATTTTTCAACCCCACACCTACAGCAGGACAAAAAACCTGTTCAATGATTTCGTCGGCGTGCTTTCCGGCGTAAATAATCTTCTAATCTACAAAACTTTTGCGGCGCGCGAATATTTCGATGCCGGCGGCAGCGCGCTCGCGCTTTCGCAGGCGTTAAAAAATTCCCGTTACGCCGATGGCGAACGGGATATAAAGTATTTTTTGCGCAAAGTAAAAGATGGCGACAAAATTTTTGTGCTCGGCGCCGGCGACATTTATCGCATTGTAAAAAATATGATCAACTAAAATTCAACTTCTACGCCGCGCTGTTCGCAGGCGTAAACAAGATCTGCAAACTGTTTTGCGCGCCTTGGCGACCTGCCGCCCTTAACCAACGCCCAGCGTTCGGCAAGGGCGGTTAATTTTTGTCTGTCGTATTGTATTCCCATGTCGTCGGCGAGCTGGCCGACGATGGAAAGATACATGGCTTTGTCCGTGGAGGAGAACATTACGGTCAGCCCGAACCTGTCCGAAAGGGATAGCTGCTCGGCCATGGAATCGTTGGGATGCACGGAATTTTCCCTGTCCGAAAAGCTCTCTTTTACTATGTGCCTGCGGTTGGATGTGGCTACTATCATTACGTTGTCCGTTCCGCCGCACACCGAACCTTCTAACCCGGCTTTGAGCGACGAAACCTTATCGTCGTATTCTCCCAGCGAAAGGTCGTCGATAAATACTATAAATTTAAGCGGATTTTCAGCTACAAGATTGCGTATCTCGGGCACGCACAGAATATTTTCCTTGCTCAGCTCTATTATTCTCAGACCTTCGTCAAAGTATTTGTTGAGCATGGCGTGTATCGTCGACGATTTCCCCGTTCCTCTGTCGCCGTATAGAAGCATGTTTGCGTACGGTAGTCCGCCGAGGAAGTTTATAATGTTGTCAGATATGAGCTTTTTTTCGGCTTCGTAATTTTTAAGGTCGTCCAATGTCACGGGCGAAGTGTTTGCTATAGGCGTAAGTCTGCCGTCCGTATAAGTAAACGCCTTGTAAATTATAAAATTACCGTAGCCGTGCGCGGCATAATAATCAATGAGATTGGCCGCCGATCTGCCGCCGTCCAGCTCTCCGTCGAAAGGAGGGATGGCGTTGCCGAGGTTGAAGTGTTCGTCGTTTTCAAATGTCCGTGCGGCGTTGAATATGGCGTCAAGGTCGTCGGCGTATGCGTCGAGGAGGTATGCCGACGGAGTATCGCCCTTTGCGCATGTGCGCGAAAATGCGTTTTCGTCGAGCAGAATGAGCCTGCAGAGGTGCTCAAGAAAATCATTTTCGGCGCCGCAGTCGTACAGTTCATAATAAAAATCTTCGGGTGCGCCGCGGTCGTACGCGCTCATGAACGCGGTAAAAAGCCTGTCTTTATTTAGACCGCGCAAAACGGTCAGTTTAACGGAGTGATTATTCATAATTATACATCCTTAAACAACTTATTGAATACGATTATATACTAAAATTTATTTTTATGCAATTTTTTATGCAAAAATTTTAATGTTTTAGAACATATTTTTTAATAATGCTTGACTTCGAAAAATTATAAATATATAATTATAGACAATATAATTACAGACAATAAATTTTTCGGAGGAAAATTTTGATATGGCAAAAATCTATTATCAGTCTGATTGCGATATAAACGCGTTAAAAAATAAAACCGTCGCAATAATCGGCTACGGCAGTCAGGGACATGCCCATGCGCTCAATTTAAGGGACAGCGGTGTCAAGGTCGTAATAGGCCTTCACGAAGGCGGCAAATCGTGGCCGAAAGCCGAAGCTGCAGGTTTTGAAGTATATACCGTTGCGGAAGCAACCAAGCGCGCCGACATCGTAATGATTTTAATCAACGACGAAAGACAGGCAAAAGTTTATAAGGAGAGCATTGAAAGCAATCTTAAGGACGGCGCCGCGCTCGCGTTTGCCCACGGCTTCAATATCCACTTCAAGCAGATAATTCCGCCCAAGAATATCGACGTGTTCATGATAGCGCCCAAAGGTCCCGGTCACACTGTTCGTTCGGAATATCAGGAAGGCAAGGGCGTGCCCTGCCTCGTGGCCATCGAACAGGATTACACGGGCAAAGCTCTCGATATCGCTCTCGGTTATGCCGCAGGCATAGGAGGAGCGAGGGCAGGCGTATTGGAAACGACTTTCAAGTGCGAAACCGAAACCGACCTCTTCGGCGAACAGGCCGTTCTCTGCGGCGGCGTCACCGCGCTCATGAAAGCAGGCTTCGAAACGCTTGTAGAGGCAGGCTACGACCCCAGAAACGCATACTTTGAGTGCATTCACGAGATGAAGCTCATTGTCGACCTCATCTACAAAGGCGGCTTCTCGATGATGAGATATTCCATTTCAGATACGGCCGAATTCGGCGATTACGAGACGGGCAAGCGCCTCATTACCGAAGAGACAAAAAAGGAAATGAAAAAAGTGCTTGAAGAAATTCAGGACGGCACTTTTGCTTCCAAGTGGATTGCCGAAAACAACAACGGAAGAGCTCACTTTATAGCAAAGCGCAATCTTGAAGCTTCCCATCAGCTCGAAGAAGTGGGCAGGGAGATAAGGGCTATGTATTCGTGGAACGACGAAGGCAGCATTATCAAAGCCGAAGAAGGCAAAACAAAACTTTAATTTTACGGTAAACACATCCGCGCCGCCGAGTGGCGGCGCGGATTTTGCATAAAAATGAGGGCGGCGAATTGTAATATTCTGCCGCCATTTTGTTGTATTTTCGGTGCGCAGATGTTATAATATTAATCAGCATAACAATAATACTCGGAGTGTGCTTCGTGAAGAAAAAAAACGATAACGATAAACATTCATATATTTTCACGCGTGAAACTCTCGGCATGACGATTCTGCTTTTTTGTGCTCTCATGCTGTTGATATTGATTACATACAATACTGTTTTCGCGTCTCTCGGCGCGGCTATTTGTGCATTCATGTACGGCACGTTCGGCTATGGCAGTTATCTCGTCGTGGCGGCGCTCGCGTGTCTCGGCGTTTGGCTGGTATTTGAAAAGAAAATAGTTGTCAAGCCCCGTACAGCGGTTACCGTAGGCGTTGCGGTGGCCATGCTTTTCATGCTCTTCCACGCTGTCACCACCCGAGATTTTGCAATGGACGGTTACGGCTCGTATCTGTCGCAGTGCTATACCGCGGCAGAGGCCGGCTATGCCGGGTACACCTTCGGCGGAGCAATTTCTGGCCTCATTGTCTACCCCATAGCCCGCGGCACTACATTTATAGGCGCTTACGTCATTTTTTCCATTCTGTTTGTCCTTTGCGCATACCTTGCGTTTCTCGCCGTAAGGCGCGAGTACATATCCGCTGCAGGCAAGGGCAAAAAATCCGCGCCTCGCAACACGGAAAGCAATATCGCCCCCGTCGACGTACCCGCACCCGCTGTCGGTTCGTCTTCTGCCTCCGGGCAAGATTATGTTGCAGACAACAGCTATTCAACTGTGGGAGGAGTGCAGGGACAGGATTATATTCAGCCTGCGCAAAATTATTCAGTGCCTCAGCCCGGGTATGTTCAGCCTGCACAGAATTACTCTGTGCCCCAGCCTGACTACAATCAGCCTGCGCCTTACTCGCCGCTTTATTCGGCGCAGCCGGCTAAGCAACAGAGCGACGAAGATAAATTCTCGCAGGAAAATCTCGGCAGAAAAATTTTGTTCGATAATGGCGAATTTGCCGCCGAAAGCTACCGCAGGAACATGATTTTCAACGATGATTCCTATTTCAATCATCCTGTTCACAACGAAGGCGATTACTTAAGCAGTTTTTCGTCAGGGAAAAAATCTTCGCAACCGGCGCAGCAGACTCAAACTAAGCAAACCGACTATTCGCAGAGTTATTCCGAAAGCTATTCGCAGTCTGTCGAGCAGCGCGAACAGCGTCCTTTGGCGCCTTCGTATATCTACGGCGATAAGCCTGCTGACAGCCTCGACGACTACGCGCCCGATTCCGATTCTTATAATGATTCTTATAATCAGGAACCTCAGTATTACGAAGACGACGCGTCCGACTACGGTGAACATGGCGGCGATGTGCACGATGATTACGGTTACGACAGCGAACCGCAGTATATGCAGTCTCCCGCAGACGATTCCGACGACGAAGATGAAGTAAATTTTGGCGGCAGTATGCACGGCGACGAAAGCCGCCAATCTGAGCGTAACAATTTTTATAACGACCGCTCTTCGGGATTTTCCGACATAACCCCTTCAGGCAGAGCGTCTTTCGATTCATCACGGAACGTTCAGCCCTTGCGCGATGTTTCAGAACCAGAGGAAGAGGGGGAGGAGGACGATATTCTCGGAACCGATGCGCTCGGCGACCGCGCTTCACGCACCGACCTTTCCGGGGTGAGAAGGGATGCTCCTTCAGTCGGCCGCGATCTGCCCGAACATGAAGACGTTCCGCCCGTCATCAGGCGCAACGAACAGCCCGCGGCGGATACTGGCCGCGACGGCAATCCCAACGACCTGCGCAATATTTTCAGTTCATCCAATCCAAACATATCGGACGATGTCGAACCTGATGCGTCCCGTCTTTCTTCGCGCCGCGAAGAGAGCAGAGAAACGCTGTTTGACGGCGATGACGACGATTATCTCAGCGAGGAAGAGCCCGACCTCGGTACGCGCGGACTGCGTTCTGACGACCGCGGAGATTTAAACTCATCAAGGAGGGGCGACATATCGCGCACGCCCTCTGTTTCCGACAGAGATACTTTTGTTCAGCCTTCGGCCCCTGCAAGAATGGACAGGGAGGGCATTTCGCCCGTTCCCCCCGTATCGCAGCCCGTCCGCGAGGTAAAAGAAGAACAAGCTTCCGCGCCCGAAAAGCCCAAGCATGTCTGGAAAAAATATGTCCGTCCCACGCTCGACCTTTTGGCCGACTATCCTGAAAACAACAATGCCAATCTGGGCGAAATAGAAGACAATAAGAAGCTTATCATCGAAACGCTCGAAAATTTCCGTATTGCGGCGCATATTTCCGACGTTACCGTCGGCCCCGCGATTACGCGTTACGATGTCATTATCGAGGACAGAACCAACATAAAGAGCGCAATGCGCTACCGCGAAGCTATTGCCATGGCGCTCATGAAGGAAAATGTAACCACTTACCTCAATTATTCCAAGGGCGCCATATCAATCGAAGTGCCCAACAGCAAGCGAACGGTAGTGGGCCTCAAGAGCATGCTTACCAGCAACGAATTTATAAACTGCAAGCCCAACACGCTTACGTTTGCGCTCGGCAAAACCGTCGAAGGCAAGCCAAACTGCCCCGATATAACAAAAATGCCACACCTGCTCGTCGCAGGTACCACGGGTTCAGGTAAAAGTATCTGCTTGAGTTCGCTCATTATCAGTCTTCTGTATAAATACGGCCCCGACGAGCTCAGATTTATTCTCGTCGACCCCAAACAGTCGGAATTTATTTCCTATGAAAATCTGCCCCACCTCATCGTCAACGAAATTATTTCGGATGTCGACAAGGCCATCAAGGCTTTGAACTGGGCGATTAAGGAGATGGAGCGGCGCTATGCGCTCTTCAAGGAAATGACGCTTGCGGGAACGCTCGTCAAGAACATAAACGAGTATAACTCGCACCTTCCCGAAGGCGAGGAAAAATTGCCCAAGATAGTCATCATACTCGACGAGTTCGGTGACCTCATGCTTCAGAACAAAAAGGATATCGAAAGCCGCATCATAAGGCTGGTGCAGAAATCGCGCGCCTGCGGCATTCACCTCATTCTCGCTACGCAGCGCCCCTCTGTCGACTGCATAACGGGCCTCATCAAGTCCAATCTGCCCACGCGAATAGGCTTTAAAGTCAACTCGTTCGACGATTCGCGCACCATATTCGATATCGGCGGCGCCGAAAAACTGCTCGGCGCGGGCGATTTGTATTTCCGTTCGGCTTCTAATCCCGACCTCATGCGCATACAGGGTTGCTTTATAGACTCGCCCGAAGTACAGGCCGTAACCGATTTCGTCAAGAAAAATAACGAATCGTATTTCGACCAGAGCGTATCCGACTTTATCAATAAAGTTGAAGAGCCCGAAAGCGACGGCGGCAGCGACGACGGTGGAGAGGGCGACGTTAAAATAGACGACAAGTTTATTCAGGCGCTCAAATTCTGCGTAACCAGCAATCAGGCCTCAGTCTCTATGTTGCAGCGCAGATTCCCCATAGGTTACGTAAAGGCTTGCAAGATAATCGACTGGATGGAAAACATGAATTACATAACGCAGTCCGAAGGCTCCAAACCGAGAAAGGTATTGCTTTCGCTCGACGAATTTACCCGCATTTACGGTGATGTAGATGATTGATCTGCGCTCAAAAAAATACGGCGTCATATCGCTTGGTTGCGATAAAAACAGGGTGGACAGCGAAAAACTGCTAGCCATTATCCGCAACAACGGCTGCACCGTCGTCAACGAACTGGACGAGGCCGACGTCGTAATAGTAAACACATGCGCTTTTTTAAACAGCGCAAGAAAGGAAGCTATCGAAACGATAATCGATTGCGCCTCCCGCAAGGAAGGCAAACTCGAAAAACTCGTCGTAACCGGCTGTCTTCCCCAAAAATACATAAGCGAAGTTTTTCCAGAGCTCACAGAAGCGGACGTCTTTTTGGGAATAAACGATTACGACAGATTTTTTGAAGCTCTCGCTTCGTCTTACAATGGCGAAAGAGTAAATTTTGTCGGAAAGGGCGATAACAGCAAAGCAACAGACAGGGTGATTAGCACGCCCTGTCATTACGCGTATTTAAAAATCGCCGACGGTTGCAATAACTTCTGTACCTATTGCCTCATTCCCAAAATCCGCGGCAGATACGTAAGCTATCCCGAAGAACAGCTCATAAAAGAGGCGGAGGAACTCGGCGACATTTCCGAACTCATACTTGTCGCTCAGGACGTCACCCGTTACGGCGAAGATTTATACGGCCGGAGGTGCCTAGTTCCGCTCATAAAAAAGCTGACCGCGCTCGATAATATCGGCAGCGTGCGCCTTCTGTATTGCTATCCCGACGCGATAGACGACGAGCTCATCGCCGAAATGCGCGATAATCCCAAAGTAATAAAATATATCGACATACCGCTCCAGCACAGCGAAGACAGGGTGCTTAAGCTAATGAACCGCAAAGGCTCGCGCTCGTCTTACCTCGGTCTTTTGGCAAAACTTAAGGAAAGCATCCCCGGCATAGCCGTGCGCTCTACGTTTATCAGCGGCTTCCCTACAGAGACGGAGGAGGAAAGTCAGGCTATGTGTTCCTTCCTCCGCGAAGCAAAGCTTGTGAACTGCGGATTTTTCGCTTATTCGCGCGAACCCGACACTGCGGCATACAGACTCAAGGGTCAGATACGCCAGTCGGAAAAGAACAAGCGTGTCAAACGCCTTTATGCCGCACAGGCGCAGATTTCGCGCGAATTTTTGAGTGGTTTTAAGGGTGCAACAATAAAAGTGCTCTGCGACGGAATAGATTATGAAAACGGTTGCTTTGTCGGCAGGGCGTATTTTCAGGCGCCGGATATCGACGGTAAAGTTTATTTCCGCTGTCCCGATGCCGTTCAGGGCAAATATTACGATGTGATTATCGACGACTGCGATAATTATGATCTTTTCGGTTACACACCCGATTACACGGAGGAATAAGCATGGCAGATAACAATAAAAATGTGGACACGACCAGCCGCGCGTACAAAATTGCGGCGGGCAAGGGGGTTATGAACCTGCCCAATAAGCTCACCATCGCGCGCATGGTCATGATTCCGGTATTTATTCTCTTCTTTTATCTCAACTTTACGGGACATTATTTTGTCGCTCTCGCTGTCTTTGCGCTCGCGTCTCTGACCGATATGCTGGACGGAAAAATTGCACGCAGGTATAACCTCGTAACCAATCTCGGTAAATTTCTCGACCCCATAGCCGATAAAGTGCTCGTCTCGTCGGCGCTCATAGTGCTTTTGACCGTGCCCTCCTTTTTTACGGCCTTTCTCGGCGGCTGGGCGATTATCGCGGGCGGTTGCTGCGTAGTCGTCATTTTTGCGCGCGAACTCATCGTCAGCGGCTTCCGCATGGTTGCTGCCGATTCGGGAATTGTCATCGCCGCAGATAAAATCGGTAAGTTCAAAACCGTTTCGCAGGATATCTCCGTCGTTTTACTGCTTGCGTTCGGCGGATTTTATGAATTCTTCGGCGACGCCGTCGGCGTTCAGGCAGTAAATTATATAGGCCTCATAATGCTCGCAATCGCCGCAGTGCTCACCATAATTTCAGGTATAAATTATATTGTCAAAAACATACAAGTGCTTAAAGTTTAATGACTAATTGCTTAGTTATAATCAGAAATAAAAAACTCAATATCGATTACGGTCGTTTAAGCTCGTTTATCCGCGTTTTTTCGTCCGGATGTTACTATTTTGACAAAATCGCTGTGGTCGGTTTCGACAGTTCTAAGGGAATTTCAGACCAGCTCAAGGAATGCCGTTTGTGTTTTGATAATTCCGTCGTCATTTGCAATGACGAGCAGTTCGGCATGATATCTGACTTTCTGCAAAAGATTTACGGCGAAAATTTCGACGGAAGATTTTTTTTGACCGCAGGGCAAAGCTCTGTATGCCTCGGAAAAACGGGGGAAGGTGAGGATTTTGCGCAAAGGTGCGTGCAGTTCCTCAATAAAAAATACGGCGTAAGTTACGACAAATTTTACGTCAAATGCATATCGGCTCCCGCCGGACTAATACGCGACGCCATAGAAAAAGCCACGCAGGGCGGAGGAGATACCGCCTTTGCAGTGTACGACGATTTCGGCGACCAGACCATAGAAATTTCTTATTCGAGCAATACCACCAAAATGGTTGCCGACGGCATCCGGCGCACGCTCGTCTCCGAACTCGGTGACTATATTTACGCCCTCGAAAATATCTCTATAGAGCGCAGATTATACGATCTTCTCAAGCTGCGCAGAATGAAAATTTCCGTGGCCGAATCATTTACCGGCGGCGGAATTTCATCGCGCCTCGTGTCTGTTCCGGGCGTTTCGGAAGTTTATTTCGAGGGGCTGAACACTTATGCGAACGGGTCAAAACAAGCCCGCCTCGGCGTCGATGAACTGACATTGAAGCAGTTCGGCGCCGTGTCGGACAGGACGGCTTACGAAATGGCCGAAGGGCTTTTAAAGGCGGGCAACTGCGATATTGCAATCTCCACCACGGGTATTGCGGGGCCAAAGTCAGACAATACGGCAAAGCCCGTCGGGCTCGCCTATATAGGCGTCGGCACGGCGGAAGAAATAAAAGTTTATAAATTCAATTACAAAGGGGACAGGGAGAGCATAACGCGTACCGCCATAAACGACGCGCTTTTCCTCGCCTATAAAATGTTAAAGTAATCAGGAGAAACATAATGAACGAAGAAAAACAAAAGGCTCTCAATTCAACCATCGCCATGATTGAAAAGCAGTTCGGCAAGGGCGCAATAATGAAGCTCGGCGACGTCAACGTCAACACGGAAATAGACGTCATCCCCACAGGCTGCCTTTCCCTCGACCTCGCTTTAGGCGTCGGCGGCGTGCCCCGCGGCAGAATAATGGAAATTTACGGCCCCGAGTCTTCAGGTAAAACCACCGTCGCATTGCACATAATAGCAGAAGCGCAGAAGATGGGCGGCGTGGCGGCGTTTATCGATGCCGAGCATGCTCTCGACGCGGCATATGCAAAAGCTCTCGGCGTCAACACGGACGAACTCTATGTCTCCCAGCCCGACACTGGCGAGCAGGCGCTCGACATATGCGAATCGCTCGTGCGTTCGAGTGCCGTCGACGTAATTATAATCGACTCCGTCGCCGCGCTGACTCCCAAGGCCGAAATCGAAGGCGACATGGGTGACGCGCACGTCGGCGCATTGCCCAGGCTTATGTCTCAGGCATTGAGAAAGCTCACCGCAATAACCAACCGTTCAAAGACGTGCGTAATATTCATAAACCAACTCCGCGAAAAGGTGGGCGTAATGTTCGGCAATCCCGAAACGACGCCCGGCGGTAAGGCGCTCAAGTATTTCGCTACCATCCGCCTCGATATCCGCAAGGCCGACGCGCTCAAAAACGACGGAGAAATTATCGGCAACAGGGCCAAGGCAAAGGTGGTCAAAAACAAGGTCGCGCCCCCCTTCAAGGTTGCCGAATTCGATATCATATACGGCCACGGTATTTCGCAGGAGGGTTGCCTCATCGACCTCGGTCTCGAATACGGCCTGCTCACAAAGAGCGGCGCATGGTTCAGCTATAACGATATTAAGGTCGCCAACGGCAGGGAGAAGATGAGGGATTATTTAAAGGAACATCCCGAAGTTATGGCAGAGCTTGACGCCAAGATAAGGCAGGCGCATAAAGATGCGATCGCCACTAAAGAAAGAGACTGATGTACGGATTTATCAAAGTCTGCGCAGTCACGCCGCAGCTTAAAGTGGCCGATGTGCGCTTCAATACGGATAGAATAATCGAGGAGATAAACGGGGCCGGTGGCGCGCAACTCATAGTTTTTCCCGAACTCTGCATTTGCGGATATACCTGCGGAGACCTTTTCAACCAAAGGCTTCTCACCGACGGGGTAGAGGAGGCAATTAAAAAAATCTGCCTCGCCACGCGCGGCAATAAGGCGCTCGTGTTTGTCGGTGCGCCCGTGCTGTTTTTCGACAGGCTGTATAACTGCGCCGTGGCGGTCAGTGACGGCCGTATTTTGGGTATTATTCCTAAAACATTTTTGCCGACTTACGGCGAATTTTATGAACGCCGCCATTTTACCCCTGCGGAAAAAGACAACGCGTTTATAGAATTCTGCGGGCAGACTGTAGATTTCGGAACAAAGCTTATTTTCCGTGCAAAAAATATTCCGCAGTTTACCGTTGCCGCAGAAATCTGCGAAGATTTATGGGTGCCCGACAGTCCTTCGGTTTATCATGCCAAGGCTGGCGCCAACGTCATTGTCAATCTGTCCTGCAGCGACGAAACGGTCGGCAAAGCCGAATACAGGCGCGACCTCGTAAAGATGCAGTCTGCAAAGCTCGTCTGCGGCTATGTCTATTGCGATGCGGGCGAGGGTGAAAGCACTACCGATATGGCCTTTGCCGGGCATGACATGATATGTGAAAACGGCGCAATGCTCGCCGAAAGCAAGCTGTTCGAAGGCAGGAAAATTACCGCCGATATCGACGTGGACAAGCTTTCCAACGAGCGCAGAAGAATGGCAAATACCTTCTTTACCTGCGGCGATTGCGAGGGCTATAAAGTAATAGATTTCGAGGCATGCGAAGGGGGAGATGTCGAACGCGTTTTCCCACAGACGCCGTTCGTTCCCGCAAACGATAAAATGCTGCGCGAGCGGACGGAACTTATCTTGTCCATTCAGACGTCGGGCTTAAAAAAACGCCTTGTGCATACGAATGCAAAAACGGCCGTAATAGGCATATCTGGCGGGCTCGATTCGGCGCTTGCGCTCCTCGTCGTCAGCAGGGTATTCAAACAACTCGGAAAGCCTGCAAAGGATATAATTGCCGTCACTATGCCGGGCTTCGGCACCACGGGAAAAACTTATAATAATTCAATCAAACTTATAGAGTGCATCGGTGCAACTTTAAAGACGGTAGATATAACAAAAAGCGTGCTTTGTCATTTTGAAGACATAGGGCACGATAAGAATGTACTCGACGTCACATACGAAAATGCGCAGGCGCGCACGCGTACGCTCATTTTAATGGATCTCGCCAACAAGACGGGCGGCCTCGTCATCGGCACGGGCGATTTAAGCGAACTCGCGCTCGGCTGGGCCACATACAACGGCGATCATATGTCCATGTACGCCGTCAACTGTTCGGTTCCAAAAACGCTCGTAAAGCACCTAGTCGGGTACGAGGCGCATAATCTGGGCGGTGAAGCCGAAAAGGTTCTCGTCGATATTCTCAACACTGAAATAAGTCCCGAACTTCTTCCGCCCGATAAGAGCGGCAATATCGCCCAGAAAACGGAAGATTTGGTTGGCCCTTATATTCTGCACGATTTCTTTTTATATTACGCCGTGCGCTGGGGATTTTCTCCCGAAAAAATTCGGTTTATCGCGCACAGAACATTTAAAGATGCATTCGATTGCGCAACAATAGATAAGTGGCTTAAAAATTTTTATAAGCGTTTTTTTGCGCAGCAGTTCAAGCGTTCGTGCATACCGGACGGCGTAAAAGTCGGCTCCGTATCGCTGTCGCCCCGCGGTGACTGGCGCATGCCGTCAGATGCGTCCGCCGCTCTGTGGCTGTCCCGGCTCGATGGTTGACAATATAAATATAATCAATAAACAAGCGCGCCGCGTAAAAATTTTTCCGCGGCGCGCCTGTCTTTTTAATAAATAAAAATGCTTTTTATATCATTCATGTCCGCAACATGCCGTTTGGTGCGATGAATAAAAAATTTGTTTAAAATTTTCAAAAAAAGGGCTGTATATGATAAGGTATTTTCACAAATAAATTGACTTTTACCGCCTTGTAGTATATAATTAATTGTAGATATAGAATGGTCTTTTTATAAGATTAAGTATATATTTAAATAATTACATCAGGAGGCTTAAATGCACATTTATAACTTAGGCTCCCTGTTTCTTGCTACGATGGATATCGGGCTTGCCGTTGGGCTGATTTGCGTTGCGGTAGTTTTAGGTATTATCATCGGCGGCTTGTTAGGTCGGTTTATCTATCAAAAGATTACCGATAAAAAGTTAGGCACGGTGGAGGAGCGCACCAGAAAGATGATCGACGACGCCGCCGTTGAATGCAAAACGCTCAAAAAAGATGCTATACTTGAAGCAAAGGAACAGGAATTAAAATTAAGAAACGAGTTTGAAAAGGAATCAAACGAAAAGAAGAAGGAGCTGAGCAAGCTCGAGCAGAGGTTACAGTCCAGAGAGGACAACCTCGATAAAAGGGAAGATTCTTTACTCAAAAAGAACGACGAAATCGAAAAGCAGAAGAAGGATTTGCAAAATAAAGAGCAGGAAATCAAGCGCACCCAGGAAAAAATTAATCATCAGCACGATCTGATGGTGCAGGAGCTTGAAAAGGTTGCCCAGCTCACAAAGGATGAAGCAAAACAACTTCTCACCAACGAAATTCTCGACGAAACGCGCAGAGACGTGGCAATTCAGGTGCGCAACATCGAGCAGACCGCCAAGGATGAAGCCACGACCGAGGCAAAGAAGATTATTTCGCTCGCCATACAGAGATGTGCAAGCGACCATACGTCGGAAATCACCGTCTCAGTCGTCCCTCTTCCCAGCGACGACATGAAGGCGAGAATTATAGGCCGCGAAGGCAGAAATATCCGCGCTCTCGAAAATGCGACGGGCATAGAACTCATAGTCGACGATACGCCTGAAGTTGTCATCGTTTCCGGCTTTGACCCCATAAGGAGAGAGGTTGCGCGCCTTACCCTTGAAAGGCTCATCGCCGACGGCAGAATTCATCCCGCAAGGATAGAAGAAACTGTAGAAAAGGTCAAAAAGGAACTCGATCAGGAAATCAAGGCTGCCGGTGAAAGCGCTATGTTCGAAGTCGGCATCTTCGGCCTTCATCCCGAACTTATCAAGCTTATCGGCAGATTAAAGTACAGAACTAGTTATGGCCAGAACGTATACAACCATTCGATAGAAGTAGCCCAGCTCGCAGGTCTTATGGCTTCAGAATTGGGCCTGGACGTAAATCTTGCCAAGCGCGCAGGATTGCTCCATGATATCGGCAAGGCCGTCGACCACGAGCAGGAAGGTACGCACGTTCAGCTCGGTGCCGACCTTGCAAAGAAATATAAGGAAAACGCAAACGTCGTAAACGCCATTGCCGCACACCACGGCGATGTCGAACCCAAAACTGTCGAAGCCGTGCTCGTCGCGGCGGCAGACGCCATCTCAGGCGCCCGCCCCGGAGCAAGGAGAGAGACAGGCACAAATTACGTCAAGCGCCTTGAAAAACTTGAATCAATCGCCTCTAGCTTTAACGGCGTAGAGAAGAGTTATGCTATACAGGCGGGCAGGGAAGTGCGCGTAATGGTCAAACCCGAACAGATTGACGATGCGCAGGCTATGTTCCTCGCCAAGGATATCGCCAAGAAAATCGAAGCCGAGCTTGAATATCCCGGCCAGATAAAAGTAAACGTTATCCGCGAATCGCGTGCCGTTGAATATGCAAAATAATAATTAAAATTGTGCCGCCGCGCATTCTTGCGCGGCGGCATTTTTATGCAGTTAAAAAAAGTCCCTGCAAATAAACGCAGGGACTTTTAAAGTTATTTGCTTATGAAATAATAGCTTATGCCGAAAATCGTGATGTTGAGCGCCGTAACTGAAGGTATTACTATCTTGATTGCTATATCTGTCCCCGACTGCAGGTTGACGTTTAAAAGAAAACTTACAAGGCAGATAATGAGTATGCTGATAACGGTGAGAACAACGCACAACGATATGTAGCCGTGCGATGCCGGGCGTATGCTGCCTTTGCCGTAACCGCAGGCGAACAATGCGCCGAATACGCCGAGTTGAACGAGAGCGATAATAAGCAGCGTTACGGGGTACATTATGTTAATGCCTAAAGGTTGCATTAGCGATATGCACACGACAAATTCTATCAGAATAATTATTCCAACGATTACAGAGCTTGCAAACAAAGCGGCGCCTTTGTTGAACGTCGTGCTCTTTGCGCTTTTGCCGCGCGCACCGACGGCAGATGACGTGTTTATTTTTAGCCCGTCGGCTCTGGCTTTTTCGTAGGCCGTATCGGCGGCATAAGAGTAATGCACATTCTGAATCGGTTGTTCCGCTTGGGGCGCTTCAGCGGGCTCCGTTTGCGGCGGTGTCTGAGGCTGTGGCTCCGAAGAGCTTGTCTTTATAGCTTTTTTATAGATATTATCTACAAGTTTTTTGTAATCCCTTTCCGTCTCAGGCCTGTTGGTATAGATAAGCTTTTGCGTATCAATCGCGTCGGAATTCGGCACGGTGCCGCGTTCTTTGCTGTCCTGCTCGGCGATTAACCTCAAAAAGTTTTCGTGCGCGGCGCGCTTTTCTTCATCCGAACGGGAATCCTCCGGCTGTGAGGGAATAGGCTGTGTGGCGAAAAGGTCGCGCTTTATCTGAGGTTCGGATTGCCTTGTCGGTTGTGTATCGACTGGCTGAGCCGCCTGCTGATAAGCCTGAGACTGAGAGTAAGTGGGATAAGCCCCGTTATACTGATCGGCTGCATAACCGGGTTGCCCGTACATTTGCTGAACGTATGGCTGGCCGGTATAAGCATCTCCGCCGTAAGGCACATATCCCTGAGCGGGATAGATCGGCTGCCCGGCGCCATTGCCCGCATAAGCCTGGCCGGGAACGGCCTGAGCTTGCTGATTTATAAACTGTTGCTCGCTGATTGGCTGATTGGGATATACGGGTTGTCCCGTTTGCTGAATGCTTTCGGGGCCCGTGACGGGCTGAGCAGGTTGAATATTGCCGCTGCCATACTGCTGTGTATCTGCCGCAGGCTGAGCGGCCTGCGCGTTAGCGGGAGCTGCGGTGGCGGCATCTTCATGCACGGCTGCGTCTTCGGTATTATTTGCGCTTTCATTTCTTTCGGATGGCAGTGCAGGGCGCTCGACGTACATATCGGCTACGGTCTGTCCCGAATATTCATCTTTGACGGGCGAACTCTCAATCTCTGCGTATTTTTTTGCGTATTCGCTTCTCTCGTCGGGCGGAGTTTCATGCTTTTCTTCGCGTCCGTCACCGTCGCCATCTTCGCCTTTACCGTTGCCCGTATAAACGCGGGAAACGGATTTCTTAAGGATATTGAAGTCGACGGGGGTGGGGGCGGGTTGTGAAAAGTCAAACGAACGGTCGGAAATAAGAGAATCGATTACCGTCCTTGAATATTCCCATTCGGACTGATTTTTTTCCGAGTACTCCCTGCCGAGTTCGGTGAGTGTGAAATACTTTCTGCGTCCGCCCGAGGAAACTTCATCAGTCTTCCAGTAAGCTTTTATGTAACCCTGATTTTCCAGCCTTTTAAGCGCGCTGTAAAGGGTGGGTTGTTTAAGCGTATACTGTCCGTGAGATTTTTCCTCTATTTCGTTCATAATCTCATAGCCGTATTTGTCGCGCTCGTCAAGAGTGCGAAGAATGATTGTGTTTATGTGTCCGCGAATGAGGTCCGCGCTTATAGTGCTTTTAGAGGAATCCTCGGCGGCCTGACTTGAGTTTTTGCTCTCATTGTCGTCGGGTTCGGTTACATGCTCTTCGTTTAGATCCTTATCGTCTTTCATGGCGTTTCCTCCATAATTTGTATTTATTATATCACATACTACTAAAAATGTCAATGTTATCGGATATTAAATGGTACTATGCCAGACATAATTACTCATAATTTTTGTTAAAACATTTTACTTAAAGGCGTAAAAGTGGTACTATTATAAAAATCAAATTATTCGGGAATTTATTTATGTATCTTCATTCGCAGAACTATTCTTTCCGTTATACCGACGCGGACTTTCAGGATATAATAAGGCCGGCGTCTTTTCTTGCCGTTATGCAGGAATCGGCCTGCCTTTCGGCCGATGAACTCGGGTTTGGATATAAAGATCTTCAACCTAAAAATATCGGATTTATTCTTTCAAACTGGTACGTCGAACTGTTCCGTCCCGTGGGATACAATGAAGTGCTCACCGTTCACACCTGGCCGGTAAAGCCCAAGCACATAATAGTCATGCGCGACTTCGAGTTATTTGTCGGCGAGGAGAAGGTGGGGGTCGGAACTTCGCGCTGGTGCCTGGTTGACCTCGCAACATTCACCATGCTTCCTTCGGGCGTGATATTCGATGACGTCAATATTCAATATAACGACTTCCGTTCGACGAACTTCAACAGCTGGAAGATTTCCCGCGCCGACGACGGCGAGAAAACTTACAGCAAAATTGCTTCTTATTCCGATTACGACCACTACAGCCATGTAAACAATACAAAGTATGCCGATTTGCTGATGGACGCTTTTTCTGTGGACGAACTCAAAGGCAAATGGGTTTCTCAGTTCAGAATTTCTTATATTAAGCAGTGCAAATGCGGCGAAAAACTGTCGTTTTACAGAAAACAACTGGATGACGGGAGCTGGGTGGTTGAAGGAAGAGTGGGAGACGAGCTGAGAGTGCAGTTCCATGTCGTATTGTCTTCCCTTTGAATATAAGGTAATTTATTCCCGCAGACGGTCTTTGTCGGTTAAAATCAGCGACGACAACAGCCTGACTGTCCGCTGTCCCGTCGGTACGTCTGAAAGCAAAATCGAAAGTTTTCTGCGCGACAAAAGCCGTTGGATACAAATGCATATGGCGAGCAATGCCGCTGCAATGTCTGCATTTGCAGATGTGATTGCCTACAAGAAAGTGCTGATCGGCGGCGTTGCTTATGATTTGAAGATTGTCGACCGCAATTACATAAGTAAAGACACCGTTTGTATAACTGGCACGGTTGCGCTTAAAAGATTGCTGATAAAATCCTGCGGAGACAGATTTAGCGAACGGTTTAAAGGTTTTGCCGAAAAAAACGGTTTTGTTTACTCGTCCTTATCTTTCAGGTCATATAAGGGCAGGTGGGGTTGTTGCGACAGTAAAAACAACATAACCTTTAATTATAAATTGCTCATGCTGCCTCAGGATCTTCAGGACTGCGTCATTGCGCACGAATTGTGCCATACGCGCGTGCACGATCATTCCGCCCGTTTCCACGCCTTGCTCGATGCTGTTTTTCCCTCCAACAGAACCGCCGAAAAGCGGCTTAAGGGATATTCCTTTATCGCCCGTATGTATTGACCGGCAGTAAATTGCATAATTATTCATATGATATTGAATATTTGTATATTTATAAATTATTATCTCAATCTATGAAAATTTATTCATTAAGAAGCCTTAAAAACTTTTAAATATGCAGTCAATTTGCTTGACTTATATAAAATATATATTATATAATTGATCAGGTTTGGGGTTTTGTCCCGAATATAAAAAATTTACGGTAAAAACATATGGAAAAGAAAATTAAAAAAGTTGTTCTTGCTTACTCCGGCGGGCTCGACACGTCGATTATCATTCCTTGGCTCAAGGAAAATTATGATAATTGCGAAGTCATCGCCGTTTCGGGCGACGTAGGTCAGACTACGGAGCTTGAAGGTCTTGAAGAAAAGGCGCTCAAAACGGGTGCGTCAAAATTGTATATTGAAGACCTCAGAAAAGAATTTATCGAAGATTATATCTATCCCACAATGAAGGCCGGCGCCGTGTACGAGAATAGATATCTCCTCGGCACGTCTTTTGCCCGCCCCGTCATTGCAAAGAGGATTGTTGAGATAGCTAAAAAAGAAGGGGCGGACGCCATCTGCCACGGTTGCACTGGCAAAGGCAACGATCAGGTTCGCTTTGAACTTGCAATCAAGGCATTCGCGCCCGAAATGCCCATAATCGCTCCCTGGAGAATATGGAACATAAAGAGCCGCGACGAAGAAATCGACTACGCCGAGGCGCACAACATTCCCCTCAAGATAAACAGGGAGACCAACTATTCCAAGGACAAAAATCTCTGGCACCTTTCTCACGAAGGCCTCGACCTTGAGGACCCCGCAAACGAGCCCGATTACGATAAAATCTGCGAGCTCGGCGTTTCTCCCTGGAAGGCGCCCAATAAACCTACCTATGTAACCATACATTTCGAAAAGGGTATTCCCACCGCAATCGACGGCAAGAAGATGAGCTCTGTAAAGCTCATCGAAAAGCTCAATAAAATCGGCGGCAAAAACGGCGTCGGGCTCGTCGATATGGTCGAAAACAGGCTCGTCGGCATGAAGTCACGCGGCGTATACGAAACGCCCGGCGGCACAATTTTGTATACAGCGCACGAATTGCTCGAATCTATCTGCCTCGACAAGCAGACAATGCACTTCAAACAGCACGTCGCCATCAAGTATGGCGAGCTCGTATACGACGGGCTTTGGTTCACGCCTCTCCGCGAAGCTTTGGACGCGTTCGTCAACAAAACGCAGGAAAACGTTACGGGCGACGTAAAGCTCCGCATCTACAAGGGCAACATCATGAACGCGGGAATAACTTCCCCCAATTCGCTCTACAGCGAAGATATCGCAACATTCGGTGAAGACCATTGCTACAACCAGATGGATTCGCAGGGCTTCATCAATCTCTTCGGCCTGCCTATTAAAGTTAAGGCCCTGCTCGACGAAAAGAAGCTTAAATAAATGTACAATATTTTTATTGACGGCAAAGAGGGAACGACGGGCCTGCAGATTTATGACCGTCTCAGCGACCGCGCGGACGTTAATCTTATTCTTCTGCCCGACGAGATCCGAAAGGACGTCGACGCGAGGAGGGAGTGTCTCAACAAGGCAGATATAAGCTTTTTGTGTCTGCCCGATGCGGCTGCCGAGGAGGCAGTGCGGCTCGTTACATCGCCGTCGGCGCGCATAATCGACGCGTCAACCGCGCACAGAACTGCGCAGGGCTGGGTCTATGGCCTGCCCGAACTTTCTGCAAAGCGCAGGGAGGAGATAGCGCATTCAAAGCGCGTCGCAAATCCCGGTTGTTACGCCACGGGTTTCATAACTCTCGTCGCACCGCTCGTCAAAGGCGGGCTGATTTCGCAGGAGTATCCCTTGGTTTGCCATGCGCTCAGCGGCTATTCGGGCGCGGGCAAAAAGGGTATCGCGCAGTACGAAAGTCAGGACAGGGACGTCTCTCTCGATTCGCCGAGGCATTATTCATTGGGGCTCAGGCATAAGCATTTGCCGGAAATGGTAAAGGAGTCCGGATTAACCCATCCGCCCGTCTTTTCACCTATTATCTGCGATTACTACGCCGGAATGTGCGTGGGAGTGCCTCTTCATGCGGCATTGATGAATAAAAAGTATACCGCCGAAGATGTTTACAGATATTTTGCAGAGTACTATGCGGGGCAGAATTTTATAAAAGTACTTTCTCCCGCAGATGCGCCTGCTTATCTGCCTTCAAATAAAATTGTCGGCAGCAACAATCTTGAAATTTATGTCTGCGGCAACGGCGAACAGATAATGCTCTTCAGCGTTTTCGATAACCTCGGCAAAGGGGCTTCGGGGGCGGCTGTTCAGAATATGAATATCATGCTCGGCCTTGACGAAACAACTTCGCTTTGACGTCGTGTAAGCCATAAGGCTGCTTTGTTCCCGATATCGGCCGACTGAGATGTTTCAGATTGATAAAATTTTAATTTTTTTAGTATATACGGCAAAGTATGAACATAAAGGAAATTAAGGGAGGCGTGTGCGCCCCGCATGGCTTTAAGGCCAACGGCGTGCATTGCGGCATCCGCAAAAATAAAATAAAAAAGGACTTTGCGCTCATAGTAAGTTCTGTAAGGGCGAGCGCGGCGGGTGTTTATACCCAGAACTTAGTAAAAGGCGCGCCCGTCATTGTTACCAAAAAGCACTTGACCGACGGCTTCGCACAGGCTATAATAGTTAACAGCGGAAATGCAAATACCTGCAATTCCGACGGTATTGAAATTGCCGAAGGCATGTGTCGGATGGTAGAGCGCGTAAGCGGTATACCTGCGGACGATGTTGCAGTCGCTTCGACGGGCGTCATCGGGCAGAAGCTCAGCCTTGAGCCTATGCTCGGACATATAGATGAACTCTACGACGGACTTGGCGACAACAGCACCGCCGCGGCCGAAGCAATCATGACTACGGACACGGTACGCAAAGAAGTGGCCGTTGAATTTGTTCTCGACGGCAAAAAGTGCAGAATAGGCGGAATAGCCAAGGGCGTCGGCATGGTATGTCCCAATATGGCAACCAACCTCATTTTCCTGACTTCGGACGTCGAAATTTCGCCTGAAATGCTTCAAAAAGCGCTTTCGGAGGATGTTAAAAGTTCCTTCAACATGGTATCCGTCGACGGCGACCAGTCCACGAACGACACTTGTTGCATTCTCGCTAACGGCCTCGCCGGCAATGCTGAAATTACACAGAAGGGCGCGGCGTTCAAGCGCTTCGCAAAGGCGCTCAACTACTGCACGGTAAAGCTTTCCAAAATGCTCGCCAAAGACGGCGAGGGGGCAACCAAGCTCATTGAATGCAAGGTGAAGGGAGCGGCAAGCTTAAAGGCAGCGCGCACAGTATGCAAAACGGTAATCAAGTCATCGCTTTTCAAGGCGGCCATGTTCGGCGCCGATGCGAACTGGGGCAGAGTTCTTTGCGCGATAGGCTATTCGGGGGCAGACGTCGACGTTCATAAAATTGACGTCACGTTTATCTCGCGCGCCGGCGAAGTTAAGGTGTGCGAAAACGGTTACGGCCTCGATTTCTCTGAGGAACTGGCCAAAAAGGTGCTCACCGAGGACGAGATTACCGTGCTCATAGATTTGAAATCCGGCAACTATTCGGCTACAGCGTGGGGTTGCGACCTGACGTACGACTACGTAAAAATCAACGGCGATTACAGGACTTAAAATGGATAAACAGGAACAGGCTGCTTTTCTGATAGAGGCAATGCCCTATATCAAAAAGTACTTCAACAAAATTCTTGTCGTCAAATACGGCGGGAACGCGATGATAGATGAACAGTTAAAGTCGTCGGTCATGCGCGATTTGGTCGTTCTTAATTTGTTGGGCATTAAAGTCGTCCTTGTTCACGGCGGCGGTCCGGATATCTCCCAGCTCATAAAACAGATGGGTAAGGAGAGCAAGTTCATCAACGGACTTCGCTACACCGATGGAGAGACGGCGGAAATAGTCCGCATGGCTCTTGCGGGCAAAACCAACAAGACGCTTACCGACCTTATCTGCCGCAACGGCGGCAAGGCAATAGGCATCTGCGGGCAGGACGGGCATCTTTTAAAATGTACCAAACAGGACGAAAATCTTGGTTTTGTCGGCAAGATTGAGCAGGTAAATACCCAGATAATAACCGATCTGCTGGGCCTTGGCTACGTTCCCGTAATCGCAACCGTCGGTTATGACGACGAAGGAAATATTTATAATATCAATGCAGACACGGCGGCGGCGTCCATAGCGGGCGCGCTCAATGCCGAAAGTCTCATTCTCATGACAGATACAAGGGGGCTCCTCGAAAATAAGGACGACCCCTCCAGTCTGATTAAAAAAGTTTACGTTTCCGATATTCCCGCGCTTGTAAAGCAGGGCATAATTTCGGGCGGAATGATTCCCAAAATTGAATGTTGCAAAGATGCGATCCGCCGCGGCGTGAAGAAAGTCTTCATAACCGACGGAAGGGTCAGCCATTCCATTTTAATAGAAATATTGTCCGACGAAGGTAGCGGTACAATGTTCGTTTGACCCGACTGATTTATTTTTTAAATCAGTCTTATTTTTAGCAATGATGTAATAAAGGTGTAAACTTATGGACAAAAATCAGGTTTTCAGCGACGACAAGGAGTATATCGTGCCCACTTACGCCCGCTTCAGCGTAGCTTTCGAAAGGGGTGAAGGCAGCAGGCTGTACGATATAAACGGCAAAGAATACATAGACTGCGCCACGGGCATAGGCGTAAATATATTCGGCGTGTGCGATGAGGTGTGGAAGAAGGCTGTTACCGACCAGCTGAACAAAATACAGCACACTTCAAATTTGTATTACTCGCTGCCTCAGGCGCGGCTCGCAAAACTGCTGTGCGAAAAGACGGGCGCCGGCAAAGTATTCTTCGGCAACAGCGGAGCCGAAGCCAACGAATGTGCCATAAAGGCCGCGCGCAAGTACGGCAACACCAGATACGACAGAAATGAAATTATCACGCTGAAGGATTCCTTCCACGGAAGAACCATAGCTACCCTTTCGGCGACGGGACAGGACGCTTTCCACAAGTATTTTGACCCGTTCCTCGGCGGATTCAAGTATGCCGACCCGGATATGGACGGAATTTTGCGCTGTTATACTGACAAAACGTGCGCGGTTATGATAGAATGTATTCAGGGCGAAAGCGGCGTGCACGTACTCGACGGCAATTTTCTCAGAGAGCTCGACGCGTTCTGCAAGGAGCGCGACATCCTTCTCATATGCGACGAGGTGCAATGCGGCAACGGCAGAACGGGCAGAATGTATGCATATGAACATTTCGGCATCCGCCCCGATATCGTCACAACGGCGAAGGGGCTCGGCGGCGGCCTGCCGATAGGCGCGTGCATGCTCTTCGGCAAGTGCGCCGACATATTCACCTACGGCGACCACGGCTCGACATTCGGCGGCAATCCCGTCGCCTGTGCGGGCGCGGTGAGCATAGTCGAAAGGCTGACCGACGAACTCATGCTCGAAGTGCAGGGCAAGGGCGCCTACATGAAGGCTCACATTGAACGCATAAAAAATGTCGAATGCGTCACGGGTCTCGGCCTGATGATAGGAATTAAAACAAACAAGCCCGCGCGCGAGGTCGCGCAGAGCTGTCTTGAAAAAGGACTTATAGTTTTAACCGCCCACGACAGGGTCAGGTTATTGCCTCCGTTGAACATCTCTAAGAGTGAAATGGAGCAGGCATTAAATATATTAAATGAGGTAATAGGAAAATGAGGCATTTACTTAAATTACAGGATTTAAGCAGGGAGGATATTTTATCCATACTCAATCTGGCAGACCAGCTCAAGTTTGAAAGAATCAACGGCGTCCAGAAGGACTACCTTAAAGGCAAGAAGATGGGGCTCATCTTCCAGAAGGCTTCGACCCGCACGAGGGTTTCCTTCGAGGTAGGCATTTACGAGCTCGGCGGTTACGGGTTGTTCCTTTCGAGCAACGATCTTCAGATAGGCCGCGGCGAGCCCGTTCAGGATACCGCAAGGGTGCTTTCGCGCTATCTCGACGGCATAATGATAAGGAC
>CALVWX010000007.1 GCA_944368215.1 uncultured Clostridia bacterium | reverse complement strand
AACACGGAGTTTTTCTTTGTTCAACGGCGTAGCCTCTTTGGAACCACCCGCTTAGCGGGTGGTTTTCGTAAACCAATTAAGCCGCGGGCGCGCCGAATGTGCGCGCCCGCGGCTTTTATTTTTTGAAAAAGACAAGGCGCGCAGGGCATGGCCCTGCGCGCCCGTTTATTTGTTTTTGCAAAAAATATCAGTCCTTGTTGTACCCGTTCGGATTCATGGACTGCCACTTCCACTGCGAAACACACATGTCCTCGAGGTTGTATTTAGCCTTCCAGCCGAGCTCTTTTTCTGCCTTTGCGGACGAGGCGTAGCAGGCGGCGATATCGCCGTCGCGGCGGCCGTCTATCTGATAGGGCAGAGTTTTGCCGCAGGCTTTTTCGAAGGCGTGAATCATGTCGAGCACGCTGTAGCCTATGCCTGTGCCGAGGTTATAGATATGAACGCCCGGTTTTTCGCAGCCCTTTATGGCGGCTATGTGGCCGAGGGCGAGGTCTACGACGTGGATATAGTCCCTTACGCCCGTGCCGTCGGGAGTGGGGTAGTCGTCGCCGAACACGTGTATACACTTGAGCTTGCCTGTTGCGACCTGCGCCACATAAGGCATTAAATTGTTGGGAATTCCCTTGGGGTCTTCGCCTATCAGGCCGCTTTCGTGCGCACCGACGGGGTTGAAGTAACGGAGAAGCACTACGCTCCATTCGTTATCGGCCTTCCAGATATCGGTGAGCATGATTTCCTGAAAGTACTTGCTTGTGCCGTAGGGGTTGGTAGTTCCGCCCACGCGGCAGGTTTCGTCGAGGGGCAGTCTTTCGGGAGTGCCGTACACCGTTGCCGACGACGAAAAGACGATCTTTTTGCAACCGTGGCGGCGCATGCAATCGACGAGAACGAGCGTGCCGTTGAGGTTGTTGGAGTAATATTCGACGGGTTTTCTGCACGATTCTCCGACAGCTTTGAGCCCCGCGAAATGAATTACCCAGTCAATTTTATGAAGGGTAAAGACGGAATCGAGCAGCGCCTTATCGCACACATCGCCCTTGTAAAAGGTGACCTTTTTACCCGTTATTTTTTCTACGCGCCTCAGGCTTTCCTCGCTGGAGTTTGAAAGGTTGTCAACTACGATGACGCCGTAACCGCTGTTTAAAAGCTCGACGACGGTGTGGCTGCCTATAAAGCCCGCGCCGCCCGTAACAAGAATTGTCTGCATACGCTGCCTCCCGCATAATTTCATTGAATGTTATTTATCCAACGGAATTATATAACGGCGCGGGACAAATGTCAATAATTATTCCACGGTTACGCTCTTTGCGAGATTGCGCGGCTTGTCGGGGTCGCGCCCGGCCAGAACGGCGGCGCGGTAGGCGATTAACTGCAGCGCGGTGGACGACAAAAAGTGCGAAAGGTGGGCGGGTGCCGGCGGCAGAAGCCACGATGCGTTTACGCGGCCCTTGAATTCTTCATACACGTGCGGAAGCGTAGTGACGATGGCAACCTTGCCCCGGCGGGACAAAATCTGCTCTACGGCGTTTTTGCTCTTTTCGGCCAGAGCCTCGTCGCAGATGAGCACGACGGAGAGGACTGTTTCGTCTACCAGAGCCAAAGTGCCGTGCTTGAGTTCGCCCGCGGGATAACCGTCCGAAAAGATATAGGAAACCTCCTTTAATTTAAGGCTGCCCTCCACCGCCACGTCCACATCGACGCCGCGGCCGAGGAAAAACACCGCGCGGCTTTGGACGCATAATTTTGCAATAACCCGGGCATATGCGCCGCCCGATGCAATATCTTCCACTCCTCCGGCCACTTTCAAAAGCTCGCTCATGCGCACGCCGATATTATTCAGAGAGGCCATCAGATGGAAACAGGCGAGCTGACCGATATAACTTTTTGTTGCGGCCACGCACACTTCCGCCCCGGCGCAGACGGGCAGTACTTTATCGGCGATGCGCGTTATGGCCGAATATCCGACGTTGGTAACCGCTATGAGGTATGCGCCCGCCTCCCGCGCAATTTCTGCCGCCCTTAAAGTGTCGGCCGTCTCGCCGCTCTGACTGACGGCTATGCACACCGATTTTTCAGTCACGCGCGGCGGGTCGTAGCGCGCTTCGCTGGCGATATGTGCGGACACGGGGCAATCGTACGCACCGCCCAGAAGACGGACGGCGGCGAGGGCGGCGTTGTATGCCGTGCCGCATCCGACGAGCACGATTTTATCGGAGTCTTCAAGTCTTTTTTTCAGGGCGGGAAGGTTGGGGATATACGAAAATTTATTGCAGGTGGCGCGTATCGTGCGCGCGTTCTGGCGTATTTCCTTGAGCATATAGTGGGGGCAATCGCCCGTGCCGACCTCTTCGCCCTCTTCGTTCAGCTGTTCGAAAGCGCGTTTTACAGGGATGAGGTTGCAATCGTAAATCGTAATGCCGCGCGGCGTAACGATAGCGATGTCGCCATCCTCCATTACGCAGTAGGAATGCGCCCTTCCGCACAGGGCGTAAATGTCGCTGGCAGCAAAGTATCCGTCGCCTTCTCCCAGAATGGCCGAGGACGAGCGGCGGGTTACGGCAAAACCGTCGAAATCGGCGCACAGCACGGCAAGAGCCCAACAGCCCTTAAGCCGCGCGCAGGCAAGGCGGACGGCGTCGGCGAGGTCGCCGTCGTAATAAAAGTCGAGCAGATGCGCCACTACCTCGCTGTCCGTCTGTGAAATGAATTGGTGTCCCGAGGCGGCGAGTTCGGCCCTGAGTTCGGCATAATTTTCTATAATGCCGTTGTGCACTACAGAAAACTTTCCGCAGGCGTGGGGATGTGCGTTGACGTCGTTGGCCTCGCCGTGGGTGGCCCAGCGGGTATGACCTATTCCCACGGTGCCGCTTAAGGCCTTGAGATAAGGCAACAGCTCCTCCACCCTGCCGCCGCGCTTGGCGGTAAAAATTTCGCCGCGGTCGCAGGTGGAAATGCCCGCCGAATCATAGCCGCGGTATTCAAGTTTTTTGAGACCTTCGAAAAGTTCTTCGGCCGCGCGTTCGCGGCCTGCATACCCCACTATTCCGCACATAGTCAGTCACCTTTTACGGCGCGCGCTATGCGCGCGCACACCTCTTTGCATAAATTTTCGTCGGAGCATTCAACCATTACGCGCACCACGTTTTCGGTGCCCGAAGGCCTTACGAGGACGCGGCCTTCGCCCTTGAATTGCTCCTCTGCGCGCGCGGTTTCGCTCGCAACAGCGGGCGAAACCGCGCGCGCCTTATCCTCCACGGGGACGGACGCGCACGTCTGCGGCCACAGTTTTAATCCGCGCAGCAGCGAGGAGAACGTACCCCCGCCCGCCGCGAGCGCCTGCATGAGGTACAGCGCCGTAACTATGCCGTCGCCCGTGTTTTCGACCTTGCCGATTATCACGTGCCCCGACTGTTCGCCGCCGAGCGCCGCGCCGCAGAAGCACATTTTTTCGTACACCGCGCTGTCGCCCACGCCGCATATTTCCGTATCTATGCCGAGCTCTTTTAATGATGAAATCAGCCCAGAGTTGCTCATGACCGTTGCGACCAGCCTGTCGCCGACGAGGCTTCCGCCGCGGCGCAGATAGCCCGCGAGTATATACATAATGCCGTCGCCGTCCACCACTTCGCCGCGTTCGTCGACGCATATGCAGCGGTCTCCGTCGCCGTCGAAGGCGAACCCTATATCCAGCCCGCGCTCTTTTACGAGAGATATAAGCCGCGCGGGACGGGTAGAGCCGCAGTTGAGGTTGATGTTGGTTCCGTCCGGCCTGCAACCTATAGCGTAAACTTTTGCTCCGAGCGCACTGAACACCCGCCGCGCAATGTTGTACGCCGCGCCGTTGGCGCAGTCCAGCCCCACCTTATAGCCCGAGAGGGAACGGGGCGCGAGCGAAATGAGCTGCGCCGTATAATTGTTTCTGCCCGCCACGAAGTCGACGACCGAGCCGACGTTTTCACCCGTTGCATCGGGCACGGCGAAGGGATTGCCGCCCGAACGCAGAGCACCGCGCAGATAGTCCTCGATGAGGCGGATTGCGCCTCCCACGAGTTTTTCGCCCGAGCCGTTTAAAATTTTTATACCGTTGTCGCTGAATGGATTGTGGCTGGCGGAAATAACTATTCCGCAGTCGAAGTTAAAGGCGCGCGCCGCGTAGGCAACCGACGGCGTGGTTGTGACGTGCATTATGTAAGCATCCGCGCCCGAGGCCGTCAGACCCGCAGCGAGGGCGTATTCGAGCATATAGGACGAACGGCGGGTGTCCTTGCCGATAACCGCGCGGCATTTTTTGGACTGCGCGGCGCCGTAATACCAGCCGAGGAAACGCCCCACTTCAAAGGCATGTTCGGCCGTAAGCGTCCGGCCCGCTTTGCCGCGGAAGCCGTCTGTGCCAAAAAAACTATTCACAAAAGTGCCTCCTTGGCCGAATGAGGACACTTTTCGTGATTTCTGGCGGCCCCGCCTCCCTTGCCGCGATAATTTAAGGGCCCGCAATTATATAATCGCGGCAATTCCCACCGCTGAGGCGAAAGGGTTCGCAAATCGGGGCCTTTGACCCGAAAGCGCGGTTTCGGGTCAAAACATAAATTATTATGAATGTTCACAAAAGTGCCTCCTCGTCGGGGCAAACTTTGCTCTATGCAAGCCGTGAACACACGCCTTGCAACTTTGCTGCGTTGCCCCTCCTCTTCGCGCAAATACTACAGTTTTGCGCGATAATAAAATATAGGGCGAAGCCGAAGGATCTTGTTCGGTTTCGCGCACGGCAAGATCTTTCGACGGCGCGGCGCGGATTTTATCCGCGCCGCTTCTCTCAAGATGACAAAGTGGGGAGGGCTTGGCGGGTAAACGCCCCTGACAGGGTGGAAACAATGAATAATACACCTTAACTCTATCAGTTGAGATACCTTCCACGGGCGCCGTCGGGTTTGATTTTTAAGGGCGGACGGGAGAGCGCGAGGCTTTTTTCAGGCACGTCGCCCGAAAGACACGTGCCCGCCGCCACATATGCGCCGTCGCCGATATGCGCGGGCGCGATTATGATTGAGTTACAGCCGATAAAGGCGTTGTTTCCCACATATGTGCGGGCCTTCACTTTTCCGTCGTAGTTAGCAAAGACTACGCCGCAACCGACGTTCACATGCTCGCCCAGTTCGACATCTCCTATGTATGAAAGGTGCGCGGCCTTGCACCCCTGACCCAAAATGGCGTTTTTAAGCTCTACAAAATCGCCTATGCGGCACGACGGGCCTATTTTACAGCCCTCCCGCACGTTGCAAAATGGCCCCAAAGTACATTTCGGGGAAATCTGAGAGCCGTAAATATTGCAGCCTGCAAGGAGCATACAGTCTTCCCCCACCTCAGTTGACCCGGCAATATGGCAGGGCGAATGAATAATGACGCCGCGCGAAAGGGTGCAATCGCGCGAGACGAACACCTCGCGCCCCACCACCTTTACGCCCATGCGCTTTAACTGACGCAGCGTGTAATATTGAGTTTTTTTAAAAAGCATTACTTTATATAATATGATGCCGCCCGCACGAATGTGCGCTTGATACCGAGCGCGAACAGCGCACGGCAAGATCTTTCGACTGCGTATCCTACGGGTACTCCGCTCAAGATGACACGAGGGGAGAAAATATTATGCCGCCCGCACGAATGTGCGGGCGGCATAACAATAGCAAAACAGGCGGCGCGCAAATAAATTTGCGCGCCGCCTTTTTTGCTATAATATTAATTTTAACTAGCAATTTGGGACAAATCCGGGAACGATATGTCAGGATTGTACGTAGCAGTATCATTGAAATTTGCTGAAGACGTACCAGGTATCGACGTGATTGTTACGGTATAAGCACCGGCACTTTCATCATAATTATAATAAACATTCAATATTCTTGCACCATCATTATTCTCTCTATAGCGGTTAAATCCTAGAATAATTGTTGAATTACTGGTCGATGTAGTAAATGTAACAATGGCGTTTGTATGCACGTACCCCGTATCCGCGCCATAAATTATAGGTAAAGCCACGTCATAGATAAAATCCACTCTTCTTACAATTCGTGTAAGATTTCCTGAAGATCCTTGATTGCCTGCGTCGCCGTTCGAAACACCTGTTGCTTTAAAATAGTTTATATCCAGATTGCTTGTACCTTCGTTTGCATATAAAACATATAAGCCCGGTCCTGCGTTGCTATTCCCCGCAATTTCAACCGATTTTTCAGTAGCGCCATCTAAATAAGTTAAATACGATGTTTCCTTATTTAAGCTGAAATAAATGCCTTGTCCATTTTTAGAAGATCTGCGGCCTAATTCAAAATTTTCAAGTATAGTTGTTCCGTTATCAAAATCCACATTTTCAAGTATATCATAGTCATTTTTCGCAAAGAAGTATTTTGAATCAATCACTTCAAGAGTATCTATATTAGTATTAATAAGCGCGTCATATAAAGTTTGATTTAGGCTGCCATCACTGTTAAATATGTTTGTTGTTGTCTGATAATCAGCAAACTCCGCATATTTTTCCGTATCAGAACTATATAAACTTTGCACTGCTTTAAGTCTGAGTGCAGCCTTTACTTCATCTGCGGTAAGCAATTTTTTCAACGTTAATGTCCCTTCACTTGCGCTACCCGCAATAAAAATTGAACCGTTGTCTTCCGTTATATTTACCAAAAAAGCATTTAAATATAGATTATTATAAGCTGTTGTATTGCTTATCTGTGTAGTTCCGGTACTTGCATTTACTGCGTTTTTTATTTTAGATTCATCATCCAGATATAAATCAGCAGAAGAAGACTCGGATAATTTTACCGCAGGCGATCTGTATCGAAGCGAATTAGAAAGTTCGGAACTATAAACTTTATTTTTCTTATCCCTAATTAGTTCACCATAGGAATTTTCAACCGAAGCATTAAATCCCGCATCTATAATACGCCATTCATTAGTATTATCAGTACCAAAGTATGTTAAATCAAATGATGATAAACCCTGACTTCTAAATTGCATGCCATCACTTGAGCCTGATGTTTGCAATATCTGAACAGTTAAGAAAAAGTTTCCAAAGCCAAGCCCGTCATCTCCGTTTGAAGCAAGCGTATCAGCATTATTTATATCTGTAGTCCAACGGTTTTGAGATGGCTCATAACCATTTAGCGAGGTTATAATAGTAGCATATTCTAATATTCTGTCCCCATCATCTTCAGGCGGCAAAAAAATGCTTATATTAGATCCGCTAGTATCCTCACCTACCAAATCATCATCATTGACGTTTGGACCGACGCCGCCGATAATGCTGTTTATCGTAACAAAATGATTGTCTCCTATGCTTGTAACCTTAAGCATGGTTTTTGACTCGTTAATCGTAGTGCTGCTATCATAAATGCTGATATTTGACACATCGCCGTCGGCATAGCCAACAGCTAGGCCAGCACAGTATAAATTTGAGTCGCCGTTATAATCTGCGGAATTTCCCGACACTTCCACTTTTGGATCAATAAGAATGAAGTCATGAACATTGCTTTCAGCATTTTCACCAGAAACCGGGATAGTTGTTGTTCCTGAGCTTATAATTGTTGTAGCCGTAGAAGCTGTTTGCCCGAACATTCCGACAGCCGTGGAAAATGCGGTATCCTCTGAATTATATGCCGAGGCATTGGTGATATGATCATGGTCTGTAGATACCTGAAGATTTACAATCTGCGACCCGTTACCATTGAAATCGCTGAGGAACGGATACTGATATGTGCCTATTGGCGGCAAAACAAGACCGCTCATATCGATTGTTATCGGTTCATCATTGGTTCCTGCCACTTTAAAATAATATTTTGTTGTACCGAACTTGCCAGTATTGTTAAGCCATGCAAGATTATATATATGCTGTGCGTTATTAATAATAAACGGGTCTTCCTCTGACCCGACTCCGCTCGCAAAATAGGCGCTGGCTTGACCGTTAAGATTTAAAGGCACCTTTGTGCCGTCCGCAAACCATGCAAAAACATAGCTAATCGAAAAAATAGCTAAAAATAAAGCGAGTATTAAGTTGACAATTTTTAATGCCTTATCTTTCATGGCTTTTTCGCTTTACGCCTTTTATTAATCAGGAAATCGTGGTTGTATCTTGATAGTCATCCGTTTCCCGAAGAACAAATGTCATATCCGAACTGAAGTTTATGCTTGCAGAGACCGAGCCCGCATAAGAAGCCGCCTCTTCATAAAGATATGAAAGCAACGACTGGCTATAGTCCATTATGTAGTAGCATGTTACGGAAGCCACATTTTGCTCTGGATCAGCCGCGCCTATTGCTACGCGCGGCAAAGACATGTTAAATTTTGTTGTTGTGTCGCCTTCTATTTTGAGGAATGTCCCCTCTCCACGCTTTGTAAATGTATCAGCGCCCGCATCGTCAGCATAATGCAACGAAATGCCGTTTGACAAATCACTATTAAACGATGTAACAACGCCGTCAGTTTCTACAGATTCAAACCTAAAAACAGTAGTATTGCAAAGTACAGTTAAATACAAGGCCTCTGAAGTGTAATCCTTTTCCGTTGATGAATTTGTTACAGTAATTTCGAGCAAAACGGCAGAAGTGTCCGAAAGGCCGTATTGCGGCATTTGGTTTATAGCGGAACCTTTAGTATAGGTTATAGTTCCGTCACCGGTTGATGAAGCCGTGAGCGAATAAGTATTCACCGCTAATGTGAGATTAGGCTTATCAACAGAAACCTGCATGCCGTTGGCGTCGGCGCGGGAGTTGGCCGAAAACCACGCAAAAACCGCCCATACGCAGAACGCAAGGCTTAACGCTAAGCAAACTATGGATGTTACAAGTTTACGGGTGATTTTCATGGCGGGTGTACAGAGAATTTATGCAAAAAACGCGGCCGCGCGTGTTAAAAACATGTGTTTTAGCCGCCGCAGGCATAATATTACATTATTGCATTATTTATTATAGAACAACGGCTGTTATTTGTCAACATTTATATATAAAATGTAAAAAAATAACACAGGCAACGTACCGTTGCATCTATACTCCGCAATCTTGCTTGGGTACATATGACCTGCTCCTCTTGCGGCCAACAAGATACGTTCGACTGCGCGGCGCGGGCATTGCCCGCGCCGCTTCCCAAGTATAACACCGCGGAACAAGCAATAAGCACTTTAGCGCACTAAATTATAAATTTATTCTTGACAGCTGACATTATATGTAGTACAATATAGTGAAATATATTGTATATTTATGCATAAATGAATATTCGCGTCAGCGAGAACAAAACTATCAAAGGAGAGCCATATGAAACTTAAGGGGGCAGACATACTGATAAACTGCTTGCTGGAGCAGGGCGTAGACACTATATTCGGCTATCCCGGCGGCGCGGTGCTTGACATTTACGACGCGCTTTACCGCAACGGGAAGATAAACCACATTTTAACCGCGCACGAACAGGGCGCGGCGCACGCCGCGGACGGCTATGCGCGCGCCACGGGCAAAGTGGGCGTTTGCTTTGCAACCTCGGGGCCAGGCGCTACCAATCTGGTAACGGGCATCGCCACGGCATTTATGGATTCGGTTCCCCTCGTGGCCGTGACCGGCAACGTAGGTCTGAACATGCTGGGGCGCGATTCCTTTCAGGAAGTTGACATTGCCGGCATAACAATGCCCATAACCAAGCACAACTATATAGTAAAAGACGTAAGCGAACTCGCCGAAACGATAAGGAAGGCCTTTTATATTGCAAATTCAGGGCGCAAAGGCCCCGTGCTCATCGATATCTTAAAGAACGTGCAGGTGGCCGAGTGCGAATACGAACCGCAAAAGCCCTATCCTTTGAAGGAGTTCGGCATAGACGGCGACAAGATAAGGGAGACGGCCGACATAATAAACGCCGCAAAAAAGCCGCTCATCATTGCGGGCGGCGGCGTAATATCGTGCGAAGCGTCGCCATACCTTAAAGAGCTCGCTAAAAAGCTCAACGCGCCCGTGACGTACACGCTTATGGGCAAGGGCGCCATTCCAGACGGCGACCCCTTATGCATAGGCATGCTGGGCATGCACGGCACTTTTTCGGCGGCCAAAGCGCTCATTGCGAGCGACGTTATAATTGCGCTGGGTACGAGATTTTCCGACCGCGTGGCGCTCAACCGCGAGCTTTTCGCCAACGGAAAAAAAGTAATTCACATTGACATAGACAACGCCGAATTCGATAAAAACGTAAAAACGACCGTGCGCGTTCTGGCGAGCGTGGACGCCTATTTAAAGGCCGTTCTTCCGCTGCTTTCGGGCCGCGGCCGCGAATGGATGGACGAAGTTGAAACCTTTGAGCAGGGCGAAAAGCTTAAGGTGGACACCTCCATAATGGCGTATAAAATACTAAAAAAGGCGAGCGCGCTTGCGCCCAAGGGCAACCCCGTCATAGCCGACGTCGGCCAGCACCAGATGTGGGCGGCGCAGTACTTCGCCGCCGAAAGGCCGAGGCAGTTTTTAACCTCGGGCGGGCTGGGCACCATGGGTTACAGCATGGGCGCGGCCATCGGCGCGAGTTTCGGCACGGGCAAGCTGTGCACGGTAGTTGTGGGCGACGGATGCTTCAACATGAACATGAACGAACTTTCCACCGCCGTGACGCAGGGCGTGCCGCTCGTAATACTGCTCATGAACAACTCTGTTCTCGGCATGGTGCGCCAGTGGCAGAAAATTTTCTATTCGCGCAGATTTTCGCAAACGACGCTCGACAAAAAGACCGATTACGTTAAGTTTGCAGAAAGCTTCGGCGCGAAGGGACTTAAAATTTGCGGCGAGAGCGAGATTGAAAGCGTGCTTAAAGAGGCTTACTCCTACGCCGCCGAAAAGTGCGCGCCCGTGCTGGTAGACTGCCATATATCCTGCGACGAAAACGTTTTGCCCATGATTAAGCCGGGGCAGACTTACGACACGCAGCTTGAGACCATGGAGGAAAACTGAGATGGATGAAGTAAAAAAATATACCATCGGCGCGCTCGTTTCCAACAAGAGCGGCGTTCTGACGAGAATTTCGGGACTTTTCGCGCGCAGGGGTTACAACATCGAAAGCCTGACGGTTTGCGCGACGGAGGACCCCGAAGTTTCGCGCATGACCATAATACTTAAGGGCGACGAATACATGCTGTACCAGATGATCCGGCAGATGGATAAGCTGGAGGACGTTAAAAAGATAGGCTGCGCGAACGAGCTGGACTGCGTTTACCGCGAACTTTTGCTTGTTAAGGTAAAGGCCGACGCCGAAGCGCGCAACCAGATTGTGCAGATAAAGGAAATTTACAAAGCAAAGGTTGTCGACCTTTCGATAGACACCATGATTTTGGAGCTTACGGGCGACCCCGAAAAGCTGGACGCTTTTATAAAAGTTATAGAGCCCTACGGCATACTTGAAATGCAGCGCACGGGCGTAACCGTGCTTGCGCGCGGACAGCACACGCTTAAGGACAGGGATTGCTACGGAGACCATATAAACTAACTTTTCCGCGCAAAAGCCACGGTTTTGCGCGAGGATGTTATTGTCGGGCGGCGCTTTACGGCAGAAATCAATTCCGCCTACGCCGCCTCGGTATTAATCAGCTTAAAATTTGCCACAGCTATTCATTATTCACTAATATCATTCTATCCTCCTAAAAAACTGAGGTTTTAATTATGAACAATATATTTTCTGACAGCAAGGACATGAGTCCGCAGAGGTCGCTTCTTAGGGCGCTGGGCTGGACGGACGAAGAGATGCAAAAACCGCTCGTGGGCATAATATGCGCGCAGAGCGAAATTATACCCGGGCACATGCACCTTGACGACATTGCCAAAGCCGCTGCCGAAGGCGTTATAGCGGCGGGCGGCAAGCCCGTGATAATGCCCTCTATCGGCGTTTGCGACGGCATAGCCATGGGGCATGCGGGAATGAGGTACTCCCTCCCCTCGCGCGAAATTATCGCCGACAGCGCAGAAATTCTGCTGCGCGCGCACGGCATGCAGGCGGCGATTTTTGTGGGCAACTGCGACAAGATTATCCCCGGCATGCTCATGGCGGCGGCGAGGGTGAATATCCCCTCGGTATTCGTTTCCGGCGGGCCCATGCTCGCGGGGCGCGTGCGCGGCAGAAAGACGTCGCTTTCGACCATGTTCGAGCAGGTGGGCGCCTTCAACGCGGGCAAGATTGACGACGCCGAGCTTAAAAATTACGAATGCAACGCCTGCCCTACGTGCGGATCGTGTTCGGGCATGTTTACGGCCAACAGCTTAAACTGCCTGTGCGAGGCGCTGGGCATGGCTCTTCCCGGCAACGGCACCATACCCATGGTATACTCGGCCAGACTTGCACTGGCAAAGTGCGCGGGCGCGGCCGTTATGAACCTTTTGCAAAAGAACATAAAACCTTCCGACATAATGACCCCGGCGGCATTTAAAAATGCCGAGACGGTGGATATGGCCATAGGCGCTTCCACCAACACCGTTCTGCACCTTTTAGCCATTGCGCGCGAAGCGGGACTGACGGGCGAGCAGATTTCGATAGATTCACTCAACGAAATTTCGGAGCGCACGCCCAATCTTTGCCGCCTTGCGCCCGCGGGCGAGCATTACATTGAAGAGCTCAACGAGGCGGGCGGCATTTCCGCCGTGATGAAGGAACTTTTAGACGCCGGCCTTTTGGACGGAAGCGTTATGACTGCTTCGGGCGTGAGCCTGGCCGAAGTCGTAAAGGACGCGGTAAACCGCGACGAGGAAGTTTTGAGGCCGGTATCCTCCCCCTACTCCGCGCAGGGCGGCCTGACAATTTTAAAGGGCAACCTTGCCGAAAACGGCAGCGTGGTAAAAAAGAGCGCGGTAGACCCCAAAATGCTCAGACACAGCGGCCCCGCGCGCTGTTTCGACAGCGAAGAAGAGGCCATGCACGCCATATCTTCGGGCAAAATCAAGGCGGGCGACGTAGTGGTAATCCGCTATGAAGGCCCCAAGGGCGGCCCCGGGATGAGGGAGATGCTTACCCCCACCTCCGCCATAGTCGGCGCGGGGCTGGGCGACACCGTTGCGCTTATAACCGACGGAAGATTTTCGGGCGCGACGCGCGGCGCGGCCATAGGGCACGTGTGCCCCGAGGCGGCCGAGGGCGGCACGATAGGCATTGTGCGCGACGGAGATATAATAGATATAGATATACCCGCATGCTCGCTTAACGTGAGGCTGACGGATGAACAAATAAAGGAGCGTAAAAAATCTTTTAAAGCGCTGCAGAAACCCGTTTCGGGCTATCTGAAGAGGTACCGCGACAGCGTTACTTCGGCCTCGGAGGGCGCGGTCTTTAAAAGATAAGACAAAAAAATATGACATCATCGAGACTTAAAAGCGACGTAGGCGCCATTGAGTGCACCGCCGAAGAATGCAGTCTGCGCATAGAACACACGGACGACGCTTACGCCAGAGTGGAATACAACCGCGGCGTAAACGTATACGTTGAAAAGGGCGCGGCAAAGCTTGTAATCAAACAGAAAAAGGGACTTTTATCCCGCATTTTCGGCGGCGAAAGTCAGATAACCGTGTACGTTCCCGGGCACATAGTGCCTTCCCTTTGCATAAAAGGCGGCAAGGTTGACTGCGCGGTGGACGGCGGTATATACGCAAACGTTGAATTTTCGGCCGGGCACGGCGGCATAAAGGCCGACGGCGCCGCTATGGAGAGCTGCACCGTAAACGCGCAGGGTTGCAACATATCGTTTGCAGGCTGCATGGTAAAGGGCACGGTCGTCACAAATGTTGAAGAGGGCGATTTGTCCTTTGAAAACACATTTGCAACGCACATAGCCGGGCGCACAAAGCGCGGAAATATAGGCGCGGTAAAGCTCAACTGCAAGGATACCATATTCGAGGCGGGCGAAGGCAACATAACGGCCAACGTACTGGGCGACGAGAGCACCTTCGACGTGATTGTCAACGCCAAGGAAGGCACCTGCAACAGGGAGAGCCTGAACATTGAAAACAACGACGCGTCCTTCAAAGCGTATGTAGTTAAAGGCAATATTTTTGTGGATTTTGTATCCGACGAGGAGAATTAAAAATGGCAATGACCATGAGCCAGAAAATTCTGGCCTACCATGCGGGGCTGGACAGCGTAGAGCCGGGACAGCTTATTTCGGCAAAGCTCGATTTAGTGCTCGCCAACGACATAACCGGTCCCGTCGCTATAAAGGAATTTAAAAAAGCGGGCGCGGGCAGCGTAAAGGAAAAGGACAAAATAGCCCTCGTTATGGACCATTTTGCGCCCAATAAGGACATAAAGAGCGCGCAGCAGTGCAAAATCTGCCGCGAGTTCGCCGCCGAGCAGGGCATTGAAAATTATTTCGACGTGGGCGCGATGGGCATAGAGCACGCCCTTCTGCCCGAGCAGGGCCTTGTGGGCGCGGGCGACCTTGTAATAGGCGCGGACAGCCACACCTGCACATACGGCGCATTGGGCGCTTTTTCGACGGGCGTGGGCTCGACCGACATGGCGGCGGGAATGATGAGCCAGACGTGCTGGTTCAAAGTGCCCTCCGCAATAAAATTCGTGCTGAAGGGCAAGCCTGCAAAATACATATGCGGCAAGGACATTATTCTGCACATAATCGGCATGATAGGCGTAGACGGCGCGCTGTATAAATCGATGGAATTTACGGGCGACGGCATAAAATACCTTTCGATAGACGACCGCTTCACCATATGCAACATGGCCATAGAGGCGGGCGCAAAGAACGGCATTTTCCCCGTAGACGACGTCGCCCTCGACTACATGAAGGGACGCTTTAAAAGACAGCCTAAAATTTTCGAAGCCGACCCCGACGCCGAGTACGAAAGGGTCATTGAAATCGACCTCTCCGCGCTCAGGCCGACGGTGGCATTCCCCCACCTCCCCGAAAACACGAAGACGCCCGACGAGTGGGGCGATATAAAAATTGACCAGGTGGTAATAGGCTCGTGCACAAACGGGCACATTTCCGACATGCGCATAGCCGCAGAAATTTTAAAGGGCAGAAAGGTCGCCAAAAACGTGCGCGCGATAATAATACCCGCCACCAACGAAATTTATCTTCTGGCCGTGCATGAAGGCCTTGTGGATATATTCATCAACGCGGGCGCGATAGTTTCCACCCCCACCTGCGGGCCCTGTCTGGGCGGATACATGGGTATACTCGCCGAAAACGAGAGGGCGGTTTCTACGACCAACCGCAACTTTGTAGGCAGAATGGGACACGTAACCAGCGAAGTTTATCTGGCCTCCCCCTATGTTGCGGCGGCTTCGGCCGTGACGGGCAGACTGACTTCGCCCGAGGAGCTTTGAAATGAAAGTTAAAGGTAAAGTTTTTAAATACGGCAACGACGTAGACACCGACGTAATTATCCCAGCGAGGTACCTGAACACGACGTCCGAAAACGAGCTTGCTGGCCACTGCATGGAGGATATAGACCCCGAATTCGTAAAGAATGTTCAGCCGGGCGACATAATAGTTGCGGGCGACAACTTCGGATGCGGCTCTTCGCGCGAGCATGCGCCCATAGCCATAAAGGCGAGCGGCGTCGGGCTGGTTATCGCCAACAGCTTTGCGCGCATATTCTACCGCAATTCCATAAACATAGGTCTGCCCATACTCGAATGCCCGGAGGCAGTTGAAGGCATTTCGGCGGGCGACGAAGTTGAAGCCGACCTTTCGGAAGGGACGATAAAAAACCTTACGACTGGAAAGACGTTCAAGGCCCAGCCCTTCCCCCCCTTCATTCAGGAAATTATATCCGGCGGCGGGTTACTTAAAAACCTTGCCAAGAGGAGCGCAAAATGAAATACAATATAGCCGTTTTAGACGGCGACGGAATCGGACCCGAAATATGCGCGGGCGCCGTTGAAGTTTTAAATAAAATAGGAAAAAAATCCGGACACAAATTTGATTTTTCGCACTATCTTATAGGCGGCTGCGCGATAGATAACTGCGGCGACCCGTTGCCGCAGGAGACGATAGACGGGTGTCTTTCATCCGACAGCGTACTTTTAGGCGCGGTGGGCGGATACAAATGGGATTCCATGCCCGTCGACAAGCGCCCCGAAAAAGGGCTGCTGCGCATAAGGCAGGCCATGGGGCTGTATTCCAACATACGCCCTGCAAAGCTGTGGAAGTCACTGGCAAAAGCTTCGCCGCTCAAGTACGAGCTCGTAAAAGACGGCGTGGAAATTATAATAGTGCGCGAACTTACGGGCGGAATATACTTCGGCGAGCGCGGCACGGGCGTGGGCGAAGACGGCGAATATGCGTGGGACACCGAAAAATATTCGGTAAAAGAGATTGAGCGCATAACCCGCATAGCCTGCGAACTGGCCGTAAAACGCGGCAAAAAACTCGTTTCGGTGGACAAGGCAAACGTGCTCGAATCGAGCAGATTGTGGCGCAAGACGGTGCACGAATACTGCGCCAAAAATTACCCGCAGATAGAAGTCAGGGACGTACTCGTCGACAACATGGCCATGCAGATTGTAAAAAACCCCGCGCAGTTCGACGTGGTTGTCACGAGCAATATTTTCGGAGACATACTCTCCGACGAGGCGGCGCAGGTGACGGGCTCGATAGGCATGCTGGCTTCCTCCTCCCTCGGCGACACAAAAAGGGGCTTGTACGAGCCTATTCACGGCTCGGCGCCCGACATAGCGGGGCAGGACATCGCCAACCCCATTGCCACGATTTTAGCCGCGGCAATGATGCTGAGGGACAGTTTTGACCTGACGGAAGAGTACGCCGCCATAGAAATTGCCGTGCAGAAGGTTCTGGACGAAGGCTACCGCACGGCAGACATTATGGAGGACGGCAAAATTAAAGTAGGTTGCCGCGAAATGGCAAAGCTGATTGCCGAACACATCTGATATGATAGAAGAAAACGTTAAAAATCTTTTGGCGGAAATACCCGCAACAAACCCGCAGGGCGAAAAGGTGACGCTTGTTGCGGCCATTAAAATGCAGACGCCCGAAGACATTAACCGCGCCATATGTGCGGGCATAAGCGCGATAGGCGACAATCACGTTCAGGAATTTAAAGACAAATACGACCTTATCCGCGGCAATCCCGAAAGACACTTTATAGGGCATTTGCAGACCAACAAGGTTAAATATCTTATAGGAAAGGTCGACCTGTACCACTCGGTGGACAGATATAATCTTGCCGAAGAAATTTCCAAGCGCAGCGCGGCCGCGGGAATTGTAAGCGCCGTGCTGGTGCAGATAAACATAGGCAACGAGGAGACAAAGGGCGGATTTGAGTTAGACGAGGCCGAAGAGGCCTGCAAAAACATTTCGGCCATGCCCGGCATTGAAATAAAAGGGCTGATGGCAATGCTGCCCTTCATCGACGACCATGCCGAACTCCGCAGGCTGGCTACACTCATGCGGGACAAATATGACGGACTGAAGGCAATTTTCCCTCAGTTTGAGCATCTATCGATGGGCATGAGCGGCGACTGGAAGCTGTGCATAGAGTGCGGCAGCAACATGGTGCGCATAGGCACGGCGATATTCGGGCCGAGAAACTATAATCATTAATAATTTTTACAGCGCGATATATTCGGGCGTGGCGGAACTTTAAGTTCCGCCACGCCCGCTTTTTATTGCATATTCATTAAGGCCTCACCGGACGAAAACTTTTGTGAAATATAAAATTTACGTTGCGGCCCGAAACCACGCTTTCGGGCCGCAGCCTCAATTTGCGCATACCTGCGCCTCAGCAGGATGAATTGCCGCGACTATCAGATTGAGAGCCCTCAGCGTCGCGGCAAGAGGGCCGGCCCTTAAAATCACGAAAAGTTAAGGCGTCACCAGCCGAAAACTTTTGTGAACGTTTTTCCCTTGACTAATCAACCAAATTATTTTACAATATTATTAAATGTTAGTGCGCATTTTATTACACTTAGCATGTATAATTATATAAGGAGGTCTGCAGGACAATGCCTTCAACATACGCGCATTACAAATTTGCAAACGAGGTGCTGCCTCTTCTGCCCGAAGAGGCGCAAAAAGCTGTAAAGGACAACCTTACGCTTTACCTTATCGGTTGCCACGGGCCTGATATTTTATTTTACTATAAAGCCGTAAAGAGCAATCCCGTAAACAGGCTGGGCTACGCCATGCACGAGGAGAGCGCTTTGCCGTTTTTTGAGAGAGCAAAGGAGCTTGCGAAGGCGGGCGGAGAAGCTTCGCTGGCATATACTATGGGGTTTATCACTCATTTCGCCCTCGACAGCACCTGCCACGGATATGTGGAGAGCGAACGCAAAGCGCTGGGCATTTCGCACACCAAGCTCGAGGTTGAATTCGACCGCAGCCTGCTCGTTTCCGACGGCTTTGACCCCGTAAAGCGCAAACTTTGCGACCACATAGTTTCAGACAGCGCATGCGCGCAGGTTATCGCACCATTCTTCCCCCTCACTCCCGAAGAGATAGAGCGCGCATTGAAGGACATGAAGCGCATATGCAATCTTTTCGTTTGCCCGGGACACGTTAAACGCGGCATAGTGCGGGGCGTACTTAAAATGGTCAGCAAGGATTTGCCCGACCAGATTATGGGATATGCGCCCGACAAAATTTGTCAAGGGAGCAATGCGGACATGCTTGAACTGTTTGAAAGCGCAAAACCCGTTGCCGCACGCCTTGCAGCGGATTTTATGGCAAACATAGACGGCCAAGGGCTGGACGAGAGGTTTGACCGCAACTATGAATAACTTGCCGCCGCGCCTTATAAAAATGCGGTGCAATGAGGATAAGGTATATGCATACAAAAGTAAAAAAAGAGAGTAAGTTTACACCCATTGAAAAGAAATGGATAATGTACGACGTGGGCAATTCGGCCTTTACCCTGCTGTGTTCGGTGTTCATTCCCATAATCGTGCAGGCACTGTGCGAAGCCGAGGGCATGTCCAACACCGAATACCAGACGTTCTGGTCGGTAGTGACCTCGGTAATAACCCTCGCCGTGGCGGTAATAAGCCCAATCGTTGGCACATTTGCCGACAGCGAGGGCATGAAAAAGCCCCTCTTCCTCGCCTCCGCCCTGATAGGCGTTGTTGGATGCGCGCTGTTGGGCATGCCTCTGCCGCTGGCGGGATTTGTTGCGGTGTTCATTATAACGAGAATGTCGTATAACGTAAGCCTTGTATTCTACGATTCCATGCTTACCGATGTCACGGACATGGAGCGCGTGGATAAAATTTCCTCTCACGGCTACGCGTGGGGATACATAGGCAGCTGTATACCTTTTATAATAAGCATAGGTTTATACGCGCTGTCGCTCTACGAACTTTTAAATTCTGTAGCGGCATACATTATAATCTTCATCCTCAACGCCGTATGGTGGCTGTGCTTCACGCTTCCGCTGACCAAGAGCTTCAAGCAAGTACACTTTGTAAAGAGACAGCCCAAAGCCGTACGCACGGCCTTTAAAAGGTTGTTTTCTGTATTTAAGGAAAACATTCCCAACAAAAAGGGTATTCTGATATTTTTGCTGGCGTTCTTCCTGTATATCGACGGCGTATATACGGTAATCGACCTTGCCACAACTTACGGCCTCGCCCTCGGCATAGACCAGATTCAGCTTGTGCTGGCGCTGCTTTTAACGCAGATTATAGCCTTCCCCTGTGCTATAATTTCGGGCATTTTAGCAAAGAAATACGACAACGGCAAACTTATAATAGTATTCATAACGGGATACCTCGGCATAGCAATATTTGCGATATGGCTGACGCAGGCATGGCAGTTCTGGTTCCTCGCCGTATGCGTGGGACTGTTGCAGGGCGGCGTTCAGGCGCTCTCGCGCTCGTACTTCGCTAAAATAATTCCCATCGACAAGAGCGGGGAATTCTTCGGCATAATGGATATCTTCGGCAAGGGCGCTTCCTTTGTGGGCACCATGCTGGTGGCCATAGTTACGGCCGCTACGGGCAACGCCAACTACGGCGTTATACCCATCTCCTGCCTCATCGGCGTGGGTCTCGTAGTCTTCGTCATCGGCTACATAGAAATTCGCAGATACGAAAAAACGCACGGAAAGACTGTTCTGACAGACGGCGGCGCGGGAAATATCGGAGAAGGCGCGGAAAGCCCTTCGGCTTCGGCCGAGGCCGCCGCAACCGACGACGATACGGCAGAATAATTAACGGCGTAATAATTAATTGAATCAGCCGATTAATTAAGCGCGGCGCGGACCAAAGTCCGCGCCGCGCTTTACTTTATTAATTTTAGGGTTGGCCGCAAGAGGGGCGGAGTTAAACAGCAAAGCAATTTTGCGGGGTATGGCAGTGGCGACACGCCACCGCAAAAAAAGCGGGCAGCTTAACAGCTGTCCGCTTTTGAGTTTTAATTATTCACCTTTGAAAGGCAGTAAAGCTGCGATTCTTGCACGCTTGATTGCCTTGGAAAGTTCCCTTTGATGCTTTGCGCAGGTGCCGCTCATGCGACGGGGCAGAATTTTGCCCGATTCGGTTACAAACTTCTTGAGACGGTTGACGTCCTTATAGTCAATAACTTCAACCTTTTCCTGGCAGAATACGCAAACCTTTCTGCGGGGCACTTTTTTATAGCTCTTTTTAACGGGTTTTTCTTCCATTTTAATTCTCCTTTTAGAATGTCACACGCATAAAAGGCTTTTAGAACGGAATGTCGCCGTCGTCATCGAACGACTGAAGGCTGGGCTTGTTGCTGCGCCTTTCACTCTGCTGGGCAGGTGCGATATCGCTTTCGTAGCCGCTGTCGCCGCTTGCGCCGCGCGGAGTTAAAAACTCTACGTCGTTGCAGTTGATGTCGACCGCGGTGCGCCTTACGCCCTGGCTGTCTTCGTAATTGCGGAGTTCAACCGAGCCCATTACCGCGACTTTATTGCCTTTTTTTGCGTACCTGGCAACGTTTTCACCCAAGCCTCGCCATGCCGTGCAGTTGAAAAAGTCGGTCTGGCGTTCGCCGCCCGAAGTATAATTGCGGTTTACGGCGATTGAAAAGCGGCAGATTGCAACGCCCGAAGAAGTTTCGGTAAGTTCGGGGTCGCGGGTGAGGTTGCCTATTAAAAATACCTTGTTCATTTTGTTTTTCCTTTAGTTTACGCTTTAACGGTAATAACTCTTCTTAAAACTTCTGAAGACAAACCTGCTACGCGGTCGAGTTCCTTGACGACGCCGCCTTCAGCTTCGAAAGTCATAAGCACATAGTAGCCGTCGTTCTTGTATCTGATTGGATACGCGAGCTTTTTGACGCCCCACTTATCTGTGGAAATGACCTTACCGTTGAAGTCTGCGACGATGGCTGCGAACCTCGCTTCGAAAGCGTCTTTTGCTTCGTCTGCGAGCGAGCTGTCGAGGACATAGAGCATCTCGTAAGTTTTCATAGAATTCACCTCCCGGACATATTCGGCGTACTGACTTGCAGTACGCAAGGTGTCGGCGGGCTTTGCGCCCGCACAATTTTCGCGGAATCCCGCAAAAATACTTAACTATAATACATTAATATTTTTTAATTGTCAACTTATTTGAGCGGACTTTTTCAGTTGCCGCTTTCGTCGTCTATAAATCCTGCGAGAATATCGACAGCGGAGAGCAGTTCGTTTATCGTGCAGTCCCTGATGGGCTTTTTGTTGTAATAGACATAGACGGGATCGTTATTGCCATCCACACCAGCCTGTGCGCGCCACATTGTATCGGAGTCATAAACAAAATCAGGCGCGGAAGAATCAAGCGCGTCGCCGTAAGGCACCTGCCTTGCTGAAGGCTCGTCAATAATTCCCGCTTCGTAGAAATCCCACAAAGTGGAATTGGTCATGCCGGAAGTTGCCGTGGTCATCATAGAACCGAGGTCGTTGATGGTGTAAATGCTTTCGGCCTTGGGGTTATCGCCCTCGGCGGTGTATAACAGCAGATACCATACCCCCTGCGCCCTGCCTCTGGTGTAGTACGCATTGCCGGCCTCAACCCCGGCAGTAAACTGCCGGTAAGTCAGACGGCCGTCGTATACCGTTTCTCCGCTTTCGGAATCGGTGTGGCCGACGAGGGTATATTCGTCCGCCTCGGCGTCATAAGTGTAATAGAGGAACGAAGGGTCGAACTGAATCTGCGCGCCTGCGGGAAGTGCATCGGTTGCATCGGGAGCGACGGCTAGGAACCATTCGGGCTTTTGCGCATAATATTGCGTACCTGCGGCTACGCCCTGTTCAAACTCTTCCTGCGTGAGAGTGCCGACGGAGGTATAAGTTCCGCCGTTCTCTTCGGTATATGTGTAATACGTCAGCGAGGGGTCGAACGCAATCTGCGCCGCAGAAGGCTGTTCGTCCGCACCTACCGCTTTGAACATATCCGCATGAACACGGGTATAATATGTCCTTGGTATGGGGATGCCGCTTTCGTCATATATGGGATTGAAAGTTCCCTCCTCCGCGTTGCCTGTGACGGAAACGACAGTGTATGTGCCGTTTACAGCATCATACGTGTAATAACGCTCGCCCTCCTCATAACTTTTTGCAACGACGTAATAGTAATAGTCGTTATAAATTTCGTCTGCGTAGACGTCCTGCACGGCGAGGGCGTCGATAGTGGCCGAAAGGTTATCGACCGTGGAATGACCGACGAGGGAGAGAATTCTGTCGTCTTCGCCCATGGGGACGAGGTCGGAGATTGTGAGCGTGGAAGTTATGCCTGAAACTCTGCCGTCGAGGTCGTTAATTGTTGCCGAAGAAACATTTTGCCCGTCATCGGCCACGACCGAAGTTATAATCTTTTCTTCGGCGTTGTTTACGGTTACGGTGCAGGGCGAAGTGCGGGCGTTGCCCTCTTCGTCAGTGTAGTTGTAAGTTGCAGTGTAATGAATACCGTCGCCCGTGTCGACAAGGTTAGTTATGCCGTAGCCTACGTAAGCTTTGACGGCGTCGTCGGCGGTGATATCGAGCACGGTGCTTATTTCGAGATTGTCGACAACTTCGTCGAGCTCGCCGACTGTGGTTGCGGGAATCTCCCTGCCCGTAGCCGAGTCGACAGCCCTGTCGATAATGCCCGTTTCAGCATTAACGTATACGTAAGCTATGCCGAAAACCGTTTCGCCGTTTTCATCGGTATATCTGTAGTTGGCGGTATAATCGTATTCGGCGTCCTCCGCGGCGGGCTGCATATTTGTAAGGCGATAGCCCATATACGCCTTAACCTCATCGTCGGCGGTGATATCAATAAGAATAGGCAGTTCTAGTTCTTCAACCCTGCCGTCGAACGACGCCCTGCCGTCCATGAAGTCGCCCATAGTGACGCCTTCGAATAGGGCGCTGAGTATTTCGCTGTCGCCGCCTATCATGCCGCTTAACGCTTCGGCCGCGCCGATATAGTGCAGAGTGCGGTACGCCGTGGAAGTGTTCATCAGAGAACCTAGCGTTACGGCAAGGCTGACTTCGTTGCCGTCGGAATCGGTATATGTGAGATACTGCCGTTCACCGTTTTCGTCGGTTATGTAGTTGCCCGTTTCGCGCAAAGGGGTGCTGCCGTATTGTTCGGGATAAGCGTTGGCCGAGGTGTTTTCGTAATAGACAAAGTTGCCGTCTTCCCCGGCCTTCGTGACGGTATATGCGGAAGCTTCTTCGTCGTAATAGAAATACTGCTTATAAATCGGCAGTTCCTCGTTGTAGAGGCCGTTGGTCTCCGTAAGCCATTCATCGGCGTTCAGAGTGTCCGGATACAGATCCTCAGTCAGACCGTTTTCGTCGAAGCGCACAAGCTCGCCTTCTGCAGTGCGGACATATTCGTCGTAGTATACGACGTAAGTCTTATCGCCGTCGGAAACGGTTTTGGCCTCGGCGCCGAGAAGAAGGGTTTTTACGAGGGGGTTGTCATCGAAAGTGGTTCCCTCGCCTCCCATGCCCGAACCGGAAATAAGTTCATAGGGGCGAATGTCGCGCATTACGTCCTGAAGATAACTGCCGAGGTTGGAAGCCGTCTGGCTTTTGAGCTCTTCGCCGTCAATATAGATGCCGTAAGACTGGGCTCTGGAATATAATTCTGCAAGGCTTGCGTCGAGCGCGGGCGAAAGATTGATTAATTCGCCCACGGTCATGTTGCCGCCCTGCGAAGCAATGGACTGAACGCGCATTATAAGGTCGAGCAGTGTATTTACGCTGTCCGTATCGATATATTTGTTGCCGTTTTCGTCGCTGTTGCCGCCAACCGTCACGTTTAAAAGGGTATCGATGGGCATCATTAGCGCGGCGACCACCACGCCCGCCTCTACGGCGACAGCAAATATGAAACCGAGCAAAAAGGCCAAAAGGGCGCGGAGAAATCCGCCTTTTTTTCTAACCTTTACTTTTGCCATATGACCTCCGTGCGGCAGGGCCGCGATAGTGTATTTACGTAAGCTTTATAAAGATATTAAAAATAACTCACATACATTATAACTCATTGCGCAGACAAAATCAACTGTCGCGCGCGAAAAAAACGGTCAATTTGTGCGGCTGTATTCGAGGGCGAGCTTTATGAGCGAGTTTTTGTTGTTGAGAGAGCCGTCATGCGCGCATCTTTCGAGCAGATAGCCGAGCGCGCCGCTTATGTGATTTTGCGGAACTCCGGCCGCCAGAATGTCGCCGCCGCGCACCTTCAGTTGACTGAGGCTGAACGGCACGCCCTCCTCCCTCATCTTTTCAAGCAGGCGTTCCCACTCTTCCGCTCTTTCGTCGCCGAAAGCGCGCAAAAGCAGGACGCAATCTCCGACAATGTCGCCGTTACGGCAAAAAAAGGAGCGCATCTCCGCCGCCGACCCGTCATATTCAGAGCCGCTTATAACGCGGCTTATTCTGTGCACAAACGCTTTGCCCGCGGGATAGCGGCCGAGGCATTCCGCAGCGCTCTCCGCCCCGAGAGGGTACAGAAGCGCGGCCGCGCGGATGCGTGCGGGGCAGCGTCCGACGGCACATATTGCCCGTTCAACGCAATCTTTGCCGAGCGCCGTCAAAGGCGGAAAGACTTTGGTAAGCACGCCCGTCTGATTGAGAACTTCAAGCGCGCGGGCGCACCCGCCCGATTGAGAGTACTTTTCGTCGGCGGCAAAAATTCCCTTCATTTCGCGCCAGATTGTAGCCGGAGATATACCATGGAACTTGTAAGCGGCCTCCGCCGCTCCACATAGAACCTCAGCCTGCGGAGAAAAGCCGAGCTCGCCGCAGAACCGCGCGAGGCGCAGAATGCGCACGCCGTCCTCAGCAAAAAGCTTTTTCGGCGGGGCGCACGGCACGAGTTTTTTTGCACGGATATCAGCGATTCCTCCCAGCGGGTCGACAAATTGCTCCCCGCATATGTCGTAGTAAACGGCGTTGCAGGTAAAATCGCGGCGGCGCGCGTCGACGGCTATGTCGTCGGTAAAGCACACGCTTTCGGGAGCGTGGCCGCTTTGTCCATAACTGTCCGTGCGGAAGGACGTGAACTGGCATTCGACATCTCCGCACTTTATAACGAGGCTGCCCGTCGAGGGGAAACGCGCGGCAATATCCCAGCCCGAAGCGCGCGCGGCGGAGGCCATGTCTTCGACCGTGCACGGGGCGCAGATATCCCAGTCGCGGGTCGCGGGAACGAGGCCGGCGATAAAATCGCGAACGGCTCCGCCCACAGCGTACAGCCTGAACGGACACGCGCGGGCGAGGTCTATTAATTTTCGGGGTAAAATTTGTATCATAATATGCGCAAATAATTGTACCATATTTTTATTTTGTTTGCAATTATTACAATTATATTGTATAATTAATGTAAACACATGAACGGGCGGCGCGGACGGGGAGCGGTTTGCTGCCGCTCAGTAGGGGCGAAAGAGAAAAATGTACCACATTATAGTCAACTCAAAGCGGGTAAAGGGCAAAAATGCCGACAGTCCCGAAATTGTAAAATCGGTGCTGGACAGGGCGGGCAAACAATATGAAATGCACTTTACCGAGTATGCGGGACATGCACGGGACATAGCCGCACGGCTGACGGAAAGCGGCGAAAAAGTCAGACTTATAGCCATGGGCGGCGACGGCACTCTGCACGAAGTTTTAAACGGAGTAAAAGACCCTTCCAAGTGCAAACTCGGCGTCATTCCCATCGGCAGCGGAAACGACTTTGCCGCGGCCATGGGCATACCCGAACACAACGTTAAATACGCCGCACAGATAATAGCATTTCGCGCTCCCGCCTTTATAGATTACATACAGCTCTCTTCAGGTCTGCGCTCGTTAAACGCCGTAGGCTGCGGCATGGACGTAGACGTTTTAAAACGCGCGTACGCCGCAAAGCGCAAGGGCAAAAGCAAATATTTATACGGATTTTTCAGCAGCTTTTTAAGATACAAAGCCCGCACGTTTGCGGTTGAAGTAGACGGCGGAGAACGCAAAAGCTATAACGGGCTTTTGGCATGCCTTGGCAACGGCAAACAAATAGGCGGCGGAATAAAGCTTTTCCCGGACGCAAAGGCCGACGACGGATATATGGATTTTCTTATAGTCGATTATCTTTCGAAATTCAAAACCTTTGTGGCCTTTGCAAAGCTGTTTTTCGGCAAGCTGGACACGATAAGGGAAGTCACCAAGCTGCGGTGCAAAAAAGCGGTGATATATCCGCATGCGGACAAATTTACCATTCAGGCCGAAGGCGAGCTTTACGACTATGAAAACTGCGACAGCGTGACGGCCGAAATTATCAGCGGAAATTTGCGTTTTTATCTGCCGCACGCCGATTGACCATGGTTTTCGACGGCACATATGTGCCGTTTAATTTATTGCGACATGATTGAAAAATATTACAGACGAATGCTCGACGGCGTGCCGTCGGGGCTCGTCGTCACTGACAAAAACTTAAAAGTCGTGTATACCAACGCCGCGTTCAGAGCGCTCTTCCCCGAGCAGTCCAGGCGGGGAAGTCTGGGCAGGGTGACGGGCTGCGCGCGCGACGTTAAAAATTGCGGCGCTTCGGGCTGCGTCAAAGGATGCATGCTCGTGCAGGCGTTCGAGGACGCGCTCTATTCCGACCGCCCCACCATGCAGAGGGTGCAGCTTTCGGCCGCAGGCGAGGACGGCGAGCGCGAAGTTTCGTTTGTGTTGACGGTAAAACCGATAGGCGACGGGCTGTGCATGGGCGTTATAGACGACGCGCTGGAGACCGAAATTGCGAGCGAGCTGCGCTCGGCGAGGAGCATTCAGCAAAAATTGCTGCCCGCCGGCAAATGGATTGCGGGGAAAAGATATTCCTACATGTATATACCCTGCCGCGACATAGGCGGCGACCTGCCCGAAATTTTCAGCGTGGGCGATTCAGCCTGCGGCGTCATTGCCGACGTTTCCGGCAAAGGCATTTCGGCGGGCATGCTTACAGCCTTTGTAAAGGCGGCGTACGACAAAACGGCGTACTCGCCCGCGGAGGCGATAGGAAAACTTTCGGAACGGTTCCGCGAACTCAACCTCGACGAGAAAAATTACGTCACGGTTGCCGCGGCGCGCATAGACGAGCACAGCATTACCTATTCCATGGCGGGGCACAACGTGCCCATACTTTTGAAATCCGGCGGGGGCATTACGAGAATTATGCTCAACTCCCCTCCCGTCTCCAACTGGTTCGACGACCCGAGATATTTTGAGGACACCATCCCCTATAAGAGCGGCGACATACTTGTGCTTTTAACCGACGGCGTGACCGAGTGCCGCAACAGCCGCGGCGAAATGTTCGGCGTGGACGGCGCGATACGCACCCTTTCCTATGCGCGCACGGGCGAAGAATTTATAAAAGACCTTGAATACAATCTTAAAAATTTCTGCCGCGACCTCAACGACGACGTTACTGCAATAGCCTTCGATTTATAAAATGCGAACAATGCAAAAAAGCGCCGTGGCGCAAACCGCAATGCAGTTTGCGCCACGGCGCTCTATTTTTACCGCCGAAATTAAATGCAACGGTTATTTTTGTATCTGCGAATACAGCACGTCTTCGAACTGAACGCCGTAATCGTGCCAGCCGGCGGTTGCCTTTAAGCAATCGGCGACGAGTTTTCCCGCCGTGCCGCACGCCTCGGCCAAAGTTGCGCCGTTAATATAGCGCGCGGTGAACGCCGCGGCGAAAATATCGCCCGTGCCGTGGGAGAATTTGGGCACTTTTTCCGAAAGCACATATTCAAACTGCTTACCGTCGTAAATGAGTTCGCCGATGAGCCCGTCGCGCTCGACGCCCGTAATTACCACTACCGCGCCCGTGGCCGCGCGCAGTTTTTTTGCGATATCTTCGACATATTCCCTGTCGTACTGCGTTTTGTACTCCTCGCCGAGCAGAAAACATGATTCGGTGAGGTTGGGCAGAATTATGTCCGCGCGGTGCAGAAGCTTTAACATGGCGGCGACATAATCCATATCGAATCCTCCGTAGAGTTTGCCGTTGTCGCCGAAGGCGGGGTCGATTATGACGGGCGCGCCCTCTTCGGAAAACTCGTCGAAGGCCTGTTCGCACAAATCCATTATGGAGACCTTGCCGAGATACCCTAAAAGAAAGGCCGAAAATTTAATGCCGTTTTTCTTCCAGTTGTCGTAGATGACGGGTATTTCGCCGGTCAGGTCGAGATAAGACCAGCTTTTGAACATGGTGTGGTTGGAGAGCACGGCCGTGGGCAGAATGGCCGCCTCCACCCCGTAATGCGACAAAACGGGCAGGGCGACCGTCAGCGAGCACTGCCCCACGCAGGAAAGGTCCTGAACCGTTAAAATTCTTTTTCCGTTCATAAATATCTTCCTTATAATTTTTAAGTACGCGATATATGATAGCACCGCGCTGACATTAATAAAATACCCAATTTAATAAAATTTGATATAACCAGTTTGAGGAATATAAATGCGACACGCCGCCCGCCACAAGATAATACCTGCTTATACGGACAGAGCGAAATTGCGGAACCGGTCAGCGGCGACACGCCGCTTGCGGAACAGTGATGCCGCGGAACACTGCCGGCCGCAAGACAATGTCTGCTTATACGGACAAAGCAAAATTGCGGAATCAGGCAGCGGCGACACGCCGCATTAAAAAGCGCCCGGCCGAAGCCGAACGCTTTTTAATATGGAGAGAAAAATATTGAAAACTCATTATATGGTGTGTGGTCAGATTATCGAGCGCAGCTTTAAAGTTCCCCCTTTAAATTCCACGCTCTTGCCGCAAACGAAATTTTCCTTCCGTTTACATTTATAATATACACCACATTTGTAAAAATCAATCAAGGGTTTTGTGAAAATTTTGTAATAAATGCGCGAAAAAACGCATAATTATAAATATTTAACTACTTTCCCCCGCTCTAAAAGCATTAAAGCTTGTCCTTGAAAAAGTTTGCGGCAGAATATTCCGACGAAATTTTATCGAGCCTGTTTGAAAGGAAATAGCTGTAAACTCCGTCGGGGCCGATTATGCAATGGTCGTAAAGCCGCACGTTGTTGAGACTGCATATAAGCTCCACCTTTTTGGTCATGTCGTCGTCCGCGGCGGAAGGTTCGCACGGGCAGTTTATGTGGTTGTGCGCCATATACACGCCGTGCGGACGGTATACGGAGATGAGTTTTACTATCTCCTCGGGGCGCACGTTTACGCGGTCGGGGTCGTTATCGGTAAACGAACATATGCGGCGCACCCTGCCGCTCTTATCCATGAAATAAAACTCGAGCACTTCGTGCGGCTTGCCGCGGAAGCGCGCGGTAACGAACGAGATGAGCTCGGACGTATTGTTTATGACGGCGAAACTTTCGCACGAGTTTTTAAGCCGCATGCATTCGCCTATGCACTTTAAATAGAGCGCGACGTTTTCGCCCACTCCCTCCACGAGCATGAGTTCGTCCACCTCGGCGTTTAAAACTTCGTTGATGCCGGCGAAGCGCGAAAGGAGTGCGTGCGCCACGGGGTTGACGTTCTTGCGCGGATAGGCGTTGAAGAGCAAAATTTCCAGAATTTCGTGTTCAAAAAGGTTGTCACCATTCTTTAATTTTTCCAAAAGCCGCTGGCGGTGTCCTTCGTGCATGCAAAAACCCCTTAAAACAAATTTTGCAAAACTGCTTTAAAATATTTTACCACACTTTTAAAAAAGTGTATAATGTTTTAGGAGCGGAAAATAATTTCAAGGATAAAATTATGACAAATTATTTTGACGACATTGTTAAAAACATTGCCCAGGCGGTGACTTACGATTCATCGCAGGCCGCACCCGAAGAAGGAATGCCCTTCGGCGCGGGCGCGGCAAAGTGCCTGGACTTTTACCTTTCGCTTGCCGAATTTATGGGCTTTTCCACGCGCAACTACGACAATTACGCAGGCGAAGTGCGCTGGGGCGAAGGCAAGGATTTTGCCGTGCTGGCGCACGTTGACGTTGTGCCCGCGGGCAACGGCTGGACGCATGACCCCTTTGGCGGAGAAATTGACGAAACCGAAGGCAAAATCTGGGGCAGGGGCACCATGGACGACAAGGGTCCCGCAATGATAGCCCTTTACGCCATGAAGGCTTTGAAAGAGGAAGGCTTTAAGCCCCGCCGCACGATAAAACTCATCCTCGGCTGCAACGAGGAGACTGGCTGGGCGTGCATAGACCACTATAACAAGGTTGCGAGAATGCCCGAAGAAGGCATTTCGCCCGACGCCGACTTCCCCGTAATTTACGCCGAAAAGGGTATTTTGCACATAAAGTTTTCATTTGACGCCGCGGGCGCGCATTTCAACGGACTTGAAGGCGGCAACCGCCCCAACATGGTTTGCGATTACTGCGAGGTTATAGCCGATGCCGACAAAAACAAGCTCTCCGCGCTCAACCTTGTCTGCGAGAACGGAAAGATAATTTCGCGCGGCAAGAGCGCACACGGCTCCACCCCCGACAAGGGCGTGAACGCCATGCCCGCCATACTTAAATACCTCGGTCTCAACGACGTCGAAGAACAACTGTTCGGCCAGTGCATGGGGCTTAAGGGCCTTAAAGACGAGACGGGCGCGCTGACTTTTTCGCCCGACCTCATAGAACAGGACGGCGGCAAAATTTACGTCACCTGCGACGTGCGCTACCCCGCAACATATGCGCGCGAAGAGATTATTTCCATACTCGATAAACAGGGCGTGCCCTATGAGATTGTGCACGAGCAGGCCCCCCTTTACAACGACAAAAACAGTCCGCTGGTACGCACGCTGCTTGAAGTCTATAACCAGGTGACGGGTAAAAACGCGCAACCCATAGCCATAGGCGGCGGCACGTATGCGCGCGCTCTCAAATACGGCGCGGCGTTCGGCCCCGAGGAAGAGGGCGAAGAAAGCACCATTCATCAGGCCAACGAGTACATAACATTCGATAAAATCAAAAAGTGCTTCGAAATTTACAAGCTTGCGCTTAAAAGACTGTGCGGCTGAATTAAAGGTATATAAATGCGCGCGCCTCACGGCGCGCGCATTGCATAAAACAAAACATGCGGCGCGGAAAACTTAAGTTTTCCGCGCCGCTCTGATTTCATCGCTGTTTACTGCTCTTCGCCGTCATGTTTTTCGGAAGGTTTGCCGAGGCGGGAAAGCTCCCACAGCACGGGGAAACAACCCACTACGCCGAAAATGACGGCAACTATGCCCATATCTTTGCCCGCGCCCATCATTGCCACGCCGAAAAGCGCAACAATTATAAAAAGCACGAGCAAAAGGATAAGCCTTTTCTTAAGTAATTCTTTATCCATCGCTCCCTCCCTACATAAGGTGTTTGCGGATAGCCTTTATAGCCGTGTTGGCTATTATGTCGGAGCCTTCAAACGAGGGGTGAACGCCGTCCTCGGAATATACGGTATAAGGCGTGCTTATGCACAGGCCGTTGAACATTTCGTCGTAAGCTACGAACTCGTCGCACATTTCCACGCATACGTTATGGATAATTTCGAGCTCCTGATTGAACAGCGGGCGCATGCGCTTTTTATCCGGAGAAGGCAGAAGGAATGGTTCGAGAAATATTACAACTATGCCGGCATCCTTGAGCTTTTTGATAAGCGACCGTAAATCGCGCTCGAACTGCTTTAAATTGAGCTCTTTGCCGTACTTGAATTTGTGGATTACGTTGTTGATTCCTATCATTATTACGACGGCGTCGGGCTTGTAGTCGATTACGTCGCGCTGGACGCGTGCTAAAAGGTCGCACACCTCGTTGCCCGAAATGCCCTTATTGATAAGATCTATATCCATGTCGGGATATATGGGGCGGAGTTTGTCCGCAAGAATTTTTACATATCCGTTGCCGAGCGAATTTTCGTCGTTTCTGTCCCTGTCACAGTCGGTTATGGAATCACCGAAGAAAACTATTCTCATTTGATATTCCCTCTTTGTTTTATACTACCATTCTACCACACGCCCGCACGGTTGGCAAGCGGCGGCGCATAAATAATTATTAATATTTTTGATACCGCCGATACATACAGTCAATAGATATTTTCCGTCACTGCCCGCGCCATCTTCGCAAGCAGCGCAAGGTAATCGCCGCTTTCGGTCACCGCTCGGGTGATTATGCCCCTTTAATACTTGTTTTAAGGGGAGGCACGCTTTGCGTGACGGGGGGATTTGCCCTCGCTCATCTTGCTCGGCACGGACAGAGGGTATCCGCTGTCCTATGAAATTCCTCTGCCTCCTTCTCAAGCGGCGCAAGGTAATCGCCGCTTTCGGTCACCGCTCGGGCGCGCTCGCGCCTCCACCCTCAAATCTCGCCAGTTATCTGTTACATTCAAAACAAACGGGAGGACAAAAATCCTCCCGTTTGTTTTGGCGCGGATGGCGAGATTTGAACTCGCGCTGCGGTTTCCCGCACTACTCCCTTAGCAGGGGAGCCCCTTGAGCCACTTGGGTACATCCGCAGGCCCGTTAAATTTTCAACGCTAAATCAATATAACATAATTTACGGGCTTTGTCAAAACTTTTTACAAATATTGAGCAATTTAAGAAAAATAATTTTAGCGGACGGCGCGCCTTTTCAGCCTGACTGGCTTTGAAAGGGCATGCCTTCCCTTTATAATTCTTACGGCAAGTTTGTAGACTTCGCCGAAGGCGACCACCGAAAGCGACAGCGCGAACACGGCCAGCCACCGGCCGGGGGACAACGCCGCTATTCCGAAGGCGGGAGCGAGCGGAGTGAAGCACAGGATTACATTTGCCGCCACGCCGCAAAAGACGGTGACGAGCAGCACTTTGTTGGAAAGTGCTCCCCTGCCGAAAGCCGAAAGGCGGGCGCGCCGCACATTGAAGGCATGGAAAAGTTCGGCAAAAGATATGGTCATGAACGCCATTGTCGTGGCGACGGCATTGCCCCAATTTGCCAGCGCAAAGGCGTAAACGCCAAGCGTTACCCCGCATATATATGCCCCCGAACACAATATTGAAAGGAGCGAGCTTTTGTTGAGAATTGCTTTTTCCGCGCGTTCGGGCGGGCGGGACATTGCGTCCGGGTCGCCCTTTTCGACACCGAGTGCTAACACGGGGAAAGAGTCGGTTATAAGATTTATCCACAAAAGCTGGGTGGACAAGAGGAAATCGCTGCCAGAAAAGGCCAGCGTGGCGATGAGAATGGCCAGCACTTCGGCAAGGTTTGTGGAGAGGTAAAAATTTATCGTCTTTTTTATGTTTGCCGAAATACGTCTGCCCTCGCGCACGGCCGAAACTATGGTGGTGAAGTTGTCGTCGGCGATGACCATGTCGGCGACGCTTTTGGTTACGTCCGTGCCGCTGACGCCCATGGCAACGCCGATATCGGCCGATTTTAGCGAGGGCGCGTCGTTTACGCCGTCGCCCGTCATGGCGACGACTTCGCCCGCCTTTTTCTTGATTTTTACTATAAGATTTTTGTGCGCGGGCGTAACGCGCGCGAATACCCTGCCGCGGCGTATGGCGAGCGCACGGTCGTGCTTTGCCATGCCATCGAGCTGTTCGCCCGAATAGACGAGGTCGGGGTCGCTGCATATGCCCGCCTGTTTGGCTACGGCCAGAGCGGTGCGCGCGTGGTCGCCCGTTATCATTACCGTGGTTATGCCCGCGCGGCGGCACTCCTCCACCGCCTCCTTAACGCCGCTCTTGAGCCCGTCCGCCATACCGGCGAGGCCGATGAATATGAGATCGTTTTCGCCCGTACCCTTTTTATAAGCGAAAGCGAGAACGCGCATGGCGCCATCCGAAAAGGCCGCATTGCGCGCGAGCACCGCCCTTTTATCCTCGTCCGTAATGGGGCGGAAGGAGCCGTTCGCCGCAATATATGTGCAGGCCTTTATTAAAATATCGGGCGCGCCCTTTACGTATGTTGTGCCGTCGGAGACCGTGACGCTCATCATTTTGCGCTCGGAGGTGAAGGGATTTTCGGCGGTGCGGACGAATGCGCGGTCGAAGCCGCGCGAGCGGGCGTAATTTAAAAGGGCGACTTCGGTGGGGTCGCCCGCCGAGCCCTTAGCGTTGTTGCAGGCCGTCATGCATGACAAAAAAGCGTCCTCCCCGCCGCACAGCCACACGCTTTTGACTTCCATTTTGTTGCGTGTGAGCGTGCCGGTTTTGTCCGTGCAGATGCACGTACAGCCGCCCAGAGTTTCTACCGCCTTGAGCTTGCGGATGACCACGTTCTTTTTGCTCATACGCGTGACGCCGAGGGCCATTATGATGGTGACGACGGCGGGCAAGCCTTCGGGTATGGCGGCGACGGCTATGGCGACGGACGTCATGAAGGAGCGGAGAATTTCGCCGCGGGCGAAAGCCGAAAATACAAATATGACGGCCGCGACTATGAGCACGAAGGCCGAGATTACTTTTCCGAGTTTATCGAGGCTTCTTTCGAGGGGAGTTTTACCCTTGCTTTCGCCCTCGAGCATGTCGGCGATGGCGCCTATCTGCGTGTTGCGCCCCACGCCGGCCACGACGGCCGTAGCCGTACCGCGCACGACGAAAGTTGAGGTGAACAGCATGTTGTACGTACTGCCGAGCGGCGTTTTTTTGTCCGCAATGACGCCGTCGCGCTTGTCAACCGCCGTCGATTCGCCCGTCAGCGCCGACTCGTCCGCCTTTAAGGAGGCGCTATGAATTATGCGGCAGTCGGCGGGGACGAGGTCGCCCTCCCCGAGTTTTATAATGTCGCCGCAGGTGAGTTCGGCAGCGGGAATTTTTATGTATGAGCCGCCGCGGACGGCTACGGCCGACGGTGTGGACATTTTTTTAAGGCTTTCTATCGCCTTGTCCGCGCGGTACTGCTGAACTGTGCCGACGACGGCGTTGAGCGCAATGATGGCTATGATTATAATCGTGTCGGTGAGGTCGGAAAAGTCGCGGGAGATAAAGGCGATTGCACCCGAAATCGCCGCCGCGGCGACGAGCAGAAGGGTCATTACATCGCCGAACTGCGACAAAAAGAGCGTGAACACATTTGTCTTTTTGGTCTTTTCGATGGCGTTGGACCCGTATTTGGAAAGGCGCGCGGCCGCCTCCGCGGGGGAGAGCCCCTGCTCGTCCGTGCCTAAATCTTTTAATGCCGCCTCCGCGGTCATATGGGAATATTTTAACATGTCCTCCCCCGTCGATGCTTTTTTTTGATATTGTATTTTGCGCGCGGTCAGAATATTACTTTTTTTATTGAATGCGGCATATTGCTGGGGCAATTAAAAGAGGCGGGGCGCGCAAAGAACTTTGCGCGCCCCGCAGGGACGTTATAACCTTCTGGCAATGCGTTCCACCCACGAGGGGTCGGGATTTTCGAGATAGTTTAAAAGCGTTATGAAATTTGTCGACGGCCGCACGCGGAAATCGCGGCTTAAATGCTCTAAATTGGACTTCATTTGGTAGTAATTTTCGCGCGTTAGCTGTTTGTTTATCTGCCTGCGCTGTTCGTCGCGCGCGCGGTAATTATCCACGCCCGTCAGCGCGCGGATTACGGGCGCGTTGCGGTGCTTGGAGTTGGTTTCGAGCTCTACGGCGCCGAAGTGCGAAAGCTGTATCTGCATTGTGCAGGGGTTGGAAAAGAAAACTATGTGCTTTGACACTTTTTTGGCGTGGAAGCGGTCTATTTTGTTGCATACCGAGATGAACTGTTCGTAGGGAGAAAGTTCGGTGTCGCAGAATGCGACGATAAGGTCTGCGTTGTCGTTCTGGAATTCGCTTTGGTATACGGGCGGGATATTGGTGAGCGACTTGGCGTTTTTTATGCGCACGGTGTAGGCCGAATCCCACAGTCCGAGGTGCAGAAGAGCCATTAAATAGTCGAATTCCTCATACCCCTCGCAGATAATAGTTATGCGCTTAGGTCTCCTCTTCATCATCTCCCCTCCCGAGCAGAACAGCGATGAGGTCGGGTTCGGGCAGAGCGCCGAGCGCTCCCGATTTGTACCGCTCCATTATGTCAGAATCGCTGCGCACGTTGTCCCTGCCCGCCGTGAACGAAGCGAGGGAATAAAGCTTTACCTCGCCCTCCTCCTTTGAGGCGAACCATATCTGGTCCTTTCTGAAAAGCCTGCGGCAGTCCAGAAGGGTGACGTCGTGCACGGTGAATATGAGCTGCGCGCAGGCGTTGAGCTCGTTGTTGAAGAGCGACACAATGGCGCGCGTGAGCTTGAAGTGCAGGCTGGAGTCTATTTCGTCGACGACGAGAATTTTGCCGTCCGTAAGGGCTTCTATTATATAGCTTGCGATGGCGACCATCTTTTTCGTGCCCGTGGAATCGAAGGTCAGACTGCGCACGGCTTTGCCGCGGTGAATAGAAGTTAAACGGTACATATCCTCGGGGCAATCGGAATTCACAAGCGCATTTTCCTGCGGGCGGAATGACGCGGGGCGGGCGACGGCGTCGGAGTAAATGTAATCGTCGATATCGAGGTCGGCGAGCTTTATGAGCTCCACCGTTCTTTCGCGCATGGCGAGGTTGTTTTTGAGCACGGAGATGGTTTTGTCGATGGGGATATTGTTCATGTCCACCACCTCCACCGAACGCGCGAAGGAAGTTAAAATTTCGCGGCACCCGGCCACGGCGGGATACTTGCGCGCGCTGACGGTGTAGATTAAAATATTACTCGAAGATACCAGCCCCAAAAGGGAGGAAAGCTCCTTTTCGCCTTCGAAAAAGTATTTTTCGCGCGATACATCGCGCACGAAAATTTCGCGCTCGGAAATGTTGCCGTATTTATCTGCGGAGAGTGAGGCGAAACGCTCGTACACAAAGCCGCGCGGCGCACCGCCTTCCTCCGAACAATCGTAGGAAAATTCGTACGAATAGGCCCCGCCCCCGTGCGTGAACGACACGCCGAGGGTGCAGATATCGCTGCGGGTGAAGATATTTACGGGGATGTCGCAGTCGGCATCCGACAGCACGGCTTTGATTGCGGCGATTGCCCTGAGCATGCACGTTTTGCCGACATTGTTTCCGCCGTAAATGCAGGCGCTCTTTAAAATGCTGAAGGCGCCTTCGGCATGGACGTTGGAATAAAATTTTTTTATGCGCATGTCGGCGACGAGGGACATTTCCGCCTGTCCGCCGAACACGAGAAAATTGTTTACTTTTATGCTTAAAATCATAAAATAAATCCCCCTTGTGCCAATATTGTAACACATGTATATTTTTTATGCAATACCGCCGCACAAAAAATATTATTGCAAAGCGGCGCGCAGGCGCCATGCGCGCCGCCGAATTTATTTTGCCGCGCAAAAGCGCAGCCGGCAAACGGCTGCGCGGGCATAATATAAAATATGCTTTACATTGCGCGCAAGGCATGATAAAATATACTGAATAACATAAAAAGGTGCTTTTTATGAGCGAGTTGCTTTTAAAACTGTTTGTGCCCAAAGGTTCGGGCGACGATCCCAAAGTGCGCGGCGCGTGCGGAAAACTTTCGGGAATTGTCGGCATAATACTCAATATTCTGCTCGTTGCGGGCAAGCTTGTTGCCGGCCTTATAGCGGGCTCCGTAGCGATAGTCGGCGACGCATTGAACAACCTTTCGGACGCGGCTTCGTCGGTCATAACTCTGGTGGGATTCAGGCTGGCCGAAAAGAAGCCCGACAAGGAACACCCCTTCGGCCACGGAAGAATAGAATATATTGCGGGGCTGATTATTTCCATAATAATCATATTCATGGCGATAGAGCTGGGGCGCACTTCGATAGAAAAGATTATTGAACCCGTTGCGACGGAATTCACATGGGTGGCCATAGGCGTGCTGATTGCGGCCATTTTAGTAAAATTCTGGATGTTTTACTTCAACCGCAAGATTGCAAAGCGCATAGATTCGCCTTCTATCGCGGCGACGGCGACCGACTCGATATCCGACGTGGTTGCCACAACCGTCGTGCTAATTGCGACAATATGTTCGCAGTATACCTCCTTCCCCATAGACGGCGTTGCGGGACTGCTGGTTGCGCTGTTTATTTTAAAGGGCGGCATAGGCGCGCTGAAGGACACGCAGGCTCCCCTCCTTGGCAGGCCGATGAGCAAGGAACTTGCGCAGAGTATAGACAATCTCGCCTTAGAGCACGAAAATATTCTTGGCGTGCACGACCTTGTCTATCACGATTACGGTCCCGGCAGGGCGCTTGTAAGCTTCCATGTCGAGGTGCCCGCAAACAGCGACCTTGTGGCCATTCACTCCATGATTGACCACATAGAGCGCGAAATAGATGAAAAGTTCGGCATTGAAGCGGTTATACATATGGATCCCGTTTGTTCGGACTGCAAGTGCGGAGAAATGCGCGACCTTGCAGAACAGGCGGCGAAGAGCATTGACCCTTCCGCCACCATTCACGATTTGCAGGTGGAGAGCTCGGCCGACGGCAGAAAGGTTTACTTCGATATGGTAATACCCTTCGGTCTGCAGATGAGCGACGAAGAAGCCGTGCAGGCTGCGCAGAAATTTATGGCCGAAAACGGCGTGAAAGCCGTTGTGCGCGCCGACCATCCGCTGATTGAAAGCTGAAAAGATAAAAAAAGAAATCCTCCGCGGCGGCCACGGCCGCCGCGGAGGATTTTAAATTGCATAGTTACTCTTCGGAAAGTTTTTTGATGAGCGCGCCGTCGGCGGGACAGAAGGAGAAATTTTTAATCTCCCCCGCCTTTACCCATTGTATGCCGCTGTGCTCTTTTGCGACAGGTTCACCCGACATTAACGTACATTCGAAGAATGTAATGTTGACACTGTAAGTTGCATAGTCGTGGGATATGGCGCATATTTCGCCGCCGACTAAGAGTGATACGCCCAGTTCTTCCATACACTCGCGGCCGATGGCGGACTGTTTGCTTTCGCCCGCCTCCACCTTTCCGCCGGGGAATTCCCAATATCCCGCAAGGTTTTTGCCCTGCGGTCTTTGGCAGATTAGTATTTTATTTCCGCGGCGTATGACCGCCGCAACCACTTCAATCATTGTTTTACCTTCATTGTTATTGGCGCGGGCATATGCCCGCGCCAACGACTTTTCTTACATTACTTCATTACTATATAATAAAGGTTGCAGCTTGTATCTTTGGTTATAGTATGCGTACCTCCGGAAAGGCCTTCAACTGTCACATAGCCGTTGGAATCAGACTCATAAGATACGCCGTCTATCTTGATTTCGCCGGCTTTGCTGAGCTGAAGGTAAACGATTTTTCCGTCGCCGACGGTTATGGTGACCGTTGTGCTGCTCTCCATCTTGAGAGGATCATTATATGTCTGACCGTCATACGTATACGTTTCGCCGCTCTTATAGTTGCCGTCGACAGTTACGCCGAGTTCGGAGTAGTAGCTGTCGGGATTGCTCTTCTGGAAGAGAATGACAACTGTCTTTGCCATTTCTTCGTCGTAGTAGGCGATTGCGCTCTCTAACTTGGTCTTCTGCTCGGGAGAAAGCACGGCTTTCTGCTCCTCTGTGAGCGAACCGTAGAGTTCCTTGGCCTGACTTATGGCGGAGTTATCTGCAGATGTCCAGCCGCTGTCGGGCAGGGCGTCTATCATGTCGGCGAGTTCGTAAGGTTTATACATTTCTTCAAGGGTTGCAATGCCCGAAGTTATCTTGTCGTAACCTTCAATCTTACCTTGCTGCTCAACGTTGAGGTTGGCATATGCCGAAGCCACCGCGTTGTATTCGGCGAGCAGATTCTCAATACCCTCTCTGCCATCGGCCGTCGAGGGCGCGGCTATGCCGTCTATGCGGCTCTGAAGAGCTTCTACCGCAATATTTGCGTACGCCAGTTCGGCATTAACAAGATTCTGGTAGTTTGTTACCGCCTGTCTGTTCTCAGCTGAGAGCGCATCGTATGCATTGCGCGCCGCCGTTATCTCCTCAAGGTAATCGTTTTCGACGGAAACTTCGCCTATTCTGTCAATGAGGCCGATTACGTTATCCACGCGCAGGCTGTTGAGCTTTGTGATGGCGTTGGAAAGCACATTGGCGTTGGAAACGCGCGCCTGAAGATCTGCCGGAAGGCTGTTGTACTGTGCGCTTGCGGCGTCAATCAAGTCGATGCACGACTGTTCGAGGGTGACGGTTGAAGGTATAGCTTTTATAGCCTCTTCGACGGCGGCGATTTTTTCCTCGTCCGAGGCGCCGTCCGTAAACTTGAGCGAGGTTATCGTAGCTTCCTTTTCCTTTAAGCCCGTAGCTATGAAATACGTGCCCGCGGGGAGAGTGAGGTTGCTTACCTGAGTAAACTTTGCCGCCCACACCTTGCCGTCCGCGCCGACAAGTTCAGGACAGTTTTCGCCCGAAGCCGAGGAAGTTACGTCTATCACCGTATCCCTTGCGAGGGTGAAGGTAATGAGCTGTCCCTTGCCCTTGAAGCCGGAGGACGAGCCCGACCCGTTGGTGAACACCACGCCGTTTATAACGCTGCCGTCCTTTGCGGAGCTCATATCTATCGTAAGGCCTTCTTTTGTGGCCGAAACTGCCGACTGCGGCGTAGTTTTATTCATGGAAGTATTTACGGAATCGTAGTCATATTTGAGTACGCCCGCGTACTTTACGGCTTCCGCCCTCGCCGTGACGGCGTCGGTTATGTAGCAATCGCTGACCTTATTCTGCGCGTCGTAATAGAAGAGCGAGGAGTCGGTATCGAATGATGAATAATCTATTCCGCGGTAAGTGAACTGGCAGTTGTTGGAGACGGACGCCGTTCTTTCGGAAACGATAGTTGAATCGTCGCCGTTGAAGCAGGCGTAATACATGTTGTTGTACGCCTTTACAACGCCGCCGGAAGCGAGTTCGGCAACCGTCTTGCAGCCGTCGTAATAATTGGCCTCGGCAAACATATAGCTGTTAGCCCTGGCTGAAGTTACGTAGCTTAAGCTGGGTTTAGGCGATTCGGACATGTCGCCCGAGATATAGTTATTGTAGAAGTGAGCGTTTGCGTTCCTTATCAGAGGTATGCGCGAGCCGCAGTTATCCCACCAGTTGTGGTGCATTGATATGTTGAATTGCAGCGACTTATCGGACGAGCCAATGAGGTTGGTCTTATGGCAGTCGACAAAGTAGTTATACGAAAGGGTATAATACTGGCCGCGCTTGAAGTCGCAGCTGCCGTCGCCTTCGGCTTTGTCGCTTTCGGCGGGCTTTGCACAGTAACCGGGGAGGAAAGAGTTATTGTGAATCCAGCAGCGCTCCACAGAGGAAATCAGGTCGGCCTTTACGTCGGAATCGCCCGCAGTTATCGAACCGGTAGAAGGGTCTACCTTTGTTCCCTGCGTGCCTTCCATGCCGATTGCATCCTCGGGATAATTTGCAAATGTTATGTTGCGCACTTCGAAGCTCGTGCCGGCTCCTTCGTATTTGTGAAGGTTGTCGTTGGAGACGAAATGCATGCCCCAACCGTAAATACAAGCGTCCGTACCTATACCTTCGATAGTCAGATTTTTGGCATTGACTATGCGCGCCATTCTGCCGTTATCGCCTTCAGAACCGCCGTTTTCGGTTGAATCGTATGCGGTGAGGCCTTCTATCAGGCTCTTGGTCGCGTCGGAAGAATCTTCGGCATTTACCTTGCCTATGACGCGGACTACTACGGCGTCGTAATCGAAGCACAGCGCCTGTATGCCGTACATTTCCTTTTCGGCATTGGAATACTGCCTGTTGTTGAGCAGATAGCCTATGCTGCGCGACGTGCCCGCCTTGAAATATCCGTTGATGTCCACGGGTTTGCCGTCGGCAAAAGCATAGCCGTCGAGGTTGTTTTTATTATCCTCGGTGAGGTATATGACTAAGGCATTGTCCTTTAACGTGCCGTCGTCGTTGTATGCGCCGACGCCGTCGGAATAATTGAAGTGAGCATAACCCGAGCGGTCGTAAGCGCTTATTGCGACACCTTCGACTTCTATCTTTGTGCCCGCCGAAGTGGTTATCCTGAAATCATAGTTGGCATTGCCTTTGAGACCGATGACGTCCACCCTAGCCGTATTGGAGTCTACGGCGCGGATGAGCATCTGGTCGGCGGTGCTGTACGCGCTTGCCGAAGAGAGTTTGTATTCAACTTTGGCCTTAGAAGGATTGGTTTCGTCCCATTCAAATGCCGCACTCTCATTGCCGGCATAGCTGTAAGTAATTTTGGAATCGAGATTGTTCCACTTTGCATAAAGCGTGGTATCCGCCGTGAAGGGCTTACTGAAATCGTAAGCCGAACCTGCAAAAGTCGGGCTCGTATACCAGCCGCCGAAATAACTGCCGTCCTGCACGATTACGGGCGCAGTGTCGCACGCACCTTTGTTTATCGTGTTTGTACTTACGACGTTGCCGCCGTTCATGTAAGTAATTGTTATGGTTTGGGTCTGACCGCCCTGATCGGGATCCGAGGGATTCTGCTCTTCACCGCCCTGTCCGGGTTCCGAAGGATTCTGCTCTTCCTCGCCCTGTCCGGGTTCGGAAGGGTTCTGTTCTTCCTCGCCCTGTCCGGGTTCCGAAGGATTCTGCTCTTCACCGCCCTGCTCGGGTTCCGAAGGATTCTGCTCTTCACCGCCCTGTCCGGGTTCCGAAGGATTCTGCTCTTCGCCGCCCTGTCCGGGTTCCGAAGGATTCTGCTCCTCGCCGCCTTGTCCGGGTTCCGAAGGATTCTGCTCCTCGCCGCCCTGTCCGGGTTCGGAAGGATTCTGCTCTTCGCCGCCCTGTTGGGTGTTTCCGTCGTCGGGTGCGGAGGGCGTCTGACCTCCCTGATTTGTGTTGCCGCCGTCCTGAACGGTACCGTCTGTCTGGGAATTGCCGCCGCTGTTCGATTCGCCCGGCGTGGCGCATGCCGACATGCAGAGCGAAAGGGACATCAGCGCGGTGACTACCAGCGCCGCAATCTTTTTGTTCATTATTTTTCTCCCTTATATATTTTTTCCGGATAATTACGCCGTCAGGCCGCAGGCGAAAGCACTATTACGAAAAGATTCATAGTGTCGCCCTTTGTTATAGTGTGCGCGCCTGCAGCGAGCTGTATGGTCACAGTGCCGTCGGACTGCACCTCAATTTTTTCGCCGTCTATCTTTACATTTTTGCCGGCTGCATCGTCAGCAAAATAAAGCGTAAGGGTCATGGCAGAATCGACGGTAAACTGTATGTTTGTGCTGCTTTCCATCTTCAGGCAGTCGGAATAAGTTACTCCGTTATAGGTAACCTGACCCTTGGAACCGCTGGTGTTGCCGTTGATAGCGAATGCGGGCTGTTTCGTATAATCGTACTCGCCGCCGTCGAATGTTACTATCACGGAGCCTTCCACGGGAGGGTTGTCGGGCTGTTCGGAACCGCCCTGCTCGCCGCCCGTTTCTCCACCGGTTTCGCCGCCGGTCTGACCGCCCTCTTCGGAACCGCCCTGGCCGCCTTCATATACGCTGCCGCCGCCGACCTGAACGAGGTCGGACTTATAGCTCATGAGCTTGGATTTAAGGTCGTCGATTACGTCGTAGTTGGCGTCCTCCACCTCGTCGTCAAACTCGTATGTGAAGTCGCCGCCGTCCACTCTGCCGGCATACCTTTCGACTTTGGCCTTTGCATCGTCGGGGGAATCGACTTCGTAATCGTACATCATGGACGATGTATCGAAGTTGTTGTAAGTTGTGCCGCCGGCCACGGTTTTGACTGAAGAAGGAACCTGCTCGTCACGCGAGGAGACCTCGTAGCAGTCGGAATTATCGCCGTATTGCTGATAGGTTTTGAGCTTTAAATCGGGCGAGACGTATTTATTGCCGAACGACTTGATTATGCCGCCGTCTTCTCCCGAGAACGTGCCCTCGCCGTCGGCGTCGGTACCCTGATTGGACGACATCATGGGGCGCATGGTGGTTGTAGAACGGAAATAGTTGTTTTCCACAAAGACGCTCGCACCCATCGTGGCGCCCACGCCGTATTTGGAGTTGCCGTCGAAATAGTTGTTATAGACATGCACGGTGCAGGTGCGGATTCTGGGATGGCGCGAATCGGAGTGGTCGTACCAGTTATGATGATAAGTTATGTAGTTTGTCGTCTCCTCGCTCTTCATTCCCTGAAGATTGCATTTGCCGCTGTCCCAGAAATGATTGTAAGAGTGGGTGACGTAGGTTGAAGTTTTTGTATCGAGAGCGCCGTCGCCCTTGGCCTGATCGGAGTCGCTGCCCGCATGGCCGTAGAAGAGGTCACAGTTGTGCACCCAGATATGGTCGTTGCCCTGCTGAAGGCCTATGTTGTCGCCTTCGCTGCTGTCGCAGTTCATGAGACCGAGGTTGCGCACTTCTACATTGGAACTGTTCTTGATGCGCAGTCCCCAGCCGTTGGCCGTCGCGTCGCTGCCTATGCCCTCGAACGTGATACCCATAGACTTATTGTCAGTTTCGATTATGATATCGCCCTTATCCATAGTGGACAAATCGGTGATGTTGCCCACAAGCCGGATTGCAAGGGGGCGGGTTTCGTAGCCCTTTTTATAGCTGTAAAGTATGTTCTGAAGGCCGACAGATGTGGTCGTTGCACCCTTTGAACTTGTAACCACGTCTAAAGTGACGCTGTCCTTTGTTTTTTCGGTTATGTAAATGACGCGGGCGTCGGCCTTCAACGTGCCGTCCTCGTTATACGCGCCCGAAGAAGTGCCGTTTACAAAGGCGAAACCGCTGCGGTCGTGCGCAAGCACAGAAATATCGCTTGCCGTAGCGGAAAGCTCATCATACTCCTTGCCGTCCTCGTCGACAGGGACTACCTTTAAAGTATATTCTCCCTCCGCGAGGCCGACGGCATCCGCCCTGAAGTAAGTTGTATATTTGCGCACGAGGGGCGCATCGAGCTGAACATACGAGCTGTCCGAAGCACCCTGAGCTTTGCAATAGACGTTGTACCACGCCGCAGACTCGTTTATTTCCCAGGTTACGTAGGCGCTTTCGAGGTTGCCCGAAGCTTTGATAATTTCCACGCCGCCTTCGACGGGTTTTGCTATCGTGCCGCCCTGATCGGGGAGCTCGGTAGAACCGCCCTGCCCGGGTTCCGAAGGATTCTGCTCTTCGCCGCCCTGCTCGGGTTCGGAAGGATTCTGCTCTTCGCCGCCCTGCCCGGGTTCCGAAGGGTTCTGCTCCTCGCCACCCTGCCCGGGTTCCGAAGGGTTCTGCCCTTCGCCGCCCTGTTCAGGTTCCGAAGGATTCTGCTCTTCGCCGCCCTGCCCGGGTTCCGAAGGATTCTGCTCTTCGCCGCCCTGCCCGGGTTCCGAAGGATTCTGCTCTTCGCCGCCCTGTTCAGGTTCCGAAGGATTCTGCTCTTCGCCGCCCTGTTCAGGTTCGGAGGGGTTCTGCTCCTCGCCGCCCTGCCCGGGGTCCGAAGGGTTCTGCTCCTCGCCGCCCTGCCCGGGGTCAGAGGGCGTTTGATCGTCCCCGCCTACCTGTACGAGGTCGTCGCCGTTCTGCACGACGTCGCCCGTCTGCGAATCACTGCCGTCGTTTGCATCGCCGGGCGTAGCACAGGCGGATGCAAAACATGTCAACGCCATAATCGCGGAAACTGCCAGTGCCGCAATTTTTTTCTTCATCAATTTTCTCCCCCATATTTATTGTTTTTGTTTAATTTGGTAAAAAAATGTTATCAAGTAACAAAATTAGTTTAAACATAACATATAAAAATTATTTTGTAAAGCGTTTGAAGGGGGTAAAATGAAAATTTAAATTGATAAATATATAACGGTAGTTTACATAAACAAAACCGTCCGCAAAACATGCCGGAGTGCAAAAATTTATATTATGCAAATGTTGATAACTTTATACATTTTAACTTGGATTTTTAATAAAAATGCCTTTAATTTGTGCAAAAAATGTATTATTGTTAATAAATTGTTGATAACTTTTTTTAAAGTATGCATTTTTTATACTATAAACAGCGCGCATTGTGCATATCTTTTTGTTGATAACTCCACATTTAAAGTCAGAAAAGACATCAATAGTCAAACTCAGCCCACACAAAAAAATACGGCAGAGAAAGGGTGGTTGTCACCGATTTTCTGCCGTAAAAAATGTTTCTTTTTAACAATTAATTGTCTGTATTATATATAATATTTTGTTAAATTTAATCAATATAATGGAGTGAAATTCAGGTCTGCAATCTCACCGAACTGCCGCCCGATTTATTTTTGGTGACGATAATCTGCTTGTCTATGCGCTCCTTGAGCTCGGCGACGTGCGAAATTATACCGACGAGGCGGTGACCTTCGGCAAGGGACAAAAGGCAGTCGATGGCCTGATTGAGGGACTGCTCGTCCAGCGAGCCGAAGCCTTCGTCGACGAACATGGCATCCAGCCTTATTCCGCCCGCGGCGGCCTGAACAACATCCGAAAGGCCGAGCGCCAGCGACAGCGAGGCCTTGAAAGATTCGCCGCCCGAAAGCGATTTTACGCTGCGCACGCTTCCGTTGTAATGGTCGAGCACTTCGAGCTCCAGACCGCTCTGGCTGCGCAGGTTGTCTGCGTTTTTGCGGCGGAGAAGTTCGTACTGGCCGCCGCTCATCTTTAAAAGGCGGAGATTGGCTTTGGCAATTATGCGGTCGAAATAAAAGGTCTGCACGTAGGTTTCGAGCATTATTTTTTCCTTGCCGGGCACATTGCCGTTGGCCGTGTTATTGAGAACGCGCGCGAGGGAATACGCTTTTTCGGCGTTTTGCAGTTCCTCCCTGCACGCCGAAATTTCCTGCTTTGCGCGGGTATTAACTCTGAGGCGCGAAATAACGTCCTGAAGGCGGCCTTCGACCTCCTTAAGGCTGCGCTCGGCATTCTCTTTGGCCAGCTTTTGGGCTTCAACGTCGGTTTGCGGGCTCTCCGACAGCTGCGACAATAGGCGCTTTATTTCGCCGTCGAGGCCGCTTAGTCTGAGCGAGCGCGCTGAATAGTCCTTATCCGCCGCCGCGACAGCATTGTCGTATGCGGCCTTTTGCGCCCTTAAGAGGGCTATGTTTTTATTCAACTCGTCCATGGTTGCGAACGGCAATCCCTTTGAGAGCGAAGTTATATTCTCCTGAGCCCCCTTCAACTCGGCCGAACGCGCGGACAGTGAATTTGCAAGTTCACCGACGGCGGGCGTGATGGCATTTATTGTATTTTCGTCGGCAGATATGGCCTCTTCAAGCCGTTTTCGCCTGTCGCAATCGGCGCCAAGCCCGTCAATCTGCCGCCTGGTTTTATTGAGCAGCTGTCCGATATCGGCAAGCCTGTGCTTAAGCGCGCTTTCGAGACCTTCGCCCTGCGGAAGGCCGAGCGCGGCGGCCGCGGCAATGAGTTCTTCGCCCGCGGAAAGGTATTTTGCGTTCATCTCGCCCGCCTGACAGCTGCAACTTTCTCGCTCCTTCAAAAGTTTTTCATATCCGGCCTTAAGCTCGTTCAGTCGGCTCTGCGTGACGGTTGACCCCGCAATATGCGCCGGCGAAGGGTGCGAAAGCGAACCGCAGACGGGGCAGGGCGAACCCTCTTTAAGCGAGGAAGCCAGAATACCCGCCTGATTTTTTAAAAACGCGTCGTATGCGCCCTCATATTGCGCGCGGGCCGAAAGCGTTTTTTCGTCCGCGGCGGCGTAGGCGGCCTGTGCGTTCTTCAGGAGAGCCTGTAATTTGTTTGACGCCTGTATCCGCGCGGATATATCATTGAGTTTTTGCGCTTCCGCGGAATAATTTTCAAAATCGCTTTTTGCTTTGACGAGGCGGGCGTCAGCTCCCTCCAGCTCCTTGTGCATGGCCTTGCGGCGTGCAAGGCGGTCGGTCACTTCCTTAAGTTCGCCCTGTTTTTTATCGTAGTCGCGCGAAAGAGACTGCGCGGCGGCGCTCATGCTTTTAAAGCGCTCCTGCGCGGCGTTGAGCGAGGTATATTGCGGCACCAAATCTTCGTAGCGCGCAGCTTTTCGGGCGATATTTTCGTATTCCTCCGCCTGCGCCGAAAGTTGTTCCTTCTTCGCCTGCGCCTCTTTTACGCCCCTTTCCTCCTCTGCGCGCGCCTTTTGGGCTGCGGCGAGCTCAAGCGTCTGTTTTTGCCGCTGTTCGGCCGCAGCCAAAGCCGCTTCGGCGAAGCTCTTTTGCTCAAGCAGCGTTCCCCTCGTGCTTTCGAGCTCTTCTTTTTGGCGTTCGTCGGCACATATTACGGCCTCAACCAATGCGGACGCCTGCTCCGCAACAGAACTTTCGCCGCGGCTCGAACGCACGGCCTCCGCAATATCGGCAACGCTCTGCGCGAAATTCCTGTCCGCAGGGCAATCGACTGCGGATATCCTTTCGGCGAGGCGGTCGCGCGCGAAATCGCACTTGCGCTGCGCCTCGGACGCGGCCGAGCGGAGCTCGTCCTGCAACGTTCTGAAGAGGGAAGTTTTGAAAATATCGCGGAAAATCTTCTGCCGCTCCTCCGTCCCCGCGTTTAAAAGGCGCAAAAAATCGCCCTGCGCAATCATGGCTATCTGCATGAACTGATCGCGGTTGATGCCGAGCACCGAACATATCGTTTTGTCAACGTCGGCGCGGCGGGTTATGAGAGAACCGTCGGGCATGGTCAAAAGCGCTTCGGCCTTTTGCTCCGTATACCCCGAACCGCGCTTTGACTGGCGCATATATGCGGGGTTACGCCTAACTTTATAAATTTTATCGCCGTTTGAAAAGGTCAGTTCAACCTCTGTGGGAGTGTCGTCGGCGGCATATTTGGAACGCAGGCCGTCCACCTCCCTTATATCGCCGCTCGGTTCGCCGTAGAGCGCGAAAGTTATGGCGTCGAATATGGTAGTTTTGCCCGCGCCCGTGTCGCCCGTAATTAAGTAAAGCCCGCTTTCGCCGAGCTTGGACATATCTATTTCCACACAGCCCGAATACGGGCCGAAAGCCGACATTTTAATGAATAGCGGTCTCATCTGTCTTCCTCCCAAATGCTTTGAATGAGCGACGAAATTGCATTTTGCATTTCTTCCGTCATAGGCTTGCCGTTTTGCTTTTCGAAGAGTTCGGAAAAGAGCTGAAGGGGCGTTTTGTTCTGAACGTCGCCCGCGTCGCTCAAATCGAGCTCGGCGCGCGTGCGGGCGTTGTCGTATTCGAGAGCCATGAGGTTGGGATAAAAATAGCGCAGTTTTGCCACGCATTCGGGTATATCTTCCTCGTCCGTCAGCGTAATCTTATAATAGTCGTCGCGATTTAACTTTTCGGTAAAGCTTTTTGCGGTGACTTCGGCATATGTGCCGCGGAGAGCCGCTAAATCGCGGCGGGGAACGAGGGGAGCGGTGCGGACGCGCACGTCGCCCTTTGCGCCCATTTCGACTATAGTTACGCTCTTTTGCTGGTTGACTTCAGAAAAGGAATATTTGAGCGGCGTGCCGCAGTAGCGGATTGTTTCGCGGCCGATTTTCTGGGGCGCGTGAATATGGCCGAGGGCGACGTAATCGAATTGCTCGAATACGGACGCGTCGACGTTGTCTGAGCCGCCTACAGATATTTCCTCGGAATCAGACCTCAGCGCGCCCGTGACGAACTGGTGGGTTATGAGCACGTTGCGAAGTTTTACGTCTATATTCATGTGCGAGACGGCCGCGCGAAGAGCCGCGGTGTAGCTTTCCGCTCCCTCACCCTCAAAAACGCGCGCGACAATGGCGGGCTTTATGAAGGGCAGCATGTAAAAATTCACCCCGCCTAACTCATCTGAAAAAGTGACGGGCTCAACCTTTCCGTCGTATGCGGGCGAAATATACACCCCGCTGCCGCCGAGAAGGTTAGCTCCGAAGGAAAGCCTTTCGGCAGAATCGTGGTTGCCGCTTATAATAAGCACATTTATGCCCATGGCCGTAAGGCGGTTAAGAAAACTGTCTAAAAGTTTTACCGCCTCGACAGTGGGAACGGGCTTGTCGTACACGTCGCCGGCAATTACTACGGCCGCCGGCTTTTCGTCGCGAGCTATACAGATAATGCTGTTTAATATGTAGTCCTGCTCCTCTATCATGGAGAACTCGTTTACCCTCTTGCCGAGGTGCAAATCGGACAGATGAAGAAATTTCATGTTAACTCCTTTTAAACGGCATTATACCATAAACGCGCGCGCATTTCAACTGCCGCGCGGCAGACTTGAAGTAAAATCTGTATCAACTGTTTTAAAAAATAAGTGTATTAATTGTATTAACTGATTTATCTGTATTATATATTAAGGCAATTTAAGGCGCGCGGCGTTGACAAACGCCGCGCGTTGATTTAATATTATATTTGAAAATTTTAAGCGCGATTTAAACGGTTCGCGCGGGGCGGTTTGATGAAAAACTACGTTCTTAAAATTAAGCTTGACAATACCGACATATCGCGCACGGTGGCGCTTCCGGCAGATTACGGCTTTTTTGATTTGCACGACGTTATACAGATAACCTTCGGCTGGGAGGATTATTTTTACCACGAATTCGATGCGGGCGGCACGGTTATAGCCGACGACGCCAACGAGGACACAGACCTTCTGCCCGAAAAGTTCAGGTATGAATACGAAGCCAATCTGGAATTCTTTCTGATGAACGTAAAAAGCTTCACCTACATTTACGACGTAGAGCAGCCGTGGGTGCACACCATAGAGGTAGAAGGCGTGCTCGAAGAGGGATTCGACACACCCGTTCTCCTTGAATGCAGCGGGCGCATGATTGTGGAGGAGCTGACCGACGACGACAGCAACGATATTTCTCTGGGCGAGATTGCGAACAAAGACCTGATAAACATTGAATTGAAGAGAGCTTTTTCCGCCTGAGCGCGCGAGTTATTCCGCATAGGGAGTGCCGTTGATTGAAAAATCGCGGCGGCTGTTTTGCAAAAACAGCCGCCGCGCTTTTTTAATGCTTTCCCGCAACGGGGAATGAAAGGGTAAACCTGACGGCTCGGACGCCGCCTTCGCCCTGCGCGAGCTCTGCGGTGAGGCTGCCGCCCATGCGCTCGGCGAGGTTGGCGGCGATAGTCAGGCCAAGCCCAGTCCCCCCGGAGCTGCGCGAACTGTCGGCAGTGTAAAATTTGTCGAAGAGACGGGCTACCTTATCCTCGTCCAGTCCCTCGGCGTCGTTTTCAAAGATTGCTACCGCCCTGTCGCCCTCTTGTTTTAAAGCTATCTTAAAATACGAATGCGCATACCGCGCGGCGTTTTGCAGAATATTTACCTCTATCCGCCCCAACGCGTCGCCGTCGGCAAATATGTTCACGGGATATTCGGCAAAATCGGTATAAACGGCGAGCTCCTTGTCCTCGAGAATTACGCAGTTATCGAGGAAGGTTTCGCGCATCAGGCGGCTTTCGTCGATTATGCCGGGATCAAGCGCAATGTCGCCCGCGATGACGCGGGAATATTCGTAAAACGCCGAAATGAGTTTTTGCATGGACTGCGCCTTGCGCAGAATGATTGAAAGGGTTTGTTCGTCGCAGACATTCTGGGACTGCAAAATTCTTACATAGCCGATTATGACGGTGAGCGGCGTGCGCAAATCGTGGCTTATCGCCTCTATCTGGGAGCGGAACGCGCGTTCGCGCGCGGCGTAACTTACGCGCTCCCTGCGTATGCATTCGAGGGTTGAATTGACGGTTGACATAAGCGCGCCGAGGTTTTTATCCGGCACGGGCAGACGCAGAACGTGGTTCTGAATTATGTCGGCGTTTATCTCCTTAAGTTCGCCGTTGGCTTCGACGAGCGCGCGTTTTAAAAGGAAAAACCTTGCGGCAAAGTAAATTGCGACGAGCGATACAAGCGCGAGCGCGACTGAAAGATAAACCATGCAAAAACCTCCGGAAACGCAATTAACCGCGGCATATTGCGCGGTCAATCACAAAATTTATATTTCCTTTTTTCTTAAAACCAGCCATCCGACGACGCCGAAGATGACAATGCCCGCAGCGCCGGAAACGAGGCTTTTCATAATTCCGTCACCCGTTTCCCAAAACAGCGACTGAGCGTTCTGCAGATCCATAAAGTTCACGGGCATCCACGAAGCGAGGCGGGCGAAGAAATCGACTTCGTACCCTATCCATTGGCAGACATAGGGCACGAGCAAGAACACGCCCATCCATATGAGTATGCCTATTACTCCCCTGACTGTAAGGTTTACGCACAAAATTGCGAGCACGAGAGACGCCACCGCCGAGGGCAGAACGCACAGCGCCTGCCGCACGACGTCGGCAGAGGTCATAACCGAGTCGTACCTTAAAAGCGCGTATGCGCTTGCAAAATACACGCCGAGCGTTACAAGCATTACGCCCAGACAGAAAGCGAGGCTTACGACCAGCTGGCCCAAGAGAATTTTTTCGCGCGAGACGCCGAAGGCGACGACGTTTTTGTATACTCCGTTCTTGCCGCATCCCTCATAGAGGATATAAACGAGTATGGGCGCGGCGATGATATAAATTGTGGGCAGCTGCAGCAGAAACTGCATGGAAAAGGTTGTGTTGCCGTAGCCCCACTCGGGCTGCACGGCGGCAAAAATTGCCAGACCGCAGTTGATTAAAAGGGCTAGACCCGCGAATATGCCCAAAGTAATCCATGTTGAAAGGCTGTGGAAAAGCCTGTAAAATTCGCTCTTGATGTAGTTAAGCATTGACCTTGCCCTCCTTTAAATTCATGTAATAATCTTCGAGGGAGCGGGCATGGTGTTCGAGCCCCGTGACTAAAATGCCGTTTTGGGCGGCAAGGCTGCTGTAGTCGGCGGGCAGGCGCTTGGGATTTGAAAGGCGCACCTTTTTATCGGGGGTGATCATGTAATTTTCGTCGGGGAAGCGCTTGTCGAGGAGCGCAGCATACGCTTCGGCGTCGGACAGCTCGATTTCGATATAGTCGGCGCACTTTTCCAACAGCTTTTCGCGGCTTATCTCCTCAATGAGTTTGCCCTTTGAAAGAAAGCCGAAGGTCGTAGCCGTCTGCTGGAGTTCGGAAAGAATGTGGCTGGACAGCAGTATGGTTATGTTTTTCTGCACGTTGAGCCTTTTAAAAAGTTCGCGGAATTCATGTATTCCGCTGGGGTCGAGGCCGTTTATGGGCTCGTCGAGAATGAGTATCTGCGGTTCGCCTATAAGGGCTATGGCGAGGCCGAGGCGCTGTTTCATGCCCATTGAGAGCTGGCTGCACTTTGACTTAGCCTTTTCCGAAAGGCCCACGAGCTCCAGCACTTCTGCCGTCTTTTTCTTATCGGGAATGCCCTTTAAAATGCGGCAGTACTCCATGTTCTTTTCGACTGAAAGATTGGGGAAATACCCCACTTTTTCAATCATGGCGCCAACCTGTCTGCGGGCGGCGTTGAGACGGGCGGGAATGTCGCTCGAAAGTATGCTTATTTCGCCTTCGTCGGCCCATATGTGCCCGACAAGGGCTTTTAAAAGCGTGGTTTTGCCCGCGCCGTTATCGCCTATCAGGCCGTAAATTTCGCCGCGGCGCACGGTTACGGAAACGCCGTCCAAAGCCCTGAGCTTTCCGTAATTTTTGCTTACGCCGCACGTTTTTATAACGCAATCGGTCACTTAAAAAAAACCTCCTTTAACTTGCGGCACCGCCGCTGTTTACGATTACATTATAGGGGCGCGGCGGTCAATAAGTCCTCAAGAAAGGGTCAAGAAATAATCAAGATTGGAGACGTTTTTCAAAGGCGCTTAATTAAACAGCCTTCCGTGTCATACTGAGCGAAGTGAGGAGCAGTATGCGACGAACGCAGTCGAATGTATCTTGTTTGGCTATAATCCGGCCGGATCTTTCGACTGCGCACGTCGGGCAAAAGGCCCTCCGTGCTTTGCTCAAGATGACATTGCGGGAGCATAAAAACAGATTGACAGGCTGAAAATTAAACGATTTTCGTTAACCCGTCAAGATTTGGCTAAACGGAAGCCTATGCCGTAAACCGACTGAATGTAATCTTCGCTTCCGTCGAGTTCCTTTATTTTTTTGCGGAGATTGCTTACGTGGACGTTTATGGTATGGTCGGTGCCGTAATAACCTTCCTTCCACACAGTTTCGTAGAGTTTTTCGCGCGAGAATACCTTTTCGGGGCTGCGCATAAAGGTTAAAAGCAGCTCGTATTCTATGGCCGTGAGCGCGGATTCCTCGCCGTTGACAAGAACCTTGCGAAGGTCGGGATATAAAGTTATATTCTTATATGTCAGCGGGCCTTCGGCCGCGGGCGCAGACTGGCTGCGGCGGAGCGTTGCGCGGATGCGCGCGAGCACTTCTTCGGGCTCGAAGGGCTTGATTATGTAGTCGTCCGCGCCGATATCGAGGAGGGCCACTTTGTCGCAGAGGCCGTCCTTTGCCGAAAGGATAATGACGGGAATTGAAGACGATAAATCTTCGCGCAGGTTTTTGAGCACTTCGCCGCCCGAAAGCCCGGGGAGCATCAAATCGAGAAGCACGAGGTCGGGCAGGGAATTTTTTAATAGCAATACAGCTTCCGTGCCCGAATATGCCTGAGTTACGGCATAGCCTGCGCCCATTAAAATGCGTTTTAAAAGCTCGTTGATATCGTTGTCGTCCTCGACAACGAGTATTCTGGTCTGCATAAATACGGCTCTCCTTTTGCGCCGCGGCGGGTAACCCGCCGCGGCGCTTACGGATAAATTCTACCACCGCCGAAAGCCTTTGTCAACAGCAGCTACCCGGCCAGTCCCATATCGGGCAAGATCTTTCGACTGCGCACCTCGGGCAAAAAAGACCCTCTGTGCTTCGCTCAAGATGACATAGGAAAAATGAAGTCCTTTGTCAACAGCCGCTCACCACAATGCCGCGCCCGTCACGTTGACGGGCTTTTTATTGAGCTTAATGGCATATTTGCACGCCGAATATGCCCTGCCGAAGGGCACAATCACGCCCGCGACGATATAGTCGGCCAGTTCGCACAGCCGCCTGTTGGTATAAAAAATAGCAAATTTTGGCGGCACGCTGCGTTCGGGAATGTAAAGACTTTCGTCAAAGACGCGCGGCAGAACAAAATTTTTATCGGGCATGTACGAAAGCGCCATAATGCTTTTGATTGAAGGATATGTGCGCTTCAACCGCCATACGAGCGAGGCGCAGTACACATCGAAATCGCCGCGGAATCCGCAGTAAAACACGTTTACGCCGCGCCGTTCGATAAGTTCCTCCACCTCGCTTTCGAGCCTCTTAGCATAAGGCTGAACGTTCATATCCCTGTGTCCGAAAAACACGCAACTCGCCATCTAATCCCTCCCCGATTATAAAATTAATATAGATTATAAATCTAATTTATTATCGTTTTGGCTATAAATCTATCATATCATCAATTTACGACAATGTAAATAATTAATTGTCTAAATTTGTCTGGTGGTAGAGATATGCCGGTATCTGAAGAATTTAAGGAAAGGTTTATTGAGTTGACTGACGCTCTTGAGGTCGACGGTAAAACAAAAAAGGCCGCACTGATTGGTATAAGCAGTGCGACATTTTATAACGCTTACAACTACGGCATAATCCCGCGTACGGCTTCATTGATAAGGATATCCGATTATTTTAAAATATCGGTTGAATATCTGGTCTGCGAAACCGACAATGAATATTTTGTAAAAAGCTCTTCACCTGTAAAATTTACTCAAAGACTTGACGAACTGCGCGCAGAAAAGGGCATTGAAACAATTTATGCTCTTTCGCAAAAGTTACACATTCACCGCAACAATATCAGGCAATGGTTTAAGCTTAACAGCTTGCCGCAGATTGACGACCTTGTAATTCTGGCCGACTTTTTCGGCGTTTCGATAGATTATCTCCTCGGCAGGACGGACGACAGAACGCCCTATAAATAATGCGCAAACAGAGTTCCATTAATGCGCCTTTTAAGGATAATTCAGGGCGGGTGGGCGGGCTCCTCTGTCATCTTGAGCAGAGTACGGAGGGCTACCTGCCCGACGTGCGCAGTCGAAAGATCCTGCCCATAATAAGACAGACCGGATACATTCGACTACGCAGGGCTTCACCCTGCTTCGCTCAGTATGACACTGTGGTGTCAATTTTTAGTTTATACATCTTTCGGAAATACCTTTTTGCGCGCAGGCGTTGACAGCATGGCGGCGGGCGAGTATAATATTGTGCGTAAAAACGTGCGTTACCGAGGATAAATTATGCAATCGCTTAAAGAACTGTACAAAATAGGGCGCGGGCCTTCGAGCTCGCACACCATGGGCCCCGAAAGGGCGGCAGAACTTATGAAGAGCCGCTGGCACAGTGCGGATAAATTTATCGTTACGCTGTACGGTTCGCTGGCTTCGACGGGCAAGGGACACAACACCGACGTTGTTCTCAAAAAGACATTCGCCCCCACCCCCTGCGAGGTAATTTTTGATTACGACACGCCCACTCCCGTTCACCCCAACACGCTGGACATCGAAGCCATGCAGGGCGGCAGGGAGATTGCGCGCACGCGTTTTTACAGCGTGGGCGGCGGCACCATTAAAATAGAGGGCGAACCCGACGCAAACACGGGCATAGACAACGACGTTTACCCCCTGAGCACGTACGACAGCATTTCTGAATACTGCCGCTCCAAAAACATAAGGCTGTGGCAATACGTTATGGAGTGCGAAGGCGAGGGAATTTTCGATTACCTTGAAGTTATATGGGAGACGATGAAGACGGCCATTCACGAAGGGCTGACGACATCGGGAGTGCTCCCCGGTTGCCTCGGCACCCAGAGGCGCGCACAGCACCTTTACAACCAGCGGCACATTGACGAATCGGCGCAGACAAAAGAAAACAGGCTGGTTTGTTCCTACGCCTTTGCCGTGAGCGAGCAGAACGCTTCGGGCGGGATAATAGTCACCGCGCCGACGTGCGGAAGCTGCGGCGTTGTGCCAAGCGTTTTAAAATACATGCAGGATTCGCGCGGGTTTACCGACGAGCAGGTGGTTAAAGCGCTGGCCGTGGGCGGACTTATAGGCAACATAATAAAGACAAACGCTTCGATAAGCGGCGCGGAGTGCGGCTGTCAGGCGGAGATAGGCTCGGCCTGCTCCATGGCGGCGGCGGCCTTGGGCGAACTTTTTGAAATGGGCTTGGGACAGATTGAATACGCGGCAGAAGTGGCCATGGAACACCACTTGGGGCTTACGTGCGACCCCATTGCGGGACTGGTGCAGATTCCCTGCATAGAGCGCAACGCCGTGGCGGCGATGAGGGCGATAAACGCGCTGTCGCTGGCCAACTTTCTGGCGGATTCGCGCAAGATAAGCTTTGACCTGATTGTAAAAACCATGTACAACACGGGCCGCGACCTTTTGAACAGCTACCGCGAAACCTCGTCCGGCGGACTTGCAAAATACTACCCCGTAGACAAACTTCACTTTGAATAGCGGGGTGACCCCGCTGTCGGGCTCCGCAATCGGGCTGGCACAATTAACCCCGACATATCCTGCGGCCGGCAACATAACGTTGCATCTGTGCCCCGCAATCTTGCATTTGCTGTTTGTTCAAACATATCCTGCGGCCAACCTTATTACGACCCGCGCAAAACCGCGGCTTTTGCGCGAAACGCAAAATAGCCCCGCGTATATGCCTTTGTTGAGGCATATACGCGGGGCTATTACAACTGATAGTCTTCGCCGGGGAAACCTGACGAATCGAGATATAAAAATTCGCTGCGCATGAGACCTATGCCTCCCGCGCGATTAGAATATGAACAAAGGTAAATTTTTGTCACTTTGCGCTTGACTAATCTCCCCAGCTTATACTAAAATACATGTAGAAAAAGACGCGCTGTAGACCTTGCGCGCGGCGCCGACTTAGAGCGGCGCGGGAGTGTTTGATATATGAAATTATGCGACGCGGAAAAGGGCGGCGAATACGTTGTGGAAAACGTTGACCTGCCCTTTGAAATGCAAAGGAGGCTTGAAGCGCTGGGCATGACGGACAAAACCCGCATAACAGTGCTCAACCGCAAGGGAAAGGGCATACTTATAATAAAGTTGCGCGGCACGCGCTTTGCCCTCGGATACAACATAACCAAAAACATAGAGGTGAACGGGGCCGATGAACAGCAATAACGAAATTACCATCGGGTTCATAGGCAACCCCAACTGCGGAAAGACGACGCTGTTCAACGCGTATACGGGCGCCAACCTTAAAGTGGCAAACTGGCCGGGCGTTACCGTTGAAAAGGTTGAAGGCGCCATTAAAGACCACAACGAAAAAATTCACCTCGTAGACCTGCCGGGCACATACAGTCTGACCTCATACACCATGGAGGAGACGGTTTCGCGCCAGTTTATTTTAAGCGACGAAGTGGACGTTGTGATAAACGTCGTGGACGCTTCGGCGCTCGAGCGCAGCCTCTACCTTACTCTCCAGCTGCTGGAACTCAACAAGCCGGTAGTAATGGCGCTCAACATGATGGACATTGTGCGCAAGCGCGGCATGGAGATAGACCTGCACCGCCTGCCCGAAATGCTGGGCATACCCGTAATTCCCGTTTCGGCGAGAAAGCGCACGGGGCTTGACACCTTAATCCACACCGCCATTCACCACAAGGGACGCACCGCGCCCGAAATGCTCGAACACGACCACAAGGAAGAGAGCCGGCACGAACACAATCACCACGCCGAATTCGCCATGGTCTATTCGGACGAAATTGAGGACAAGATAGACGCGATAATGACGGCGCTGGGGCAGAAATATCCCGATGCGACAAACAAGCGCTGGTGTGCGATAAAACTGCTGGAGGGCGACAAGGAGATTTGCGAAAAGTACCCCGTAGACCTGCCCGAAGTGCTGGACAAAAATTATGAATCGCGCATAATAAACGAAAAGTACGACTTTATAGACGAAATCATCCACGAAGTAATGCTGCGCAAGGACAGCAGCGACGCCTTCACCGAAAAGCTGGACAGGGTGTTCACCCACAGAATATGGGGCATACCCGTCTTCCTCGGCATAATGGCCGTTGTATTTTTTCTGACATTCTTTGTGGGCGACTGGATAAAGAGCCTGTTCGAACTGGGGCTGGGATGGCTTTCGGACTCGATGAGCGGCTGGCTGACTTCGATAGGCGCGCACGAGATTGTAATTTCGCTCGTCATCGACGGCATAATCGGCGGCGTGGGCGTGATAATAACCTTTTTGCCAAACATATTCATACTCTTCCTCGCCCTCGCGTTCCTTGAGGACAGCGGCTACATGGCGCGCGTGGCGTACGTAATGGAAGGCGTTATGAGCAAACTGGGTCTTTCGGGCAGGGCGTTTATACCCATGCTGCTCGGCTTCGGCTGCACGGTGCCCGCTATAATGGCTTCGCGCGCGCTGGAGAGCAAGCGCGACCGCTTTAAAGTAATGCTGGTCACCCCCTTTATGAGCTGCAACGCCCGGCTGACCATTTACATACTCTTCGCCGAAATGTTCTTCGGAAGCTACGCCATGGTTGCGGCTTATTCCATGTATCTCCTAGGCATACTGGTTGCCATAGCCGTGTGCGCGGTGATGCATCTTATCGACCGCAAAAAGAAGGAAGTAAACTACCTGCTGATTGAACTGCCCGAATACAAAATGCCCGACGCGCGCACCGTAGGCGTATACGTGTGGGAAAAGGTAAAAGATTACCTTGTAAAGGCGGGCACTACGATATTCATCGCCACGATGATTATATGGGCTCTGTTACACTTCGGACCGCAGGGATTTGTCGACGACATGGGCTACAGCTTTGCGGCGTACGTGGGCAAATTCATAGCTCCTGTGCTGATACCCGTGGGACTGGGATTCTGGCAGATAGCCGTTGCGCTTATAGCCGGCATTTCGGCAAAGGAAGTCGTCGTTTCGAGCTGTGCAATTCTCTTCGGCGTTGCCAACACGAGCTCGGCCGAGGGCATGGCGGCATTTACCGCCGCGCTCGAAGGCATAGGATTCGGCCCGCTGAACGCCTTCTGCCTTATGGTGTTCTGCCTGCTGTACGTGCCCTGCGCGGCCGCAATCGCCACCATCCACAAGGAGTCCAAGAGCTGGAAGTTCACCATACTTTCCGCGCTGTTCCAGCTGGTTGTGGCGTGGGTTATAACGTTGATAGTGTACCAGATAGGTTTACTGTTTATTTAAGGAGGGCGACATGACTGCCACCATTATAATAAGCTGCGTAATAGCGGCGTGCGCTATCGCGGCGATAATCGTCATCATTCGCCGCAAAAAGAAGGGCAAAGGCTGCTGCGGAAGTTGCTGCTACTGCAGCGCACGTTGCGACAAAAAAGATAAATCATAAAAAATGCGGGCGGCGCACTGTGTGCGCCGCCCGCGTTTTGTTTTGAACTGAAGTTTAAATGAGCGCTATGAGATAGCTTGCGCCGAGCAGCACGGCGAGAAAGACGACGTTGTACGCCGTGAACCTGATAAGATACTTTACGCGCAGCGAAGGGTATTCCCGTGCGATGGCTTTATACGAAATGAGGCTGGCCATGGAGGCTATAAGCGTGCCGAGGCCGCCGAGGTTGCAACCGACGATGAGGGCGTTCCACTCCGAAGTAAAGCCCGAAAGGAGCAATGCGGCGGGCACGTTGCTTATTATCTGGCTGGCGAGCACGGCGACTATCTCTTCGTTGCCCGAAATTACCGACGACAGAAAGTTGCGGAAGGCAGGTATATTGCCCATATTGCCTATGAAAATGAAGAGCGCAACGAACGTGCCGAGCAGGGAATAATCGACCTTTGAAAGCGCTTTTCTGTCGGCAAACAGCAAAAAGACGAGCACGAGCGCGGCGATTATCAGCGGGGGAATGACGTCGAACAGGCCGAGTATGCAGATTACGAAAATTACCGCCGGCCACGCAAGAGAGAAGGCCCCTCCTAATCTTGTTTCAACTTCGGCAACCTGTACGGGCGAAGATTTGAAACAGAGCACCGCCACTGCAAGCCCTGCGGCGGAGACGGCCACATAGGGCAGCATGGTGAGCATGAGCGCGCCGAAGGACATGCCCGACGCATTATAAAGATAGAGGTTCTGCGGATTGCCTATGGGCGTGAACATGCTGCCGAGGTTGGCGGCGAGCGTCTGCAAAATTACGGCGGGTATTACCAGCTTTTCCTGCCCCGCAGATTTGAGCACGATTATGGCGAATGGCACGAAAGTTATCAAGGCCACGTCGTTGGTGACGACCATGCTGAGCACAAAGGGCAGAAAGACGAGCACCGCGAGCAGTTTTTTTGTGGTATCCGCCTTTTTAAGCAGTTTTTCGGCGAGGAAGGAAAAGAGCCCCGCACCCTGAAAACCCTTCATTACGGCCATGAGCGAAAAGAGCAGCGCGAGGGTGTCCCAGTCGATATAGTCTGCGTATGCGGCCGAGGGCGGCACGAAGAACATTGATATGATTGCAAGCAGAACGGCGATGCACAGCACCGCCTCCCTTTTTACAAAGCGCCCCGCGGCGCACGCGCATTTCTTTATGAAGAGAGGCGCCCCTCCGCCCGATTTGCGGCCGCCGCCAACTGTGTGTTCAACCATTTATTTTACCTCCGCAGGCGGACGCGAAGTCTTTTTTATCGTTATTTCGTGCATGACTATCATGAGTACGAGGAAAATGCCCACATATATGGGGAGAATATCGGGCGTAAGGGCGCCGGCGATGACGCCGAAAAGGGGCGAAGCCAGTCCGCCGATATAGGCGAAGGCCATTTCCATGCCGACGACGGCCTGAGAATTTTCCACACCGAAGAGCGCCGGCGTGGAGTGAATTATGCCGGGATAGACGGGCGCGCAGCCGAGGCCGAGCGCGACGAAGCCCGCGATTGTAAGCCCGTCGACGGGAATGGCAATGAGAATGACACCGACGGCTATGAGCTCGCTGCCGCAGCGTATCAGCGTGCGGTCGGAAAATTTAAAAGTGAGGAAACCGTTGAGTCCGCGCCCGACGGTTATGCCGATAAAGAACAGGCTGGCGAGCATGGCGGCGAATTCTTCGGTAAAGCCGTTGTGCGATATCATGTAACTACTCGCCCAGAGCATGGAAGTCTGCTCCAACGCGCAGTAGCAGAAAAAGCACATGAAGCACGTTGCCGCGCCGCGTATTTTAAACACCTGAACAAAGGACAGCGCCTTGGCGCGCTCTTTTATCTCAGGAGGTTGCCCCTCCCCTTCTTCCGACTTTACGGGCGAGGAAGCCTTCTTCCAGAGCGGGAGACTTATGAACAGCGCCGCCGTTATGACCGACTGGATTATTGCCACTATAAGGTAGCCGCCGTTCCAGCCCAGTCCGCCGGAGAGGGCGAAGCTCATTATATAGGGACTTACCGACGCGCCGACGCCCCACATGCAGTGCAGCCAGCTCATGTGGCGGCTCTGCAGATGGACGGCCACGTAGTTGTTGAGGGCGGCGTCCACCCCGCCCGCGCCGAGGCCGTAGGGGACGGCGAACAGTGCGAGCATCCAGAACTGCGTGCTGAAGGAAAAGGCGAAGAGCGCAGCGGCCGTAAGCGCCGTACTGACGGCGGTGACCGCCCCCGCCCCGAACCGCTTTGTAAGCCTGTCGCTCATGAGGCTGGAAGTTACCGTGCCCGCGCCGATTATGACGGAAATTATGCTGGCGTAACCTAAGGGCGAGCCGAACTGTTCGCTCATTACGGGCCACGCCGCGCCGAGAAGGGAATCGGGCAGACCGAGGCTTATGAAACTTAAATAAATAATGGCAACCAAAAGCGAGAACACAATCTTTTTCCTTTTGCCGTTTTTGCGCGCGTTTCAAACCGAGCACACATTTTTTACGCTGAATATTCTATCATAAACTGCGGATATGTCAAACAACTTTAAGGCCGTAAAAAAATATTGGTCGGCAGCGACAGAACGCAGCGCGCCGCGCGAAGGTAACCTTCGCGCGGCGCGCCTGATTTTACATAAAACAATCAAATAAATCTGCCCGTAACGCTTGCGGGGTTCGCCGCAATTTCTTCGGGCGTGCCGCAGGCGACAATTCTGCCGCCTTCCTCCCCTCCGCCGGGGCCCATGTCTATGATATAGTCGGCGCTACGGATGACGTCGAGGTCGTGCTCTATGACGACGACGGTTGCGCCGTGGTCTATGAGGGTCTGGAACACGCCGACGAGCGTTCTGACGTCGAGGGGATGCAGACCTATAGTGGGTTCGTCGAAGACGAAGAGCGTATCCGACTGCGCCCTGCCCATTTCGCTGGCCAGCTTGAGCCGCTGGGCCTCCCCGCCGGAAAGACCGGGGGTCTGCTCGCCGAGAGTGAGATAGCCCAGCCCCAGGTCTTCAAGCACCTGCAGGCGCTGGCTGACGAGTTTTATATCGCGGCAGGCCGAAACGGCCTGATGCACATCCATGGCCATGAGGTCGGGAAGGGTATACTGCTCCCCCTTTTTCGTTTTATAATGCACGCCGTGCGCGGCTTTGGAATAGCGCGTGCCGCGGCATTCGGGGCAGGGAATTTCAACGTCGGGCAAAAACTGCACGTCGAGGCTTATCGTGCCGGTGCCGTCGCACACGGGACAGCGCAGCGCGCCCGTGTTGTACGAAAAATCTCCCGCCTTGTATCCGCCCGCCTTGGCTTCGGCAGTGCGGGCGAAGACTTTGCGCAGCTCGTCGTGCACGTTGGCGTAGGTAGCCACTGTCGAGCGCACGTTTATGCCTATGGGCGTTGCGTCTATGAGCTTTACGCGCGCTATGCCATCAGCCTCGGCCGAGAGTACGTGCGGCGGTAGCTTTCTGCCCTCGGTCACGGCCTCCAGCGCGGGGATGAGACTTTCGAGTATGAGCGTGGTTTTGCCCGAACCCGAAACGCCCGTGACGACCGTCAGCCTGCCCTTGGGGATATCGGCTGTAAGCGGCTTAACCGTGTGGATTGCGCCCGTTGACAGGCGGATATGGCCTGACGAAAAGATTTCTTCGCCCTTTGCGCGGGGGCGCAGATCGGCGCAGAAACCGCCGCTTAAGAAGGGGCCTATTTTTGAATGTGCGTTATGCGAGATGTCTTTAACCGTGCCCTGAGCTATGACGTTGCCGCCGCCGGCGCCCGCGCCCGGGCCCATTTCTATAATCCAGTCGGAGGCGGTCAGTATCTGCGTGTCGTGGTCGACGAGGGCTATGGAGTTGCCGTCGGCGATGAGGTCGCGCATAACGCCCGTAAGGCCGACTATGTTTGAAGGGTGCAGGCCTATGGAAGGCTCGTCCAGCACGTACAGAACGCCCGTGGTGCGGTTGCGCACGGCGCGCGCGAGCTGCATGCGCTGGCGTTCGCCCGTTGAAAGCGTTGAAGACGCCCTGTCGAGCGTGAGATAGCCGAGCCCCAGATCCATAAGCCGCTTTGCCACCGTGCGGAAGGACTGGCAGATGCTTTCGGCCATCGGCCTCATCTCTTCGGGCAGGCTTGCGGGCACGCCGTTTACCCATTCGAGCAGGTCGGAAAGGGTCATGCGGCAGGTTTCGTCAAGCGGTATGCCGCGCAGAAGGGGCGCGCGGGCCGCCTCGCTGAGGCGCGAACCGCCGCAGTCGGGGCAGGCTTCCTGCTTTAAAAACTTTTCAACGCGCTTCATTCCGCTCTCGTCTTTGACCTTGGAGAGGGCGTTTTCGACGGTGTGTACCGCACTGTAATATGTAAAATCCATTTCCGTGGCGACATCGGAATTTTTTGAGCGGTAGAATATATGCTTTTTGACGGCGGGGCCGTTGTAGACTATGTTCTTTTCCTTATCCGTGAGGTCGCGGAAGGGCACGTCCGTGCGCACGCCCATGGCGCGGCAGACATCGGTCATCAGCGACCACATGAGCGAGTTCCACGGCGCGACGGCGCCCTCGTCTATGGTCAGACTTTCGTCGGGCACGAGCGAGGATATATCTACCGTGCGCACCGTACCCGTGCCGCCGCACGTACGGCAGGCGCCCTGACTGTTGAAGGCAAGCTCCTCCGCCGAAGGCGCATAAAATTTTGCTCCGCACACCGGGCAGACGAGTTGTTTTTCGGCCGCAACCGCCAGCGTGGGCGCGAGGTAATGCCCGTTGGGACAGCGGTGTTTTGCAAGGCGCGAATACATGAGGCGCAGGCTGTTTAAAAGTTCTGTGCCCGTGCCGAACGTGCTGCGTATGCCGGGCACGGCGGGGCGCTGATGGAGCGCGAGCGCCGCGGGAACGTACAAAATTTCGTCCACCTGCGCCTTGGCCGCCTGTGTCATGCGCCGCCTCGTATATGTGGAAAGAGCCTCGAGATACCTGCGCGAGCCTTCGGCGTACAGCACGCCGAGCGCCAGCGAAGACTTGCCCGAGCCCGAGACGCCCGCGATGCCTACTATTTTATTGAGGGGCACGTCGACGTTTATATTTTTTAGGTTGTGCACACGCGCGCCGCGCACCTTTATAGCCGCGGGCGGGGATTGGTTGTCGTTTCCGGGAATATTCTTTTCGTCCATAATGCTGAAATTCCGCAGTTCGCCGCCGCATATGCGGCGGCGAACGTTATGTTGATTACTTTAAAAACGCCGAGACGGCCGCGCCGTCGCTTAAGCCCTTTTTGTAAAAATTATCCATTGCAGTTTTGTCGCGCGTGAGCGTGTCCACGCCGCAGGTGTCGTCGGGCGCGATTATTATCAGTCTGCCCTGCTCTTCGTACTCTTTGGCGAGAGCGACGCCGTCGTTGTAGTTTTGTGCGCGCTTTTCCATGCCTTCGGCCGCCGCGGGATATTTTTTGCGGATGAAGCGGGCGAGCCTTGCATCTTTATCGGCGGTGCGAATAAAAGAGCGCGGTTTTGTGAGAATTAAAACTACTTTGTCGCAGCCCATATCGAAGGCCTTTTTCACGGGCACAGGGTCGGCGAGCGCGCCGTCGTAATAGGGCACGCCGTCTATAAAATAGGGGTGGCACACAACGGGTATCGAACACGAGGCCTTGAACACGTCGTAATGGTCGAGCGAAATGTCGCTTTTATCGAAATATCTGGCCTCGCCCGTAAGGGCGTTTGCCGCGACAACGAGAAACTGCGCGGGATTGGCGGCGAACGCCGCGTAGTCTATGGGATTTTCACCGTCCGAATTGCTAAGCGTGCCGTAGACGTAATCGAGGTCGATATAGCTTTTCTTTAAAATAAAGTTGCGCAGGCTCATATATTTTTCGCGCATGGCGTACTGAGTGTAAAAAATGTAATTGCGTCCCCTTTGGCCGGCGAGGAAGGACGCGATGTTCGCACTGCCGGCGGACACGCCTATGCACAAATCGAAGTTCACGCCGTCGTCCATGCAGCGGTCGAACACGCCCGTCGCATATACGCCGCGCATGCCGCCTCCCACATCGATAACACCCGTCTTCATATTACATCCACCTTTTGAATTTTTATTATATTTTACCACCGCTTATCCGCGCTGTCAATAACAGGGCGCATTTAAGGTGTTCCCGAAAGATGTGTAATCTAAATATCAGCACCGCAGTGTCATACTGAGCGAAGCAGGGTGAAACCCTGCGTAGTCGAATGTATCTGGTCGGATAAAGGACAAACAAGATCTTTCGACTGCGCACGTCGGGCAGGGTGGCCCTCCGCGCTACGCTCAAGATGACAAAGGGGACAAAAATTAAACGTCGTTCGTCAACTCTCGCGGATTCATGCCGTTAAAAAGAACCGCCCGCCGCCGCAAATGCGGCGGCGGGCGGCCTGTTATTTTGACGAAAGAACGCCGTATATGCGGCAGTAATTTACTTGCGGCCGTTTAACAGCTCGTCCGAAAGCCTTAAAATTTCCTCACCGTATTTTGCCTTGCACTTTTTAAGCACAAAGTTATACAAGGGATTGGCGAGCACCATGGGGATTACGCCGACTACGGCCACGACAATGCCGGCGGCAAACTGCCCGAAAGCGAGCGTAAGGCTCATGCCGAGGCCGAAAATGAGCACGCCTGAAACACCGCAGGAGAGAGCGGCGCACATGGCGGTGTTTTTGACGCGGGCGTTGAGCCTGCGCAGACGGGAAAGTTTGTCCTCCTCCCCTTCATCCGCGCAATATTGCTTGCGGATTTCTTCAATTTCGCGCCGTTCGCCCTCGGTGGGCGCGGCGTATGTGTAACTGAATTTATCGTTGCGTTCATTCATTTGCTTTTCCTGCCTTAAGTTGTTTTAACCTTAAACTGCCGCCGACAATCATGATTATGCCGAGAACGACCGTGAGTGCGCAGACTACAAAACCCGTTACGGCGTTGAGCGCGGACGCGAGGCGCATGTCTCCTTCGGAGAACACCGCCAGCATGGTCACCTGCAGCGAAAGCAGCGACACGCCCGCATCGGTTAAATTTATATTGCGGAAGCACTGCAGCATGGGGTCGCGCAGGCGGCGCGCCTTTACTATATTGACTACGGCAAATATCACCTTGTAAAAAGTGTACGCCGCAGAGGTTATAGCCATAATCTGAGAATAAGCCGCGGGCCTGTCAGATAAAATCATGAGCGTAACTGCGCCGGCGAGGGCGAGTTCGAGCACGAACAGCGCGGCGCCGCACAGGCGGTAAATTTTAAGCTTGCTTTCCGCTGCCGAACAATCGTCCGCAGCGCGTTTTTTTGCCCTGTAGCTCAAAGCGAGGACGGCGCCGCGGAACGCGCTGAGCATAATGTAATAGCAGGACATTACGCCGTACCATACGGAAGAAAAAATTATGCCCATAACGCCGTTGAACAGGGCATATCCCGTGTTGATTGCAAAAGATACGGCAAAGAACACCACCGTACGGAAGCCGTAGCTGCCGATGAGATTGTTTGTAAAGCGGCGGCGCTTTGCCCTTTCCACCACACCCGCCTTTATGCGGGGCGCGCACCGCACTATCGCAAATACGGAATACGCCAAAAAAACGGCGGCGCAGACGTAAACTATATAGGACGGCCAGCCCTCATAGTCGAGCGACATGAGCGCGACCGCGCCGCCCACGAGCGCGACGGTTATAACCCAGATTGCAATGAGGAATGCCGCGGGGGGATCTTTCAGAAAGCGCAGAATGCGCAACATCATTGCTCCTCCCTGAGGCGGACGGTGAAAACCGAGCCCTTGCCGGGACGGCTTTCGACGGAGATTTCCCCGCCGAGCACATCTATTACTTTTTTGACGAGAGCGAGGCCGAGGCCGTTGCCTTCCTGTGCGTGGGAAGTATCGCCCTGATAAAATTTGTCGAAGATATGTTCGCCCGTCTCCTTGGAAATTCCGCAGCCCGTGTCGGCGACCTTCACCACCGCTCTGCCGTCCTCTCTTTTGAGCGACACGTTTATGCTGCCGCCTTCGTCGGTAAATTTTACGGCGTTGGAGATGAGGTTGTTCCACACGAGCTCGAGGTAATCGGGGTCGGAGCGGACGGTTATTTCGTCAAAATCGCAGTCGAGGGCGAGGGACTTTTCATCTATCTTGTCTTCGAACTGCAGAATTGACTGCGCGAGCATTTCGTCCAGCCGCACAGGTATTTTTTTGGTTTTAATCTCCTGATTTTCCAGCCTGTTGAGCTTTAAAATGTTTGTGACGAGCGACGAAAGGCGCGCCGAAGTTGAAACGAGCACGGAGGCATATTTTTTGCGCGTCCGTTCATCCAGCCCCTCCCCCGCGATGGCCGACGCATAGTTGTGGATTATGGCGAGCGGCGTTTTAAGCTCGTGCGAGACGTTGGATATGAAATCGGAACGCAACACCTCGTTGCCCGAAAGTTCGGCCGCCATTTTATTGAGGTTGTCTATTATGCAGTCGAATTCGTCGTATCTGCCGTAGGGGTGTTCGGTTTCGATGCGGACGGAAAAATCGCCCGCGGCTATGCGGCCCGTGGCTTCGAGAATTTTATCCACAGGGCGGTTGACCATAATTTTGCGGCGTATGCCGTCGGCTATGGCGCAGACAAACGCGAGAAAAAAGACGGTTACAAGCATTATCGCGGCGACCGCGCCGCGGTTATCGCCGAAGGTGTTGTCGGCGGCTTCATAGACGAATATTGCCACGGTAATTATGGCAGCCACCGTAAGAAGCAGAGCTATATAGCCCGAAAGCGTAATCCACAGCCTCGATTTGCGCGGCTTCATTTAAGCACCGCCTTGTAGCCGAGGCCGTGAACGGTTACTATTTCGAACCCGTCGCACGCCGCCGTCTTTTCGCGCAGTTTGGACATATACACGTCGACCGTGCGGGACGTTGCGGAAGAATCGTAATTCCAGAACTCGTCCATTAGCTGCGCGCGCGTGAATGTGCGCTTGGGAAAGGAAAGAAATTTGAACAGCAGGTCGAATTCGCGCACGGTGAGGGGAAGTTCCTCGCCGTTGACGTATGCAGTGTGCTCATCCTTGTTCATGCGCAGGTTGCCCGCGACGAGTTCGCGGCTCTTTTCGATATCGGCCCTTCTGAGGAGCGCGCGCACGCGAAGAAGAAGTATGTCGGCATCGAAGGGTTTGACCACATAGTCGTCCACTCCGGAATTGAAGCCGCGCTGTTTGGAGGGCTTGTCGTCCAGCGCGGTCATGAATAAAATGGGAATGCGCTTGTCGGTTTTGCGGATTTCGGAAGCAAGGGCAAATCCGTCCACGTTGGGCATCATTATGTCGCTTATGACCATGTCGAAGGACTGCTCTTCCATGGCTTTGAGCGCTTCCGCGCCGTCGGCGCAGGGGTAAGCTTCGTACCCGCCGCCCGTAAGCATTGAACACATGAAATCGTTGAGCACTTTGTCGTCTTCGGCTACAAGAATTTTTATCATTGCTCTTCTCCATTATTCGTTTATATTCATATTATACCGCACAGACTTTTCTGAAACAACAAAAAAATGTTAAAGAATTGTAAAAGAGCGCATATTGAACTGCCGAAAAGTTGCAAAAGGGCGCGCACTTAACCGTGCGCACCCTTAACGGAGCGTATATTGCAAAGCCGCGGCGCGGCGCTGCATGCAAAAAATTATACCGTTTCGTCTTCCGCAGGCGCATCGCTTTGCTGCTGTTTTTTGAAGAGTACGGCATATGCGGCCGTACCTATGCAGACGAGGGCGCCGAACGCTATGGCAACCGCTGCCGAACCGACATTTGCGGAATAAGACGAGCCCAGCTGTTCGGCATACTGCGAGGACGCGACGCACATTATTATGCCCGCGACGACGGCGCATGCGCCAGCAACGCCCGTGAATACGAGCGTCTTTTTTGAAAGCCCGCCGCCGAGCGACGACAAGAGGCGCGGAACAGACAGCACCACCATTACACCGAACGCTATCGCGGCTATTAAGAGCACCATCATCATGGCCGTGCTTGAATTATAGAAGGCGTTGAACTCCCTTGCCGCCTGCGAGCCTGTGCCGCCGACGTTGAGGGACATGGAAGAGAGCTGGCCGAAGAACGAGCTTATGCCGTAGGTTGCGCTAATTTCAAGACCCGAAGTGCTTACGCCGACCGACACCGCGCCGCAGCCGAGCATGCCGAGCGCGACAAAGACGAACACCGCGGCGAGGACGGAGAACACAATGTTGACGACGTATTGGCGCACCCCGCAATTTATTCCGTCGGCTATTGCGCGGAGCACGACCGACGCGACGAGGAGCACGGCGCAGATGATTATGCCCGCGACGGTTGCGCCGTTTGCAGTTATACCCGTGGAAACCCCTGCGATTGTGCTGTTCTGCGCAACGCAGAGAAGAAGGAGCGCGGCGCCGCATATGTACGCCAGACCGGTGGCGAAAGCGGGCGCCGATATGCCCTTATCCGTCTTTTTCGTGAGAATTTTAACGAGCCGCACGACGGTGAGAATAAAGCACGCCAGCGTGCCGGCCATGGCCGCGCAGGCGCACATTGTGCCGACGACGGCGCCAACGAGAGCCGACGTTTCCGCAGTGCCGGTGAGCGCGTCCAGCCCGTTGTAGGCATCGCCGAAGAAGTAGAATATGTCGTATCCCGTATCAACGCCCGAAGAGACGCCGTTTACGCCCAGCGTGCAGCCGATGAGAAAGACAAATATCATGCCGACGAGGGCCGCCGCGGCAGCACACCAGAACGATATGGCGCCGAGTATGACCGCCCCCCTGCCCTTTTCCTTGGCGGGACTGCCCGCAGGACTTGCCGCTTTCTGCGCGCGGGCGGCTTTGTTGGCCTTGCCCGCGGAAGCCGCAGATGCGGCGGGAAAGCGCAGCGGCATGCTGTAGACGGGCGCATTTCTGTTTGAGCCGCAGTTGACGCAGAATTCGCCGTCGGCGGGAGTGAGCGCGCCGCAGGCCGAACATATGGCCATACCGTCGAGCCGACGCCCGCATTTTTTGCAGAAAACTGCTTTTTCGGGGTTATCGGCCCCGCAATAGTTGCATTGCATTTTTCAGCCTCCTGATAAATTGGTTTTATTGCTTATATTATACCGCCGGGCGCAGCTACATGCAAGGACAACGCCGACAATGATTGTCAGCGTTGCGCTTGCACGCAAATTTTTTATGCGCCGCGGCGTAAAGCAATTACTTTTTAATGAAATACTCCGCGCCGTCGCGCGAAAGGTCTATGACGCAGTCGGGCTTATATTCCCGCAGGAACGCCGAAATTTCGCGCATGTAACGGTAAAAAGTGCGCTCGGACAGGCCGTACTGCGCACAGACCCCCCTGCGCGAAACGCGGCCTCCGTTAATAAGCGTGTCATACATAGCCAATAGCATTTTTATGTTCATTTGTGTCTGCCCCCGGATGTTGCAAACGGCGCCGTGCTGCGGGAATTTACGCGTTTCCCTTTTTGCAATTCAATTTTAGCACGCGGCAACGACTTTGTGTTAAGCCTTATTTGCCAATTTTGTAGCAAATTGCGCTTAATTTTATTATTTTAATGTTAAATATAACTTACACACGCGCAACAAAAACGCGGCGGGCAGCAAAAGCCGAGCGCCTTTTGCTACCCGCCGCCAAGGCTGAGTCAGTTCTTTTTCCACATGCACAGAACATATTCCTGTATGAGAAGACGAGCCGCCGCTCTGTCGTCCGAAATGCAGGAAGAGCCTATCTGCAGCCCGTCGGCAGACCACCCCGAGCAGTCGCCGAAGACGACCGAAGCGAGCGACGTGCAGGAGGCAAACGCATGGTCGCCGATAGATTTGACTGACGAAGAAATGGTTATGCTTGCGAGGGAATAATTGCAGTTGAAGGCGTAGCCGCCTATCGTTTTAAGCGTTTTTGGAAGGCTGACCGAAGCGAGATTGCGGCAGTTATTGAAGGCGAGATCGTCTATTATAACGACGCCTTCGGGGATTGTAACCTCTTTGAGACTGACGCAGTCGGAAAAGGTGCTGTAACCTATCTTTGAAATGCCCGAAGGAAGGACAACGCGCGCCATGGAGCGGCAGCCGCAGAAGGCCTCGTCCGCGATGGCGGTTACGCTTTGAGGAATGTCGGCCTCCGCTAAGCTTTCGCACCTGTAAAAGGCCATATATTCTATGCTCCCGAGGCCGTAACTGAAGGTTACTTCCTCTAAAAATGCACAGTCGGCAAACGTTCTTTCTTGTATTTTTTCAACGCCTGAGGGTATTTTTATGCGGGTTATCCCTGCGGAGGAGAACGCGCCCTCGCCTATCTCCCTGAGCGAAGAGGGAAGTTCGACTTCTTCGAGGGACATGCAGCCCGAAAACGCGCTTCTGCCTATCGACGCGACCGTGTCGGGAATGGTTATGCTTTTAAGCTTGTTGCAGTTTTCAAAGGCATTGTCGGCTATGGCGGTGACGGGCAGGCCGTTCATGTATGAGGGAATGACTATGTTTTCGTCCGTGCCAGAGCCTATACCCTTCACTGCGACGCCGTCGCCCGAAGAGGTATATTCCAGCCCTTCGCTGTAAGGCGTGGAGAAAAAATTATCTTTATACGAACTGCCGCAAAGATTACAGCGATGCAGGGTATAGCCCTGTTCGCCGCCCTGCGGCTGAACGGTAGTTGCGGCATATTCGTGGTCGGATTTGGAAACAGCGAGCTTTTCTACCACCGCTCCGCACGCCGTGCAGCACCGCCTCATCTCGCCTTCCGCGCTGCAGGTCGGGGCGAGATATTCGAACCAGCCTCCGGCGGCGTGACCCTTGGCGGAAACATATTGCGAGGTATAACTTTCGCCGCACGCGCAGTAAAAAAGAGTGTATCCGCCGGCCGTGCACGTCGGCGCGACCGTGCGCGACGAATAGCTGTGAACGTGCACGGGCTCTTCCTGCCCGCCGTCCGCGGCGCCGTCGTCTGCCGTTTCTTCCCCGCTTCCGCCATCTGAGGTCGGTGCTCCGTCCGCATCATCGCCGGAAGAATTATCGACGGGATTGTTCTGACCGCCGGACGGACTTTCTGGGGAAGGCGCTTGCTCCGCGGCGGGCGGAGTCTCGCCCGAGGCTACATCTCCGACGTTGTCAAACGGGCGTGGAATCAACCATGCGACGAACGCGGCGGCAAGGAGCACAAAAAATGCTGCAATGATAATAAACAATGCGGCGCGGCGGCGGGGCGTCTTTGTGAGCACGGCGGCCGATACGTCTGCAGACGGTGCGGACGGGCTTGCGCCCTGACAAACCTGTTCGGGCGAGCAGTAATAAAGTTCTGACGGGGATATATTGAAATGCCCCGACAGGGCGAGAAGATTGCAAAGATCGGGGCAGATTACTCCGCGCTCCCACTTGGAGACGGCGCCGGCGGTGACGCCGAGCGCATCTGCGAGCTGCTGTTGACTTTCGCCGCGGGTTTTGCGCTCGCGGACGATGGCTTTGCCGAGCGCGGCGACTTCGAACGAGCCGCTGAATGTTTTGCCGTCTTCGGGCACGCCCCACAGCCGCTCGAGCGATACGCCGAGTATGTTTGCCATTTCGCCGAATATGCACATATCCGGCTGGGAAATACCCCTCTCCCACTTTGAAATGGTCTGCGGATGGACGTTGAGTTTGTCCGCAAGCGCCTGCTGGGTTATGCCGCGCTCTTTTCTTAAATTTTTCAGCCGTTCGCCGAAATCGTTCATTCTGAATACCCCTGTATGCATTTATTATAACAAACCTCGGAGCGGTGCGCAAGGGTTTGACAATTTTTAAGTCCACCGCTGACACACCTTGTCAGCGGTGGACTATATTTTTTTGAAATTTCCGCCGTTGACACTTTTATGCGGCGGTGATATAATAATGACAAATATGCTTGAATGGTGAGGAGGGCGCAAAGATATAAGATGAAAGCTCTCGGCAAAGACTTTTTCAGGGGAATGCGCAAAAATAAAGGCAAATTTATTTCCGTATTCTTCATAATACTGCTGGGCGCGGCCTTCTTTTCGGGACTACGCTCGAGCAAGGGCGACATGTTGCTTTCGGCCGAACGCTACTACGACGCGCAGGGGCTTGCAGATATAAACATAATCAGCACGGCGGGGCTGACCGACGATGACGCCGCCGCACTTGCCGCCCTGCCCGAAGTGGAGATTGCCGAAGGCGCGTACACGCTGGACGCGCTTTTAAACACCGAAGACAGGCGGGCGGTAAAACTTATTTCCTGCCCGGGCAAAATAAACGTGCCCGAGATAACCGAGGGCCGCATGCCCGTATCTCAAAACGAATGCCTTCTGGACAACATTCTTTTGGAGCTCGGCACATACGGCATAGGCGACACTGTGGAGATTATGTCGGGCGACGGGAGCGACCTTTCCTCCTCTCTGACCGTAACGTCGTTTACCATAACGGGCTTTGCAAACCTGCCGCAATATATGGATCTGAACAGGGGCACGGGCACGGTGGGCAACGGCGAAATAGACGGATTTATTCTCCTTTCGCCGCAGGCCTTCAGTCTGCCTTATTACACGCAGATAAACGTGCTTGCGCGCGGCGCAAAAGACGCCGACAGCTTTGAAGACGGCTACGACGGAATAATTTCCGCAACGCGCGCCGCAATAGAGAGCATTGAACAAGAGCAGTGCCAAAGGCGTTACGACGAGCTGTTGGAGGAGTACTCCTCCCTTCCCCTGCCGCCCGACGTACTGGCCTCGCTCATACCCCGGCCCGAGTGGTACATTTTAGGGCGCGACACGGTTATGTCTTACGTAAACTACCAAAGCGACGCCGAGCGCATAGCAAGTTTAGGCGAGCTTCTGCCAATAGTATTCTTCCTCGTCGCGGCGCTCGTCAGCCTTACGGCCATGACGAGGCTTGTAGAGGAGGAACGCCAGCAGATAGGCACTTTGAAAGCTTTGGGCAGCAGCAACGGCTTTGTGCTCGGGCGGTACCTTTTATACGCCCTGATACCCACCCTTCTCGGCTCTGTGGCGGGAGTGCTGATTGGCGAAAAGCTCTTCCCCTTCGCCATACTCAACACCTACCGCCTGCTCTACGCGGGGCTGACCTCCTTCGTTTTGCCATACAACCTTATCGAAGGCGCGATTGCGGTACTTGCCAGCGTAATAAGCACGGGCGTTGCAACCATAGCCGCGAGCATACACATTGCGCGCGAGGCACCTTCGCAGATAATGCGGCCCGAGGCACCCAAACCCGGCAAGCGCGTGCTTTTAGAGCGCATACCGCCAGTATGGAACAGGCTGAAATTTACGCAGAAATCGACCGTGCGCAACCTCTTCCGCAACAAAAAGCGCTTTTTAATGACCATAATAGGCATTGCGGGCTGCATGGGGCTGGTGCTCGTCGGCCTCGGACTGCACGATTCGATAATGGTCGTCGCCGACAAGCAGTTTACAGAGCTTACGCATTATCAGGCCTCGGTTTCGGTGAGCGAGAGCGCGGCGCAGAGCGATATTGACGAGCTTTTGAACGAAGTTTTTGAATATGACGACGGCATTTCGGCCCTGACGATGTGTCAGAAATCGGTGGACGCGCGGGGACCCGAAGGCGTTCAGACGATAAGTTTGAGCGTGCCGCAGACGACGGACGGAATAGAAAACTACTTTACTTTCCGCACGCGCACGGGACACGACGAAGTTACGCTCGGCGGCGCGATAATAAGCGAAAAGACGGCTTCATCCCTCGGCGTTTCGGCGGGCGGCGAAATAACATTCCGCGACGGCGATTCCGACGAAGTCACTCTTAAAATATCCGCCGTATTCGAAAATTATATAGGCCACTACGTATTCATTACGCCGCAGACCTATGAAGAACTCTTTGGGCACGCGCCTACGTCCAACCTTATACTTTTAACCTACCCCGACCAATCGGAGGCGTTCAGCGACGGACTCGGCGGCATACTGCTTGAAAAGGACATAGTGCAGGGCGTTTCGTTCACCTCCGCCCTCGTTAAATGGGCAGACGACACGCTGTCTTCCCTGAACACGATAGTTCTTATTGTGCTGGCCGCGGCGGCGCTGCTGGCGATAGTTGTTTTATATAACCTGAACAGCATAAATATTGCCGAGCGCAAGCGCGAACTGGCAACGCTGAAAGTGCTGGGATTTCACGACACCGAGGTCGCCGCGTATGTCTACAGGGAGAACATAGCACTGACCGTGATAGGCATACTTTTGGGCATTGTTCTGGGCATATTCCTGCACCAATATGTAATAACTTCGATAGAAGTAGACCTTATAATGTTCGGCAGGAGCATTTACTGGTACAGCTATCTTTTGGGCGCGCTTATGACCTTTGCCTTCTCGGCGATAATAAACCTGATCATGTACCGCAACATAAAAAAGATAGGCATGCTGGAATCGCTTAAATCTATAGAATAGCTGCGCAATATGTTGCGACGAAAAGGCCCGCGGAGCATTTTTTAATGCTCCGCGGGCTTTATTTGTTCGGTGATATGCACGTATTATTTATCAGCGTCTATGGCCTTGATTACTTTTGCGGGAACGCCGCCGACAATGGTGTTTGCGGGGACGTCTTTGGTTACCACCGCGCCAGCGGCGACTATTGCTCCGTCGCCTATGGTTACGCCCGGGAGTATTGTGGCGTGAGCGCCTATCCATACGCGGTTGCCCACCCTGACGGGCTTGAAATGATGGTCGCCGCGTTTTTCGGGGGAAATGCCGTGATTTATCGTTGCGAACACTACCTGATGGCCTATCTGCACGCCGTCGCCTATTATTATGCCGCCCTGATCCTGAAAACAGCAGCCTGAATTTATAAATACGTTTTTTCCGACGGTGATATTTTTGCCGAAGTCTGAATATATGGGCGGAAACAGCGAAAAAGTATCGTCAACCTTCTGCCCGGTCAGGCGCGAAAAAAGAGCTCGCAGCTCTTCAGGAGTGTGAAAACAGCTGTTTATTTCGGTCGTTATGCGCCGGGCTTCCAGAGCAGCCTCGTGCATAAATGCGTGCATTTCCGATCCGCCCGCAACCGACGCGTTCTGCGCCGTTAATTGTTTAAACTGAGATATATCCATAATTTTTTCCTTGTGTTTTTTACGATGAAATTACAGCGCGCCGACTATTTTGTGGGGAACGTAAAGCTCGTCTATATACGCCGCGTCCTCGTCCGTGAGGCTGACGTCGAAGGCGGCCACGGCATCGTCCAGATACCTGACTTTTGTAGCGCCGACTATGGGCGAGGCAACGCCCTTTTTGAAGTGCCATGCAAAGGTTATGGCCGTCATGCTCGTACCGTATTTTTGCGCCAGTTCGTAAATTCTTGAAGCGATGGCCTTGTCCTGTTCCTCGGTGGAATCGTACTTGCCGCGCGCCGTCGCATCCGTTTTGCTGCGCATGGTGTCCGCCTCCCAGCCTGGACGGGCGCACCTGCCCGAAGCGAGCGGGCTGTAGGGCGTGAGCGCCACGTTCATCTGGCGGCAGATAGGAATGAGCTCCCTTTCGTCCTCCCTGTACAGCGGATTGTAGTGGTTCTGCATGGAGACGAAGGGCGTGAAACCGTTGTCGCGCGCGCACAGCTGCATGTTGTAGAACTGATAGCCGTACATAGCCGAGGCGCCGAGGGCGCGGACCTTGCCCGCCCTGACCAAGCCGTGCAGGGCCTCCATCGTCTCCTCTATTGGAGTGCCGTAGTCGAAGCGGTGAATGATGTATAAATCGAGGTAGTCTGTTCCCAGCCTCTTCAAAGTGCCCTCTATTTCGCGGTCGATTGCCGCCTTGGAGAGATGGCCTTCGTTAAAGTAAACCTTGGACGCGAGCACGACCTTGTCACGCGCAACGTTGTTTTTTATCGCGCGGCCGAGATATTCCTCGCTGGTGCCCGCGGAATAACCGTTGGCCGTATCGAAGAAATTGATGCCGAGCTCTATTGCGTGTTTTATTATTTTTTCGCTCTCTTCGGGGTTTAAAGTCCACGCATGCATTTTGCTGGCGGGGTCGCCGAAGCTCATACAGCCGAGGCAGAGTTTTGACACTTCTATTCCGCTGTATCCGAGTTTTGCGTATTGCATAAATTGTACTCTCCTTATTTTTAAATTTTGCACCTGCGGCGCAACAAATTTTAACCGCGGGTCCGCAACAGATTTTTCACGCACGAAAAAGTAATTTCGTAAAGCGACATAAACACATAGTTTGCGCCGGCATTTTCCATAGCCGTCTGCTGTTTTTGCGAAACATAAGTATAGGGATATATGCCGAACATAAAGGGGAAAAAGGTGTAAATAAAAGTCTGAACCTCCCCGACGGTCATTTCGGGGAAAAATTTTTCCACGCACCGCGTCACGGCCGTCAGCGATTGCCCGTACGAACGCTTGAACTGAGTTAAATTTTCCATGCGGCTGTTTTCTTCCATGTCGTAATGGTTCATGGACATAAGTTTTAAAAGCCGCTCGCGCTTTTCAAGCGATTTTGCCAGCGCATCGGCAAACAGATCAACGGTCATGGCCTCGCGGCTTTGGTAAAGCTCGTCCAAATCTGCGTTCCACAAGTCATATTCGCGCTGCAACAGGGCGAGGAAAATTTCCTCCTTGGTATGAAAGTAGTTGTATATCGACGTGCGCGTGAATGACGTGGCCTTGCCTATTTCCTTAAGCGTTATGTCCTTGAAACTCATGGTTTCGTACAGCTTTGCGCAGGCGTTGACAATCTCCTCCTTCCTCGACTTTGTAAGCTCTTCAGAACCTCTCGGCATACCGCACCTCTTTTTTTTATTTCAAACGCATTATAACACATTACTGACACCGTGTCAATATGATAAATAATACTTTGCAAATTTCGCGTAAAAAACGGGGACGCTCATGCTTGGAAGTTTGAATATAAATCATCGCGCGGCGCGGAAATTTTTCCGCGCCGCGCGTTGATTTCAAAACAACTCCTTACCATTCGTGCCACAAGTTAAAGTCTTGCGTACTTTTCTATGGGGTGGTTTAAAAGAAGCATAATTTTAAGCTCGTCGAGGGCGTCCAAAAGGGCGTTGTGAGTTTCGAAATAATTATAATTGCCCGTTAAAATGCGCAGCATGGACTGCACTCCGTAGCCCGATTTCAGCCTGCCCGTGGAGCACAGCAGCGCGCCGCGGGGAATGGCCGGATTATACTGCGCGTACGCCGCCAGCCTCATGATATCGTGCCAGTTCATAGAAGAAAGTTCGGGCAAGTGCCCCTTATCGAACAGGGCGTTGTAGGCAAATACTTCGCTTATATTATGGCACGAACAGCATTTTTTAAGGTCTTCCATGGCCTCCGCGCGCGAACACACGACGGGTTTTTGCGCCTTTTTGTGCAGCAGCGCGCCCGAGTACATTCCGCCCGCGCGGTATTCGGGGTCGATTATGTAATACCTGCGTTCTACGGGTTGCCACGTATCGGCTTCGGCCACCACCGCTCCCATCGACATAACCTTGTCGCTCCACGTAGTTTCGGTATCGATTACGATAAATTTATTCATTTCAGCCCCTCGTAAGCTCTGCGAACGCGCCGCCCGTCACTTTTATAAGGTCGGCGCAGGCAACTTCTATCTGCATGCCCACCTTGCCGCCGCTGACGAAGATTGTTTTGCCTTGGGCGGAACTGTCGAAGAACGTGGGGAAGGACTTTTTCATGCCGACGGGCGAACAACCTCCGTGAACATAGCCCGTAGCAGGCAAAAGCTGTTTTTGCGGAAGCATTTCCAAAGATTTCTGCCCGGCTGCCGCGGCCGCCTTTTTGAGGTCGAGTTCGGCGGCGACGGGAATTACGAACACAAAGCATTTGCCCGGCGCGGCGGAAGTTACCAGCGTTTTGAAAACGCGGACATCATCCTCGCCCAGAACCGACGCCACTTCCACGCCCGAAAGCGCCCCGCCGTCATATGTATGCACTTTGTACTGAACGCCGTCGCGTTCAAGCATTCTCATAGCGTTTGTCTTTGTCATGATATAAAAATCTCCTCGCATTTATAATTATAACAAAAACTCCGCCAAAAATAAAGCCTGCGCCGCAACAATACAGAAAAAAATGGGACGGCAAAAAACATTTAATCAGTTTCCGGGGTTGCGTTCGATAAAATATTCTCCGAGCGGATCCTTCACGCTTAAAAACATTCCGTCCTTGTTATGCATCAGAAAATGCCCTATTTCGCTCATATAGCGGTAAAAAGTGCGCTCGGATATGTTGTTCTGCGCACAGAAAGTTTTGCGAATAACTTTTTCACCGCAGATGAGGCAATCGTAGAGAGCTAATACAAGCTGGATTTTCATTTGTTTCCCTCAGGAAACGGCGCCGTTTGAAAAATAATTTCGAATTCGTAATTAAATTATAGCTTAAAAAATAAAAAACGCGCCCGCATGAACAGTTGCAGGCGCGTTAAATTATGAGCGCAATCGTTAAGTTTGCTGTAAACCGAGGTAATTGTCGGGATCGACGGGTTCATCGTTTACATGAATTTCAAAGTGAAGGTGCGGACCTTCTTTAAACTCTTCGCCGTAAGGCTCCGACACCGCGCCGATGACCTCTCCCGCCAGCACGCTTTTGCCGACGTAAATATCCGAAGCGCAATCGATATAGGCGTAAAGCGCGGATATGCCGCCGTGATTTATTTTGACGTATTTGCGCAGAGGATCGTCTGAAATAATTTCGGATACAGTTCCGTCGGCGACGGCGCATACCGGGCTGCCGGCTGCGGCTGAAAAATCTATGCCCGCGTGGAAATGATATTTATCCAGTGTCCGGTTGTACCAGAACTCATATCCTGCTGTTATCTGGTCACTCTCTATAGGATTGCGGAGCACCGCTTGGGACGGGCTGTCGCTCGCGGGCGGCACGCCGCCGTCATCGGCAATTATATCATTAAAACCCGCACCGCTCTCCTGCTCCGACTGTCCGCCCTGCGCGCTGTCCGACGCATTGGACGAAACGCCGCCAGTGTATCCGCCGAAACCTGTTCCGACCGAAAAAATTATGAGTGCCATTAAAATTGCCGCAATTATAATAATTGCAACGGCGCGCGCCCTCTTCGGTCTGACCACCGCCACTGCAGAAGGCCGGCTCTGTTGCGGTGTAGCCAATGCCGCTAAACGTGCGCCCGCGTCCGGTGCGGGAACCTGCGCCTCGTCCGCCGAAAATTCCGCACCGCCGCAACCTGAAATAAGTTCCGTGGGCGATACGCCGAAAGCGCGCGAAAGCCCGCAAAGCACATTGAGCGACGATACTGCGCCGCATTCCCATTTGCTTACAGTCTGCGACGACACAAAAAGCATTTTGCCGACTTCGGCCTGAGACCAGCCGTTTTTGTTGCGCAAATGTCTGATATTGCGGCCGAGAGACTGCGCGTCGAAATATTCCGGAGGTAATTTTGTGTACCCGCTGTCACCGCAGGCGACGCAGTCTTCGAGGCTTATTGAAAGTATATTGCACAATCTGCACAGCAAACCGAGGGAAGGCGTACCCTTGTCGTTTTCCCACTTGCTCAAAACGGGAGCGACGACGTTGAGTTCTTCGGCCACCTGCTCCTGCGTAAGCCCTTTGCTTTTTCTTGCATGCTTTAAAAATTCTCCCGGACTTGCCATAATTTCCCCCACGCCGACATATTCTGTCATCATTATAGCACAGCCGCCGCTTTTTGGCAACGGGTAAAATTTCACCGCGCAGTAAAATGCGGGCAGGCGATTTTCGCCTGCCCGCCCGTCGATTGCGACTGCGTAGTTGCGGAATTACCCCGCATATATTGCCCGATTAACGCAATTTTTACTCCTTCTTTCAGAACAAATAATTCGTAACTATCGGCTCCCTTTTGAGGGAGACGTCGTTGAAATATTCAAAATAACATATCCCGATGAAGCCGCCCGAAACGTTGTAGACGTTGGTAAAGCCGCGGCCCTGCAGCGCCATAACCGCGTTATAGCTGGTCTGACCTATCCGGCAATGGATATATACGGGGCGGTCTTTGGGTATTTCGCCAATCCTTTCGCGAAGCTGAGACACGGGAATATTGACCGCACCCTTTATGTGTCCCTTTTTATACATGGCCTGCGGGCGCACGTCGATAAAATATCCGCCCGATTCGACGAGCCCCCTCACCTCGTCTACGCGCACCTGCTTATATACGCCCTGCAGAAGGTTGCCCGCGACTAACCCCGCGTAGTTGCCAGCATCCTTGGGGGAATTAAACGGGGGAGCGTAGCACAGTTCAAGGTCGCGCAGGTCGTCCGCCGTGCCGCCGAACTTTATGAGCGTGGCGGCCACGTCTATTCGCTTGGGGGCGTCGCCCTTTGAAATTGCCTGAGCGCCGAGCACTCTGCCCGTAGGCTTTTCGAAGATAACTTTATAGTGCATGGGGCAGCTGCCCGGCATTATGCCCACCCTGTCCCTGGGGAGCACATATGCGGTGCCGTAATTTATTCCCTCCTGTTCACACTGCGCCGCAGTCAGACCCGTGCTTGCGGCGTTATATGAGAATACTTTTATGCAGCTTGAACCTACAAAACCCGTGTTGCGCACGGGGAGGCCGCAGATATGGTCGGCCGCCTGCCGCGCCTGTTTCTGCGCGGGACCCGCAAGCTGGAGCATGAAGGGCTTGCGCGTTACGGCGTTGAAAACTTCAACCGCGTCGCCCACGGCGTAAATATCGGGGTCGCTCGTGCAATAGTTTGCGTCTACCTTTATCGCTCCGCGCGCGTTGAGCTCCAGCCCCGCAGCGGCGGCCAGAGCGGTATCCGCCCTGACGCCTATGGCCATTACCACGGCGTCGCCGGGCACCCTTCGGCCGGAAGACAAAATGAGGTCGTTTTTGTCGAACGAAGAGACGGAATCGCCGACTATGAGATTTACGCCGTTATCGAGCATTTCCTTTTGCAGAATCTGAACCATGTCGTAATCATAAGTTCTTAAAATCTGCGGCGTGGCCTCGACGAGCGACACATTATAACCCGCACCCTTTAAATTTACGGCCACCTCAACGCCGATAAAACCGCCGCCGATGACGGAGATATTTTTTACCCTTCCGCCCCTTATAAAGGCATACAGCCGCTTCACGTCGTCTACAGTTTTGACGGTGAAGATTTTTGCCCCGTCTATTCCCTTTATGGGCGGCACGACGGCGTTTGCACCCGGCGCGAGGACAAGTTTATCGTAGTTTTCGTCATACTCGGAACCGTCCTGCAGATTTTTTACCCTGACGCGCTTAGCAGCGCGGTCTATCGCCACCACTTCGCTCAATACGCGCGTTTGTATGTTATATACGTCATGTAACGACTGCGGGGTATTTAGCACAAGGTCATCCGTATCGGCGACCGTTTCGCTCAGCCGATAGGGCAGGCTGCAGTTCGAATAGGATACAAACTCTCCCTTTTCAAACATTATTATTTGAGCGTTTTCGTCCAGCCTTCTCAGCCTAGCCGCGGCGCCCGCGCCGCCCGTGTTGCCGCCGACTATCACATATTTCATTTTAAATCCTCCCTCCTGAACATTTTCGGGCTATCAGTAAATACATAATAACATATCGCAAAAAATTGTCAATAGCAAATTTTAAGCGCAGACATTAAGCGGCCGCCCGTACGGGCGGCCGCTTAAAAATAAATCATTTTAAAATGCAGTCGGCTGTAGAAATGTTTGTGGCTATGGGCACATCGTATACGACGGCTATGCGCAGAAGTGCGCGGACGTCGGGGTCATGCGGCTGTGCGGTTAGGGGGTCGCACAAAAAGACGATGGCGTCTATTTTGCCTTCGGCGACATGCGCGCCTATCTGCTGGTCGCCGCCGAGAGGGCCGGCAAGAAATCCCTTGACCTCAAGTCCCGTGGCTTCTGAAACCCTCTGCGCGGTGTGACCCGTGCCGCAGAGCTCGTAATTTTTAAGTTTTTCCTTGTTTTTTAACGCCCAACGGACAATTTCATCTTTCTTTCCGTCATGCGCGATGAGCGCGATTACTTTCTTTTCCATAAATCAAAAATATCTGCAATATTCTGCTGCTTTATAAAATCAGGGGGAAATAAATCATCATATTTAGTTTTCACCGTTTGCGGCAAAAACAGATGATATCGCTTATATCATACCCGCCGGAAGTAATTTTGTCAAGACTTTCCTTCAAACCATGTGTTCCCGAAAGATGTGTAATCTGAATATCAGCACTGCAGTGTCATACTGAGCGAAGCAGGGTGAAACCCTGCGTAGTCGAATAGTGCCGCTGTACCGCGGCATATACACGCGCGGCGACAACGGCTACCGGCAATGGCTGGACGGCGAAATGCGCGAATACACAAATCAAATCGGACTTGAATATGTTACCAACGACGACACCATGCGCCGCCCGACATAGTCAATTACTTTTACCACAACCAAATCAAAAAAACGGCCCAAAAAGGGTGAATTCATGCCCGAAGCGGAGACTGCGCGGCGGGTGCTTGGACCGCGCCTGATAAAAAAGATAATCACAGAGATTAAAATGTTATAACGCAAAAGCAGCGCCCTTTCTGTCAATAAGGGCTATTATATTACCCTGCGCATCGCGACGGTATGCACGGCCAACTTTTCCTGCGTTTACGGGGAGATATGCTCTGCGGTTTTAAAAGAGCGGTGTCTTTGAGCATTAAAATATGGAAAAATGAAGAAAATAAATTTTATGGAAAATAATTTCGGCCGTCAAAACAGAAATTCAGATAAATTTTTTCATTTCGCTATTATATTCATGGTTATATCCTTTATCGGATGGCTAGGAGAAACATTATATTTTATTGCAGCTTTCGATATCATAACCGACAGGGGATTTTTATCCCTTCCGCTTTGTACAATTTACGGATGCAGCATCCTGGCAATTTATCTGATAATCGGCACGCCTGCAAAAGGCAGACTAAGCCCGCTGTTTAAAAAAGTAAAAATCTTGCCTGTTCTTTTAAAACCCTTCGCTTACATCGGCTTATACTCAATATACTTTGTATTAGCCGCCCTGATTCCGACAATAGCCGAATTTATTACTGCTCTGTTTTTCGATAAAGTATTTGGAGTTACCCTCTGGTGTTACAGCAGCTATACCCACAATCTTTTCGGATATATTTGCTTGGAAATGTCAATAGTATGGGGAATTCTGATAACGATCGCTATGGGAATTATCTGGCCGTTGCTCGACAAGCTTGTTTCTATGATTCCCCCGAAAGCAACAAAAGTTATAGCAGTTGTATTATTGGTTTCTCTGGCGACAGATTTTATATTAAATTTTTCTTATCTGCATATGAACGGTACGCACTTGATTTTATACTGAAATACCGGATTTCTATTTTTATTTGAATAAACCGATAGAAAGAGAGTTTTTGCTGTTTTATAATTTTAAGCGCATTTACAATTATTGCTTTCTTAACTAAAATGCACACAGCTATTGACAACGCCGCTCCGTTGCTATATCATTGAATCGGCAAAACTTTGGAGGGCCGGTATGCTGCAAGTTAAGGGATGCTATTTATACGAGGACGGCAAGCCTTTCTATTGGCTTGGCGACACGGCATGGCTGATATTTTACAATCTTGAAAAGGCGGAAATTATACGCTATTTAAAGAACAGGAGCCTGCTCGGCTATAATGTAATTCAGGCAGTCCTTATGTATTCCAATAAGAAGAGCCGCGACATAAACGAAATGCCCCATGCGGAGGCAGACGTATGGTCGGAAGAATACTTTGAAAAGGTAGCGTTTGCCGTGGAGTATGCCGCCTCCTTAGGCATATATTTTGCCATACTGCCGTTCTGGGGAAGCATAATTAAAAACTCGCTCCTTTCCGAGGGAGAAATTTTGGCGTACGTTGACAAGGCGTGCGCAAAGCTCGGAAAATATGACAACATAGTCTGGGTGGTCGGAGGCGATGTGCGCGGAGACGTAAACCCCGCATTGTTCAATAAAATCGGCGACAGATTAAAGCAAAACACACCCGATAAACTTGTGACTTACCACCCCTTCGGGCGTACGGGCTCGTATCTTTGGTTTAACGATGCGCCGTGGCTCGATTTTAATATGTTCCAGTCGGGGCACCGCAGGTACGACCAACTCACCCTATCTTCCTGGGACGACAACAAGCAGGACGAATGGGCGTTCGGAGAGGACAACTATAAATATGTGCTTAAAAATTTCAGCTACGGCACAAAAAAGCCCTGCCTCGACGCGGAACCTTCATACGAGGGAATAGTTCAGGGACTGCACGATATTAAGGAACCCTACTGGGAGGCGCGCCATGTGCGCCGCTATCTCTATTGGTCGGTATTGGCCGGCGCCTGCGGCTTTACCTACGGAAACAACGCCGTAATTCAGTTCAGCAAAAACGGGAAAGGCTCTTACGGCTGCCGTGAGAGATGGGAGGACGCCCTCCACTCACCCGGCGGCGCGCAGATGCAATACCTGTTTACGCTTATGAAACGCCTCAACTTCACCGCAGGGCGCCCGATGAACGGCACAATTTTAAACAACAAAATACTTCACCACTATATGTGCGCCTTCGGCGGCAAAGATTATTATATACTCTACACCTATAAAGGCGACGAGGTGAAGATAGATTTTTCGGCATACGCCAAAAAGAAGATGAACGGCTACTTTATAAACCCCGAAAACGGCAGCATGAGCTATATAGACACGTTTTTCGGCAAGGACACGTTAGAATTGCGCCCTGTAAGACGGCGCGAACTTTCCAACGACTGGCTGATACTTTTTGAAGAGGAAAAATAAAAACGCGGCCCCGCCTGCGGCAATATTGCCGCAGGCGGGGTAACCGCTCCGTCCGACGGGCCGTTTTCCGCATCTTCAGAAAAACTTCCGAGCTTTGCAAATTCTCTGTAGCACTTGGCAACGTTGTTTCCGATGATTATCTGGTATTGGCCTGACTTTCTCATTACCCCCACTACCCCCGGAATAGCCTTTACGTCATCGTCGTTTACAATGCTTTCATCCTTTAAAACGATGCGCAACCTCGTCATGCAGTGCGTTGCAGAGAATATGTTCCCCTCGCCGCCCAGACATTCCAAAATGCGCTTTGCGGTAACCGCGTAATCCATTTTATGTCCTCCGTTATCATTTTTATATGCGTGCTGCACCAAGGCGCCATTAAGATACAGAACGGCTTTTATTTATTGTCTTGTTACTAACTAAGTATAACATGAAAGGTTTTAACACGGAAGTTCCAATTAGTTCAGCGATTGAACTTAAAGTAAAAACAAATCTTTCGGTTTTTCCTCACGCGCTTGAAAACAACTTTTGCTCCCGCTGATGGCGTGCGGCGTTGCAGAGGCTGCAGCAAAGACCTTTGCGGACAACGCTCACGGCGGACTGGCTGATACCTGCACCGGCCTGAGCGGCGAGTTTTTACTGAGCGAGGAGCACAAGCTGTGTTACTGACCTTAAAAAAGTCAGTATCAATCGGCGTTTGAGAGCAATTTTATTTACCAAAACGTTTACCAAAATCAATGAAAAAACGCACCTTTGCGCCAAACCTGACATTTGCGCGAAGGTGCGGGATAAGGTAAAATTCAGCAACTTAAAGTTGATTGTCAAGCCAAATTTCCACTAAAAATCGTATACCAATTTAACAGACGAGCGGTCAACGAAAACGGTTAAAATCATTAAAAAAACGCCCGTTTTCGACTGAAAACGGGCGTTTTTTTAATGAAATCCGGCAGCTTGCTTTCTCAACCGCCGCAGGGAAAACGGCGGTTTCGGTCACCGTTCGCGCACATATGCGCTCACTCATCTCAATTCGGCACGCACAATGGACATCCATTGTGCTATGAAATGCCTCGTTCGTCCTCCCGGACCTTGGATGGTCAAGTACATATTGTTCGGGCTCTGCCCTCCAAAGCGGCGCTGCGCTTGCCCGTCCTCCGACAAGCTTAAACTTCTGTATCTTAAAGGGCTCCCACAAAACCGTGGCTTTTGTGGGAAGAGGAGGCGCAATGCTTTAAATTGGCAATGTAAGCTTGCGAGCATTGCCTTAAAAAAGCATTTGCGCCGACGAGGGAAAGGTGTACCCGAAAGCCATTATCACCGGAATGGCTCCGCTTGTTGGACTTGAAGCCACTGTAAAGTTTCAAAAATGCTTGACTTTAACCTATTTTTGCCTGATTTTGCCTTATTTTCAGCAAAAAATCAAATTATGTGCCAAACGTGTGCCAAAACACACAACAAGCGATTCCGACCTCAACACTATACAATAAAAAAAGAAACCCACCCGCTAAGCGGGTGGTTCTTCATTTTCGGGCATAGCCCTTGTTTACTAGGCCGAGCGCCACGCGCTCATATGTCGACCTGCCAGTCGCTGCGCTTATTCCTCGCTACCCGTAAACGGGTCCTCAGGATAATCAATGCTCAACTGCATATTTTCTTTGTCTTTCTTTAATTGGTTTTTTATGTACTCCTTGATTACCTGAGTATTCTTGCCTGTCGTGTCTACATAGTAGCCACGACACCAAAATTCTCGGCACCTGTATTTAAACTTTGCTGTTCCAAATTTTTGGTAGATTATTAAACTACTCTTGCCTTTCAAGTATCCCATAAACCCGGATACACTTATCTTGGGTGGTACCATTACAAGCAGATGTATGTGGTCTATTGCTATTTCCCCCTCTATTATTTCTACTCCTTTCCACTGGCATAACTCCCGTATTATTCCCATTATCGCTTTCCTGTGGCTTTCATAAAATATTTTGCGTCTGTACTTCGGCGCAAACACTATGTGATACTTGCAATTCCATTGCGTATGTGATAATATTTTCTTGTCATTAGAATTCATTTCTTTTGTCCTCCGTTTTGTTCCTATTTTTGCAACTGGCAGGTCGCACTTATATTCTAACAAAACGGAGTTTCCTTTTCAATACCACATCGGCAATAGCCTATTCCTGAACCCCCGGACTATCCGGGGGTTTTCTTTATACAAAAAGTTCAGCGTAGGCGTTTTAACCTACGCTGAATTTAATTTTAGGGCAATGCCTTTATATTTATTCCACGCCAAGAGCTTTAAACACCGCGTCCTCCGCAGAATTATAAGGAATCAATTGAAATGAGCTCATAAGATCTGCAGGAACAGTTGCAAAGTCCACAAATGATGTGCTGGGCAATAATACTTTCTTTGCCCCAGAATCCAAGCACACTTGTAAGACATTAGCAAGTTCATCTACTTTAATAAGTGTACCGCTTATCGAAATGTCACCTATCACAACAAGACTTGCCAAAGTAGGTTTGCCCAGTGCTATTGAACATAATGCTATGAGTGTTGGAAGCGCAAGTTTACCAGTCATTCCTATTCCATGAAGGTCTTGGTAATTGACGATATAATCTTTTGTAGTAGTACTTATTTTACCGCTTATTCGATTGCTGTTAGCCTTTAAAAAATTAAAAGCGGTGTTTGTTGCCTCCTTTACATCCCTGTCAGAACCAATCCCGGTACGTTCAAATTTTCCGTTACCAGGAAGGACTTGTCCTTCCAACCGAAACAGACCAATCATTCCAGATTTACCGCGAGATACTGTGTAAACTTGACCGGGATTGCATATACCTTCAGGAATCAGTTTGCTTCCCCCCTGTTCCGGAACGGACACATATTTTTCTTCAAATGTATCGTTATCGATATAGGAAAAATTGACGTCGTAGAACTCCATACCGCCGAG
>CALVWX010000006.1 GCA_944368215.1 uncultured Clostridia bacterium | reverse complement strand
TATCTGGGATTGGCCAACGACCGCATGGCAACGCAGTTCCTGCCGCCATATTCAAAGGTGTTTCTGGGCGAAGCGCAACGATATTATAACAGCCGGCAATCGAGCACGTTTCCGGATTTCGTAAGCCGACTCTATGAAATGCACCGGCATTACCATTTGGATATATTCATGGACGTACAGCGAGTAATGCTAATCGACCCGAATATACGCGCGCTCTGCCGTCATTTCATTGAAGTGCAGGGCATGCAGAACATACTAAACGACGTCGGAGGCATAACTAAAACAATCTGGCACTGCAGGGAATTCCCCAACTGGACTGCATATGAAAATTACCTCAATACAGGTGCCGAAACATACACAAACACGGAATATACCCATGATGGGAATATTTTTGACTGCTTCGATTCGTTCGGATACTTCGATACATTCCTGCCCAAAGAAGGTCAGGACTTCAACTATCTGAATTTTATAAACCGTGCTGAGCTCTCAAAGCTGCCTGACAGCGTAGCTCAGTTCTATAAGAGCGGAGAGCCTGACGGTTACAGAAAAAAAGGCAAACAACAATGAAAGAAAAGACAGACGAACTGCATGAGCGGTATTATCAAAAATTCTGGCGCTTGCAGAAAAATGCGGACGCGTTGAGCGGCGGCGTTATAGACGTCATGCGGCAGAATATTTTAAATGAATACAAAGACGAGTACGCCATTATGCGCGCGGCCGACATGATTGAAATTAAGCGCGAACTCCATTCCCTTTTGGTAAAGAGCGATATGCTCACGCCAAAGCGCTTGCGATTCCGTCTGTTCTGGAAGCGACCGAACCGCGCAGAGGACCAACTCAACCGTGAAATGGCCGTCATAGTCGAACAGTTTTTCGAAAAAAAAGAACGCGTTATAAATGAACTTATAGCCGCATTGTCGCAAGCCGATGAAGCTGACCCCCGCGAAGTTTACGAGCAGCCGGAGCCTGAAGCAAAGCAATCCGATGAATCGGCCAACAATCAAAGCGGGGAATCAGACGGTGGAGAGGCGCAAGCAGGTCAGGAAACCGGCCGACGCAAGCGCAAAAGCGACAGGTCACAATCGAACACAGGTCAAGTCCCCGGACAGATGACAATGGACGAGCTCGGGCATGACAAAGCAGAAAAGACCCCGCACGATGACCAATCAAGCACGGGTCAGACAGATGAGCAAGGCGACGGCAAATCTTCCGCTATCAGCAAAAAAGACTGACGGCCGAACGGGGCGGGCGGCATTGCCGCACATGCGGGCGTGACCGCTGTGCGGCAGTGACGAACGTCACGGGCGGACGGCGGGCTTGCGGATAGCGGGCGTTGGAGCATAAAAATGCTCCTCGCCGCACTTTTCTGCAAAATCGCGCGTATGCGCGATTTTGCAGTCGCCCACTCATGAAAATTAAAAAAGGAGTTGTACCATGAAAAAAGACGATGAAAACAAGCGCAAAAAGCCTGCGACCAAGCGAAAAGCGGCGCCGAAGAAAACTGATAAAGCGCGTTCGCCCGCGAAAAAAGCCGGGGACAGGATAGCGAGGGCAAAAAAGGTAAACACGAAGCCGGCCTCGAAGACAAAGCCGGCAACAAAAAAGGCCACACAAAAGAAACCGACTGCCAAGAAAAAGCCCATGGCGTCTTCAAAAACTTCGCAGTCTAAACGTACAACACGCCGCAAAGCGCAACCAGCAAACAGCGAGCCGAATTATCCTGCAGAATTCTTAAAGGAGCTCGATGAGGCCGCAAAGCGAAATTCGGGCCGCAGCAGTGTTCCCGTTCCCCGTCGCCGCATATCAGACGGCAAGCGCACCATTGAAATACCAAAGGGCGCCAAAGTTCGAGATATTCGAGTACATTACAAATTCGATTAATTCACCTACCCTACCCCTTCCGCCGCGCAGATGAGCGGTTATGGCTACATAGCGCGGCGGAATACACCTTACAGGTAAAGGCTATGCAAATAGATTTCAACGCTCTTTCGGAGCGGCTGCGCGGGCTTGACCGCTACACACAGCTGATAATATACATATTTAATCTTCAGGGCAACCGCACCGCCAAGCTTGATTACAATGCTGCGGCAAAGGCGTTGGGTGTTGACCGAAGGTCCATTGGCCGTTATGTCTCGACCCTCGTCGACCGACAGATACTGAGTCTGAGCTGCGGCAAATTAAAATTGAATGAAGAAATATTGATTGAGGGCTGACCCCAGTAGGGGTCAGCCCGCTTTTTTGCTTAAAACACAATATCCTGTATTTAATCAATTTACAATATACAATATATAGCGCGCATATTTGCGCTTATACTATATATCCAAAAAAATTTTCATATTTTGTTATATTCGACAAGTAATATAAGTCTTGCCGTTTTATAAAAGTACGCTTTTTTCGGGGTACGAAGCAACTACATAATATCGACCGCGCGACAAGTCGCTTAAACTGTCGGGGTGCAGGCTCCTGACCCAACGCAAAAATACGGAGCTGACGGCGTGGCTGGCGTCGTGTGGCATTGGCCACGAAGATAAACAAGTGGGCGGTGTCTGATTGCCTTTTATGGTAATGGAGATTTACTGCCGCACGTTTCCGGGGCAGACACGGAATCTACGCGCGGCGGACAAGCTATGCGGCTTGGTTTTGTCCTTTCATATTTCGCAGGGACAAACCAAGGCTTATGCGGTGTTAGATTAAACAAAAAATAATTTATCTTCACTCATTCGTTTTATAGGCGAAAAATCCTTAGATTTTTCGCTATAAAACAACTCGGTCTCCATAGCTTTGTATGCTTGCACGGCAAGCTTACGAAGGTGTGGAGAGTCAAGGGGTGTCGGGGAGCGTCCCCGACTTATATCAACTCCTTGCATAAGCAGTTTAAGGCATAGTGCGCCTTTTGGGGTTTGATTTATGGTGGGATTTATTCTAAAGCCGCGAGCGGCTTAGGCTGATAAGGTGGATATTATAAAGCCGGCCAAATAAAAAAGCCATGTCTTGAAAAGACATGGCAGACGGGTTTTAAACGGCTTAATTGTTGTGGGGTAAAATTGGGGACAGGTTTTTTGCCCCCTGCTTTTTATAGAGATTTTGAACGATTTCTTGTAAAAAAATGCTCTTTTTCTTCAAATTTTTATACGAAATTTTGGTTCGACTCCCCTTAGCTCCACCATGAAAGCGGATAGGCAATATTGCCTATCCGCTTTCATTTACTGGTGAGCTTATAGGGGAGTCGAGGGACGAGGGCGAATTTATCAAAACAGTAGACACCTGCTGTTTTGCCGCGCGAGCGGCGACCGAAAACGGCGTTACCATTGCGCCGTTTGAAAGGTACTATTACTGCCAATTAAAATTATCTTTGCCGGCGCCGACTTCAAAATGGTATTTTGCTATGCCTAAATCTATTTTGCTGTAAAAACCGCTTTTTGTAGTTGCTTCGACTTTGTTTCCGGACAAGAGCGAAAAACAAAACTTCTGCTGATTCATAGCGGTGGGCGCCAGAAGCGCGGCGTTAACACCGTTCATGAACCATTCGGGAACGGGGTTAACATTATATTTGCACACTTCTTCCAAAGTTTTGTTTTTATGTTTTACCCCCTGCGTCGCTCCGTAGCCCAAAGCAAGAACGCAATATATCTTTTCATCTTTAGCTATATTGAGCGCCGATTTGACTTTTTTATATGTCATTGCAACCCAACAGGTGTTCAGTCCCATCATTTGGGCAGCCAATACAATTTTTTCGCCGTAATAACCTATTTTTTCATCGGTGCCCTCGCCCTTTTTACCGATTAATGCAACATAACTTTTTACGCCAGAAAACTTGCCGTAATGAGCCATGAAGCTGTCAAACGCCTTCGGTTCGTTGGTGACAAGCCGGATATGCAGGCCGCTTTGCGCATTGCATTCGTCTATCACGCCTTGCAGTTTGTCGCAAACGTCCTTTCCGATAGGTTTATCCAGATAGCTCCTTACCGAATGCCTTTGCTGAATTGCTGTTAAAAGTTCCATAATACACTCCTTTTTAATGGCGCAGAAGCTGAAAGTTGCACCCGGCGTTACATGCGCTGTACGCGGGAACGCCGGACGTTCTTCTGCACATACGGGTAAAAGCCTGTATGATATAAAAATACGCTCAGTTAAAAATTTTTTTAGCTATATCTATAAATGTTTGCGCTTCGCTGGCGCTTACTTTTTTTAAAAAACTTTCTATAAAATCATAAACCGCCGATTCGCGTTCCGACAGCGCCTGCAACCCGGCAGGAGTAATTTTCAAGACAATTTTCCTGCCGTCGTATGCGGCGGGAGCTTTGCTGATATACCCCTTTTTTTCAAGCGTTTTCAGCGCGACGGCGACGCGCGCGGTCGAAATGCCCATCATCTTTGCAATGTCGCCAGGCAAAATTTCTGTTTTGCTGTCCCGCAAAATACGCAGGATAACATAAATCCCCCTCAGTCCGTCGTCAAGGAATTTAGATATTTTAACGTTATTATTATTTGCAAGAATGTGATAAAATTCCTCTGCCTGCCGGCGATAGTTCATGGTTGACTCCGATTTTGCTAACACTGTTAGTAATTATAAATAATAATTTTTGATAAGTCAAGCAAACTGTGTGAAAGTCATGTGCAAAATCGACGAATATTGACGGATCATTATAAATACACGAACGGGGAGGCAATTTTGACCGCCTCCCCTTATTCTGCCTTTCGCCGCGCCATATTATGGCACTAATTAATTATTGAGATATGAATATCTGCGCCTGATAGTTCCATTGCAGAATGCCTGAAACGATTATGAGCTCTAACGTGAACGACGGCGTGACGCCGTATTGAGCCTGCGCCGTCTGAATTAAACTGCGCATAACGCTTTGGCGGTTTTCATCCGTGCAGTCGGCGCAAAGGTATCTGCCGCCCGGAAGAACGCGTATGCCTTCTGTCGGCTTATACTTAGTGCAGAGCGCAAATAAACGCCGGTAATTATCCTGCACATAAATGCCCGCCATGTCTTCGAAGGAAAAATCGTCCTTGATATCTTCGGACAGTTGTTTGTAAAAATGGCGGTGATAATTCCAGAGGTTGTCCAAAGTCGGCTCCTCCATCGTGTCCGAAAGCAAAATGACGCGCTCGGGAAAATCTTTGACAAACGGCTCCTGAGCGCGCGGCTGTTCTTTGAGCTTGCTCTCGTAATAACTTCTGGCGCGGCCGATTCGCTGCTTTGCCGAATTGAGTTCGGCAATCTTTTTGTCGGCACTTTCCTCAGCCCGCTTGAGCGCCGAAATTATTTTATTGAAATCGTCGTACGATAAAATGCATTTTATTTCATCCAGCGTCAAGTCCATACAGCGCAGCGTGCGTATTGTGTTCAGCCTAACTATTTCCTGAAGGGAATAATAGCGGTAGCCCGTCCACTTATCCACCTTGCAGGGCTTTACCAGATTTATTCTGTCATAATGGCGCAGAGTTTCGGCCGTCATGCCGACGATTTTGGCCGCCTCGCTTATAGAAAAAAATTCTTGCATTTTTGTTTAATTTCCCTTGACTTTTGTGTAACACAAAAGATTATCATTATTATAACAAAAAAAACGACTATGTCAAAAGAATTTAGGAGGCTTAGACAAAATGAAAAAACTTATTACACTTCTGGGAGCAATAATCTGCGCGGCGCTGGCGGCCTTAACGGGCTGTTCGGGCGCGCAAACTTTTACGGAGAAGGCATATCAGTCGGGCGACGGCACGATAGAGAGCGTGACGATAGACGTGACCGACAGGCAACTGGAAATAAGCGCTTCGGACGACGAGCAGGTACACATTTATTACTTTGACAGCGAAAAAGAGTATCTCGACATAAATTCCGACGACAACCAGTTATCCGTAACTTTGACCCTTGACAAGGACTGGACCGACTTTATAGGCACCAAACCTGCGGAGGAATACCGCAAAATACGTATTCAGATACCCGACGAAACAATAGTAAACCTTTCGGCAAATACGACAAACGAGAATATAGAAGTCAAATCGCTGTCGTTTGCGGAGGGCTTAAATCTGAATTCGAACGGCGGAAACATACTCTGCGAGCGCGTGAACGTGGGCAAATCGATTGACCTGACGGCCAAAAACGGTGATATCACGGGCACGGTTATCGGGAGTTGGGACGATTTTTCGATATCGTGCACGATAAAGAAGGGCGATTGCAATCTGCCCGAGAGCAAGGACGGCGGAGCAAAAACTTTCAAAGCCGACTGCAACAACGGTAATATTAATATGGAATTCGTAAATTAGCAGCGCACGCCGATTAAAATGCGCAAAAAGCGGACGCCCGCGGCGAACATTGAGTTCGCCGCGGGCGCATATATTATTCAACTTTTAAATTTTTGTGCCGCAATCGGGGCAGAATTTTGCTCCGGGCGAAATGGCTGCTCCGCATTTGGGGCATGCGCGCTTTATCACAGAGCCGCATTCCGGGCAGAACTTGGCGTTCGAAGGTACATTCGCGCCGCAGACGGAGCACTTTAAGCCGCCCTTAGGAGACATTTCTTCGCCGAGCGAACGGCCGAGGTCGGCGCCTATGCCGAGGCCAACCCCCGCCCCCACCAGCGTGCCCGCGCCGCCGGGGTTTTTGGCCGCCTCCTTGAGGGCGTCGGCCTTGGCTATCTGCGTGTAGATATCCACATTGCCGCGCAATACACCGAGGCGGGCGTTTTCGTCGATGGCTTTTTCAACTTCGGGGGGAAGCGAAACGCTTTCGAAATTGAAGGACGACAGCTCTAACCCGAACGTCTTGAAGCGGGGCGAAAGGGATTTGAGCACCGCCGAGGAAAGTTCTATGAGATTGGCCGACAGGTCGGCGACCTCTATGCCGCTCTGGCCGAGCGTATCTGAAATGCCCATGACGAGAACGGAGCGGATATACTCTTCGACGTCGGCCGTGGTGAACGAATAGCGGGCGCCCGAAAGTTCCTTTAAAAACGACCTTGCGTCAGTCACTCTGAAGGAATATGTGCCGTATCCGCGCACCCTTACAGTGCCGAGCTGCTTATCTTTGATTATTACGGGCGTGGCAGTGCCCCACTTGTGATTGACAAACTGGCGCGTGCTGACAAAATAAATATCAGACTTGAAGGGCGATTCGAATGCGTACGCCCACGACAAAAGGGCCGTGAGTATGGGCAATGTATCGGTATCGAGACTGTACATGCCGGGGCCGAAGACGTCGGCGACGGAGCCTTTGTCGCAGAATACCGCAACCTGACCTTCGCGCACGGTAAGTTTTGACCAGCGCTTGACTATATTTTTACGCGTATCATATTTGTGCAGGATTTCATCGGGTGACTGGTCCACCCACTCTATCACATTTAACAATGCCATAAATATTACCTCTTTTAATTAATTATAACATGCTCAAAGAAATAAGTCAATGCTCGAAATAAATGCCGCTAAAATATAATTTTTTACAAAAAAATACCCTGCGGCGCCATTTACGCCGCAGGGCAAATCTATTTACTTAGATTTTTGACACATCTAAAACTTCCTGCTCAAACATATTTATAGTTTTTTTGTCAGAAGCCATACCAATAATATTTTTAATAACACTTATGGGCGCAACTATTATGCCGAAGGCAGCACCTAATAAGAAAAAAACAAGTTTTGTACCAAAACCAGTATCGCGATAAATACCGCTGCTTGTTATCGTATAACTTGCCCCGTGTTTCATTTCATGTTCTTCATGCGCCTCGCGTGCTGCGCGCCAACCGGCAATGGCTGTATACAGACCACACAAGATAGCCGCGATGATAATCATTACAACAAGCTGTACGCCATGCGCGCCGCTCGCAAGAGCCGAGATAAAGAAAATTATGCCTATAAAATAAAAAATTATACTAAGAATAATTCTCCTTAAACGTCTATTCCGTTTTTTTCTCATACTATCGGCGGCATCATGCAATGCCTGCGAATAACAGTCGACGCATAAAACACCTTCTTATTCTCTCAAAGCCTTTGTAGCATCGGCGCATTCTTTGCAAACATATGCCCCGCAACTCCGACATTGCGCAACTGCAGGACGATTAAGGTGTCTTGTACAATTCATATTTTTCCTCCATTTAGTTATTGTAACTTAATTATATAGACAAAAAATGTCTATGTCAACTGTTTTAGATTATTTTTGTCTATAATTTTTGTATGAGAATCCAATTTTCGTCAAATTTGCGCTTGCTGCGCGAAAGCGCGAATCTGACACAACAACAGCTTGCAGACAAATTGCAAACTACACAACGTAAAATCTCCTATTGGGAAAGCGGAAAAATACAACCAGATCTTGAAAGTCTTTGGGCGATTGCTGATTTATTTGATATTACTACGGATGAACTGATAGGAAGAATGCCATAATTTATTGCGGGACTTACGAGCAGCCACTCTTTTATAAATATTGACAAAAAGCGGCGGCGGGCGTATAATAGCGGTATGAAAGAAGTTAACGCGTATTTGAATAAACTTTTGATAATAGCGCTTATAATGACGGTAATTTTTGTGGGCGGCATACCCATGATACCGATAGGCGCGGTAAACGAGATATGGGCCGTGATGGGCGTGGGAATTGCCTTCGTGGCGGTAGGATTTTACGGCACGCCGATTGCGTGGTCGGTATACGGTTCGGCCCGGCCGTTAAAGCGCATTGTAGCCGCAATAACCGAGGAGCATTTGTACACTGTTCAGGAGATTGCCGCGCAACTATCCATGAACGAAAAGAACGTCAGGGCGCACCTTGACAAATGTTTCAACAAGGGATTTCTTAAAGGGTACAAGCGCGAGGGCGACAGCATTGTGCTTAACGAAAACATTGCGGCCGACAAGCGCGAAAAGTTTTACGAGTGCCCCTATTGCGGCGCCAAATTTACATATACGGGAGATAACGCGCGCTGCCCTTACTGCGGCTCGCCCGTGAAGAGATAAATTAAAAAATAATGGCAAAGGGCGTTGCAACTGAAGTTGCAACGCCCTTTGAACATATTGATAACGTATTATTTTATGCTTTTAAGTTTTGATAAGTCGCCGCTGCAGAGCGATTCGAGATTTTGGGTTATTTTTTCGGCAGGCCAGTTCCACCACTGCAACTTTAAAAGAAAACTTACCGTATCATCGTCAAAGCGCATGCGTATAAGCCTTGCGGGGTTGCCCGCGGCTACGGCATAGGGCGGAATATTTTTTGAGACGACGGAATTTGCGCCGATTATGGCGCCGTCGCCTATATGAACGCCGGGGAGAATTGTGACATTCTGGCCTATCCATACGTCGTTGCCCACCACGGTATCTCCCTTTATGGGCAAATCGTTGAGCGAGGGCATAACCTTTTCCCATCCGCCGTCCATTATGTTGAAGGGATATGTGCTTGCCGATTTCATGCGGTGGTTTGCGCCGTTCATTATAAATTCCACTCCCTTGCCTATGGCGCAGAAGCGGCCTATAATGAGTTTATCGCCGATAAATTCATAATGATGGGTGACATGCTCTTCAAACTTTTCGGCTCCGCCGTCGTCGTCATAATATGTATAATCGCCGACGATGATATTGGGGCGGGTTATTACGTTTTTGATAAAACAGAGACTGCGGATATTTTCGTTGGGGTAAATTTTATCTGGGTCGGGTCCGTTTTGCATATTTCATCCTCCTTACAAGTTACGCGCGGCAGAAATTTCCTGAACGGTTAATTTTTTGCGCGTTTTAAATATTTATTGTAATACACCGCGGCGTAAATTAGCATATAGATTGCCACAAAAACGCCGCTCATAAATATCTGTAAAGACGAGCTCTGATTGAAATGCACGTAATACATTCTGTAAAAAATGCTTAAAGAATTCAAAGCTACGGCTATATTTATGCACCTGAGCCCGTTTAAAAGCAAATTCCCGCGGCGCAGCATCGTTACAAAGCCGACGACGGCGATCACGCATTCGGCCAGAGAGAAAATGCCGTAAACATAAACCTGCAGCTTTGAATACTCAAATTCAATCTGCCACAAATACGGCACGAGCCAATAAAAGAGCATTACGGCAGAGCCGACAAACAAAAGTGCCGCCATTAAAATGTATTTTTTGAAGTATTTTTCAGGTTGGTTTATACTCAGAATAAACTGAAATTTTGCAACGCAGATAAATGCAGAAAATAATGCCGCCTATGCAAAAGAGAAACTGATGAAACGCCGAAGCAATCGCCAGCTAGCTTGCCGACGCAAACCAGAAACGAGCCTGCAAGCGTAATTGCGCAACGGATTTTTACCCTTTGAATATACGGCAGGGCTTTATATTTTTTAATAAAGTTCATGTGCACATATTGTATCACACGCAGAATTTTTTTGCAAACCGAAAAGTAATGCACATCTCATTATGCAGATAGGAGAAGTCACTACCTACTCTTTTTGAAGCGGTGAGATAAATACAAACTTCGGGACGAAGTTTGTAGGTGTATTTTGGCGCGCGGAGAGAGCGGCGAAATGTTGCATGCTTATTTTTTATCATTATTTGTCTTTGCCGTATTTATTGATGAAATCAAAATTTTCTTAATTTCAGTACAGTCATTTAATATAGTTTTATCTTCGTAGTAACCGCTTTCAATTAAAAGTTCAAGCCAATATTCTGTTTCGGAACATTCCTTTAACGCTATCTGCAATTTCGCAATAAAATCTGCTTTACCGTGGGCAAAAACAGACTCGCGTATGTTGGCACCTATACTTGTACCGCTTCGCAAAAGCTGATTTAAAAGCACTGACGGGGCACAGCAAGCCTTTTTGCCGCCGCAAAGGCCAATAATTTTAAGCGCAAAACGCTTTGATTTTTCAACCAAAATATTATCCTGCATAATCCCCTCCGAAATTATTCATTATTCACTATTAATTATTCATTTTTATCTATTCACAGGCAAAAAGACCATCTTAATAACGTTCTGCAGAAAAGCTTTTATTTAATGAAAAGTGAAGAATGAATAGTGAATAGATAAACACGACCTGAAACGATAAGTTTCAGGTCGTGTTTGGTGGGAGGAGGTGGATTCGAACCACCGAAGTCGGAGACGTCAGATTTACAGTCTGATGCATTTGGCCACTCTGCAATCCGCCCATGTTTGCCTTTTAATATGGTGTTGTGGAGCTGGTGACTGGAATCGAACCCGCAACCTGCTGATTACAAATCAGCTGCTCTGCCAATTGAGCTACACCAGCAAAAGACAGATTTTGTGTGGTGCCTTGGGGTGGAATCGAACCGCCGACATATGGATTTTCAGTCCACCGCTCTACCGACTGAGCTACCAAGGCATTTTTATTTTAAGCGCCTTTTTTAAGGCGCTTAAAAATTAGTGTGGCGACCCAAAACGGGCTCGAACCGTCGACCTCCAGCGTGACAGGCTGGCGCTCTAACCAACTGAGCTATTGGGCCATTTTTATGGTGGGCCTTCACGGACTCGAACCGCGGACCGATCGGTTATGAGCCGACTGCTCTAACCAACTGAGCTAAAGGCCCGTCAGACGCGTGTTCCGCGCCACAACGCTTGTATATAATAATATATGCGGAATTATTTGTCAAGTATTTTTTTTGATTTTTAATGCAGTTTTTTGCAAAAATATTTTTGTGCCCCGCGATTTTTTATGTGCAACAAAATAACATGATTATACTTTTGAATTTATATAAATAATTGCAGTTGACTTTTTACTTTAAATAGGTTAAATTATAAAAGATAATATTTTACTTTTATTCTTATCGCCATGCTTTACACCATTACTTTTAATCCTTCGCTCGATTATTATTTAAAAGTAAATAACATAAAGCGGGGCGCGGTTAACCGCGCCGCGGGGGAAAAGCTTATTCCCGGCGGAAAAGGCATAAACGTAAGCCTTGCCCTTAAAGAGCTTGGCAACGACACCATGGCCATGGGCTTTGTTGCGGGTTTTACCGGCAAAGCAATACTTGCGGAGATAAACGAGCGCGGCCTTAAAAACCAGTTTATAGAAGTTGAAGGCCAGACGCGCATAAACGTAAAAATTAAGAGCGTGGCCGAAACCGACATAAACGGCGAGGGCGCTTTTGTCCGCCCGTCGGACGTTTCCGCGCTGATAAGAAAGTTAAAGAAGAATCTTCACGGCGGGGACTGGATAATTTTGAGCGGCAGCGTGCCCTCCTCCCTGCCAAAGACTGCCTATTCGGACTTTTTGGACGAGCTTAAGCCGCCGAAGGGCGTAAACATAGTGGTTGACGCGAGCGACGGACTGCTGACCGAAAGTTTAAGGCACAAGCCCTTTCTGATAAAGCCGAACATATTTGAACTGTGCGAGGTGTTCGGCATTCCGCACACCCTTGACATAAGAAAGATAACCGAATGCGCCGCGCAGCTGCAAAAACTTGGGGCGAGGAACGTTATAGTTTCGATGGGTGCGGACGGCGCCGTAATGGTGACCGAGACCGACCAGTCGATGTACGTGCGCGCGGCGCGCGGGCAACTGGTCAATTCGGTGGGCGCGGGCGACACGATGGTTGCCGGATTCATCCACGAATATATAAACACCGGCAACTATTTCAAGGCACTGAACTTTGCGACGGCCGCCGGCAGCGCATGCGCCTTTACGGAAACTTTGCCGACGCGCGAGCAGATTGAATACGTTGAAAGCCTGATGTTATGACCTTTTTCTGCCTGACGGAAAACATTAACCTTTACCGGAAGGTTGCCGAAATTCTGGACCGGAAATTTGCCTGCCGCCGCACGATAGAAATTGACTTTTCGCACCCGAAACCTGCACTCACGGGGGCATATTGCGGGGTGTACGACTTCAGCATAAGCCACAGCGGCACCCTTGCCGCCATTGCCGTGAGCGACAAGAAAGTGGGCTGCGACCTTGAACTTTTAAAGGGCAGGGAACGCGCGGCCGTCATAAAAAGATTTTTCCCGAAAGAGCGGAGCGCTATTGCGGACGAGCGCGGGTTTATTGAAAACTGGACGGCGAAAGAGGCGTTTATCAAGATGAATGCCCTTTCCCTCGCCACCCATTTAAAGAGGCTGGAATATGCCGACGGAGCAATTTTTATGGACGGGCGCAGGCAGGACTGCGCAGTTGTGCACATTGCCTTTGAAGGCGGCGTCGCCTGCGTGTGCGGCGACGGGGACATTGAAATAATACACATTTAAAAGCGGAAAGATTTTCCGCTTTTTTTATTGATTTAAATAAAGGATTTTGGTATAATTTTTGTATGACAGTATTTGTGATTGCAATGGCGAGCGAGGCCGGGAGCGTGCTCGCAAACATGACGGACGTTAAAAGCGTTACGGCCTGCGGCAAAAATGTATATAAAGGCAGGCTGTGCGGGCGCGACACCGCAGTAATAGTTACAAACGTGGGCAAGGTAAACGCCGCGTGCGGCGCGCAATATGCCATAGACGCGCTGAGCGCGGACAGAATAATCAATATCGGCGTTGCGGGCGGCCTGAACGGCGGAATGGACGTGGGGAAAATTTACGGCATATCCGCTGCGGTTCAATACGACTTTGACCTCGTTCAGCTCAACGGCACAAAGATTGGCACTCTGAACGAGTTTGACGAGCCCTACATTCCGCTCAACACCGTATCCCTCTATCCCCTCAAAAAACTGGGCACGGGGGACAGGTTCAACGACAGCGTTGACGATTATAAGCTGCTGACCGAAGAGCTGGACGCGGACATACGCGACATGGAGTGCGGCGCGATTGCGCAGGTCTGCTCGCACGCGGGCGTTGAACTGTATTCATTCAAGGCCATATCCGACCTTGCGGGCAGCGGTTCTACCACCGAACAGTACAAGCACAACCTTGCGCTTTGCCTTGAAAAACTTAAAGAAGAGATGCCCGCCATATTTGAAGAGGTAAACAATGGATAAAATACCTTCATTCTGCAAAAATCACGATGAGTTGACAGCGGGACTGCACAAAGGCACGGTGATGCACGGCGTAACGACGTGGGATTTGCGGTGCAAAAAGCCAAACGCGGGCGATTACATATCGCCCAAGGCTCTGCACACCGTTGAGCACCTGCTGGCGACGACCCTGAGAAATTCGGCGCGCAGGGACGACATAATTTACTTCGGCCCCATGGGCTGCCGCACGGGTTTTTACCTTTTAACCGTAAACATGGACGAAGGCGAAGTTATTTCCCTTCTGAAAGAGTGCTGCAGGCAGGCGCTGAAACTTGACAAAGTGCCCGGGAGCCGCCGCGAAGAATGCGGAAACTACCTTGAACACGACCTTGAAGACGGCAAGAGAGAGATTGCCGACTATCTTAAAATACTTGAAAGCTTATGATACCTTTGGGAGGAGGCTGGGACGAGGCGCTTGCGCCGCTGTTCTCGGACGAAAGATATTTAAAAATACGCGAGTTCCTTAAAAAGGAATATTCCACGCACGTAATTTACCCCGACATGTACGACCTTTACAACTGCTTCCGCTTTACGCCGATAGACAAGGTGAAGGCCGTGATACTGGGGCAGGACCCCTACCACGAACCCGGTCAGGCGCACGGGCTGTGCTTTTCAGTAAAGCCCGGGGTAGAACTGCCGCCGTCGCTTAAAAACATTTTCAAAGAGATTAAGGACGATCTGGGCATAACAGAACCAAACTGCGGAGACCTGACCAAGTGGGCGAAAGAGGGCGTTCTGCTTTTAAACACAACGCTTACCGTGCGCGAGCATGCCGCAAACAGCCACGCAAACTGCGGCTGGGCATGGTTTACCGACGGCGTGATAAAAACCGTTTCGGCCAGATGCGAAAACGTTGTATTCATACTCTGGGGGCGCAACGCGCGCAACAAGGTATCGCTGATTGACCAGAGAAAGCACCTTATTCTGCAATGCGCGCACCCTTCCCCCCTTTCGGCCTATAACGGGTTCTTCGGGTGTAGGTTCTTTTCAAAAACCAACGCATACCTTGAAGCGCACGGCAGGGGCGCGATTGACTGGCAGCTGTAAAAGGCGGCGCGACAAAATATATGCATAAAAGGGGCGCCCGCGCATTTTGCGCGGGCGCCCTTAAAATTGCATTGGTGCGGGGATATGGCCCGATTACTGGGCCTTGAGGTTTTTCATTTCCTTTTTGAACTTATCGTTTGTCTGGTCGATGAGCTGCTTTGTCGCGGGGGCGGGCACGTAGTAGCCGCGCGCACCCATCTGGGTGAACAAATCGTACTGCGAGTTTGCGACGGCGTTTAAATTGGCCGCGAATTCCTTGCGGACAGACTTTGAGCTGCCCTCGAACAGCGCGGTGGCGTACAGCGACATGAGCTGCTTTTCGGCGGAGATCATGTCCTGCAGGGCGTCTTTTTCGTTGAGCTGGGTTTCTGATTTGGATGTCTTCATGATATTCTCCTTTAAATAAATGACGATGGCGGGCGCGGCGCAATGCGCGCGGGCTTTAACCGCCGATCAGCTTTAAAAGCGAGGCATACCTCGCTTCGTGCTCGTCGGCGATCTGCTCTATGCAGCCCGCGAGGTCTACGTCGGTCAGCGTGCGCGAGTACATGCGGGCCTTTTTGCATATCAACCCTTCATACATGAGGGCGTCGCTTATCATGTTGAGTTCCTTTGCGGTTATTTCAGTCATAAAAAATACCTCCTCGCAACAGTTATTGACGGTTGCGGGGAGATTTATTCTGCATTGCGGGCACAATTATGTAAATTTATTTGAGGTCCTTGAAGATATCGATATTCATTGCACCGTGCGATTTTATCAGGTCGTAGTAAGGGTCGGAGGAGAAATCGCGCTCCTTATCGTACGTTCCGCCGAGGGCTTCGATGGCGAATTTGAGCTCCTGAAAGTCGACGTAAGATATGTCCGTATCCTCTATTTTATCCGTTAAATAGGGCAGAGCGCGCTCGTCGCCGTATGCGGCGAGGTAACTGGCGCGCATGGGGAGGTTGTCGTCCGCGGTGCGGAAGGCCTTGATTAAAAGGTCGAACACTCTGTCGTCGCGGGCAGTGCAGCGCGACAAAATTTCGAGCATGTATTCGGGCTGAATGCCCTTTGCGTAGTTTGAAAGGGCCTCCTCCTTTACTTCGTCGGCAAATTCCTTTACGTAATCCACGCAGGTGTTGCGCACGTCCTCGCTTTCGGAAGTGACGAGCAGGCGCATGTAGACGGGCAGGGCCTTTTTTGAAGCGCCGATTAAATTGAGGGCGTAGGAAACTTCGTCCTCGGAGCCGTCGAGGAGGGGAATCAACAGCTCCTCCATGTTGCGGCTTTCGATGGCGTTGCAGAGGTATTCCGATACGGGCACGCCCTTTTTGAGGTGGGCGACGAGGGAAGAGAGAAGCTCTTCATCGCTCTGTTCGGCGTAAAACTGATTGGGCGATTTGCCTATGGACTTAATTTGCGTGTCGCCGAATTTGGCGTACATGACGGGGATTACGTCCTCCCACTGTTTTTCGGTATAGCCGCGCGGATTGCGCTTGATGTAGTCGGCAAGTTTTTCTTCGAACATGCCGTCGAAATCGTAAAGTTTCATACAGTTCACCTTAATGTAATGCGCCTTTTTTAAAGCGTTAAGACATTATAAAGTTATATTTGTTTACGTCCGCGCTGAAAAACGCGCAGGCTTCTTCGGCGGAAACTTCGCCGTCGTGTATGCCGCTGCGGGCGTATATTGCCGCGGCGAGCGCGGGAGCGTTTTTGGCGTCGGCCAGTTTTTTATTTTCGGAAAGCTCGGAATAGAGCTTGACGGCCGCGGCATTGAGGGCAAACACATATGCGGGGTCGATGAGCGCAAAACGCGCGCAGGCCATGGCATATGCCTTGACGAACACCTTTTTTTTGTTCCTGCCGACGACGAGAGCGGGGAGCTCTATTTTGCGGTAGACGTGGCAGACGACAACGCCGTAGGTACAGCTTTGGTTGCGCTCGGCGATAAAGCCGATGGTCTGCATTTTGAGCGCATCGGGCTGGAAGGCGTCGAGGAGAATGTCGCGCAGCAAATCGTCGCAATAGGCCGCCTTGACGGCGCAGGCCGCGCCGAGCATTTTGAGTTCGAGCGAGCCGTGGTCTCCCCCTTCGTCGAAGCACCAGCGTATGCAGTCGGTTATGTCTATCTCCTCCGATATGGACTTTGCGTGCTTGTCCTTGAGGCGCACGAAGGCGGAAAGAATTTCGACGTTGCTCTCCCTCTCCTCCTGCGGAAGGCGGTAAAAGTATGAAAGGGGGTTCTCTTTGTAATCTTCGTCCCCTTCGGCGAGGTGGGAGCGCACTAAATCGGAGTAGTATTTGGCCGTGACGGCGTCCGAATAGATGGTCTGGAGCCTGTCGAACGCGTCCAGACTTTCGCGCTTGTGGCCGCTGTTGTAGGCCGACACCGCCTTGAAATAGAGCACGGAGTTGTCGTAGCAGAGCTCTTCCTCTATTTTGCAGAACAGATTGTAGGCGTCCTCATGCATGCCGTTTTCGCAGCAGACGGTGGCAATTTTATATAAATCGTCGGTGGAAGTTGCGCCGACGGACAGAAGCTTTTGCGCGAGCGCGCGGCTTTCCCGGCTGTTTTTTTGCTGGTTTTTGACGGCGGCGAGCGTTGTGAGCGCCTGAACGTCGTTCGGATATTTTTTGAGTACGGCGATGCATTCCTGTTCGGCCTCGTCACATTTGTCGCTTATAATGTCGCACATGGCGATGTAATTGCGGGCGGCGAGGTAGCTTTTGTTGCCCTCGTCGACCTTGTCGAACTCGGCGACGGCATTTTCGTAATCGCCCGAGCGCATGTAATTGATGCCCCTTTCCATCTCGCCCGAATAGTCGGCGAGGCGGGGCGGCCATGCGATTTTTAAAGGAGATTTGCGGTTGACTATAAAATTATTTATAATCTCCTGCCTGTTTTCGGGCGTGAGCTCGGCGGCCGTTTCGACGAGCAGTTTGTTGTAATAAAAGGCAGCCAGCTCCTCCTCGCCCATGTTCAGATAATTGACGGCGAGGCCTTCGTATGCGTCGGAAAAATCGCTGTCGGGATAGCCGTAGGAATAGTCGATATACTTGAACCAGCCGTTTATCGACTTTTCGTACAGGCCCATGTCGTCGAAAGCTTCGGCGTAGAGCATGTAAGAATCTTCGGCATTTCCGTTGAGCTCGGCATTTTTGTTGAGCATGCGCAGAGCGCCTATATAGTTGTGCTCATCGATGCAGTCCGCCGCAATGGCAAGCAGTCTGTCCTCGCTGAGGTCTATTGCCAATGTCTTTGTGTTGTTCATTTATCGAATAATTTTAATATATCGTCCTTATCGAAAGTGTAATCCGTGTTGCAGTAGTGGCAATGCACCGAAACTGCGCCCTGTTCGTCGCAGACGGACAGCAGTTCATCCCTGCCGAGGGGCACTATTATCCCCTCTATCTTGCTGCGCGAGCAGTTGCATATGTAGTCGGGGTGAAGGAGATACAGACCCTTTTGGTCGATATCCCCGTCGAAAAAGTTGCGTATCACGCCGTCTGCGCCGTACTGTTCAATTACCGACGCGGGGTCAGTAAAGGCCTGCATGCGCTCTTCGGCTTTGGCGACGTTTTCTTCGGACGTACCGGGCAGAAGCTGCATTACGACGCCGCCCGCAGCGGTGCAGGTACCGTCTTCGGCGAGCTTTACGCCGACAGACACGGCGGTGGGAATCTGTTCGCTCTGACGAAAATAATCGCACATTATGCGCGAAACGTCGTCGCTTTCAATTTGACACGCGCCGACGAAGGGACGGTAAAATCCGTCGTCCTTGATGACGGTCAGCGCGCCGCCGACGAAGGTGTGTTTGCACGAACCGTCTACATAGCCGCGGATGTGAAGGTCTACGTCGCCCGAGACCGAAGCCGAACCCGAGCCTTCGGGACTTTTTACCGTTATGGAGACGGCGCCCTTAGGGCTCTTGAGACAGCCCGACATATAGGCGCACACCGTTAAAAGGTTGCCTAAAAGTTCAGCCGATTTGCCCGATAGCGAGTGTATTTTTATTGCTTTGTTGACGAGGTCAGTAGTATCCAGAACGGACAGCGAGACCTGCCTGTCGTAGACGAGGGCTTTGAAAAGTTTGTTCATGATTTTATTGCCGTAAAATTGATTCTTTGCGTTTTATCGTCCATGCCGAGGTGCCCCTGAGTGAAGACCTGAGTAAAACCGGCCTCTTTGAGGGCGGAGATTATTGTCCCCTCCTTGTGCGCATACTGGCGGTGGGTTTCGTCAAAGCGGTCGTACCTGCCGTCATCGGAGCGGACGAAAAAGGTTAAATCCATTGTAACCCCGTCCTCTTCGGGCGTGTTGAACCACATGTACGAGATGTCTTCGCCCGCGTCGCCAAACATGTTGTCGGCCAGAATGTTGCGTATTTTGTATTCGGAAGAGACGTCGAAATGAAATATTCCGCCGCGGTTGAGGCAGGAATATACCCTGACGAACGCGCTTTTGAGCTTTGCGGGCGGGACGTAATTGAGGCAGTCGTTTATGGCGACTGCAAAATCCACTTTGCCCGTCAGTTTAAGTTTGGTTATATCGCCGAGTAAAAATTCACAGGGCACCCCCTCACGCGCGGCGAGGCGCTTTGCCTCGCTGAGCATGGCGGGGGATATATCCATGCCGAAGACGTCGTAGCCAGCCTTATACAGGGCGCGGGTGAAATAGCCGTTGCCGCAACCTATATCTAAACCGCGCGGACCCGCGTTAAACTGCGCAAGGCGGTTAATTAAATACTGCGACCATGATTTATAGTCGCAGTCTTTGTTTAAATATTCGAACCAGTTACCGAGGGCGCTGTAGCTTTGATTCATAATTAGCTGTAGCTTTGATTCATAATTATCAGATGCGGCGCTGTTTGCCGGCTGCGCAGGCAAACAGCGCCGCTAATCGTTTTATTTTAAAAGGTTGTCCGGGCTGATTTTTTTCTTTTTACCCTTCTTGTCCGTTGAGGTGAGGGCCTTTTCGCGCTCGGCGAAAAGTTTGTTGTATTCTACATACTTGGGGTCGTTTTCGTGCTGTTTGCGGTAGGATTCGACGTCTTCGCCCAAAGCGGCGCGGGCATCTCTGGCCGCGGCCACGTCTGCCCTTGTGAACATTACGGGGATGAGCGCCACGGTGCCGTTTATGTCTATCGGCATGATGGGCTTGGAAATGAGCTCCGACTTACCCGCCGCGAGCAGTTCGCGCGCTTCGTTGCGGGCTTCTTCAAGCCGTTCGGCCTCGAGCTGTTTGGGCGTCATCTTTGCGCGGGCCGCCTCCTTTTCGCTGACTATGGCGGGCTGAATGAATGAATCGAACACCCACTGGGTATATGCCATCCACACGAGGAGAATGAAGGAGAAACCGAGGAAAATGAATACCAGAATGCCGACGACGAGGAAGAACGACACGTACATTCCTATGACCATCAGCCACACGGGAATGAGCGCAAAGCCTATCATGAAAATACTCTGCAGAATGGTGCCGACGAAGAGCACGAGCGAGTTTTTGAAAAGGTATTTTAATTTTACCTTATAGCTTACGCCGACGGCGAACAGCCACATGCAGAACATGCCGACGACTACGGTTGCGATTATGATGAACACCTTTGCCGTTGTGGGGCCTGCGGGGGACGAGCCGTAAGCTATCTGCATGGCCGCCCAGTCGCTTATGGTGACAGACGCGAAAAAGAAAATCAGAAAGAGTATTACCGGCAGGACGGTGTTGAAATAGCACACCTTAACGCCGTGGAAATAACCTTTGACCGAAAATTCGCCGTGGGCGTTTATCATCTTTTTGACCGAATAGGCGCCGCCCGCGAGGCCTACGGCCGCGATGAGACCGGAGACGATGAGGAGCGAGTAGAACAATAAATCGGTTGAAAGAATAAGCCTTTCGGCGAGACCCGTGGTAGAGGGCGTGTATATTCCCACGCCGACGTTGGCCGAGAAGGGATATACCGACGCGAGGTTGGTCAGATATATCAGCCTTAAATAAATGACGGCTATGGCGGGGATGAAGAATACGAGCGTAAGAACGTTTATGATGACGAACTTGACGAAGTTGGATTTGAACAGGTTCCACGTATCGCTCCACCTGCCCTTGGGCACGTAGGTGCGGACGTAATCGTCGGCGTTTTCTTTTCCGACGAGAGATTGCAACTTTGATTCTGCCATAAATATTCCTTGAGAAAATGCATTTATAATCCCCGCGCGGACGGAGACTTTTTTATATTATACAGTATATAATCAAATATTTCAATTATTTTGCCCGATATTAAAGCAAATTTTCTTTGACTTTTCTGTGTACATATGGTATTATTCCATTGCCGAATAGAGGAGCGGAGAGCATAAGTAGCCGCAGGGCTGCCGTTTTAAGGCGACGGCGCAACGACCTGCGTGCAAAAGGGCATCCCCGCCGAAGCCCGGGTCCGCCTTGCCCGCGCTGGGCGCGCAGGATAATATCCGCGCGACTGTCACGATGAGTGTTGCGCTATTTGCATTTATAAAAATGTGTATATAACGCGGCGCGCATGCGCCGCGTTATTTTAAACGGCGACATCCCGTCGGCACAAATAAATAAGACGGAGAATATTATATCATGAAAAAGTATAAAGTTGGCATAATAGGCGCCACCGGCATGGTGGGACAGCGCTTTGCCCTGCTTTTGCACAATCATCCCTGGTTTGAAGTAAAGGTGCTGGCCGCCTCCTCTTCCTCTGCGGGAAAGGCGTACAAGGACGCCGTGAGGCGCTGGCATATGGCCGAACCCATGCCCGTAGAATTTGCGGACATGGTGGTTCTGGACGCTTCGGCGGACAAGGAAAAAATTGCCGGGAGCGTAGATTTCTGCTTCTGCGCGGTGAACATGCCCAAGGCTGACATAAAGGCGCTGGAATACGATTATGCAAAGCTTGAATGCCCCATAGTTTCCAACAATTCGGCGCACAGGGCAACACCCGACGTGCCCATGGTCATACCCGAAGTAAACTCCGGTCATCTGAGCGTTATCGACGCGCAGAGAAAGAGGCTGGGCACAAAGCGCGGATTTATAGCCGTTAAGAGCAACTGCTCGCTGCAGTCCTACGTGCCCCTCCTCCACCCCCTTAAAAAATACGGGATAAAGTGCGCGGCCGTTACGACCTATCAGGCCATATCGGGCGCGGGCAAGACATTTGAGACCATGCCCGAGATTATAGACAACATAATCCCCTATATCGGCGGCGAGGAAGAAAAGAGCGAGCTTGAACCCCTGAAGATATGGGGCGAAGTTAAGGGCGGCGAAATAGTAAACGCCGACGGACCCGTAATCACCGCGCAGTGCCTGCGCGTTCCCGTTTCCGACGGACACACGGCGGCATGCTTTGTTTCCTTTGAGCACAAGCCCACAAAGCAGGAAATTCTGGAAGCGTGGGACAGTTTTTCGGGCGAGCCGCAGGCGCTTAAACTGCCCTCTGCGCCCGAAAAGTTCATACACTACTTTGAAGAGGCCGACAGACCCCAGCCCAAGCTTGACAGAATGACCGAGCGCGGCATGGCCGTATGCGCGGGCAGGCTGAGGGAAGACAATCTGTTCGATTATAAATTTATAGGCTGTTCGCACAACACGCTGCGCGGCGCGGCGGGCGGAGCCGTGCTTCTGGCCGAACTTCTGGCCGCAAAGGGTTACTTCGACTGATTAAAAAGCAATAAAAAGGTATCTATAAAAGAGGTCTGACATGAAAAACTTTTTTACAGGCTCTGCCACGGCGATGATTACGCCCTTTTACGACAACGGCGGCGTGAACTTTGACGCATTCGGCAGGATGATCGAATACCAGATTGAAAACGGCACCGATGCGCTTGTAGTCCTTGGAACAACGGGCGAGCCCGCCACCATGACCGAGGACGAGAAAGTCGCCGTTATGAAATTTGCAAAGGAGCGCGTTGCGGGACGGGCGAAGCTGATTTTCGGCACGGGCAGCAACAGCACGGCAAAGGCCGTTGAAGCGACAAAGCGCGCGGAGGAGTTGGGCGCGGACGGCGTGCTGGCCGTTACGCCCTATTACAACAAGTGCACCCAAAAGGGCATTGTGGAATATTACAAGGCGATATGCGCGGCGACAAGTCTGCCCGTAATTGCATACAACGTTCCCCCGAGGACGGGCGTGAACATTCTGCCAGCAACCGCAGAGGAACTTTCGTACATACCCAATATGGCCGGAATAAAAGAGGCGTGCGGAAACATGGAGCAGATTTGCGAAACCATGAGGCGCATCCGCCCGAGAATGGATTTGTATTCGGGCGACGACAATCTGAACATTCCCATAATGGCCATAGGCGGCGCGGGATTAATTTCGGTAGCTTCAAACATAGTGCCCGCGCAGATTAAGGAAGTGGCCGCGGCCATGCAGAAGTGCAAGATTGCAAAGGCCAACAAAATTCACGAAAAGATACTCCCCCTCATAGACGCATGCTTTGTGGAGGTAAACCCCATACCCGTAAAGGCGGGCTGCAACATGATAGGTCTTGACGCGGGCATTCCCCGCGCGCCTTTGACCGAGCTTGAGGAAGAGCACAAAAAACTGATGAAAAAATGCATTAAAGCTGCGGGAGTAAAAGTTATATGTTAAACATTCTGGTTTGCGGCATAGGCGGCAAGATGGGCGGAAACATAGTTGACCTTTTAAAGGACGACAAGGACGCACAGGTTGTATGCGGCGTGGACATTCACGCGCCCGAAGGCTGCAAGGTGCCCGTTTATTCATCCTTTGAGGGCGTAAAGGAAAAGATTGACGCGATAATAGATTTTTCCTCCCCCGCCGTTTTGGACGGAGAGCTTGAGTACGCCATAAAAAACCGCGTTCCCGTTGTGCTTGCGACTACGGGTTACACGCCCGATCAACTTGAAAAGATTAAAGCCGCGTCGCAGAAGACGGCGGTGTTCAAGACGGCAAACTTTTCGCTGGGCGTAAACCTGCTTGTAGGCCTTGTGAAAAAGGCGGCGAAAGTTTTGGGCGAGGACTTTGACATTGAAATTATAGAGCGCCACCACAACCAGAAGGTGGACGCGCCGAGCGGCACGGCGCTTATGCTGGCAGAAGCCGCCAACGACGTTTTAACCGAAAAACGCCAATATGTTGAGGGCAGAAGCGGCATTGTGGGCAAGCGCGGCAACGAGATAGGCATTCACGCGGTGCGCGGCGGCACGATAGTCGGCGAGCATGAGGTTATGTTCGCGGGCGAGGACGAAATAGTGTCGCTATCCCACTCGGCGAGGAGCAAGCGCGTTTTTGCCGCCGGAGCAATAAAGGCCGCAAAGTGGATTGCAGGCAAAACGCAGGGCATGTACGACATGAACGACGTGCTCGGCGCCATACTTTAAAAACTAAACAGCGCTTAGAAAAGCGCTGTTTTTTAATGCCTTTTAAATATTACCGCCATATATTGACGCGGCCCGCTTTACATTGAGTAAAGCGGGCCGCACTTTATCGTTTAAATTTAAGTTAAACGCCGCATATTTCCGGGGCAATTTAGTTTGTATCCTCCCCTTCATGCTCTTTTTCGGGCTCTTCGGGGCGGTATACGTAGCGGTATTTGTATTCGTAGTCCGAATGTTCGTCAGCGCGGGCCTTCATGGCGGCATAGACTTCGTCGCGCAGTTTTTGCTGGGCTTGCTTTAAGGGCAGCGACTTATCGGAAAAGAAGGGGCCGTCGACATAGACGGTTATTTTGGGACTCTTGAAAAGCTTGCGCTTTTTATAGGTCATCGTATAAGAGAATACCGGCGCGCCGAGCCTTGCTGGATAGCGGAATGACACGGCGGGGAATGAGCGCACCCCCGTGTAATAGGGCCAGATGTGCGCTTCCGGATAGATGGCTATCCACTCCTTATGGGAGATTGCGCGCTCTATTTCAGCGCCGAAGGCGGGCATGAGATGAATGCCCGAAGGCACGGGCAGCGCGCCCACGTCCATCAAAAGCCAGCGCAGGCCTTTTATTGAAGTGGAATCTTCGCTGACCATAGTCTTGGCCGCACGGGGAAAGGCGAGCACGGTGGGATTGAACGCGTCGCACACGAACGCCGTATGGTTGCCGTAGATGAAACAACCCTGTTTTTTGTAGCCTTTAAAGCACTTTTTATTGACGTACTTTACCCGCCTTATGAGCTTCATGTAAAAAAACACGACGGGCGTGGCAACCAAGCGGTAGACTATAAACCGCCTTATAGCGACGAGTGGATTACGGGAGTGATATTTAAAATTTTTGGGCAGAGGTTTTGTATCAATGTGCGTGCCGGCAAAGTCGTCGTGTACTTCGTCGGTATAATATCTCGTTTGTATTTCCATAACTTTTAATATGTTAGCTCTCCTCTATAAACAACATATAAAGTAAGTTTTTCATTTTTTTGTTTATAATTATCAAAAATTGTTGCATATAAACATGTTGTATGCTATAATAAAGACGGTTTTTTACAATGAGGTAAACGATGGAGATTTTAGACAACATTGCCCTGCTTGCCGTAAGCTTTTTTCTGCTTGCGAAAGGGGCGGATTTTTTTGTCGACGGCGCGAGCGAAGTCGCGACCAAGCTTAAAATTCCCCAGATTATCATCGGACTGACAATCGTTGCCATGGGCACGAGCGCGCCCGAGGCGGCAGTTTCGATAAGCGCCGCCCTAGAGGGCAACGCCTCTATCACGATAGGCAACATAGTCGGGAGCAATATACTCAACATACTCATCATCCTCGGCATATCCGCCGCGATAACGAGGCTTGCGGTGGGCAAGGACACGAGCTACGTAGACATTCCCGTAATGTTCCTGGCCACGATAATTTTATTCGCGCTCGGGGTGGACGGCTCGATAAGCATGACGGACGGGATAATATTCCTCGTTATATTCGTGCTGTACCTCTCTTACCTGTTCATAATAGCGCGCAGGCGCATAAACAAGCGCGAGCTTGCGGCTTCGCTTGAAAGCGCGGAGGCGCAGAGCATGCCCGAGGCGTTAAAGTTCGCCGCAGAAGAAAGCGCGGTGCCGGTCGCCGCGGAGAGCGCGGAGCTAAAGATAGACGAGGACAAGCCCGCGGACGAAAGCGCACAGAAAAAGAAAACCATCTGGATGTCGCTCGGATACACGGTGCTCGGCCTGCTGATGATAGTTTTCGGCAGCAACTTTGCCGTAGATTCGGCGACATACCTTGCCGAAAAAATGGGCGTCACCGACAGATTTATAGGCCTCACCGTCGTTGCCCTCGGCACGTCTCTGCCCGAACTTTTCACGTCGGTAACGGCCGCGATAAAGAAGAACGCCGACATTGCGATAGGCAATATTGTAGGCAGCAATATCTTCAATATATTGTTTATCGTCGGCATATCTTCGGTGATAACGCCCGTGCCGTTTGAAAAGAAATTCCTGATAGACACGGCGATAGCCTTAGCCGCGGGCATAATCCTGTGGGTGCCATGCCTTACCAAAAAGAGCATAGGGCGTGCGACGGGAATTATAATGCTGGCCGCGTACTGCGCATACTTTATATATCTTATTTTTGTGCAGTAAAATTTATTTTTGCAAACACATTCGCCGCAGTACATTGCGCGGCGAATGTATTTTTTTATTAAAAAAATCAGTTGAATAATCCAATGAATTCGCGCAGGGCGAAAGGCACGGGCACGTTTCTCGGAAGGGCCATGCCCACTCCGCGCACGGGAAGGGACGGGGCGATATTGAGTTCGAACAGTTCGCCGCTTTCAAGTTCCTTTTGAGCATACTCGCGGGGGACGCAACCTATACCCATGCCGCAGCGGGCGAACTTGAGCATCAGATCCCAGTTGGCCACTTCGATATCGGGAGAAAGCGTTATGCCGAGCGACTGGGTGAAGGACGCAAAAGCGCGGCGGGCGACGGTGTTGGCCTCTATCATGAGCAGGGGGTATTCCTGCAAATCCTTTAAATTGACCTGCTTATCCTTTAACGCGGCGTATTTTTTTGACGACGCGACGAAGATGTCGGAAAGATGGCATACCGTGCCCGTAAAATTTACGTCCTTATCTTCTATGGGGAGGTTGATAAAGCCAATGTCGCACTTGTTTTCCTTGAGCTGGGTTATAGTCTCCGGCGTGGTGCCCGTTATGAGTTCGAAGCGGACGGCGGGATATTTTTCGTTGTACTCGACGATTTTATCGGCGAGAACGTTGGAGAAAATGGAGTCGGTTGCGCCTATCCTTATCGTGCCCGAAGCCGTCGTTTTGAGTTCTATGAGCTTATTTTCTGCCGCGTCGAGCAGAGCCAACGCCTCCTCCACCTGCTTATAGATGAGCTTGCCGCCCTGCACGGACAGTTCCATGCCCCTGTGGGTGCGGTTGAACAGCGACGTGCCAAGCTGGCTTTCGAGCTGTTTTATCGCCTGCGACACGGCAGGCTGGGAAATGAACAGCTCGTCAGCCGCCTTTGTGAGGCTGCCGCACTTTGCGACGGTGTAGAACACCCTGTAGAGTTCGATGTTTACCATGTATATTATAGCTCCATAAAAAGAAGTTTTTTAAATAAGTGTATCTATAAAAATCGAAATAAACGGACATCAGGTCTGCGGAAATTCGTGGTCAGAGGCAAGCAGGTCGAGGAAGCCGAGCATTTTCGACGGGGAGTTTACTGAGACGTAAATGACCCGAGAAAAGCGGAGGCAGACAAAGAGATGCGCAGCCTATAATCACGAATTATTTGCCGACGCAGAATTTTGCAAATACTGTGGAAATAATTTCCTCGTTTGCCGTTTCTCCCGTTATTTCGCCGAGAGCCGACCACGCGTCGTTTATGTCAAGCGAGATGATATCGAGCGGGAAAAGCCCGATGGCGTTCTGCGCGTTTTTGAGCGACATGTCCGCGCGGCAGAGCGCTTCGTAATGGCGGCGCTCGATTATATACGCGCCTTCGGCGCTGTTTACGCCTACGGCTTTTGAACCCATGAGGGACTTTAACTTATCCAGATTTTCGCCCGTCTTGGCCGATATGGAAATATCAAAATTGTTCGGTTGGGCGGGAGATATGTCGCACTTATTGTAAATTTTTATAAGTCTTTCGTCGTCTTCCGCCACCCCCTCCAGCGGGACGTATTCGCCCTCGCAGACATAGAGAATGAGGTCGGCCGACTGCATTGTTTTTTTTGCTATGGAAATGCCCATGGCTTCAATTTCGTCTGCGTTGTCGCGGAGCCCAGCCGTGTCTATGAGATTGTAGACTATGCCGTCGATTTCGATTGAGCCCTCAACCGCGTCGCGCGTGGTGCCCGCGAGCGGGGAGACGATGGCCTTGTCGTAGCCCAAAAGGGCGTTTAAAAGAGAGGACTTGCCAGCGTTCGGCGCGCCGCAGAGCGCAACAGTTACACCGTTTTTTATCTTTTTGCCGCGGCCGTAGTCCTTTATCATGGCGCTTATTTTATCTTCGACGGCGGCCAGCCTGCGGCCGACGTCGGTGAGGTCGGACGAGGCGATGTCCTCTTCAGGATAATCTATATCGGCGGCTATGCCCGCGAGAATATCCTTGAGCGCGGCCTGCATGGCCTTTACCTCGTTTGTCAGCTTTTCGGCATACAGCATTGAACCCGCGCGCACTTCGGCGAGGCCGTTGGCGTTTATCATGTCGGCCATGCCTTCCGCAGAGGCGAGCGAAAGTTTGCCGTTTAAAAAGGCGCGCTTGGTGAATTCACCGTTGGTTGCCATGCGCGCGCCGTTTTTGAGGGCGGCATCTAAAACGGCGCGCGATATCTGCACGCCGCCGTGGCAATGCAGTTCGACGACGTCCTCGCCCGTGAATGAATGCGGGGCTTTGAAGTAGACGCACATGCCGTAATCTTCGAACCCGTCGCAGAGAATGTGACCCGGATACATTCGGTTGGGCGAAAAAGAGCTTACGGGCGTTTTGCCCGATGGCGAAAAGATTTTTTGCGCCACGCCGAGCGAGCCCTGACCGCTCAGGCGGATTATTGCCACCCCTCCCGTCGCGGGAGCGGTGGATATTGCCGCAATTATATTTTCTGACATAGCTTTATGATTGCCTCGGTTAATGTATGTATAATCTGAGCTTATACCTAAAGTATAACATATTGCATGCCTCAAGGCAAATAAAAAACGGCGCGTTTGCGCCGTTTGAATGCTGTAAATATTAATTTTTGAATTCGTCGAAGGGGTCGTCGGGTTGCGACTTGGAAGATTTGCCGCCGTCCGACGCGCCGAACCCGCCGAACGGGTCTTCATCAGAACCGGAAGGGGCCGAAGAGCCTTCGTAAGGTTTGCCGTCCGAAGGGGGCGGCGTCGGTCTGCCGTTGTAGGGATTGTAACCGCCGTAGGGATTGCCGCCGTTCTGGTTGGAGTACTGCTGGTACATTTCGTATCGCCTGCGCTGTTCGCCGCGCACGTAATCGCGGTAGTTCATGCCCGTGTTGTTGCGGACGGCAAACATGAGTATACCCTTTATGGGGAAGATGACCGCGCCGAGGGACATGAGAACGTATCTGCGGCAGGCATACGTCTGAAAGAAGGAAATGACGACGAGCACGTTAAGGAGAAGATATACGAGGTTGAACCACTGTAGGATATAGATATCGAGATAATCGAAAATCCAGCCTATCCAAGTGCCGGAGATGACGCCCGACGACTGATAGCCGATTACTATTGTCTGCCCTGTGATAGAACTTGTCTGCGTGATTACGTCGTAAAGTCCGCCCGCAAACACTATTCCCGCGATGGAATAATAGAGAATGTAACCCGCGACGAGCAGCAATTCGATAATCGCAAGCGCGAGCGACACGCCCTTGGAAGGAAGATTATAGAACCTGTTTTTATCGGAGACGACGCCTATATAATAGGTGTTGAAGAAGGGAATGAAGGACATCCATCTGTGCTTGTATCCCTCTCTGCCCGATATGGTCCACAGCGCGATGGCTTCGAGCACATAAAATATGACGAAAAGCGCGCCCGCTATGGTCAGGCTTATCCACAGCGCGTCGAACGGGCTGGAGCCGTAAGGCGTAAACAAATCTGCGTAATTCAATAATTCAAAGAAATCCATATAAAACTCTCTCTATTGCCTTGTGACAATATTATAGGAATTGATTATAGCAAGCGTGAAATAACTATGTGAAATTTTAGTAAAATTTATTGTCCGTCGTTTTGCGTGGCCGGGAAGGCGCTTTTGCAGGAGGGCTGCCCGTCGAAAAGATCGATGCCGTAATCGACTTCCTTGAGCATGAGGCCGCGCGCGGGCATGGTTTTGCCGACGAGGCCGCGGTTGCGCGTTTGGAGCGAATTTATTATATCTTCGCACGAAAGCCTGCCGAAAGCATAACCGAGCATGGTTCCCACCATGGTGCGCACCATGTTATATAAAAAGCCGCCGCCGCAGACTTCTATTTTCACGTCCTCCCCCTCGCCCGAAACATTGACCGAAAATACGGTGCGGACTGTAGTTTTTACCTGCGAGCGCGAAGCGCAATAGGCTTTGAAATCGTGTTCGCCGACGAAGAGCGAAGCCGCCTCCCTGAGGGCGGGAATATTGATTGCCCCCTTGATATGCACCGAATACCTGTCCTTAAGCGGGTTGCGGCGGGGCGAAAAATACATGCTGTAGACGTAAGTTTTTTTCTTGGCCGAGCGGTTGGCGTCGAAGCCTTTGGGCGCGGCGGCAGAAGCGAGCACGGCAACCGATTGCGGCAGATGGCAGTTGAGCGCGTCGGCGAGGCGGTCGGCGGGAATGTTGGCCGAAATATCGGCATGACAGACCTGGCCGAGGGCGTGAACGCCGCTGTCCGTGCGGCCGCTGGCGGTAAAAATCACGTCTTCGCCGAAGGCGGCTTTGGCCGCGTTTGAAAGCGTCTGCTGGACGGATACGCCGTTTGCCTGAACCTGCCAGCCACAAAAATCTGTGCCGTCGTAGGCGACTTTTAATGCGTATCTCATAAAATCACCACATACTGATAAGCCGCGGGGAAGATATCGTATGCGTAGATATTGAAGAGCACTACTCCCGCTATCAGCGCGGCGGCGACGAGCGCGGCTACGAGGTCGCGCCAGCCGAACATTAATTTTTTGTATTTTGTGCGGTGGGGCGAGTTTGTGTAACAGCGCGCGTCCATGGCGTCGCCCAGCTCTTCCGCGCGGCGGAAGGCGCTTATAAGAAGGGGTATCAGAATGGGTATTATGGCCTTTACACGCTTTATTATGTTGCCCGTTTCGAAGTCTGCGCCCCTCGCCTTCTGAGCGGCGATTATGCGGTTGGTTTCGTCCATCAGCGTTGGAATGAACCTTAAGGCTATGGACATTATGAGCGCGAGCGCGTGAACGGGGAATTTGATGAAAGTTAAAGGTTTTAACAGGCTTTCGAGGCCGTCCGTAAGGCTGACCGGCGTTGTCGTAAGCGTGAGAAGCGCCGAGCCGAGCACGAGGAATATCAGCCTGAACATTAAAAAGACTGCGAAGAGCACGCCTTCGAGATAGATGTGTATTATGCCCCACTCGACGAGCAGATGGTCGCCGCCGTGCAGAAAGAGGTTTAAAAGGGACGTGAACACGAGAAGAAAGACGATGCCCTTTACCGAGCGCAGCACCGAACCGAAGGGCACGCGCGAGACGAGCGTTGCGACTACTATGAACACGGCGCACAGCGCGAGGCCGTAGAAGGTATCGGCGATGAACAGCGCGACGATATACGCGATGAGCATTAAAAGCTTGAGGCGGGGGTCGAGCTTGTGCGCGAAGGACTGTGCGGGATAATACTGGCCGAAAGTTACGTCGTTAAGCATTGCGCTCACCCCCTTCGAAAGCCTGTATTACCGCCTGCGAAAAGCCTTCGGGCGTATAGTCGCAGTCTATGTCTATGCCGTAATTTTTGAGTGCGCGGCAGATTTTGGCCGTCAAAGGCACGTCGAGACCGAGAGAGACGAGTTCGTCCGCGCGGGCAAAAAGCTCGTGCGGGGCGGCGCAGTCGAAGATGACGCCGTCCGAAACGACGCAGGCGCGCGTGCAGTTGCAGGCTATTTCGTCCATGTCGTGCGAGACGATTATTACCGTGCGGCACCACTCGGAGTGAAGCTTGTGCAAAAGCTCCATTATCTCCTTTTTGCCGAGGGGATCCAGGCCCGCGGCGGGTTCGTCGAGGACGAGAATTTTGGGGCGGGTGACGATTACGCCGGCTATGGCGACGCGCCTTTTCTGACCGCCCGATAAATCGAAGGGGGATTTTTCCGCCACTTCTTTCGGGTCGAGACCTACGGCCGTCAACGCGGCATATACGCGCTCCTTTACCTCCTCTTCTTTTAAATCTTTATAGAAATTTTTCAACCCGAAGGCCACGTCCTCTTCCACCGTTTCGGCGAAGAGCTGATATTCGGGATACTGGAAGACCATGCCGACGTCGGCGCGGAGGGACAAAAAGTTGCATTTTTTATCAGCAAGGTCGTATTCGCCAACGGTTAACTGCGGCATAGTAGTGGGTATTTGCCCCTTTTTGACCTTGGGGGGCTTGTACTTTTTCTGCGCCTGCGGCAGTTTGATTAAAGCATTTAAATGCTGGATGAGCGTCGATTTGCCGCTGCCCGTGTGGCCGATTATGCCGAAAAATTCGCCGTCGCCTATGTGCAGGCTGACGCCCTTCAAGGCCTTGGAAGCGAAGGGGGATTTTGCAGAATAGGTATACGTCAAGCCGCGGATGTCTATATCCCAAGGTCCCCTCTTTTCCCCGTCGGATGGTGCGAGGCGGGGCGAGGATACGGCGTCCAATCCCCTCTCCTTCGCGCACGCGGCAATGTGTTCGGCGAGCTCTTCGGGATAGAGGCAAGGGGGAGTTTCTATGCCCGCGGTCTTTAAAGTGTTTTCGATATTGATAATTTCGGGCAGGCAGAGATTATAGGTTAAAAGCGCCTCGCCGTTTTCAAATATATCGCGGGGCGCGCCCTGCATTACAATTTCGCCGCGGTTCATGACTATAGTGCGGTCGGCGAGGAGCGCTTCTTCCATGAAGTGGGTGATGAGCAGAATGGTCATGCCCTCTTCCTTGTTGAGGCGGCGGACGACGTCGATAACCTCCCTGCGGCCCTTGGGGTCGAGCATGGCGGTGGATTCGTCGAGTATAAGAATATCGGGGCGGATTGCCAGCACGCCCGCGACGGCTATGCGCTGTTTTTGTCCGCCCGAAAGCCTTGTGGGCGTGGAATGGCGGTATTCGGTCATGCCGACGGCGGAAAGAGCCCAGTCTATGCGGCGGCCTATCTCCTCCCTGCCGACGCCTAAATTTTCGGGGCCGAAAGCGACGTCGTCTTCGACTATCGAGGCGACCATCTGATTGTCGGGATTCTGAAAGACGATGCCGGTGTGGCGGCGGACTTCGAAGACGTTTTTCTGTTCGGAAGGGTCGAGCCCCCACACATTTATACTGCCTTCGTCGGCCTGCAAAAGGCCGCAAACGAGGCGGGCGAGCGTAGATTTGCCCGAACCGTTATGGCCGATTATGGAGACAAATTCGCCCTTATTTACCGAAAACGAGACGCCGTTGACGGCGGGTTTTTCGGCGTCGGGGTACCAGAACTTTACGTTATTGAATGATAGGGCGGTAAAATCCTCTTGCGATAGGGTATTTTCCGCAACGGAAAGTTGAGACATTTTTTCTTCCTTTTGCTTTATTCTTCCAAATTATAACAAATTAAAGAAGTTTTAACAACAAATTATGCTCATAAAAATGTGAAAGCGCGATAAAAATTTGCAACGTACCGTTGCATCTGTGCCCCGCAATCGAGCATATATAATAAAGCCGGCCGGTTCTGCGGCGGGCAACGTACCGTTGCATCTTTGCTCCGCATTCTTACCGCCGCACTATGCCATGCCAATCTTGCGGACAACGATGAAGCGGGCGGGTTACATGCGTGGCGGAAACATAAATTTATTTGATAATTTATTGCATATTTTTTTACACTTTGCTGTTGACAATTAACACAACGTGTTTTATAATTATAGCGTAAAAAAGTTGCGGTAAGGGAAAAGTGCGCCCGTAAGCGCCGATTTTGCCGCATCCCCGCACGGGAGCCGCGCTTTTTGGGAGTGTTTGAAATCACATTTTTGAAATCACATTAATCTATTAATACATTATCCGGAGGTTTCTTGATGAAAAAACTGACTATCGACGGCAATACCGCCGCCAGCCACGTTGCGTATGCTTTTTCAGAAGTAGCCGCAATTTATCCCATCACCCCCTCTTCTCCCATGGCGGAGATTGCGGACGAATGGGCTACGGGTGGCAGAACAAACATGTGGGGCCAGAAGGTAAAGATTGCTGAAATGCAGTCCGAAGGCGGCGCTGCAGGCGCCGTTCACGGCTCGCTTTCCGCAGGCGCCCTTACCACCACCTACACCGCTTCGCAGGGTCTTCTTTTGATGATTCCCAACATGTACAAGATTTCAGGCGAGTTGCTGCCCATGGTTATGCACGTTTCGGCGCGCGCCCTGGCTGCCCACTCGCTTAACATCTTCGGCGACCATTCCGACGTTATGGCTTGCCGCCAGACGGGCTTTGCAATGCTCTGCGATTCTTCCGTGCAGGAAGTTATGGATCTCGCGCTCGTCGCTCACCTTTCGACGCTCAAGGCTAAAGTTCCCTTCATAAATTTCTTCGACGGTTTCAGAACTTCGCACGAAGTTGCAAAAATCGACGTCTGGGATGAGACGGACGACTATGCCGAAATCCGCGCCATCTGCGACGAAGTAGGCCTTGCCGCCGATATCGCTGACTTCAAGAGCCGCTCTTTAAACCCCGAGCATCCCATCCAGAAGGGTACCGCACAGAACGGCGATACTTACTTCCAGAACAGGGAGACTGCAAACAGCTACTACGAAGCCGCTCCCGCAATCGTTCAGAAGATGATGGACGTCGTTTCCGCAAAGTGCGGCAGAAAGTATCATCTGTTCGACTATGTGGGTGCAAAGGACGCGACCGAAGTTATCATATGCATGGGTTCCGCATGCGAAACCATTGAAGAATCCATCAATAAGCTCAACTCCATGGGCAAGAAGTACGGCCTTGTAAAGGTAAGACTTTACCGTCCTTTCGTCGCCGACGCGCTCATAGCAGCCATCCCCAAGACGACAAAGAAGATTGCCGTACTCGACAGAACCAAGGAACCCGGTTCCCTCGGCGAACCCCTCTACCTCGACGTATGCTCGGCTCTGCTTGAAAAGGGCGTTACCGGCATAAAGGTAGTAGGCGGCCGTTACGGCCTCGGCTCCAAGGAATTCACCCCTTCCATGGTGCTTGCAGTATATAAGAACCTTGAAAAGGACCAGCCTAAGAACCACTTTACAATTGGTATCTACGAAGACGTTACCAACTCTTCGCTCGATTTCTCCGAAAAATTCGACGCGGCTCCCGCAGGTTCGACCTCGTGCAAGTTCTACGGTCTCGGCTCCGACGGTACCGTAGGCGCAAACAAGAACTCCATCAAGATAATCGGCGACCACACGGACAAGCATGCCCAGGCATACTTCTTCTATGACTCCAAGAAGTCAGGCGGTATCACCGTATCCCACCTCCGTTTCGGCGATACGCCCATTCAGAGCGAATACCTCATCGACTCTGCCGATTTCGTTCAGTGCTCCAACCCCTCGTACATCACGAGATACGACATGACGAGCGATATCAAGGAAGGCGGTACCTTCCTCATCAACACCGACGCTACCACGGTTGAAAAGCTTGAAGAATTCCTGCCCGCAAAGGTTAAGCAGGATATCGCTAAAAAGCACATCAACCTCTACGTTATCGACGCTATTCACATCGCAGGCAAACTTGGCCTGAAAGGCAGGACGAACACCATTTTGCAGTCGGCGTTCTTCCGCGTAAATCCCCAGATTATGCCTTACGACAAAGCCGTCGAATACATGAAGTACATGGCTAAAAAGTCCTTCGGCAGAAAGGGCGACGCAGTCGTTCAGATGAACTACAACGCCATCGATTCCGCCGCAGGCGACAACCTTGTAAAGATAGACGTTCCCGCTTCGTGGGCAAACGCTACGACGGGCGCCGCTATGGTTGAAGGCCATGCAGACAAATATTATCAGGAAATCATCAAGCCCATCCTCTACCTTCAGGGCGACAAGCTCAAGTCCTCGCAGTTCAACGCAGACGGCCACGTTCCCACCGGCACGACCAAGTTCGAAAAGCGCGGCGTTGCCGTTCTCGTTCCCGAAATCATTCAGGACAAGTGCATACAGTGCGGCACCTGCTCGTTCGTATGCCCTCACGCATGCTTAAGGCCCGCACTCGTAAAGGAAGGCGCGGAAAAGCCCGCCACGATGCAGCTTAAGAAGGCGATCGGCCTTCCCGGATATGAATACAAGATGCAGGTATCTCCCCTCGACTGCATGGGTTGCGGCGTGTGCGCAACGGTATGCCCCGTAAAGGACGGCGGCGCAATCAAGATGATACCTCTTGCGGAATCGCTTGAAAAGGGCGAAGCCGAAAACTGGGAATATGCAGTTGACCTGCCTGCTGTTGACACCTCAAAGTTCAAGAAAGAGACCGTCAAGGGCTGCCAGTTCTGCACTCCTCTCTTCGAGTTCTCCGGCGCTTGCGCAGGCTGCGGCGAAACGCCTTACGTAAAAGTTATCACCCAGCTCTTCGGCGAAGACATGATTATCGCCAACGCAACGGGTTGCTCGTCGATTTACGGCGGCTCCTCCCCTACATGCCCTTACACCAAGAACAAGGAAGGTCACGGCCCCGCATGGGCTAACTCCCTCTTCGAAGATAACGCAGAATTCGGTTACGGCATCAACCTCGCTTATGAGACGAGAAGGAACGCCGTAAAGAGCAAAATTGAAAAGCTTGCAGAAATTTCCGAATCGTGCAAACCCGCATGCGAAGCATGGCTTGCAGCTTTCAATAACAGGGAAGAGAGCAAGAAGGCTTCCAAAGAGCTGGTTAAAGTGCTTGAAGACTGCACCAACTGCAACGCAGAATGCAGCGCGCTTGTAAAGGAAATCCTCGCCGACAAAGACTGTCTTGCTAAGAAGTCCATCTGGATATTCGGCGGCGACGGCTGGGCATACGATATCGGTTACGGCGGACTTGACCACGTTCTCGCTTCCGGCGAAGACGTAAATATCCTCGTCCTCGACACCGAAGTTTACTCCAACACCGGCGGTCAGGCTTCCAAGTCGACCAACATCGGCGCGGTTGCCAAGTTTGCTTCCGCAGGCAAGAGGGTCAAGAAGAAGGACCTCGGCATGATTGCAAAGACATACGGTTACGTATACGTTGCACAGTGCGCTATGGGCTCCAACCCCGCACAGTTCCTTAAGGCAATCTCCGAAGCAGAAGCTTACCACGGACCTTCGCTCATCATCTGCTATGCTCCTTGCATCAACCACGGCATCAACATGACCAAGAGCCAGCTTGAAGAAAAGGCGGCAGTTGGCTGCGGTTACTGGCAGCTTTACAGGTACAACCCCGAAGGCGAAGTATTCACGCTCGACAGCAAGGAACCCAACTACGACAATTACCAGTCCTTCCTTGCAGGCGAAACGAGATACTCCTCCCTTGTCAAGACTCAGGGCGCAGACGTTGCACAGCAGCTCTTTGAGAAGACCGAAGAGTCCGCAAAGGAACGCCTTGAAGAGTACAAGAAGCTTGCTGCAGGCAAAGAATAATATAAAAATCTCCCGCAAGGTAAATTGCGGCTGAAAATTAAAGACAGCGCCCCGACGGCTGAAGCCGTCGGGGCGTTTTATTTTTTGCAACGCATAGAAGGTTTTTATTGTTGCAATATGTAATGCGTATTTTTGGCGCAATAGCAATCGAAATATAATACAGTAGCTACAGTTAATACAATTAATACATTATATATTTGACATAATAAGCAAATTTGTGGCTATACGAAAACAATGTAAGGAAAATAAGGATTTTTAAATGCATGCACGGCAGTTGCATTGCGTTGCTGATATATGGTAATATAAAAACATGAAAAATACTGATATTGACGGCGGAAAGGAGTTTGACTGGGGCAGAACTTCCTTTATATACGCAAAATACCGCGATATTTACCCCGAAGCGTTTTATAAAAGAATTACAGACAGAGGATTATGCGTTAAAGGACAGCGGGTTTTAGACCTCGGGACGGGCACGGGTGTTTTGCCGCGCAATATGTATAAATATGGAGCGCAATGGACGTGCGTCGACATTTCGCCACGACAGATTGAAATGGCAGAAAAACTTGCAAAAGAAGGCGGCATGGACATAACTTTTAAAGCATGCGCGGCCGAGGACATAAACTATGCCGAAAACAGCTTTGACGTTGTTACTGCCTGCCAGTGCTTTTGGTATTTTGACCAGAGCAGGCTTATCCCCGCACTGCATGATATAATAAAGGAGAACGGCAGACTGCTTATTCTTTATATGGCATGGCTGCCTTACGAGGACAAAATTGCCGGCGAGAGCGAAAAGCTTGTGCTTAAATACAGCCCGCAGTGGACGGGAAAGGGCGAAAGAATTCACCCCATCGGGGTAAGCGATATAACTTACAGATATTTTGAAAAAGTTTATTCCGAAGAATACACTTTGGACGTTCCCTTTACCCGCGAAAGCTGGCACGGCCGCATGAAGGCGTGCCGAGGCATAGGCGCCTCGCTGACGGAAAAGGAAATAGCCCTTTGGGAGAAAGAACACATTGAACTTTTAAAGCGCATTGCGCCCGAAAAATTTGCGGTAAAGCACTATGCGGCAATGCTTGAACTTACACCAAAAAATCACCCTCAATTTTAATAAATCTCCGCACGAAACAAAAGCGCCCTGACGGCTTTGAAGCCGTCAGGGCGCTTTTGTTTCGACTAAATTTATCAGTTGAGTTAAAAAATCATTAGTAGTAATACAAAGATTTAATCATTTATTAAAGATTTTTATTAAATTACAATAAAAATTTATTGACTCTGCATAACCGAAGTTGTAGAATTATATTGAATTCAATAAGGAGATTTTTATATGAATACAGTTAAACTTTCTATACTAGTAAAATGTTCTATTGTTGCGCTTGGCTTATGCGGCATTTGTATATGCGTGTTTTGGTATCCATTTAGTATTTCATTATCCACAATGGGTGTTGTCCCAACCAAATTATCGTTAAGTCAAAATATAGAGTTCTGGACGCAATTAACTTTTTATTGGGCAGTCTCTATTCCGTGTTTTATAATTTTAATTTTTGCATGGAAAATAACCGAGTCTATAAAAAAAGATGAAGCGTTCAGTTATGGAGTCGTTAATTTAATTAAAAAATCTTCAACATTATTGCTTATAGATATAGTAATTTTTCTGATTGGGAATATTGCTTTTCTTGCATTAAGGTGGAATGCTTTTGCTCTTTGTTATTTTATTATAGCTGTAATAGGTCTTGTTGTAGCAAGCATTCTTTTAGTTTTATCTCATTTTGTTACAAAAGCGATAGAGCTAAAAGAAGAAACCGAGGGATTAATATGATAATTATAAATATTGATGTGATGTTAGCAAAGCGCAAGATGAGCGTAACAGAATTATCAGAGAAAGTTGGTTTGACAATGGCAAATGTTTCATTACTGAAAAATGGTAAAGTAAAAGCGATTAAGTTATCAACGCTAAACAAAATTTGTGAGGTATTACAATGTCAACCCGGAGACATATTGGAACACAAAAGCGATTTTGAGAAATTATAAAATATAGAAATTTTCTACAAATATAATTCTTGAAAATTTATAAATCAATTTGAAAGTCAATCTTTAGATAAACAATTCAAAATCTTTACAGGAGAATATTATGAAAAAAATTTTAACATTAATTTTATTATTCATAACAATAACCTTTACTTTTCAAAATAGTGCATTAGCTAAAGCACAAGAAATAGAAAATACTAGTAATTTAAGTATTAATTATTCTAGTGAAGAGCCACCCCAATATTCTACATATGAATCTATGATTGAAGACAATGCCTATTATTCAAAAGAAATAGCGGCAACCGATATTTATGGTGTAAAAGAAAATTTATTCTATACACAATATAAAATTAAAGTTAAATTTTTTGGTTCGAGCATGGCTGGAGAGATTAAGTTGGCTATTACACCAGCATCCGGAGCCCTAAACAATGATGCATCTAATTTAGATAAATATGAAAATATTTATAATACTTCTTCTCCTAATTTCACATTTAATACTTTTTCAAAAAAAGGTTATGTAAGATTATTTACTTATACACCACTAGAAAAAGCAGATTATACAATTGAGACTGAAGGTAATATTGACACATACATATATTTAGTTGATCCACGCTCAACATATTTATTGACATCAACAGAATATAACGATGATGCTGGAGAAGGTCTAAATGCAAGCATAAAAAAAGAATTATCAAAAAATATACCATATCTTATTATATATTCAAGATATAATTTAAATGGAGAAGATACCAATTTTACGCTAAGGATTTATAAGAATTAAATGATAATAATTTATGTTGCTCGTCGCAGAAAATCTACGGCGGGCAAAGCTTTTTCTTTAGCTCTGCCCGCCATCTTTTTGTTAAATCATATATTTATCTTATTTTATTACTTTTTATAAAAATTTAATCCTTAGTGATTGTCAGCATGTACGAGAAGGCCTGACCGGCGCCGTCGTCGAAGTTGATGAAGGGCTTTAAGGAAAGTTCGCGCGGGGCGGCGGGGAAATCGTTTATGCCCCACCACGGCTCTACGCAGATATAATCGCCTTGGTTTTCGTTGGACCAGAACGCCCAGACGGGGCAGTTTGCATAGAAGGTGTAATTGAATCCGTCGGCCGTGGAGGCCGTTATATCGCCCGTCAATGCGCCTATCTGCAGAGTTTTGCAGTCCTTGAAAAGTTCCTTATTGACCACAAGCCGCTTTATGGACAGGGCGCGCGAACAGTCCTCGCCGAGGGGATATTCGACGGCGTTTTCACCGCCGGAGAATTCGATAATCGCCTCGCCGCCCGGCGCCTTGAGGCCGGGATGACCGCCGACGTAGAAGGGCATTCTGCCCTCCTTGGACTGGACGAAGTAAGTTACCTTCATGCTGTTTTCGCGCAGTTCGTAGCGCAGCATGAACAAAAAGGCGAACGGGTAAGTTTTTAACGTTTCCTCGTTCTCTTCGAGTGCGAACTGAATGAAGCTTTCGCCCATATCCACGACCTTCAGCTTTGAATAGCGCACGACGCCGTGCGATTTGGGCGAATACGTTTGCCCTTCGACGGTGTAAGGCGAAGCGTGGCCGATTATTGGAAAGATGACGACGTCGCGGCTGCCCCACGCGGGGCCGCCCTGCCAAAGGCGCTCTTCACCCGTAGGGAGCCATATCAGCGAGCGCATTGTGCCGCCTTCGTCGGTGACGGTAAGCTGGAGTTTATCGCTTTTTATTGTATAATCCATAAAGTACCTCACAAAAATTGTGCGCCGGTGCCGCGCATGAATTGCACGCCATGCGCACGCCGCACTCCCCGCTGTCATCCTGAGCGCAGTGAGCAGCGCGAACCAAGTCGAAAGATCTTGTCGGATTATGCATAATGCAAGATACATTCGATTTCGCATGGCTCACGCCATGCTCCACTCAGTATGACACTGTGGTGTAGATTTATTAAAAATAAATACTCAGTTATGGGCGCACAAGCGCACTATGACTTGCCATTAAGGCAACGTTGAATGTTCGCCGTACACGGCAAACGTTCACCAAGGCAGATTTTCGCCGCCGAGAATGTGAATATGCAGATGGAAAACCGTCTGGCCGGCGGCGTCGCCCTGATTGATGACGAGGCGGTAACCGTTGACGCAACCGTTTTCCGCAGCCACCTTGGGGATTACCGAGAGCATGTACGAAAGGGTTGCGGCGCGATCTTCATTCATTTCCGAGAGCAGTTTGAAGTGATCCTTGGGCACGGCCAAAAGGTGCACCTTTGCCTTGGGTTCGATATCCTTGAAGACGAGCATTTTTTCGTCCTCGTAAACCTTTGCAGAAGGGATTTCACCCCTGATTATTTTGCAGAAAACGCAATCATTGCTTAACATTGTTTTTCCTCCTTGCGAGAATATCAAATATTACGTACAGGCCGAGCGACATCGCCGCCAGCCCGCCCAAAGTTGCAAAAAGCGCGACATATTGCGGCTGGGAATAATCGAATTCAAAGGACGGGTTATATAAAATTGCCGTGATTTCCCTGCCGTCGGACGAGACCGTCATACCGGAGACATCCGACCGCACATGGAAGAACGACGCATAGAGTGTGCCGTTAAGATTGTATATGTCTTCCTTGAAATAGCGCGAAAGCACACCGTTTATGCTAAGTTCCACGCTGATGTCTTCGAGAAGGTAAATAGTTACGTTGCCGTCGCCCGCGACAGTGTATTTGTAATAATAAGTGTAGCCGCCGACCTCTTCGACCTGCGTCACCGACGTGAGAACGCCGTCCGTGCGCTGGCTTTCGGTATCCGTTCCGTTTTCGTCGTACTCGCGGTCGAAATTATGCTCGAGCTGATAATCGGCCTGCATGAAGGAGATAAACTCGTCCTTGTCAGAAAAAGTCTGCGCATAATAGGTTTCGCGGAAGGGAATGGAGCAGTAGATTATGGCGATGACTGCCATTAAAAATGCACCGAACGTGAGGCAGAGATGGCCCGCGTGAGTGTAATACAGCTTGTCGCGGTGCAGGGAGCGTTCGTCGGTGTGGAAAAAATCGGGAGTGGGCAGCTCGCCCGCCTGAACGAAGGTTGCGCGGCGTGTGGCGGCCAGCACCGTTATGCCGAAAACCGCCGCAATTATTACGCAGGCGCAGATTGCACCGACTTCGGCTCCGCCCGAAAGCGGGCTGTTCCACAAAAAATGCAGTGCGGTTCCGCCCAGAAAACATGCATATAACCTGACGCTTAAAAAGGGTCTTTTTGCCGAGGCGAACGCCCAGCCGACGGCGGCCGTCCAGATTGTGTGCGTGCAGACGGAGGTTAAACCGCGCTCTGTAAACTGCGAAATGGTGGCGGATATGTTGAGGGCGGGAAGGTCGTTTGCGCCCACGAAGATGTAACCGGCATCCTCGACTATGGAGAAGCCGCAGCCGACGGCCGCGCCCATTATAAAACCGACGAGAGGCTGTTTGATTTTAAGGGCGGCGAGCGCTATTATCACCGCGGCGGCCTTGGAAAATTCCTCCACCCCAGCCGCGCGGAGGGCGGCCAACCAGGCATTTTGCGCGGGGATGACGGAATAGAGTATCTGCGAAAGCACGCAGGCTCCCGTTCCGCCAATTAAGAGGGTGACGAAAACCGAAAGAAGGCTGACGTCGCTGCGCGGGTAAATTTCGTACAGCAAAATAAGAAAGGGCACATTGAACGTCAGCGCGGCGATAATGACTGTTACGGGCGTAAACAACGCGTTGGACGTGAAGCGCATTATAAGAAGATACACCGCAAAGAGTATGATGCACGCGGCGAACAGCCTGATGTAAAACCACGGGTAAGCGCGCTGAATGCCCGCGCTTTCCTTGCGGACGCCGCGGGTTAAAAATTCAGAATATTCTTCGCCCGTGTGGCGGCGGAAAGTCTGCCTGAAAAAGCATTCGACTTGCCCGAGCGCGGCCGACGTCAATTTTTTTAAACTAAACATATTATACAATGCTGCCGAGGGCGCCGTCGCGTAAGGGAGCAATCAGCCTGACATTTGCCCTGCCGCTGTGTTCGCCTTCGACGTAAACTTTGATATATTCGGGGGTGTAGCCGCCCGTATAGCCGTCTTCGAAGTCTTCGAAGATGACTTCGCGCACTTCTCCAATGCGGGCGGAGATGAAGGCGTTCTCCTCTTGCTTTGCCGCTGCAATGAGTTCATGCAGGCGTTTATCCTTGACAGGCGCGGGAATATCCTTCATCGACCACGCCGCAGTGCCCTCCCTCGGGGAAAAGGCGAAAGCGTGAACGCGGGCGAGGCGTGCCTGTTTTATTATTGAAAGGCTGTCCGCAAAGTCCCCGTCCGTTTCGCCGCAGAAGCCGACGATTATATCCGTAGTTATTGCCGCCTGCGGGAAATACTTGTAGATGAGCGCGCATTTTTCAAGATATTGAGCGCGCGTATAGCGGCGGTTCATGGCCTTTAAAACTGCGTCAGAGCCGCTTTGCAGAGACAAATGGAACTGCGGCGCGAAATCTTTAAGATTTTTGCACGCCGAAAGGAAATCATCGTCTATGACGTTGCATTCGAGCGAGCCGAGGCGTATGCGCTTTGCGCAGTCCTTTAAAGCCGATACGAGGGCGGTGAAATTTGTGCCGATGTCGCTGCCGTAGGCAGATATATTTATGCCCGTAAGGACGACCTCTTGAGCGTCGGTTTTGGAGATTTCCCCGACAATATCATCGATTGAGCGCGAAGTTACCCTGCCGCGTAAGTATGGAATTACGCAGTACGAACAGAAATTGTTGCAGCCGTCCTCAATCTTTATGAACGCACGAGTGCGCACCTGCTTGGGGTACGGAAGGGCATTATTTGCGCACTCCCCTTCGCTGCCCGTGATTGCGGCAATTACGCGCGCCTTATCGCGCGCGCCGCACACGAATGTGACCCCGCGCGAGGAGAACTGTTCTGCATTCTTCTGCGAAGCGCAGCCGCACACATATATGCGCGCCGAGGGATTGAACTTTTTTGCGCGGGCGATGAGCTGGCGGCTCTTTTTTTCGGCCTCGCGCGTGACGGCGCAGGTGTTTAAAACGTATATATCCGCATGGCAAAGTTTAGCGGAGACCTCCCAGCCGAGCTGTTCGAGGGCGGACATTATGGAGGCGCTTTCTACCTCGTTGACCTTGCATCCGAGGGTGAATACCACTGCTTTCATGACAGTTCCCCCAGACAGAACATTACTACCGACAGCGCGCATATCGCCGCTGTTTCGGCGCGCAGTATGCGCTTGCCGAGGGTGAGCGACGAAAAGCCGTTTTGCCCCCTTGCGGCGGCGAATTCTTCCTCTGCAAATCCTCCCTCGCTGCCGACTACAATGGCCGTGGGGCCGCTTAAAGCGCGCAAATCGCAATCGGTGACGCCCGAAAACTCGCAGGCGAAGAGCTTGTTTTTATATCCCGCCGCCGAGGCGAGGGCATCATTCAGCGTCGGGAAATATTCGACGGGCGGCGCGACGGAGCGCAGGCATTGTTTGGTTGCTTCGCGCGCGACTCGGGATAAGCGGTCGAGCTTGTTTTCGTTGATATAAGCCGAGCAATAGCGCGAGCTGAAGACGCCGATTTTTGAAACGCCGAGTTCGGTAGCCTTTTGCACGACGAGTTCGGTTTTATCGCCTTTTAAAGCGCCGACGAGAAGGTAAACGGGCGTGGCGGCTTCGCGCGGGCCGACGTTTACCCCCGTGATATGTGCCGACAAATCGCGCTTGCCGACCTTTGTGACGATGGCGGAGTATTCGTTGCCGCTGTTGTCGAGCAGGATAATTTCCGCCCCTTCCTCTATGCGGAGAACGGTTTTGGCGTGCACGAATTCGTCGCCCGAAAGGGTGACTTCGGCGACTGAGGGATAATTTATTGAATCGATAAAAAATCTGCGCGCTCCGCTCATATATTCCTCAAAGCGAGGGCGTTCCACTCGCCCTTTTTGACGTGTTCTTCAACCTTCAGCCCCTGAGCTTCATAGGCGGCGATTACGCCCGGAAGCTTGCTGTCGATAATGCCGCTCAAAATGAGAGCGCCGCCATTTTTGAGGTTTTTGGGAATAGCCGGCGCGAGGCGCTCCAAAACGTCGGCCGTGATGTTTGCAAGGATTATGTCACCCTGAATGGATGAGTCTGCCAGAAGGTCGGAATGAGCGACGGTGACTTTATTCGAAACGCCGTTGAGGGCGCAGTTATGGTTTGCGCTTTTTACGGCGATTGAATCGATATCGGTGAGGTATGCGAACTTTGCGCCGAGCTTTACCGCGCTTATGCCGAGTATGCCGCTGCCGCAGCCGACGTCTATGCAGACGCTGTCCGGCGTTATATATTTTTGCAGGAGCATGACGCACATTGAAGTGGTTTCGTGCTCGCCCGTGCCGAAGGCCATGTTATTATCGAGCAGCACGACCTGTTCGCCCTCCTTTTTGTCATAGTGTATCCATTCGGGTACTACGACTATGTTGCCGAGGTGGATGGGGCGGAAGTGCTTGCGCCAGATTTCTATCCAGTCGTCTCCGTCTACTGTGCGCGAAGTCATCTCGAGCGAGCCCAGAGGGAACGCGCCGTTGCAGTTTGCGCTCATCTCCTCTATATCCTGCCTTATCTGCGGGATAATCGCAGGCGCCGCGTCCTCGGCAATGAAGGCTTTGACGAGCACGTCGCCCGACTTATCGGCCGTCAGTTCGTCGTCCATATAATCCCAGTACATGACTTTGTCGTTCTGCAGGGCGATTACGTCCTTTACGTCAGATATGGCGACGCCGTGGGTGGTGTAGCGCCACATTATGTCGGCTATGAGTTCGCTCCCTTCGGTTGAGGTGTGCACGGTCAGTTCGATAAATTTCATGGTTCCTCTTTTTTGCCGCCGCACGGGGCGGTTTTGCGCATTTTTATGTTTTAATCTATTCTACCACCTATCGGTTCCATTTGCAAGTAAAAAATATGTCGGCAAACGCTTGACACGGGAACTGCAGCGTAATATAATACAGTACGGTTTCGTACTGAAAGGAGAGAATATATGCCTGAAAACAGCATTAAAAGGCTTATAACCTGCATAAACAGGATAGACGGAAAGTATTACGACATTGCAAAGCAAAGTTCGGCGGGAGAAAACGAGATTGCCGTGCTTTACGCGCTTTCCGACGGGGTCGGACATTCGCAAAAGAGCATTTGCGACGAGTGGCTTATACCAAAGACGACGGTAAACACGCTTACACACAAAATGCTTGCAGAGGGACTGATAGAAGTGAGCGGCATATCCGGCAAGGAAAAACTGCTTAAACTTACGGCCGAGGGCATGACTTATGCCGAAAGGGTGCTTGCGCCCATGCGTGCGCGCGAACACGAGGCGATGAAGAAGACTTTAGAAAAATATCCGCCGCAATTTATAGACGCGCTTGAACAGTTTGCCGATTATTTTATCGGACACGGAGAGAAGAACAATGACTGACAACGATACCTTTTACGGCAAAACGCCGCCCTTGAAATTATTTTTTCTCGTCGCCATGCCGGGCGCGATAGGCATGCTGGCATCCTCCCTCTACGGTCTTTTCGACGGCATATTCGTGGGGCAACTGCTCGGCCAGACGGCATTTGCGGCAGTGAACTTAGCCTTCCCGTTTGTGGCGATAAACTTTTCGCTGGCCGACCTGATAGGCGTGGGTTCGGCCGTGCCGATATCCATTGCGCTGGGACGGCGGGACGAAAAAGCGGCGAACAATTACTTTACGTGCGCCTGCATAGCAATAGTCGTTTTGGGCGTTGTTATGGGGCTTGTGATGTGGTTTTCGGCGCCCGCGCTGATGGCCGCCATGGGCGCGGAAGGACAGCTTGCGGAATACGCCGTGCAGTATCTGCGCGTGTACGCCGCGTGCTCGCCAGTGTGCACGATTGTGTTTGCCGCGGACAATTACCTGAGGATATGCGGCAAAATCAAGACGAGCATGGCGCTGAACATCATAATGTCGGCGGGAACTCTCTTGCTTGAACTGCTCTTTCTTATGGCATTCAGATGGGGCATATGGGCTTCGGCGCTGGCAACCTGCCTGAGCATGATGGCCGTGGCGATAGCGGCAATGGCGCCCTTCTTTTTCGGCAAAAGACAGCTTAAGTTCTGCCGCCCGCAGTTCAGCGCAAAGATAATGGGCAAGATGATAGGCGCGGGCGCGCCCAATTTTTTAAGCAACATTGCGGCGAGGCTGACTTCGATAATCTTTAACGCCGTGCTTTTGGCCATAGGCGGCGAGGACGCCGTAACCGTTTACGGCGTTATAATGTATGTAAACGACATTGTCCAGCCGCTTTTGTACGGCGTGTGCGATTCGCTTCAGCCCGCGATTGGATACAACTACGGCAGCAGACAGCCTGAAAGGGTTAAAAAACTGGCAATTTACATATTTGCGGCGGGCGCGGTAATTTCGCTCATTGCCGCGGCAATAATCTTTGCCATACCTTTGCAGATATCGCTGTTGTTCCTGTCGTCCCCCTCCGCCGCGCTTTCGGAAATGTCGGGCTTTGCAATGAGGCTGTTTTCGATAACCTTCCTGACGCGATGGTTCGGCTTCGCCGCGCAGAGCTATCTGACGGCAATAAACAAATCGTTCTTCGCCTCCGTGCTTTCCACGGCGAACGCGCTCATTCTGCCCATGGCCTTTTTAGGAATTTTGTGGCCGCTGGGACTGACGGGAATATGGCTTAATTTTGCGCTGACAGCCGCGGCGGTGGCGGTTGCGGCCACCGCAATTCTCATTGCGCAGCGCAGAAAATTACTACCCGAAAAGGAGGATTTGACCACATAGTATGCTTGAATTAATAGATAAAAGTTGCTTTGATGAAGTTTATGAGATAATGCGCCGCAGTTTTCCCGAAAACGAAAGACGGACAAAGGAGAGCCAGCGCACGCTGTTTGACGATAAAGCGTATAAAGTTGCAGGCGTGCGGGGCGCAGACGGCAGACTCAACGCCTTTATGGCGATGTGGAAGCTGGACGGACTGACGTTCTTAGAGCACTTTGCCGTGGCTGAAAACCTTAGAGGCGCGGGGCTTGGCGGAGCTTTTCTGGACGAACTTTTAAGCGGCCTTGGAGGGCTTGTCTGCCTTGAAGTTGAACCCGAAGAAACGACTGATATGGCCGCGCGCAGGATTGCCTTTTACGGGCGGCACGGATTTATTCTCAACGACTACCCCTACATTCAGCCGCCTTTAGGTGAGGACAGAGCGGCGCAGCCGCTTAAGGTTATGTCGTACGGAGCTGCGCTGACAAAGGAAGAATTTGAAAGCATGCGCAGTCAGGTTTACAAAGCCGTTTACAAGGCAGATACCGATAAATATTTATAAACCCGAATTGAGGGGCGGCAGGCTTTGCCCGCCGCCCCCTTTTTAAGGAGAAATATTACGACGCTTCAACGATGTGTTTTATTGAGAGGACGGCTTTGAGGCCGCTGAAACCCGACGTTCCTTCGAACGCGACGGCGAGTTTATCGCCCTGGCCCACGCTTATTGTGCGGGCGACGGTAACGCCGTAGTCGGAGCAGTTAAGGCGGCGCTTGGTGCACTCCACCTCATTCCCATTGAGCTTTAACGAAACTTTGCCGCCGTCGCCGTGAGCCTTTTCATAGCAGACGTTTAAAAGAATTTCGTACAAGCCGCTTTTGTTTAGAGAGATGCTGTCGCCGTTTACCGTAAACACGCCCGCATCCTTGGGGACGAGTTTGTACTCGGTGAAATTTGCGTAAGGGTCGCCTGCGGTGACCTCGTCGCGCGCGGTCAGCATGGCATCGACGCATACACGGCAGCATTTACATGCGGGACCTGTAGCGCCCGTTGCACCCGTAGCTCCGCGGGGCCCTGTTGCGCCTGTAGCACCGGTGGCGCCAGTCGCACCCTTTTCGCCCTTTGCACCTGTGGCGCCCGTTGCGCCGCGTGGGATGGAAAAGTCGAAAATATGGTTTGTGGCAGTACCGCTGTCGGTTACTGCGGCGAGCACTTCCGGTTCGGAAGTGGTAGTCGTGCCGACGGCAAGAGTATCCGCCGTACCTGTTGCGCCGGTGGCGCCGTCAACGCCGTCCGTACCTGCCGGCCCCGTAGCGCCCGTTGCACCTGTGGGACCTGTAGGGCCTGTAGCACCGGTGGCGCCTGTAGCACCCGTAGGCCCGGTCGGGCCTGTAGGACCCGTGACACCAGTGGCGCCTGTAGCGCCTGTTGCGCCTGTTGCGCCTGCAGGGCCTGTTGTGCCTGTGGTTCCGGTAGGCCCTGTAATACCTGTGAGGGTATACACCGTGCGGGTTATTATGGTCTGGCAACAGTCGTTACAACTACAGTTGTTACAGCCGCAACCGCCGAAGCCGAAGTTGCCAAAGCCGCCGCAACAGCCGTTGCAGTTAAACAGCGGCTGAAAAAAATTATAATTTGTCATTTGTTTGAAGTTTCTCCGTTTTCAGAGCTTAAATATTCCGTATGTGACGAGCGCCGAGCTAACGTCGCGGCGTGAAGTACACAGCGGTGATATCATTATCATTGTATGACAAAAGCGCCGCCGCGTGACACGCGGCGGCGCTTTAAGCCCATCATATTTTTATTATCGGATTATACTTCGGGAGTGCGGTAAAAATAGCCCGATTTATTGAGACAGGCGGTTACGACGGCCGCTATTGCCAGCCATACTGCGCCGCAACACAGCATAATCAGGGCAAAACCCAAATCGCTCGACTTGGAGTAGACATACGCTCTGTCGCCGTCGTTGAGGTAATAGACATTCATCTGCATGCCGACGGAACACCTGTTGAGGTCGCCGATATAGGAGGCGTTTTCGTAAAGATTGCCGCTTCCGTCGGAATAGCTGACCAGAACGCGCACGTTGACCTCCTCCCCGTCCAAGTCCTGGGTTTCGCAGGAAGTGACCGTTGCCACGGCCTGCGAATAACCCGAGGCACGTATGGCCTGCGTTATCGTCCAGACGAGGCCGCCGACGGTGACGGCGCCAAGAATTATGAAAACGAGGACGGCTACGGTTATCCTTTTTCTGTCGGCCATCAGTCGACCACCAGCGTCATGATGGAATGGGGTCTGACGGTAAATTTTGTGCCGAATCCGTCTACCGTCAACGTAATTTCGCGGCGCTTGCTGGAAGTATTTTCCATAACCACAATTTTTTTGCCGTCGGGATTTTCGTACGCAACGGTGTAAAGCTGCGAAACGGCGTCGTTGCCGCAATACACGCGGGTTGCACCCGGCTTTATAAATTTGGAAAAGTGGCCGATATAGTAATACGACGACATGTACGACACTGTTTTTGTGCGCTTGTCTATCATTACGGGCGCCTCGCAATAGTTGCCCACATATGTAGGGCCTCCCTCTTCGTCGAGGCATATATTCCAGTCAACCCAGCCTTGGGAGTAATTATTGAAGTCGTTGATAATCTGCTTTCCGTAGCGTTCGCCGTGCTCCCATATGCCCGCATAAGACGACTTGCCCGTAGTGGAGTCGTAGGCGAGTTCAACGCAGCATTCGGTTAAAAACATAGCCTTTTCGGGATACAGCGCATGGACGACCGAGAGATTTTCGCTCTTGTCGCAGCAGTACCAATGATAGCCTATGCCCCAGACTATGTCGCGCACGCCCTCTATGGAGAAAGACGTTTCCGCGCGGCGCACGACGGCGTCGCGGTTGTGGTCCCACAGCACTATTTTTGTATTGTCAAGGCCGTGCTCCTTTAAAGCGGGGTAGAGATAATCGCGTATGAAGAGCCCCTCCTCTTCCGCCGTGTATATGCACGATTCCCAACGCTGGACGGCTTCGGGCTCGTTCTGCACGCTGAGCGCGTCGACGGAGATGCCGAGCGCGTTGAGGCCTTGAATAAATTTGCAGTAATACTGCGCCCACGCGGGTTTATATTCTTCAAGAAGTTTGCCGCCGTACTGAAGCGTGCCGTTGTCCTTCATCCATGCGGGGGGGCTCCACGGGGAGATCATGGTGAAGAGTTCGCCGCCCGCGGCCTGCCTGCAATCGAGGTAGAGGTTAAATTTTTCCATATCCCACGACATATCGAAGGTTGCAAGCTCGGCGTCGCCGTCCTCCACATACGTTCTGGGTCCGACGGAGAAATCGTTGGTGTGAACGGGCAGCCTTGCTATGTTATAGTTGAGGCCGTCGGGCGAAAAATACGCATCGATGACCTTCTGGCGCTCCTCTTTTGAGAGCACGCTGAGTGCGCGCCATGAAGATTCTGTTATTGCCCCGCCGAAGCCGAGGTGCTTCTGGAAGCGCTGGGTTGTATCGACGACGACGTTGCATTCACCGCCGCCGAAATTTTTTCTGAGCGGGCGGATTTTTGTTTCCTTGAAGTGGTTTTGGCTCGTTTTTTGAGTGACGTATGCTGTAATCATACAAAAATACTCCTGTTTAGTTATAAAAGCTGTATCTTTAAAAGTCCGTTGTATTCTTCGAACTGATAGCTGCTGCCGTTGTACTGATAGCCCTGCGCGGGTCTGAAAGTAGCGTAGTCCATGCAGGAATCTTTTGAAAGTTCGGTGCACACGTCGCCGAAGAAGAGTCTTATATCGTACCACTTGCCCTGTTCGGTAATGGCCGAGGATATGTCGAGCGTGAAGGTATATGCGCCGTCCGAAAGCACGCCCCGGGCGCTGACTATCTTTGTTTTATCGCCCGCAGTTATGGCAAGTTCGGGAACTTCGGCGACGCCTTGTTTAAGTGTGGCCGTGACATTGAGCGTGAGAGTATCGCCCGCGGTGAGCGTTACGCGGTAATCCGAGCAGAACTCGTCGGCGTAGCGTGTGGTGTCCGGTTCGAAATACACCTTCAAGGCCGAGTCGGAATCGGGAGCGCCGTCAGGTTTCCAGTCGGTTATGCTGTAGACGACGTCATCGATGCTGACGTTGGAGCCCTGACGGACTTCGGAAGTTCCGAAAAGCTTGGGAACGTCGCACACTATCGCGCCCCTGTAGGCGAGGCACATATCGTACCACAGGCCTTCTTCAAGGAGGAGCGTGCAGTCGAATGTCATTGTGGCGACGCCGTTATCCCAGACGGAATTTGCGCTGTAAATTTCGTCGCCCGCGCCGCTCTTTACCACGAGCTGGAGATTTTCGGCCTGAGTGGAAGCAATTTCGCTGTCGGCGGAGACGCTGACGGAAACTTCGAGCGCGGCGTCTTCGGTGATGCGGGCGGTAATGCCCGTAAACTGTGAATATACGGAAGCCGATAACGTTACGGGACATGAAATAATGGTGAGCAGGCCGTTTTTGGCCGTGGTGACCGAGTAATAATATTTATCCGCGCTCAAAGACGAATCGGGAATGATGCATTCGCCTTCGGTTATGGCTATGCCCGTTTCTACCGGGGAAGCAGTGTCGTCAAACACGGCTTTGTCGCTGACGTACACAGCCTTGCCGTCGGGATCGCAGAAGGAGCTCCACGAAACGCCCGTCGTGTAATTGAAATGGAACAGAGCTCCGCCCGAAACGCGTTCTTCCATATTGGGGAACATGCTGGGAGCGGTTATGGGGAGCATTACCTCCTTTTCTCCGCCGACGACCCACAGGTAATATTCTTCGCTGAGCTGGAGGTCGCATTCGAAGGAAAAGCGGACTTCATCGCCCGACTGACTGCTCTGCACGTCTACGGGCTGGTCGCTTTGGGTTATTCTGTCGTTTTCGGTAAAATACACCTTGGCGTCGTCGCCCGCGCAATCGGCCGAAAATTCAAAGGAGTATGTGTTGACTCCGCGCTGGGTCATTACCACGTCGGAGAGAGTATAAGCGAGAAATTCGGGTTCGCCTTGACGCGTGGCCGAGCCGCATGCCGCAAGGCAGGAAACGGCCGCCGCGAATGCGAGCGCGCAGGATGATATGAGTATGCTTTTTTTCATGGCTTTCCTCCTCAGCAGACAAAGGTTACGATGCTCTGCGGCATCATGTTATAGCTGATTTTCTGGTCGCCGATAACTATGTCGACGGGGGCGTTGTTGGTTTCGTTGGTGTTGCACACCACGGCGATTATGGCGCCGTCGTTGCGATAGTACGCCATGACGTTGAGGTCGACATAGTCGGTAGTGGCTGCCAGCGCGCGGCAGGGCACTCCGTCGACGGAGTACATGAATTTTGAAACCTGAGCCATAGCGTAGTAAGCCGAGGACTTGGAATATTTGTATACCGTTTGTCCCTGACGTGTCACCGCGTCGAGAGTGATTACGCCGTAACATTCGTTGCCGCCGTGGGAAGCGGGCGTGGGCTGGCCGTCGCCGTCGAGCACGAAGTTCCAGTACAGCGCGCCCGTGCAGCCGTTCCACACGTTGCCGTCGAGGTCGGTCTGCGCGGCGCATGGGTTGACGACTATGTTTGAGGAAGCATATGTAAGATTGCTTGCAAAGTCGTTGTTGGCGGAACTTTCGGTAATTTCGGTAATTATGGAAGCCTTGCCGTAGTCCTGCGAGATTTTTTGTATGCCGTCCTTTAAACCGAACATGGTCGTGGGGTTGGAATAGCCGTCACCGTCGTAGCCGTGGAAGCCGACGGTATCGGAATAGACGCCCGCAGTGTCGGCGTATTCTTCGAAGAGCATTTCGAAATAGGTATCGGCATAACCGGCCGAAGATGAGCCGTAGTTGAAATCCCAGCTGACTATATCGGTATCGAAGCCCTGTTCATCGAGCTTCTGCCCGACATACTGCGTGACGTAAGCCGCTTCAATGCCCGTCATGTCCATGGTGGGGTACGAGAGCGCGCCGACGCTGGGTTCGTTGAGTATGGTGAGCATGGAGATGTTTATGCCCTGCTTTGAATACTCGGATACGAATTTTACGAGGTAATCGGCGTATACTTCGTACATATCCTCCTTTAAGGAGCCTGCGCCGACGAGCGCGGAATTGGTTTTCATCCACGCGGGGGCCGACCAGGGGCTGGCCATAAATTTTACCTCGGGGTTAATTTGCAGAATGAGTTTGCAGACGGCGATAATGTCGGCGTCGTTGTCGAGGTTGAAGTGCTCGAGGGACATATCGGTCTCGCCCGCGGGCATGTCGTCGCAGGTGAAATATTCGTCGCCTGGGATATAGTCGCTTGCGCCTATGGGTATGCGCACGACGGAGAAGTTTGCGCCCTCACGCGAGAACAAGTCGTTGAGCACGGCCATGCGGGTTTCCTCGTCCGCCTGCATTAAAAGATATGCGCTGGCGTGCGTCATAGTGGCACCGTAGCCCGTGTATTCCTGATAGAGCCCGTCAGTGCTGATGTGAATCGTCTGGCGGGTGTAATCTTCCTCCTCATACGGCGAGAAGGTGAGCGAAGTTTTGCGGCTGAGCAGGCTTGATTTGGTTCCCGTAGTTTCGTATACCGAGACGCGGTCGGGATAAGCGTAAGAGATGCCGTTGCCGCACCCCGCGAACGCCGCGGCGGATACGGCCACCGCCGCCGACATGAGCACGGCGGCGCATTTTTTGATAGCTTTCATCTTTCCTCCTTTTATCAGAACAAACGCATGTCGATGTCGCTGTCGTACACCTTTATGCTGTCAAAATTGAGTTTAATGTGCGGATCTGCGGGCACCGGCCCTTCAAGCGCGACGCATAACTTTCCGTCGCCGAGGCTGACGATGGCGTATTTTGCGCTGCCGTAATCGAGCACTTTATCGACGGTGACGGGCACGCCCTCTTCGCCGAGCGAAGCGGCCGCGGGGTCTATGCCGAAAGAAAGTTTTCTTTTAAAAATAGACCTGCCCCTGTCGTACATCTTCTGGTTGAAATCCATGGGCGAAGGGATTTTTACGCCGCCCGCGACGATGTAATGGTTTTTCTCCCTTCCCTCTTTGAGCCGCACATATGTGCCGTTCAACTTCATTTCACCGGGGATTGCGGAGATTACTTCTTCGCGTCCGCGAAGGAAGGAAATTTTTTCAAACGCGACGGAAACGCAGACCTTGTCGCCGACGGAGAGAGGGCTGTCGCCGACGACGAACACCCTGTCATTTCCGCACAGCACGCGGGAGAGATACCTGCCCTTGCCGAGCTCTTCGGTCTCCTCCACCCTTCCGCTTACGCCTTCGCCCGCAAACGACAGGGCGCGGGACGGAATTTCGGCGTCGTATGAGCCTTCGCCGAGCTCCGATGCGAGGACGGGAGGCAGCGCGAGGGCGCCGCCGAGCATAAATACGCGCCCGCCTTTTACCTGAGCCCCGACGGTGACGTCGGGAATGCGGCGCTTTATAGAAAGTTCGGTCTGTTCGTCGAAGAAATGCAGCTTTGAAGTATCAACTTCGAACTCGACGGTCGAACCTGCGGTTATGCCCGTATTTTCGCCCGCGGAGGCGCAGAAAGCCGTATCGCTGTTCTCGTTCATGAGTTGACCCTCGTCGGTATTGGCATAGATGAGCGTCTGCGTGCCGAGCTCTTCGACGAGGGCGACGGACGCGCAAATCTGAGCGCCGGGCGCGGCCCTTGAAACGGGCTTTATGTCGTCGGGACGGATGCCCATGGTGACGGTTACGTCGCCGCCGAGGTATTTTTCATCCAGCCTGTAGGTATGTTCGGCGGGAATTACGAGCGTAAAGCCCTTTGTGCGCGCTTCGACGCTGCCGTCGCTCCGCCTTGTGAGCGTTGCGGAAAAGAAATTCATCTGCGGCGTGCCGATGAAGCCCGCCACGAACTTGTTTGCAGGCCAGCGGAAGAGATTTTGCGGCGTGTCCGTCTGCTGAATGAAGCCGTCCTTCATGACGACTATTCTGTCGCCCATGGTCATGGCCTCGACCTGATCGTGGGTGACGTATATGAACGTAGATTGCAGGCGCTTATGCAGCCTTGTGATTTCGGTGCGCATTTTGGCGCGCAGCTTTGCGTCGAGGTTGGAGAGCGGTTCATCGAAGAGGAAAACGCTGGGCTCCCTGACGATGGCCCTGCCCAGCGCGACGCGCTGACGCTGGCCGCCCGAAAGCGCCTTGGGCTTGCGGTTTAAATACTCGGTTATGCCGAGTATGTCCGCCGCGCCCTTTACCCTTTTGTCTATTTCCTCGCGCGGCACCTTGTGCATGCGCAGGCCGAAGGCCATGTTGTCGTACACGCTCATGTTGGGGAAGAGCGCGTAGTTCTGGAAAACCATGGATATGTTGCGGTTTTTGGCCTCTACGTGGTTGCACAGCGTGTCGCCTATCCACAGCTCGCCGGCGGTTATCTCCTCCAGCCCCGCAACCATGCGGAGAGTGGTGGATTTTCCGCAGCCCGACGGGCCGACGAAAACTATGAATTCCTTGTCCTCTACTTCGAGGTTGAAGTCGCTTACGGCCTTTACTTTGCCGTCGTAAACTTTATATATATGTCTTAAAGATACCTTTGCCATTTTTTACCCCTTTACCGCGCCGGCCATGGTGCCGCCTATTATGAACTTCTGCAGAACGAAGAAAATGATTATCATGGGGGCGGAGACGATTACCGCGCCCGCGAGCTTGACCGTGAGGTCGTAATCGGCCCCCATGAGCTCCGCAAGCGAGGTTGAAAGCGTGCGCAGGGCGGGGTCGGTGTTGACGATGTACGGCCACAGATAGTTGCTGTAGTTCCACATGAAGGTTGTTATTCCCAGCACTATGAGCATGGGTTTGACGAGCGGGAGAACTATCCTGAAATAGATGCGGAATACCCCAGCGCCCTCTATCTTTGCCGCCTCCTCTATCTCCTTATCGACGCCGAGAAACTGCTGTCGGAGCAGGAATATGTTGTAGATACTCATGAGGAATGGCATGATTAGCGCGGTTAAGCTGTCGGTTATGCCGAGAAAATCGCAGATGAGATAATTGGGCACGAGCATTACCGTACCGGGGACCATCATTGAAAAGAGACATACCCTGAACACCGAGTTGCGGCCGAAAAATTTGAGGCGGGCGAACGCGTATGCCGCCAGCGAATTCAAAAAGAGGTTGGCCACGGTGTTGACCACGCAGACTATCATGGTATTTAAGAATACCGTGCCGAGGTCGAGAGCCGAGAAGGCCTCAGAATAATTTTCGAAATGGAAGGAAATGTTGCCGTATTCGTCTATGGGCAAAAGCGTGAAGCCCGTGCTGTTGTAAGCCATTTCCGTCCTTAAAGAGGTGACTATCATCCACAGATAGGGCACTATGAAGGCGAGACAGAGCGCAATGAGCACGACGTAGACGACGGTCTTTTTGGCGACCGTGCCCGCGCTGAAGCGCCTGGGAAAGTGCAGCTTTGCAACTTCAGACTTTTTCAACCAGCTCACCCCCTTTCTTTCTTCTGTCGATTAACTTTTGTATAAATTTTGGCCTGCCGTTCTGCACGCGGAACTGTATGAGCGTGATAATTAAAATTATGACGAACAGGAAATACGACATTGCAGACGCCGTGGCGTAATCGCACGAGCGGCGCATGGTGTAATACAGGCCGTATACGTAGGTGTAAACGCTCTGCACCATGGTGGTGTCGCCGTAGATGATGAGCATCTGTTCGCCGACCTGGAAGCCCGATATCAGCCCCGTTACGAGGAAGAAAAATACCGTGGGCATTACTCCGGGGACGGTGATGTACAGAAACTTCTGAACGGCGCCCGCGCCGTCTATTTCGGCCGCCTCGTACATGGCGGGGTCGATATTCTTCATGGCGCTGAGCATTATGAGGACGTTATAGCCGAGGCCGCCCCATATGCTCATGAACGCAAAGACGACGAGCGCGGTGGATTCGTTGTTCAGAAAGTCAACGTTGGTGCCGAAGAGCTGGTTTATCAATCCGTCGGGAGCGAGCATCTGCTGCCACATTACCATTATGGCGACGCCCACAGTGACGGACGGAATGTAAAAGACCGTTTTGAAGAATTTTTCGCCCTTGATTTTAGAATTGAGCAGGGCGGACACCACCAGCGCGAGTATTATATTCGCGGGCACGGTGAGAAGAATGTAAAAGAACGTGGTTTTGAGCGACGACCAGAACATCGGGTACTTGACCGAGTTGGTGAACAGCTCGATAAAATTTTCAAATCCGACGAAGGTGTAGTCGGTGAGGTGTTCCAGCGAGTAGTTGGTAAAGCTTATCACCAGCGCGATGAGCATGGGCGCAAGCTGAAACACCACAAAATAAAGGATGAGCGGCAGGATAAAAGCGTATCCTGTCGCGTTCCTTTTAAGTTTTTGCTTTGTCTGAGCCTTCATTTCCCCTATTCCTTATTTATCCTGAAGTTCAATTATTGAGGTATTGCGCCGCGTAGGTGCGGATATCGGAAATGGCCTCGTCCACCGTCTTGAGTCCGTCGATGTAGTTGTCGAGGTTGGTGGGAATGCCGTTGTCGTTTACCTGCATCCAGCCGGCGACCACGGGACGGACCTGAGCCGTTTCAAGCTGGGTCTTTACCACCGAATACATCTGGTATGTGGGAGAGGTCGTGTCCGTAGTAAATGTATCTATCGTGGCGTATTTGTCGACGGCCGCAAAGTTATTTGTGCACTGCTGGAAGAAAGCCATGCAATCTTCGGATACGAGGTATTGAATGAGCTTGAGCGCAGCCTCCTTATTTTCCGACCTTGAAGGAATGACGAGGTTTTCGCCGCCGATATTGGATACCGAACCTATCTCCTCGGTTTTGCCGGGGAAAGGTATGGCGCCGAAGGTAGTATAGGCTACGTCGAGGTCCTTTATGTCCGAGCTGTGGGAAAGCGAGAAGATGACATTGCCCGAAGGGTCACCCGTAGTGCCCGTGAAGCCGCTGTTGGAATTGTAAATTTCCTCGGGCGAGTTATCGAACATGTATTTAATCATTTCGAATGCGTCGGTTATCGTGCCGTCGTCGTTGGGTAGGACGGTTTTTGTTGCGTCGTCATAGAGCTTGCCGCCGGACGCACCAACGAAGCACTGGGTGTACCAACCCATGTAGCCGCCGCTGCCCATGCCGCCGAAGAGCGCATAGGTGCTGCCGAGGCCGTCAATTTGGGAGGCGAACTGCTTTAAGTCGTCCCAGGTCTTGATGGCATTTACGGCCGCTATTGCTTCCTCGTCGCTCGAATATCCGCAGGCCTCCCTTATCGTCGCCACGTTGTAGAAGAGCACCGACGTGTTGATGGTCAGGGGAATGCCGTATACGGAGCCGTTATATACCGTAGTTTCCCACGCGCTGGAATTAAAAGCGTTCTGATTGAACGCAAAACCCGCTTCGTTGTCGGCGGCGACCGTTTCGCTGTCCTCGGACGACTGAGTTATATAATCGTCGAGATTTAAAAGCAGGTTGGAATTTGCATACTGCGCAAGCAACGGCTGGTCGAGGTAAAGCACGTCCATATCGTTTCTGGAGCTTGTGAACCTTGTGGAAATTGTGGCGTTATAGTTGTCCTTGGAGACGGGAATGTGCCTTACGTTAATGCCCGTCTGCTCGGTGAAGTCGGCCAGTTTTTCTTCAAGCTGGGTGTTGAGCGCGCTCGTCACCGCGTAATGATAAAAAGTAATTGTGTTATCGTCGCCGCCCGAACCTCCGCATGCCGCGAACGAACCTGCAATACAACCGCCCAAAGCCAGCGCAACCGCCGCTTTTAAAATATTTCTCTTCATAAATCCTCCTTTAAAAACATTAAAATTGTTTAGAAAACTGAGTAATGTTAACGTTTATTTTGTAAATGTTAACGTTATCAGTAAAAGTATAACACTGAGATACGAGTATGTCAATACTTTTTTAAAAATTTGCAACAATTTTTTATAAATATTAACAAAAGCCGGGCGGGTCATACTGACTCGCCCGGCTTGATTTCCGGTTCAATATAAATTCCGTGTTTTTGCGGCTTGCCGTTTATGCTGTCGACAACCGCGTCCGCCAGCCTTACGCCGACGTCGTACAATGGTTGCTTTATCGTCGTCAGCTTTGGAAAGACGGTATTTTCTATGCCGAATCCGTCGAAGCCGGAGACGGCCATCTGCAAAGGTACTTTTATGTCGCGCCGCTGCAGGGCATGTATGCAACCGACGGCAATCAGGTCGGTGGCGCAAACTATGGCCGTGGGCGAGGCCTGCGCAAGCAGCCGCCCGCAGGCGTCGAAGCCGGCCTGTTCGGTGTTGTCCGCCGTCACTATATATTGGGGAGAAACTTCGAGGCCGTAAGACGTTATCGCGTCCAGAAAGCCCTGCTTGCGCTGGGCAACGTAGTGCGCGTGATAATCCATGCCGATGTAGGCAATTTTTGTATGGCCTTTTTTGATGATATATTCAGTCATCTTGTAGATGCCGCGGTAGTTGTTTACGTCCACCCAGTTTGTGAAGCGTTCGCTGTTGCCGTAGAGCACGGCGGGCTTTACGGCGGAAGCCTTTTCAAACTCGTCCTCATCCTCTATGTTGAGGCCCGCGGCGATTATGCCGTCGAAATTATCGTCTATGACGAGCTTTCTTCTGAGGCTTAAACTGTAACCGAGGTTACCGAGCCGTTCGCCTATGGAGCTTATCGTCTGCGCGACGAAAGATTCTGTTGCATCGAGTGTTGAGGGAATATATACGCATATATTGAAGGTACAGCCCTTGATGAGCGAACGCGCGACCCTGTTCTGCACATATCCCGTGGCGTCCACCGCCGCACGAATTTTATCCAGTGTTTCTTTTTTGACGATTTCAGGATTGTTGAGCGCGCGGGAGACCGTCATCACGGAACAGCCCGTCATTTTAGCAATATCTTTTATTGTAGCCATTTTCCGCCCTTAAAGTTATAACATTAAACTAATTATATACCGAATGTGATAAGCTTGTCAACAATCTTTTCAATTTTTAACGTTAACATTTACAAAATCACGGGAGGACCCCTAAAAGGGGCCCTCCCGCGTATAACTTTAAGGAGAAAGAATAATTAAACAGTCTGGTTTTCGAAGCGGACCAATCCGAGCGTATACCAGTTAGAAGCATTGTTGCGATAGAAGTAATATGTGGAATTTCCTATTGTAACATCTTCAAACTGCAAGTCGGAGAACCATGTGGAATTTATATCCGCAATCTTTGTGCTTGTACCGTTATACAGGCGAAGGAAATATCCGTGCTCGCCATACTGTTCTGTCGTATCAGAGACATTGAGCTGCGAAATGTCAACCTCAAACTTGAATGTACCTTTCTCTGAAGATAAATTATCGATAAACTGTCTGTCAGTCGTTGCGCTTGTCTTGTCAAGGCAGAGTTTTACGTCTTCAGCCGCAATATCATCGGTATAAGTACCTTCAATGACGAGCGTTGCAACGCCTTCTTTATCAACAATTTCAAGGTTTGTTACAGAATATGCATACGAGTGCGTTTTATATGAAATTGCAAGATTGCCTTCAAACTTATAAGTACGCGCGCCATATGTATACTGCTGTGAAGGTTTTGCAAAATCATCGTCGACGAGCTGAACAATTTCGCCGCCGTCTATAGAGACACGTACGCGGTACCAGTTACCATCTGCAAGAGCGAGCTGGGCGAGGCCGATTCTTACCGTGAATGCGCCGTCTTCGCCGAGTTCAGCTACGGCACTGTACGTATCAATGTTTTCTGTGTTGTTATACAGATATACCGTTAGAGTTTGCACATTTGTTGCCACACCGCTGAAGACGAAGTTGCCGTCTTCAAACCCTGCATATGTAGCGCTGACAGAAGGCTCTTCGGGGTTAGGCGCATCGGAGTAAAGAAGTGCGAAGTAAGCATTGTCCCACTCTTTTGTAAAACGATATACGCGATTTTCATACGTATATTCTACCGTAGCGTCAAACGAGTCGTAGTATAAAACCTGTTGCCATTCGCCGTCGTTGACGGATGTGTTGAGGAAATACCAGTTGCCGTTGCTTGCCGTGAGCAGCGAAAGATTTATCTGCGCGGTGAAGGAATTGCCTTCGATTACCGCGTCGGACGAAACAACGTCGTCGTTATCGATGAGCGCGATTGCAAGGTCGGTTGCATTTTCAACCGTGCCGCTTACGACGAGATTGCCGTCTTCGAATTTAACTTCGGTTACGGTTACTACGGGCGCGGGAACGCTTATATCTTCGCGGACGACGCCGAGAGTATTGTAAGCCGTGAGTGAATTGCGGTAGAAGTAATAAACCGTATCAGTGCCGATTTCAACTTCGTCGAAGAGGATATCCGCCGCCCAGAGCGAACTTATATCGGCAATTTTCACGTCGCCGTTATACAGGCGGAGGAAATAGGGCTGGCCGAATTCAAGTTCGCTTATGTCGTATGTAAACCTGAACGTGCCCGCCTCTGCGGCAAGGTTGTCGACAGTTATAGTAACGGCTTCGCCGCTCGTTTTGTTGAGAATGAGTTTAATATTTCCGGCCGCAACCGAACTGTCGGCAAGGACGCCTTCGATTGTGAGGGTGGCTTTGCCTTCGACATCGGTTATTTCGGCATTGGTTATGCCGTAAGAATAATTCTGGTATACGAGTGCAAAATCGGTATTGCTCCACTCGGTGGTGAAGTAATAACGGCGCGTACCGTACGCATACTGAACGGAAGTATCAAAACCTTCGTAATAGGGAACGTTTACAAAATCTCTGTCGTCGGCAGAAACTTTAAGGCGGTACCATTCATACTGATTTGCCGTCAGCTGTGAAAGGTCAAACCTTACGGTAAACGCATTGTCTTCAAGCACCGCGTCGATAGTTATGCCGTCGGTATTGATAAGGGCAACTTTAAGACTCTGCACATTTTCGACAGTGCCGCTCACTACGAGATAACCGTCTTCAAACCTTACATTTGTTGCGGTGACCTTGTAGCTGGTGTCATATACGGCGACATTGAAGCTGAGGGTACCTACCCCGCCGTCCGTCCACGAAACTATGGTGAGACTTGTATTCTGCCCGTAGAATACGTCGCCGGAAGATACGGGCTCGCCGCCGCTCGTCGTCTGCGCGAGGGGCACGACGAAGTATGTATCGTCGGGGAAGTAAATTCTTACGTTAACCCATTCGCCCGCCACGGGAATCCTTGTGAGGTCGTATTCGACGGTGAACGCGCCGTCAGTGCCGACGGTTATGTCGGTGTATTCGCGCCATACGTCGCCCTGCGGGTTAACGCCGACGTAAAGGCGTATGCCCTGAACGTTGGAATTGCCCGAAAGCTTTAACTTAAGGCCGTCGGCCGTATCTATTTCCGACTGCGTAAGCGTTACGCTGTAACCGTTGTATTCTTCGACCTTGAAGCTGAACACGGCTTCGCCGCCGCTCGACCAGCTCTGGACAGTGACCTTGTCAGTCTGGGTCGTGAAGGACTGACCGACGGTAAGGTTTGTTTCGTCGAGCATGACGAGGTAATAATAATCCTCGTTGAGGTACAGATGGGTGTTGTACCAGTTAGTGCCGTTTAAATCGTCAATGCGTATGCTGACGGAGAAGTCGCCGTTGCCGTCGAGGGTGACGGGCACTTCTCTTAATTCGTCACCGGAGTTGCCGGTTTCCACTACGAGGCGGATTTTGCTTGCATCTTCAATTACGATATTGCCCGAAAGGGAAAGGTTAATCTGCCCGTTTTCTTCGGCAATAGTTGCGGCGATGTCGTTGATTTCGTATTCGATATCGTCGTAGCGCTCATTGATGTCGGCGAGGAATTCGGCTGTGAGCGCTTTATCGGCGCCCTCTACAAGCACTTTGGAGAATATTTCGGCAAACATTGCATAACCGCGCGTGCCGGGGTGAACGCCGTCGCCGAACAGAAGCGATTTATTCTGCGTGATTTCGTAGAGGTCGACGAGTTCCATGCCCCTCTCTTCCGCGATCGTGCGCTGAACGGGAGCTATGATATTTGCAATATTGTCGTTGTTGATGTCATAAATGCCTGAATATGCGTAAGGCACCGTGCAGATGATTATGCGCATATCGGGGTTGACCTTTAAAAGTTCATCGAGCAGGTGATTGTAAGCTTCGGTGAAATTTTCAATGGTCGTAGGGGGATTGTTGGACGTTTTGGAATCGTTTGTGCCCATATTGATTATGGCGATATCCGGAACGATTGCCTGAACGCCCGCCCACTGCAGATTTTCAAGCCAGGGCACGGGAGTGCCGTCGGTATCCGCGCCCGTATCGGTACGGACGGTGCGGCCGCTCTTGCCGAAGTTGATTACGTTGTATTCGCCTTTGAGGGCATTCTGAAGCTGTGCGGGGTAACTTTCGGTATAGAAGTTGGAAGCGCCCGCGCCTTCGGTTATGGACGCGCCGATTGCGGCGACGATTGGAACATCCTCAACGTCGGCATTGGCGACGGGTTTGAGCTGGACATAGTCATCCGCGTCCCAGACCTTGACCACCATGTACGTGCCCGTGGTGAACATTGCGGGCTGGGTGTGCGTGAGCACGTTATCCGCAACCGAGACTGCGGGGGCGGTGTAATCGCCCGCCGTGAGCTGTGCACGCTCGCCGTTTACGTATACTTTTATGGAAGTTACGTTTCTGTCATCGGCATTCTTCTCGGTGGAGAAAACTATGTCGAAGCGGTTCCATTCGCCCTTTTCGTAAGAGGTGTTTACGATATTGGCAGCGGCCTGTTCGGGCGCGGAGGACAAAGTAAGCCTTAATCCGCCGTAGGCGTATACGAGGCGGTAGCTTGAATTGTTGGTGTTGTCCTTGGAGGATGAGTTGAACCAGATATTCCAGTCGTTGGTGCCCTTGAGCATGAAAGACACGGTGGAATTGGTGAAGTCGCCGATATCGATGGCCTGATTTTCGCGGTGGAACTTGATGGAACCGTCTGCGAGAGAATATGGAATATCGCCGCCGTCGAGTGAGGCGCCGTTATTGTTTGTCATATATTCCCAGTTGGACGCATCGTAAAATTCGGAACTGAGCTCGGTGAGCACGGGAACGTCCTCCTCTCCTCCGCCCGGTTCGTCTCCGCCGCCGGGCTCATCCCCGCCGCCGGGCGTTGTATTTTGCTGCCACTGCGCGGTGAACGTTACGTCGTGCGCGGGCATGGTATATGTTGCGCCGGCCGCATACGTGGAAGTGCCGTCGCTCCAGTTTGTGAAGGTATAGCCTTCGCGCGAGAATGTAGTTGCGCTTTTAAGAACTACTTCGTCGCCTTCTTCGTAAGTTTCTTGATCGGGAACAGTACCCGTCGCGTCGTCGGCTCCGCGTGCGTATGTAACCGTGTAGGTTGCAGCCGAAGGCGTCTCTTCCGGCGCGCACGCCGCAAGGCCCAGCGCCGCCGCGACAACCGCGCAGAGTACAAGAAAAATCAGCTTAATTTTTCTTTTCATTTCCCTTACCCTCCTGTGTTGTTAAATTACGCAAACATTCGATAAAATGTTAACGTTATCATGATAACGATAACACAGAGCAAGAAAGTTGTCAAGAGGTTTTTAAAAAATAATCACAAAAAATTTTATATATTAACAAAAAGCATCGCTTGGCAGGCGCAATAAAAGAAATGACAAAACTCCGTCCCGCAAGCGGAACGGAGTTTTGTTCTGAAACCTGAATTATTAAATTCAGCCGGTTATTTCCTCGACTTTGAGCCTGTAGAAATTATTCTCCACATATATTGAATATGCCTTGCCGCCGAATTCAACGGTTGCCTGGGTATCGGCTTCGGCATTATAGGCGGGCTTGACAGCATAATAGTGTTCCATAGTCTCGTCGCCGTTGGCATCGTTATATACGCGCATTGCGTAAACGCCGGCCGTGACGTCGGAAACCTTTATTTCAAGCACGAACTTGTCGCGCGAAGCGCCTTCGGCCTTGTTGCTGAGGAGAATTTCGCCGTCGACCGTCAGTCCGAGCTGCGCTGTAGCGGCAGTCCCAAAATAACCTTCAAGGCGAAGAACGGGCGAACCGTCGTCTCCGAGCGCAACGTACAGCTTTTGTTCGACTATGGGCGTAAGATAGCGGAAACAGAGCACGCCGTCCCTGCCTGCAAAAAAGTATTTGGTCGTGCAGTAGGAATATAGATTTGAGCGGTAGTCGTCGACATCGAGCGAAGAATAGAAATCTTCGTAGGACTGTTCGCCGTTCTGATGGGAAGGAGCGTCGAACAGGTTGAAGCTTCCGCTCTCTATGCCGTCGTCGTTTTGAATAGCCGTGTATGCGATTTCGAAAGTGCAATCGGAATCCGGCATGCCGAGCGAAACGCCGAGAGTGCTCTCCTCCATCGTCCAGTAGCGTGTGAACCTGCCGCCCGAAGCGGAGCCAGCACCAGAGGGATTTGCAAGGCCGCCGTCAGATGCGCCGCCGGAAACCTTGGAGACATACTGTTCGTTGTAGTCGCCCGATACATATATGCGGCCGTTATAATTGTTGCCGTCGCCTATATACAGCGTGTCGATTGCAAAAAGCCATATGCCGTTTTGCGAATATGTCTGGACCATGCGAACGTATACGCCGCTTTCATCTGCACCGACGGTATAGGCGTTGCTGTAATCGCCGTACGAATAACCTGCCGACGACGAGGAATCATAAGAACATTCCGCCGCGGAGAGCGCCGAGTAAGACTTGCCGTCGTCACTTACTTCTATAGCGTTGTTGCCGAAAATGATCGAAGATCTCATATACGCCTCCGTCGAATGAGAGCGTCGGTTCATCTACGGCGACGGATTCGTACGAAAGGGGTTGCCCTTCCGCTGAGATGACATAAGGGGTATTGGCAGATTTTACGGCCTCGGCGAGGTTTACGCTAACCGAGAACGTGCCGCCCGAAATTGCCGCTTCATACTCTGCAGAACCGACGCTTACGGTCATTTCCGTAACGTTGCCCGCGCGGCCGCTTATCGTTAAAACAGGCGAGCCGTTATCTTCGGCGACGGATGCCGAAACGTCGGCAAATGACCACCCGACGGGGCGGATGCAGAGGTTGTGATTCCGTCCCGACGTCCAGGAAATAAACGAGAAGTCGTACCTTTCGCCGCGCAATGTGCTGTCAAGGCCTGCGGTGACCTCCGACAGCTGGGTGCGGTAATCGGACTGCGTCTGCGTCGCCGAATGTGCAGCGCGTATGATTATGTTATAGTACACTCCGCTCGATATTGTGTTGTCGCTGGCAAAATCATTCAAATTGACGTCAATTTCAAACGCATTGCCGCTGAGCGCAACGGGATAGTTGAAAGAATCTGCCGTACTTGCCAGACGGAGCGTGAGCGACGACGCATTTTTTGCCGTGCCCGCAATGCTGAGCACGGGCGCGCCGTCCTGCATGGCCAAAGAAAGTTCGGTTACGACTATTTCGGGAGCGGCAGCCGTGGGCTGTATGCATACGTGCGAAGGTTCGCTCCCCCAGCTGACAAAGCGGAAGTCGTACATTGTGCCGCTGAACGTTTCGCCATTGCCGCCCGTTATATCCTCGAGGGAGGGCTGAATTTCGCCCGTGCGGCCGAAGCGGTTGCCCCATACGAGTTTGAGGTTGTAATAACCGCCCGAGGTTGCGTTTATGTCGTTGAACTTTTCAAGTGAAAAAGTGTGGTCGTACGAACCGTCGTCGGCGACCGTCACGGGGTCGAGGATGAGGTCTGTAGTGGTATTTGCAAGGCGGAGAGTGAGCTCGTCGACATTTTCCGTAGTGCCGGAGATATGAAGCACGGGGGCACCGTCCTGAAGTTTTATCTCTAGCACGTCGAACTGCACGCTTGCCACCGCTTCGTAGACGGAGAGCGCGAGGGCGACTGTTTTTTCCGTGCCGCCTTCGGCATATTTTATGGTGATTTCGGTGACGTCGGTTGTCAGTTCGCCGTCGGGCGACCATGTATAGCCGCTGACCTCGGCCTGCGTGCCGTCGGAATAGTTCGCCATGATGATCATGCCTGCGGGGTCAAAAATTTCACCTTCGGTATAGGACGATTTCGTCGGGCGGGCTTTTATGCCGATGGACTGAAGAGTTTTGCCGGCATCGTCTGTCTTTTTGACGACCGTTGCCGAGATATTGAGATCGCCGTCGGCCGACGCGGAGTAAACGCCGTCTCCGGGAAGGATGGTTATGCCGTTTACCTCGACTTTATCGAGGACGTACCCTTCATCTACGTCCACGCCGAACGTAAGCACGCTGTATGCTTCGACCTGCGACGGCAGTTTGCCTTCGGCCGAAGTAAATTCGTAACCTTCGCCCGAAGACCATGTTACATCGTAATATACGATCTGACTGTCGCCCGCGCAGGCCGAAAAGAGCGCGAGACCGAGCAAAGCGATGACAGCCGCAAACAGCGCCGCAAGTTTATTTACATGCTTTAACAGTTTATTTTTCATGTCCGTTCTTCCTCCTGCCTTTTACTGCAAGGACTATGCCGACTGCCGCACAGACTACTATGACTGCGGCGACCGCGCCGCCTATGCCGTACATGACCATAAGTCCCGCATCCCCATCGCCGCCGACGGCGGCGCGCCAGCCTGCATAGAGATGCAAATCGCCGGTTACGGGCGAGGTGAAATCATACTTCTGCGTAGCCGCGGCGTCGGTGTACCACCCGGTAAACACATAGCCGTCGCGCACGGGAACAGAAGACATTGCCGATTTTTCGCCCGAAGTTGCACTGAGATTAGTGCTGTTGCCGCTTCCGTCGTTGCTGTCAAAAGTAACTGTATGAACGGTCTGGGATACCTCTGCCGCGTTGGCGAATACGACGTCGTCGATATAATAATACCCCCTCTGCGCGAAGCCGAAAGATATGTCGGTTATGGCCGACCAATCGACATAGGGATAAGCCGCCGTGTCTACGGTGAGGGTGACCCACGAGCCGACCGACGATGACTGGTCTATCATGCCGAGTTCGACTTTGCCGTTTGTTCCGTCGGTGACTATCAGATAGGGATTTGCGTCGCTGAGCGCGGCGAAAACTTTGAAGCGCAGATATCTGTAGCCCGAAGCGTCGAAACTTGCTCCGTTTGCCGGCTTTACGGTAAGATAATGATACCACGTTGAGTGGTTCACGCTGTCGTAGTTATTGATATAGACGTACGCGCTGTGACTGCCGCTTAACGCGAATGCGTCGGAGCGCAGATAATTCATGTGGTAGTAATTGTGCATCACCAGCGTATCGTCGGCGTCGGAGCCGTCGAAATCGTTGTAAACAGCGCTTTCCGACACCGTTATGCCGTCTTCCCTGACGTCGGGCGCGGGAGTTCTGTATTCCCTGTCTGCGCCGTTGTATACGGGCATGGGATTTTCAATGCCGAGGAACTGGGCTATCTCTTCAGAGAAGAGCTGCGATATCCACATGGTCTCCTCGACGTTGGGGTGGTCGGCCGCGCCGCTTCCCCACTGGGGAGTGTATACGAGGCGGATATTGGGATCGTTCAGATCGTCGATGGCCTTCTGATACTCGTCCTTGTATGCGCGGTTGATGTACGTGCCGTAAAACCACATTATGAGCGAGTCGGGATAAGCCTTGCGCAGTTCGGTAGAAAAGCTCTGAACGCGGTCAAAGAAATCATATACGCCGTGGCCCGTCAGCTCTATTATGGAAGAGCCGAGGTCGTTACCGCCCGCGTTGATGATGATTACGTCGGGATCATAATCGCTGTAATTCCATTTGGCCCAGTTCTGAGTATTCTGCTTGTCGCGGTCGTTCTGCAGTTCGCGGAAATAAGATACGTATCCGTTCATTTCCTGCAACTGACCGTCGGTCGTGCCCTTCCAGCCGTTTTCGGAATTATAACCCTGCATCAGTCCTCTGCCCGAGCAGGAGATTGTCTGCCAGTCCATATTGTAAGCGCGGGCGAGATTTACGGGGTACGAATAGGATGCGTCCTCGGTACCGTCGGCAAAAATCTGGTTTCCGCACGAAACGGAACCGCCTATGACGAGCATTTTATAGTCGGGCTCGTCCCATTCGGAGAGCTGCGTGCCGTTGCCCGAAATGTATGAAAGGCTGTCTAACTGGGCGAGCGAACCGTTTGCTTCCGTCAGTTTTATTACTTCGATTTTATGGGTACCGGGCTGAAGGCCTGCCGCCAGCACCACTGTGGATGTTCCGCTCTGCAGCGATATTTCGTTTTTATCTCCTCCGTCGACGAACACGCCTATGCGCGCCCCGTTTATGGTGGTTATAGTGGCGCGGACGACGCCGGTGCCGTCCGCCTGACCGAGTGTGTAGTAAAATGCAAAGCCCGAGCCGCTCCAGTCGAACGTGACGGAATCGCCGATAGTCATCGAGCGGCCGCGCAATGTAATGTATCCTTCCGAAACAAGTTCGGCACCTGATTTTGTCATAAAAGCGCCCTCCCCGCTGTAATTAGGGTCTGCCTCCACCTTAAAGGAGTACAACCCGACTTGTCCCTTTGTGCCTGCACGGAACGCCACCGCATTGGCGCCGTCCATTAGTCCGTAGACGGCGAGTTCGTCGGCAGATATGGTTTTCTGCAGGCGCGTATTTGTTTGGCTGCCGGCAAGGTCGATGTTCATGCTTATGCCGTTGATTACCAGCCCCAGATCGGCCTGACCGTCGTCGTAGGACGAAACATAGTAATCGATAATAATGCAATCGCCCTGCTTCATCTGCAGAGTAAACGCCGTCTGCGATATGAACTGCGGGTTTGAATCGTACCTGAGCGGCTGAGTATAAAGCAGCGCTTCGGCATCGAATATGTCTCCGCCCAAACTTACGGCCTGCAACTTGCCGTCTGCGGCGGCATAGCCTTCCTGCGCGGGCGCGCTTATGAGAGAAAGGCCCGCGGGCAGGGTGATATAATCTATGCAACCGTACTGCCTGACGGCGATGAGAACGACGTTGTTTCCCTGACGGAGGTCGACCGTTACGTCAGACGTTCCCCCCGCCCAGCTGTTGCCCGGCAAAGTGACGTCTGCATAGTTATCCTGTCCGTTGACATATACGCGGACGGGGTAACCGTCTGCATAATATCCGAGGCCGATTGCATAGCTGCCCGCGCTTTCCGCGCTGACAGGTATGCGGATGAACGAATTTTCCGTAAGTTCATCGGAAAAAGCGTCCGCTTCCCAATATACGGCCACTCCTTCATCGGAGCCGATCGGGTCGCTGGCCGAGGGGAACCGCATGTGATTGAGCTGAAGACTTTCCGCCTCGACGCGGGCCGAATCGTCGGCCGCGGCGACGTTGAAAAGCGAGCACCCCGCAGCAATGAGCAGCGCGAATGCAAGCCCCAGCACTATCAGCAATTTTCTTTTGATTTTGGTCATGATTTTCCTCCCATAGAATTTATTGCTGCCCGCGGGACTCCCGCGGGAAATTTCTTAAAATTTATTGTGCGTATTAAACTCAACTTTTATAAATGTTAGCGTTAACATTATATTAGATAAAAATACCCTCCGACAAAGAACGACTTTGGCAAACCGATATTCAAATCTATGCATTCAGTCTTCGGGTCGAAGAGTGTTCCACTATTGTCGGCGCAATGTATTCGCCTTGCGAAAAAGTTTTGCCGCTGAGAACGGCGAGCATCATGTCGGCAAGCTTTTGGCCCGCCTCGTAAATAGGCTGGCGCACCGTTGTAATGTGAGGGTGAGAAATAATTTCGTAACCCAACCCGTCAAATCCCGTAACCATTACTTTTTCGGGCACGGGTATGCGGGCTTCGTTGAGCGCGCGGATGCAGCCTATTGCAAGGAGGTCGCTGGCGCACTCTATCGCGTCCGGCACGGTTCCGCTCTCTAAAATGCGCTTTGTTGCCGCGTACCCCGCCGGTTCTTTGTTGTCGCCCATGATTACGGGCGCGCCGTCGGGCGGAAGCGCATTATCGTTTAAACAATCGCGGTAGGCCCTCCACCTCTCGCGGCCGTACATGACGTTGTTGCCGACGCCGATATAGGCTATGCGCGAACAGCCGAGGCCGATAAGATATTGAGTCATGTCGTATGAGCCGCGGTAATTGTCCACGTCGAGCCGGTTATCGGTTGAAGTGCAGCTGCCGAAAACGACGAGGGGCTTTTTGTTTAAGCCTGAAATTGCGCCCTCCTGCGCGGGCGTAATGCCGACGGCGACTATGCCGTCGCAGGTTTCGTCGGTGTACGGTTTGCGGCTGAGGAGCAGCGAATAGCCGTTTTCGCCGAGGCGCTCGCCGAGGGCGGTCACCGACAGCTGCACGAAGGGGTGCAATATGTCGAGATTGGGCGTGATATATACGTAGATTATGTTGGAACATTTTTTTGCGAGAGATTTTGCCACGCTGTTGGGGGTGTAATTGAGCTGCGCCACCGCCGCCGAGATAATTTTTCGGGTTTCGGGTTTAAGCCGCTCGGGGCTGTTGAAATAGCGGGAAATCGTCATTGACGAAAAACCCGTCAGCTTTGCCACATCGTCGAGCGTAGACATCTGAAACCTCCGCAAAAAATAAAAATTTAAATCATGTTAACGCTAACATTTTCATTTTGATTATAGCATGAAATTAATTTTTGTCAAGGGGTATTTACAAATTTTTTAAATTTATTTATCCTCCCCGTTCTGTCCGCCCGGCATGTTCGAAAGATACTGCCTGTTGTGCAGGTATGAAGGGTCGAGAGGTCTGAGCGCGCCCGCGCGCTCGTTCCAATACCGCGCGGCGGCGTAGTCGCCGCGCCTGTCGCAGACGACCGTCATGCCGAGAAAGGGAATAAAATCTGAATAGCCCTCGGCCACAAATCCGCCGTCGAGGTCGCTTTCGGGGGTATCTAAAGCGCGGCGGTACCAGTATTCGGCGCAGCCGTATTCGCCCCTGTCCGCAAACTCCGCGGCGAGCATGCAGCAATCCTGCGCGCGGGGCGTCAGGTATAAAAAGGCGCGGACAAGCGCATTTGACGCGGCGGAATTTTCGCCGAGATTTTTATAGCAAAAATGCAGTGTGCGGCAGGCTTCGGCCTTGTTGACGACCCAGCCGCTGCCATTTAAAAATTCTTCGAGCACGGCGGCCGCCTGACGGTACATACCGTTGTAGAAAAGTTCCCTGCCGTAATAAAATTTCTGGCGTTCGTCAAGGGATATGCCGCGGGCAATCTGCTTCTGATAGATGAAAAGATTGCGCAAAGGATCGCCCGCTCTGCACTTTTTATGGGTTATTGCCGCATCCGAATACTTTACAACGCCGCGCGGGGTTATGACTTCGTGCACAGCGCCCTCCCATTCAAAACCCATGGAGCGCCTTAAAATGCGTTCGCGGTAGTACTTTAATCCGCCGCTTAAATATAAAAGCATGGCGACGTCGAACCCTCCCTCCGCCGTAAGATTTACAATCTTTGCCGCATCCCCGTCCTCAATGACGTCGTCGGCATCGAGCCACATTATATAGTCGCCCGAGGCGAGAGAGAAGGAATAATTGCGCGCCGCGGAAAAATCGTCGCACCAGACAAAATCGTAAACCTTTGCGCCGAGGGACGAGGCTATATTTTTGCTGTCGTCAGAAGAGCCTGTATCGACGACTATGACTTCGTCCGCCACCTTGAGCGCGCAGCCGACGCTGCGGGCGATGACATTGGCTTCGTCTTTGACAATCATGCATACTGTAAGGGTCATAGTAATATTTTATGAAGGGGCGCCGCCGCGTGATACGCGGCGGCGCCCCTTCATAACTTGACCAAAAACGCCTTAAGTTATATAATGGTTGCGTTGTATGGAGGCGCATATGAGAAAATTTCAACGCGAAGTAAAAGAATTTGACAAAATAATTGACATTATAGACAAATGCCAGACCGTAAGACTGGGGCTCAGCGGAGACGACTACCCTTACATAGTACCGCTTTCGTTCGGCTACGAAGCCGAAGACGGCAGGCTGACAGTTTACTTCCACTGTGCGACGGAGGGAAGAAAAATTGAGCTGATGGCAAAAGACGACCGCGTATGCCTTGAATGGGACATTCTGCACGGTTATGTTGAAACGGGTCATTCGGTTACGGCCGATTACGAGAGCGTTATGGCCTGCGGAAGGGCGCAGCTTTGCGAGGGCGGCGAAAAGGTAAAGGGCGTGCGCCTGCTTTTAGAGCACACAGGGTATACAAGCTATTCCACCGAAGAGTGCGCGGCGCTGCCCGTAGTTGCCGTGTACAAGGTTGTATGCCAAAGCGTTACCGGCAAGAAGAGATTTAATTGACCGCATACTATGCCGCAACCAACGGCAAAAAAGCGCCGCGGAGCAAATTTTTTGCTCCGCGGCGCTTTTATTATATTTACAAATTAATTGTTGCCGAAAAATTCGCGGTAGATGGCGGCAATGCTCTTTTCCATGTCGTCGTTTCTGACGCCGACGATTATATTGAGCTCGGACGAGCCCTGGTCGATGAGTTTGACGTTTACGCCTTCATCGGCGAGAGCCTTGAACAGCCTTGCCGAAGTGCCGACCGACGACGACATGCCGTGGCCGACGGTGGCAATGAGCGCGATATTTTCGCTCACGCGCATGAAGTCGGGCTCGACCTCCGCCTTTATGCTCTCGAGAATCTGTTCGAGTTTGAAGTTATCCATGCGGTCGCTTTCGACGACGACGGACATGGTGTCTATGCCCGAGGGGATGTGCTCGACGGGGATGCCGTAGCGCTCGAGGACGGAAAGAACTTTGCGGACAAAGCCTATTTCCGAATTCATATGCGATTTTTCAATAAAAATTACGGTGAAATTCTTTTTGCCGGCTATGCCAGTAACTATATTGCCGCTGGGTTTATACCTTGCTATGGGCAGAATGGAAGTGCCGTCGTCCTCGGGGCGGAAGGTATTTTTGATTACTATGGGGATATTGGCCTTGCGGACGGGGAAAATACTTTCGGAATGAAGAACGTTGGCGCCCATATACGAAAGCTCGCGCAGTTCCTTGTAGGAGAGCGTTTTGATGCGCTTGGGGCTGTCAACTATGCGGGGGTCGCAGGCAAGGAAGCCCGAAACGTCCGTCCAGTTTTCGTACACGCTTGCGCCGACCGCGCGGGCGACGATTGCGCCGGAAATATCCGAGCCGCCGCGCGAAAAGGTTTTGATTTTTCCGTCAGCGCCCTTGCCGTAAAAGCCGGGGAAGACGGCGCGGGTTTTGCCGTCCACGGCCGCGGCTATGGCGGCGTAGCTCTTTTTATCGTCGAAGGCGCCGCTTTCATCGAAGAAAATGACGTCCTCGGCGTCGATAAACTTTGCGCCGAGCAGCTGCGACATGACTATCGCGGCGAGATATTCGCCGCGGGACGCGACGAATTCCTCCGTCCTCTCCTCCTCCATTCTGCGCTCGGTTGCGTCAAGCACGGAGGCCATGTCGAAATCGAGATTGAGTTCTTTGACTATGCCTTCGAAACGCTTGCGCACGTCGGCAAACGCGCGCTTGCAATCGCCGTGCTGCATAATCTCCGCATAGCATTTATAAAGAAGGTCGGTTACCTTTGTATCGCCCGAAAAACGCTTGCCGGGCGCAGATACCACGACGTACAGTCTGTCGGGGTCGCTCTCTACTATGTTCTTTACCTTTGTCATGGTGTGGCCGTCCGCCATGGACGTGCCGCCGAATTTACATACTTTCAACGCCATAATTTTATCTTATTGCCTTTGCTTCGATATAGTATCTCTTTTCATTGCCGTCGCCCATGGAGAAAGTTTTGCGAGGCAGATTGCCGCCTTCGATGATGAGACGGAACAGGTCGTCTTTGGAAATAGCGGGGAGCATAATGCCCACGCCCTGACCGGAGAGAGCTTTGAGCTCGCCGTCGCCGTGAACGTAATCGACTTCTCCGCCGTAATTCTTAATAAAATCGGCTATGTAACTGTCGAGCGCGCGTATTCCTTCGGGTATGTTCGAAGGGAAATGAACGGCTCCCATTCTGCCGCCGACTGCCAGAACGGCCTTGCCTTCGCCGCCGAGGTGCAGACCCTTTACGAAATGGTCGGGTCTGTCGGTTTTTACAAGGCGGTGAATGGGTTCGAAGCGCAGAGCTTTTTCGTGGAGATTGACCACCTCTACGAGCGCATAGCGCGCGGGATGATTGCGGCGTTGTTCTTCGGACAAACCTGCCTTTATGTTGTCCCAGCAGGTCTTGGCCGCGGCGAGCGAGTGGTTGCCGTCGCCCACGGCGAACAGAAGGCGTTCGGCCCTGCCGTATTTTTGCGTACACTCGCGCATATCAGCCAGCGAATAGAGGTTTCGCAATACTTCCTCGGGATTGGATACGGCCGTGCCGGCGACGTGCCCGCCGCCCATGTTGAGGTCGAAATCGTACAGCGTTTTGCCGCGCTTTACGGACGACAGAACGCGGTCGTCGCGGTCATCGTACAACAGCATTATATGCGGCAACTCTATTGGGGCGTTTTCCCTTATTCTGACGCGGGGCGGGATTCGCTCCTCAATAGTTGCTTCGGTCGAGCGGATGAGCGCCGATGAGCCCTTCCGGAAGGAATAATCTTCGAGGTCTACGGAGAGCACCAACCCCGTGCGCGTGCCCGACTGAGTTGTGCGCTCGACTAAAACTATTGTATCTTCCGACCTGAAAAGTCCGCCGTTGAGGTAGGCGTACATATTTTCGTTTATGCAGCGTATGCGGCTTTCGGTATCGTAATTCAAAAATATTTCGGGGTAAATGAGATTTAAAGTTGAGGGCTTGTTGCCGACAAACGACTTTAAATTGCGCCAATATTCTCCGTCGGACGTGAACTGGTCGCAGGCGATTACCGCCCACGCGGACATATCCGAAACGTTTGGCAGAAGTATGCGGGGGATGTTAAGCGTACCCATATGGCCGTCCTCCTTTACGCGTTGGGGATGTTGATGAATATCACGGTGATGGCCGCGATGACGAGAGCGAGGAGTTTGATATCGATATTCTTTGTAAACACGTCTTTGATAAATTTATTGAATTTTTTCATGGAGATTCCTCCTCTTCTTTGTTTAATTTATATGATTGTAATTCAATAGTCTCGCGCAAAACCGTGGCTTTTGCGCGAAAAGGACGAACAACGCTGTTCTTCAAATAGTGGATATCCACTATTTGAGTGTTGCGAGATGAGCGAATGTCTAACAACACATGAGCGATGACCGAGCCGACGGATTTCCTTGCCGTCGGCGAGAAGGCGGCGGATTGCCGTGCAATGGCCGCTTGCAGGCATTGCAGTAATTGAAGCCTGCCGCGACGCGGTATGTGACCGAGGACAAACGCAGGCTCAACGCAGTAATACGAAGTAAATTTTTTAACCCATGCCCGACTTCGGGAAAAAGTTGCAAGCAAGACAAGGAGCGTGAGGAAAACCTGAAGGAGTTTACTAAGAAGTAAATGACTGAAGGTTGCCGCAACGCGACACAGTATTGCGATGCAAATTTTTTCCGAAAATTAGCTTTCGGCAGTTAAATCCGACCAGTAATACTGCGACAGCGCGTTTTTGAGGTCGATATCGCTGGCGTAGCGCTTGCGGACTTCACCGTTTTTGACGATGGAAATTATGCCCGTCTCTTCGGAGACGACGATGGCGGTTACGGAAGCGACAGACGTTACGCCGAGGGCGGCGCGGTGGCGCGAACCGAGCTCCTGGGGGAGATTATCGTTCTGAATTATGGGAAGGAAGCAGCCTGCGGCGTGGATTTTGTCGCCTTCGATAATCATTGCTCCGTCGTGAAGGGGCGCCTTGGGATAAAAGACGGCCTCTATCATGGGGGCGGAGATATCGGCGTTGACGACCGTGCCGGAGGAGATTATGCCTTCTGGAAGGTTTTCGTTGGAGAGCACTATAAGCGCGCCCGTGTTTGTTTTGGACATATCCTGCACGGCGCGGATTGTTTCCTGAATGATTTTTTCGATATGGCCGACCGTCATGTCCGAGCGGGCAATGTGGCGGCGCGCGCCCGAATCGAGCATGCCGCGCTTGATTTCAACGTTGAACATGGCGACGACGACCATGACGGCGATAAAGATGAGAATGAGGAGCGTCTGCGAGCTGATGTTATCGGAAAAGGAGCAGGCGATGCCGAAAACAATTACGGCGCCGCACAAAAGCGCGATGAATTTGCCGCCCTTGTTCTCCTTTAAAATTTTGAACGCGAGATAGAAAAGCACGGCAAACGCGATGAACTGCACGGCATACGTCCAGTCCATTCCGTTCCACATATCAGATAATTTTTGACCTATAGCCTGCCAGGAATTCATAAAAACCGCTCCGAGTGAAGGTTATTATTATGTATTATATTATTTTTACGCGCAAAAATAAAGCGTTTTACCGCTATTATTTTGAGCAGTTTGTCTTAATTTTAATTTTATGCAAACAATACCGCGGCCAGCGAGCTGAAAAAAGCTCCGTCGGGCGACAATTTGCCCGAACGCATGCGTGCCGAAAAATCGTAAAGCGCGCGGGTATAGTACATAAGTTTTTCCCTGCCGAAGGCGCGCGCCCTGTCGCCGCTTTTACGGACGGCGAACTCGGGCATTTTAAGCTGAGATGAGAGCGTTGCACTGCTTTCGCCCGAAGTTAATATTATAAGAAGATTTTTAAAGTACCTGTGGAGCGCGGAAATTATGGCCGCGCGGTCGGTGCTCTTTTCGGCAAGTTCGCTGTATATGGTGCAGAAGCGCGAATAATTTTTATGGGCGATCGCATCGGTGAGTTCATAGATGCGGTAGTCGGCGTCCTTATATACGAGATCGTCGACGTCGGCGGAGGTTATGGGATTTTTGCCGTATTCTATCAGTTTTTGCACCTCGCCTTCCACCCTCGCCATATCGCACAGACAGTAAGCCGCGATATTGCGGCAGGCCTGCACATCGGAGGCAACGCCCGCCCTTTTGAGCGTGGCATATGCCCAGCGCGTGACGGTGTCCTCGTCCGCGCGCGAGCAGTCTACGTAAGTTATGCACTTTTTGCGCTTTAACGCCGCGCCCTTGCCCGCACCCTGATTGACGATTACCAAAATGGTAGTTTGCGGGCAGTTTTCGAAGGCGTCCTTCAAATATTTGTCATAGTCGGCTTCCGCGGGATAAAATTCCCCCACCCTTATCATGCGTTTTTCGGCCATAAAGGGATACGCGGCCATGGCGGAAGTGAGGTCGCCGAGGGTCTTGCCTTTTAATGACGGGCCGTCGAATGAGGCATAGTTGAGTTCTGGCATGGTGAGAAAGGCCTTTTTGAGCTGTTCCTCGCCGTGCGTGCGGAAATAGGCGTCCTCGCCTTCGAAAAGATATATGCGGCGGTCGCCCTGAGATATGTCGTTTTTGAGCTCGGTATACTTCATAACTGCCTCATCTTGCGGGAATTAGCCCCGTCAGAATAAGTTTACCACCGTTTAAGATAAATTGCAAGCATCCCTGCGCGTACGCGTTAAAATCCCCTCCGCTTCCGCTTAAATAAACGCAGGTATTGGCCGCGCATTGCGCCCCGGGCAGGGCGATGAAAGCGATATCGGCAGACGGCGCGTTTATGTATTGGCCCGCGCTCACCAGAAATGTAACGCCGTTTGTATCCGCAGACAGTGTGTAGCCGTCGTTGAACGCATAATATGTGCCGTGTAAAGTGAAATTTTGTTCGTAATGTGCCTGCGCGCCGTCGAGCCCGCCGAGGTTGATAGATGACGGCGGAAGCCACACGTTGTCCGCGGCCACGCCGCATTCATAATAGTAAGCCGCACACTCGTCGCCGCCGGTTATAATGAGGTCGTCCACCCCTTCTGGCGCGTAGGTATTGACGAACGAAGGGATTGAGCCCGCGTAAGTATCGCAGATTAATATTAAAGTCGTGCCCGACTGAGAGCGGACGAGCACCATGCCTCCGCCGTAGCTTCCGTCCGCAACTATGCGCGTTTCGCTGCCGAATACCATGCCGCCGAGCATACAGCACAGAGCAAAGCATACGGCGCAGACGCCGCCGGCGGCGGCGCGGAAGGAGCGGGAGAAATTGAACTTATCAGACAGAACGGCGACGAGGGCGAAGGCGATTACGGACACCCACCAGCCGCCGAAGCCGGAGATCAGAGAATTTTCGAAGCCGTACTGCACGAAAAAGTTTATTACCGCCTGCAACGGCAGCGCGGCAAAGGGCAGAACTACGGGCGCGGCGGAAGGTATTATCGCGCACGCGACGACGCATGCAAACATGAGCACATATAAAAACGACAAGAGCGGCAAAATTAATATGTTTAAAATGAGCCCCGCGCCCGAGATGTAGCCGAAGGTCAAAACGAGCGCGGGCAAAGTGGCTATCTGCGAAGACACGCTCATGGAAATGTTGCTCCTTACGCCCGAAGGCAGGCGGCGGAGAACATAATTTATATTCGGGCCGAGAAAAATTATGCCGAGCATGGCCGACACGGAGAGCACGAACCCCACATCGAACAGGCTGAGCGGATTTATGAGCAAAATTATTATTACGGAGAGCGAAAGCGAATTCAGACCGTCGTACTTTGCAAACGCGAGCGACGAGACTGCGGCGACAGCGCACATTATTGCCGCCCTTACGGCCGAAAGCGTAAAGCCGCAGAGGCCGGTATAAAAGAAGACGACGCCGAGCGCGACAAAAGCCGCCGCCCATTTGTTTAAACGGATGCGCCTTAACACAAACGTTACGACGACGTAAAGAACGGTTATATTGAGGCCGGAGACGGCGAATATGTGGGACACTCCGCCGTAGCGGAACGCGTTGAGCGCGCCTTCGGAAATGTCCTGCGTGCTGCCAGTTATCATGGCGTAGGCGACGGCGGCCGTTTCGTAATCGAGATTATCGAAAAGCATGCCGTATATGCCCGAACGAATGACTCCGAAGAGCGAAAAGCCGTATGTGTATTCCATGCCGCCGTTGATGTTTGCATAATACCTTACGCCGCTTATGACGCGGTAGTTTAAGGCGCCGTAGGAAAAGAGGTCGTAATGCGCTACGCTACCTGAAAAGCCGACGGTATACCCCGGCACGACGGCGCCGCCCGCCTGCTCGCCGAGGTAAGCTATGAGCTTTCCGCCGAGGGGAACGCCGTCTGCCGTCACCAACGAGAGAATGAGATAATAACCGCCCGACGAAGTGCGGCGGACATCTTCCACCCTGCCCGAAACATATGCAAGCCCTTCGGAAATGCGCGCAGGGGTTGAAAGGTGCGAAAAGACGGCGGCGGCATACGCCGCGCCGACTAACAGAAAGCAGATTGTTATGAGGCAGAAGATTACGCTTTTGCCGCTGCGGGCGAACAGGTCGACGGCAATAAAAATTACGGCCGCCACGGGGACAACCGCAATTAACCATAAAAAATCAATGCCGTAAAGCGCGAAAAAGTAAGCCAGCCCCACGCCGCACGCGAGAGAAAGCGCGGCGGCGAAGGGCAGCCTGAAGTTGAATATTTTTGCTTTTGCAACCGTCTTCATCGTCAGCTGAGCGATATCTTGTCGGATATGCTGCGTATGAACAGACCTGCGCCCACTCCCTCGTCTATGCAGGCGTTGACAAAAGCCGTCATTTTGTCGGACGCGCGGGGCACGCCGAGCTGTTTTACGACGGACTGCGTAAGTTCGTCCGCATACATGCTGACTTTATCGAGAAGAATTGCCTTTATGAGCGAAATTACGTCGAAGGGCGTAAAGTCGGTGTCGGAAGTGCGCACCTGAGTGTCGCTTTCCACGCGGTAACGGTCGTAGCCGACGTATTTATCCGTCTTGTAATAATAGGTGTTGCCCAGCATCTGCACGCTCTTGAAGGAACATGCCGAGGCGAGCGAGCAGATTTTGTTTTCGAGCTTGGTGCCGTATTTGGTTATGCCGAAGAGCGACAGCACGCGCTTTGTTAAAAACTGCGAGGAGATGGGCTCTTCCGCGCTGACGACGGCACGTATGACCTTTATTATTTCGCCGTCGTTTTCGCCGCCGAGTATGGCGGCGGGTTCTAAAGCGGCCTCCTCCACCTTTGCGAAGCGATAGGACTTTTTATAGGTGTTGGCCGTGACCTTCTGGGTGGACGTAAGTTTATCAAGGTATTCCTTTATCTTCTTTATTTCGCGCTTGGGGTTGTTGAAGAAGTTGATGGAATACAGCCTTATGACGTTCCAGTTGTTGCGCTTGAGGGTCTGAACCTGCATTACGGAGCGGTCCTTGACGGAAAAATCGGTTGTGCCGTCGCACAGAATTGCGAGGATGAAGTTGTGCTTGTTTTTGGGGTCTACGACGGCGACGTCTATCTTGAAGTCTGACACGCCGACGTCCGTGCGGCACTCATAGCCGTAGGGCGCGAGCTCTGCGGCTATATAGCGGCCGATGCCCGTTTTGTTTATCCTCATTTCGTCCGAAGGCTGGGCGAGAGTGGTCCTGCCCTTTTCGGCAAATTCGAGGAAGGCCTTAAGTCCCGCGACGCCGCGAGAGGTCGTGCGAGAGAGGTCTATCATGGAATAGCGCATGGACGAGAAAATTATCATCTCCTCCCTTGCGCGCGATACTGCGACGTTGAGCCTGCGCCAGCCGCCGAGCTGGTTGAGGGGGCCGAAGTTGAGGGAAATTCTGCCTGCGGCGTCGGGGCCGTAGCATACGGAGAATAAGATAACGTCCCTTTCGTCGCCCTGAACGTTTTCGAGGTTCTTGACGAAGAGCGGCTCGTCGCGTTCGTAAGCCGCCTCCTCCAGTCCCGCCGCGGTTATGCGCTTGGAGAGCAGTTTTTCGATATATACCTGCTGGGGTGTGGAGAACGTTACGACGCCTATGGACGAGCGGCGGCGCGCGGGGTCCTTAAGCCGCGCTATGACCGCATTGACGAGCTCTTCGGCCTCCAGCCTGTTGATTTTGGACGCTCCGCGCTCGTAAACGCCGCCTTCGACGAAGTGCAGCTTTACGCGGCTGTCCATGGCGTCGGGCGAGGGGAACGTGCACAGCCTTGACGAGTAATACATTATGTTGGAGAAAGCAATCAGGCTTTCGTGCTTAGAGCGGTAGTGCCAGTTGAGATGCTTTTCGGGAATGCCGAGGGCGAGGCAGTCGTCGAGGACGGATTCGAGATCCTCCGCTTCGAGATTTTCGTCGTCGGTATCCATGTTTACGAAGAAGGACGTGGGCGGCATCTGCTTGGGGTCGCCGACGATAACGGCGCTCTTTGCGCGGGCGAGCGAAGGCACAGCCTCGCACGTGGGCATCTGCGAAGCCTCGTCGAAAATTACCATATCGAACAGACCCGGGTCGGCGGGAAGATACTGCGAAACGGTTGAAGGGCTCATCAAAAGGCAGGGCGCGACGACTTTTAAAAGTTCGGGGAAGTCGGTGAATAGCCCGCGCAGATTGAAGCCGCGCATGTTGCCCTTTACCTGACGGTTGAAAGCCATGAGCTCGAGCGCGAGCGGGCCTTCGGTTTCGGACGAAGGCAGGCGGGCGATGAGGTCGTGCCTTATGCGGTGGCGGGTGAGCACGGCGAATTCGTCCAATACCTGCGAAAAGTCGCGCGCGGTTTCATCGAGCAGCGCCGCCGAGAAGGAAGAAAGGTTTTCGTCCGCGGGTATGTTTGTCTGAATGAAGTTGCGGTATACGTTTTTGCGGAAGGCGGAGAGAATTTTTTCGCCGCTTATCTGACCCGACTCCATGGCGTCGGTTATGAATGTTAAGCCGCTGTCGTTGAGCTTTTTGGCCGTGGCTTTGTACATGCACCACGCGGGGAGCATGTCGATATTGTCGATGAGGGCCGAGCACTTGGAGTTGTAATAATCGAAGAGGTCGTCCTCCCCCACTATGTTTTTATCGCACTTTATTACGGCGTTGAAATGGTCGCACGCCTTTACGAAGGACACGGCGGCGGTGATGAAACCCGTGAGTAGCGGCTTTAAGTAACCGTCGGCCGCGCGGGCGCAGACGCTGTTGAAGGCGTCGCCGTTGTAATCCATGAATACGGCGGCGCAACTTGCGTGCAGCGAATAGATGGGCTGCATGTATTCTTCGCGCTTTTTATCGTTTATCGTTCCGCCGAGGCCAAGGAAGGCCGACGAAAGGTTTGTGAAACCGAGTATTTTCTGGCGGGCCTGCTCTATTTCGTAGGCGCGCTTTATCCATTCCAGCTCCTCGCTTTCGGCCATGGGAATGCGGGCGCAGCGGTTTATGCGCTTTATGACGGCGAGAAGCACTCTGGACGAACGGTAATTTTCGCCCCAGTTATCTATTTCGCTCTCTATGCTGTCGGCAAGTTTTCCGAGGTCGGGCAGACTTCTGAAGCGCTTGAACCAGTTGCGTACCTCGGCGTCGTAGCGCAGGTTTGCGTTGAAGAATACATAAAAATCGCTCTCGTCGCAGCTGAAGAAATTTTTGAGCCTGTCTTCCTTGAGCACGGTGCAGATTTCAACCAGACTTTCGAGTTTTTTGGAAGTAAACGCCGAAATTTTCTGATTGAACGTATCGAGGAAAAGGCCGAGATAATTTTTGAGGTGCCTCAGCTCCGCAAGCACGACTTCGGCCGCGCAGAGCACGGAGGCCTGTATTTTTTCGTCGCAGGCCGAAAGATTTACGCCCGTGAACGGCGAGCGGTAAACGCCGCCGCACTCCTTTGCCGCCGCCTGCGCGGTTAAGAGCATGCTTTCGAAATCGGCCAGCTTTTTGGCGGTCAAACCGTCGTAGAAGGTCGATTCGATATTGACGAGCTCGGGCGCGTTCTTGTTCTGAAGATAGTATAAAATTCCCTCGTACACCGAAACGCCGAGGCGGCGCTTTTTGTGCAGGGCGGCGAGAGGCGCCTTAAGTCTTTTCCTGTCGTCGACTATTTTATGCGCGTCGGCGGTGAATTTTTCGCCTTCGGCATAGTCGTCCTTTAGCGCGAGGGTGTTTTCTATCGAGCGCACGATTTCGGACTTCTGCGCGGATTTGCCCGAGTGCAGTTCAAGACAGAATTCTCCTATGCCTATTTCGTCGAGGCGCTTTTTTACGACCTGAAGGGCGGCCTGCTTTTCGGCGACGAACAGCACGCGCTTGCCCGAGTTGACGGCATTGGCTATCATGTTGGTTATTGTCTGGCTCTTGCCCGTGCCGGGAGGGCCGTGCAGGACGAAGGTAGTGCCCTTGGCGGATTCGGATATGGCCGCGTACTGCGAAGAATCGCAGGCCAGCGGGGTTAAAATTTCTTCGGGGTCGCTGTCGTCCTCGTCCACGCCCGAAAGCTTGTTTTCGCCCAGCTTGTTGGTGTTGGACAGAAGGCTGGCGATGAGCGCGTTGTTTTTGTAGACGGGCATGTTTGTTCTGACGTCCGCCCACATGGCGTAGCGCGCGAAAGTGAATTGGGCTATATATATGTCGTCGTGAACAAGCCAGCCCTTCATGTTTGCCGTCTTGGCGCGGATGACGGCTAAAATTTCAGACGGCGTGAGCGAAGCGCCCTCTATACCGCGGACGTCTATGCCGAATTCAACCTTAAGAAATTCGAGCAGGGTGGTATTGACCTGAAACTCGTCGGAAAGCTCCACCTCTATGCCCTGCGTTTTGGTCTTTTTCATGTTTATGGGCATGAGGACGAGGGGCGCGTATTTGAATTCTTTTTCGTCGGAAGTCTTCCACTTCAGAAAGCCTATGGCCATGAAGAGCGTGTTTGCGCCCACTTCTTCCTGCGTGGTGCGCGCCTTGCGTATGAGGGTGGTTGCCGACTCCAAAAGCGCGTCCGTGCGGGAATATGCGCGGACTATACCCTGGCCGAGTTCGATATCTATAAGCTCGGCCAATGTTTTGAGCTTTTGCCCGCCGCCAAAGTACAGCGCGCCCTCTATGGGATTTGCGTTGGCGTGTATCGTAAGTTTTTCGCGGTCGTTTATCTTTTCGAGGAAGGCGGCCGCGTCGTAAGTCAACAGGTGAATGGTGTCGCGGCGGAACCTGAACGCGAGCAGGTTGTTCTTGAGCGACAAATCGAGAAGCCGCCTTTCCCAGTTTTTATCCTTGGAGGCCGCGCGGCCGAGATTGAGCTTGTCGGGGTCGATTATGTCCTTAGGGCGGGCTTCGTAGGAAAACTGCTTGTCGGCGAGAATTTCGTACGAGGAGCCGTTTTTTACCTTTATGGGCATGGAGAAGACGCCGCCTATGCGGCAGCGCTTGATATCGAGGCACATTTCGAACCTGTGCGCCGTGAGCGCCGACGAAAAATGCGCGGCCGAAGTTGTATAGCTGGCGTTTTTGTGGGCGAAGAGGTCGTCCACGTCGACTATGGCGAGATTGTTCACGCCGTCGGCGATGTAGCGCTCGATGACGGACATATCGTCCTGAAGAGTTGTTGTGAAACAGCTTTCGTAAAGCCATACTCCCACACCTATCTTATTTTTGCCGAGCAGAATTACCGAGTTGAGTTTTGCCGCCTCGAGGCAGGACGCCGCAAAACATGCCATGCCTATGGGGGTGGCCATGCGCTCTTCGACTATTTCGGCGACGTTGCCGACGACCGTGGGAAGTGAAAGGTCGGCATCCTCCCCTCTTTCGATATTGAGGTTGCGTATGGCTGAGTAGATTGCCGCAAAGGCGCCGCGCACGGCATTTTTATCGTTGCCGGCATAACCCGACCACTCCTGCGAAAAGCCCCACGTCTTTAACTGCAATCCCGCCTCGGCCAGAACCTTCTGGCAGTCGGAAAGCTTGGGACGGACGTGAGCGGAGAGCATTTCTACGTTGCCCGACATGCCGCTCCACATATCCATGGGCAGAGCAGTTACGTCGGCCGCGAGCGAACAGATATCATTTTTTCCGCAGCTGACCTTTACAAACATCTTGCAGGCCTGAGTTTCCTTGAGGTCGGCGAGGAATTTGGGGTTGAAAATGGAGGGCGATTTTACCTCCGTGCTGCTCTGCGCGGGGATTAAAGGCAGGCTGATGTTTGCGGGCATGACCAAAGGACAATCGGCCGAAAGGGCGATCGTCACGTTTTCGATATCCTCCTCCCCGTTGTTATAGACGCGGAGAGTCGTGAACAACGGTATGCGGTTGAAATAAGTCGCGTACGAAACAAAATTCAACAGTTCGCCGTCGAGTTCAATTAAGTCGAGTTGAGGTTTCTTTTTATTGTTCGCTGCCATACAAAATCCTTGAAAGAGTAAATTATTACTCTTCAATTATAGCACAAAGCCCGGCAATATTCAACAGCTCAGCGAAAAAAATATAAACTTAAGTATTATCTTTATTCAACACCGCATAAGCAGACAAAAAAATATTAAGAAAAAGTTAAAGAACCGCCACGCGCAGGCTTTGCATGCGCGTGGCGGTTCTTGCTTTTATATAATCCCGAATTGTGCGGCTCAGCCGCCGCAATTTTCGAAAAATACGAATAAATTATTTTTCCTTCTTCTTTTTGTTGAAGATTTTTTTTGACATGCCGCCGATGACGGCCGTGAGCTTTTTGCCGAACACTATGTTGAGCACCAGGAGCAACACGGTGAAGAGCGTAAGCGCCAGCACCTGATATGCGGGAGTTACGACGTTGCCGAAGAAGTTGAGGTTGTAGCCGAAACTGCCCGTCAGCTCTTCCATAAGCGCTGGGTTGCCGACGTATTCCGCCATGGCGTTTATGCCGTCGCTCATGAAGGCGTACCTGAACAGCGCGCACGAATACGTGCCGGGGATAAAGCCGCAGACGTACTGAACGGCGTCCGGCATCATAAACAGCGGCATATATGCGCCGATTAAGAAGCCTATGGCCGTGGAAAAGATGGTTATTACCGAGGCCATGGTTGAATCGCGCGAGATGAACGAGCAGATAAACACAGTGAACAGCACGCCCGTAACGGTTGCAAATATCAGCACGCCGATTACGGTTACAATAGACGTGAACGTCATTATAAGTTCGCCGAGCGCGGCGAGGTAAATGAAGCACGCCACGAGGAAAATCATGCAGACGACGAAAGTTATAATGAAGTTTGCAAGGAAATAGCTGAATATGAGCATGTTCGAGGACAACGGCGAGGACGCGAAGTCGCGGTTGATGCCGTTTTCCTTATCGCTGACCGTGATTGTGTTTATCTGGAAGGACACCGTTATGGTGCACATTGCCACTATGCCCGAAAGCATCCACGAATCTATGAGCGTGTAGACATATTTCTGAAGTTTGGGGTCGCTCATGCTGAGGCTGAACTCTTCGAGCACGGGTTCTATGGTCATGAGCTCTAAATCGCGCAGAAAGAAAATATAGATTACGAAAATTATAAAGGGCACCATGAGCGTGAAGAACACGCGCATGCGGCTGTTTATGAATACGAGGAGATGCCTTTTTGTAAGGCTGAACAGCTGCTCGAGATAGTTGGTCTTAGTTTTTGCCGCCATCTTCTTCCTCCGTAAAAGTTATATCCCTGCCCGTCACGTTCAGGAACACGTCGTCCATCCTGCCCTTGAGCACTTCGATATCCGAAGTGTATTGGGGGAAGCGCGACATTACTTCGCGTGCGGCGGCGGTATCGGCTATCTTTATGCGGTAGGCGCCCTTTTCGCCGTCGTAAGAATATTCATAGCCCGCCTGCGAAAGAAGATTTTCGAAATCTTCGTTTTTCTTCATGTAGCTTACGAGCACATCTGTAGAGTATGCGTTTTTAAGCTCGTTGGGCGTGCCGCGGGCGATGATTTTGCCCTTGTCCATGATTACCACGTAAGTGGCGAGCTCGGCTTCCTCGAGATAGTGCGTGGTGAGGAAAACCGTCATGCCCGTTTCGGTGCGGATTTTATCGATGAGCGACCAGACTATGCGGCGGTTTTTGGGGTCGAGGCCGGTTGTGGGTTCATCTAAAATGAGGAGCTTTGGCCTGTGCACCATTGCGCGGGCGATATCCACGCGCCTCATCTGTCCGCCGGAAAGGTTTTTGACGGGGCGCTTTAAAATGGGTTCAAGCTCTAAAAGCTCGATAATATTCTTGATGTTCTCCCTCTTCTCCTCTTTATCGAGGCCGTAAAAGGCCGTGCGGATTTCGAGGTTCTGCAGAACGGTGAGTTCCTTGTCCAAAACGGAAGTCTGGAAGACGATGCCAATCTTCTTTTTTATTTCGCGCGGGTTTTCGTCGAGGTCCATACCGCCGACGTAAATTTTGCCCGAATCTTTATCTAAAATTGAGCAGATTATGTTTATAGTTGTCGACTTGCCCGCGCCGTTTACGCCGAGGAAGGCGAACAGGCTGCCGCTTTTTACGTTGAAAGATATGTCGTTTACGGCCTTGACTTTGCCGTAAGATTTTGTAAGGTTGCGTATCTCTACCGCGTATTTCGTTTCACTCATAGTCAAATCTCAAAATTATAAATTTTTTCAAGCCTGTCGTATTCTTCGTATAAGTCGTCGAAGCAATAAATATGTAACTTTTCGTGCACGTTTACCCTGTCCGTCTGCTTGTAGTTATACAGCCTGAAGAAGGGTCCGTACCACACCATGCCGCGGCAGAAGTGCTTTATTACGGTGTCCGGGCGGATGGCGCGCTGTTCGTTGAACGCTCGGGGAAGGTACAGCTTGCGCTTTGCAAGTTTATTCAAAGAACTCTGGTCGGGCATGAACATGCGCCTGTTCATTACCTTATCGCGTACGCGGCCCAAAAGGTTAGTTGCGCGGCATTCGGTCATGTTCATGAGGAGCACGCCCGAGTTGCAGTAATTGCGGTTTATCCAGAAAGACCCCTCTTTATCCTTGGCAGCGCCGAATTCATAGCCCGTTATGTCAATATCCCAAAGTTTGCCTATATCGTCGCAGCACATAGTGTCGGTATCGAGGTAGATGAGTTTATCCGGCAAATCGTACTTGTCGAAGAGAAGGCGCAAAAGCGCATAAGGCGTGTAAAAGCCCTTTTCGTTTTTGCCGCCGACGAGATTTTTGCGGTATTCTTCGCCCGCGTCGACGAGAATGACGCGGCTGTCATCGTTCTTGGAACGCAAAACGTCCTCGAGTATGGCGCGCTGGTTGGGCGTTATGGCCTCGAAGCGTTGGTCCACATCGGTTAAATCCATGGTGAATATACGCACGCAAACGGGGCGCGGAGTAAATTTTGCCACGGAAAGGACAGAAAGAAGTATCTGCGGAAAGACCTTTTTATTGCCGCAATAGCAGATATTGACGGGCTGTACGGCCTGCTGTGCTTTATCCATAACGTTCTCTTCCTAAATACTTTGATAGCGCATTATTGCGCATAAACAGCAAATTTATTTTAGCACGTAAAATGCGCTAAGTCTACTACTTTTCGGCATTATGCTGCATTACTAATGTGAAAAATCAACGAACGACGGCAAGCTCTTTCAAAGCGCGCGTGTATGCGATGTATTTTTCGTTTGCAGTCATGTCCCCGTCGACGACGGCGACGGCGGTGAATTCGAGGCCCTTGCTCTCGTACACCGTCATAATGTTTATTTTTGATTTGGATATCACACCACTTTCGCGCACGACGTTGTAGGCTTTGCGCGTGAATTTTTGAAGGTTGGCTTCGGAAGTTATTACGGCGCGCAGGCCCTTTTTATCCGAAAGGTACCTCCCTATGCTTTTGGGGGCGATATTTTCCACCTCGTCGCCGGGCAGACCTATGGGCTGCATGTCGATGCCGAGGTTTTCGGATACATAGTCGACTATCTGGTTGGTGTTGCGGTAGTTGCGGTTCAACGTATAAATTTCGTAACCGAGCTCCGACCAGTCCTTTACGCCGCGGAAGGGCGTGATATTCTGCTTTAAATCGCCGAACACGTTGAAGCACGCGTCGCCGTTGACGTATCTTATCACGGCATATTCGGCGGGTGATATGTCCTGCGCTTCGTCGACGAAGACGAAGGAATATTTGGGGGACAGGTCGTAACCTATCGCCGCGAGAATTGAGCAGAGCGCAAATATGTCCGCACTGCACATCATTTTATTGGATACGCCGTAGCGCGTTTTGATTGTTTTGATTATTTCCTTATAGAAAAAGCGGGCGAGGTCGACGGTGTCCTCACACTTGCCTATGTGAACGAGGTAACCTTCGCCGCGGGCGACGTCGGCAAAATCGAATGCGGCCGCAAAGCCCGATAAAATGCGTTCAACGCGGGATATTGCCGAGGCAATTTCTTCTTTAAGTTCGCCGCGCTTGGCTATTCTGTCGGGATAGGTATACTCCTCCCTGCCGCCTATATTTATTTTATATCGCTTGAGGTCAAATATTTCCTTTTCGACCGTCGCTTCGAGCGATTTTAAATCCTCTACGGCGGAAAGACAGATTTTTTCGCCGTAGCGGCGTATGAAGCGCAGGGATTTGTAAAAGGACAGCAGCTGGCGGTAAAAATAAAAGTTGTTGTCCATGCGCTTTTCGCCGTCGTTGAGTTCGAGGAACTCCTTGACGTCGGTCACGGCGTTGAAGAGTGCGCGCATCTGCTTGGTGTAATAAAGGCCGCCGTCGGGCTTTTCCTTTATTTCGCCGAGCACGCAGCGACGGACGCGGAGGGACGCGTTTTTGATGCGCTCGTATTCGGCCATCTGATTTTCGGCGGAGGATATTACGCTGTCAATGAGCTCTCCCCCCACCTCGCGCGAGAGCATGGAACGCACGGCGGAATAGATTTTTTGCAATTTTTTTGTCGCGTCCGCCGCAAAGCGGGGCGAATAAATGTATTGCAGGTAATCGCCGTTTATCTGTGCGTGGTAATCCACCTTGCCCTCTAAATTTATGCCCGCGCTCTTTAAAAGGTTTACAAAATAGCTGTCGAGCGTGGAAGTTTTTACCTTTTCGAGCTCGAGAACCTGCGCGAGCTCGTCTATAAAGGCGTTGAAGGAATCTGACGGCGTGATTACGAGGACGTTGGAGGGTTTTATGCTTTCATCGTTGTACATGAGGTACGAAAGTCTGTGCAGCATAATCATGGTCTTGCCTGACCCTGCTACGCCCTGAACGACAAACTGCGCGCGTTCGGGCGCGGTTATGATGTCGTACTGCTGCTCCTGAATGGTTTCGATTATGTCGCAGATTTCCTGCTTTTCCTTGCGGCTCTTTAAAATGTCCTTCAGGAAGGGGTCGAAGATGACCGATTCGTCCCTGCCGCCTATCTCCTCTTTGGTTAGATAATCGTCGAGGCAGAGATATTCGTTCTGGAAGCCTAAAAGTTTGCCGTTGTGCACGCGCAACGCGCGGCGCAGGATGAGCTTGTAATCGAATTGGTTGATTGAAAATTTAAGCTGGCTCTTCTGGTAATATTTGCGGGCGAGCGGGGCGCGCCAGTCTACGATTTCCAGCCCCTCGTCCCCCTTTTTGCCTATATAATAACTGTTATAGCCGTCCTTGGGGTCGTACAAGTCCATGCGCGCGAAATAGGGTTCGACGAAAAAGCATTTATAGCTGTCCACCTTTTGCCTGTCTTCGGCTATCTGCGCGTTTAGTTCGAGCACGCGGCGGTATTTTTCGGCATTATAATCGGGGCCGTGCATGAGCGCGTCCCTTTCCGCCGCGGAGGCTTTTATGCCGTCGAGCAACTTTTTGACGTAAATTGCCTTGAGCATGACGAGCACGGCGCTTAAATGCTCCTCCTCGCACAGCTTTTGCTTGTTTTCATCCAGAAGGTCGAGATAAAAATTCTTGTCCGGCTGTTTGGAGGGCGATAAAATTTTTGCGATTTCTTTGATATCGGCCATAAATTTCTGCATTGCCGCGCCGCGGGTTTTTCCGCAGGCGACGGGGTTATATTATTATAGCATATGCGCACAAAAAAGACTGCCGCACGCCGCGGCGGTCTTTTTTTATTCTTTATCCGCTGTATTGCTGTCTGCATATTGAACAGCA